>JBKEDF010000054.1:0-51653 GCA_047975325.1 Pseudorhodobacter sp. | reverse complement strand
AAGAGTTTTTCAACGGAATACGCTCTACATGCTGTTGGGTAACCAGAGCACAAGCCCCGGCATGGCGATCAACAGGACAACAAGCAGAACCAGAACCGCAAAATAAGGCGCGGCCCAGCGTGTGATATTCGTGATCGATTCGCCGGTCACGCCCTGCACTACGAACAGGTTGAAGCCAATCGGCGGCGTCAGCTGCGCCATCTCGATCGTCACCACAAGAAAGATCCCGAACCAGAGCGGATCCCAGCCTGCCGCGACCACCGCCGGCAGGGTGATCGGCAGGGTCACGATAATCATCGACATCCCGTCCAGCACCGCCCCGAGAATAAGGTAGATCACCAGAAAGGTCACGATGATCGCAACCGGCGAAAGCGCTGCCCCATTGACCAGCCCCACCACATAGGTCGGCACGCCCAGATAGTTGAAGGCAACCGAAAGGAAGGCGCCGCCGCTGGTAATCAGGGCCAGCATGCTGGAGGTCCGGATGGTCGAGGCCCCCGCCTCCTTCAGTGCAGCCATCGTCAGATCTCCCGAAACACCCGCGATGACCAGGGCCCCGGCCACACCGATGGCGGCTGCCTCAGTCGGACTGGCAAAACCACCGTAAAGGGCAAAGATCAGCAACAGGATCAACCCGGTGATCGGGCCAAGCTTACGGATGCTGTCAACCCGGTCCCGTGTGCCATAGCTTTCCCTCTGGTTGCCGGCCCCGCCCCGCAGGGCCGACAGCAATATTGTCATCAGGCTGAACCCCAGCGCGAGGATCAGCCCCGGAAGGATCCCGGCAATGAATAGCTTCAGGATCGAGACCTCTGCCAGCACTCCATAGATGATCATCGGCAGGCTGGGCGGAATGAGAAAGCCGATGGTGCTCGCCCCGGCCAGCGACCCAATGGCGATGGAGCGGTCATAACCGCGGCTGTCCAGTTCCGAAAGCGTAATCCGCCCCACTGTCGCGGCCGTCGCGGCGGAGGATCCGCTGACCGCTGCGAAAAGCGTGGAGGCAATGATGTTGATATGCAAAAGCCGCCCCGGCAACCAGCCCGTCCAGGGTGCAAGCCCGTTGAACATGTTCTGGGAAATCCGGGTACGGAACAGCAGTTCCGCCATCAGGATGAAAAGTGGCAGTGCCAGTAATTCGGTGGAGGACAACGTGTTGAAAAGGCTCTGGCCCAGAACCTTGTCCACCGGCAGATTGCGAAAAATCTCCAACCCCACCGCGCCCGTCGCGATCATGGAAATTCCGATCCAGACGCCCCCGGCCAACAGCAGGAAGAAAAGCGCAACAAGCGTGGCAATGATGACGGGCATTATTCGCCTCCTCCCCCTGCCTGATCATGACCCAGCAGCAAAAGCAGGAACCGCGCCAGAAAGCTCAGGCAGAACAGGACCATGCCAAGTGCCACAGCGCCTTGCGGGATTGCCAGCGGCATGGCGAGTTCCCAGCTTTTGGAGCTTCGCGAAAGCGAGGTCAGCGCCAGTTCGATCAATGCCAGCGCAGCAAAGCCAGTCACCAGGATTGCAATGATCAGAACGGCCGCCTCCAGCAGGCGCGTCACACCTGGGGACAGCAGCGCAGGCAGCATCCGCACCCGCACATGGGTTTCCGATTTTAATGCAGGCGAAAGACCAAGATAAAACATCGCAGCCATCATGAAGGCCGCAAGTTCCCAGCTTCCGGCAAAGGAATAGCCAAGAAAATTGCGTGACATCAGTTCGCCGATCAACACGACGAAGATCAGCCCCAGCAAAATGACGGCCAGGGCCGAACTCAGCCCCGTCAACATGTTCATGCCGCGGGAAATGGCATCGCCCAGCCCCTGGCGCGTCATCCGGCCTTACTCCGCCAGATAGGCGTCAAGCACTGCGCGGGCATCTGCCCCTGCTGCCTCGGCGAAGGCATCCCATTGCGATCTTGCTGCTTCTTCAAGTGCGGCTGAAAACTCCTCGCTCGGGGCAGAGACATTCATCCCGGCCTCACCAAGTTCGGCGAGGCGACCCCTGTCTTCTTCCTCAGCCACCGCGCGGAAATCACCCTGAAGGCGGGCGGCGGCTTCGACCACGGCGGTACGGTGCTCCTCGGACAGTGCATTCAGCGCATCGAGATTTACCGCGACAACAGCCGTGGGGTTGAGATAGCTGATCGTGTTGATCGCCCCCATGAATTCCCAGAACTTGCCATCGACCCCCGAGGTCGCCGAAGTGGCAATCCCGTCAAGCCCGCCTGATGCCAGCGCCACCAGCGCATCCGACCAGGGCATCAACACTGCCGAGGCCCCAAGCGCCGAAAAGAAATCGGTGCTGGACTTGTTTGCGGTTCGGATCTTCTGTCCGGCAAGATCGGCCACGCCAGTCACCGGATCCTTGGTGTAAAGATGCGCCCCGGGCCAGAAGACGGAATAGAGGATCTGCTGGTTATTCTGTTCGGCAATCTTGTTATAGACCGGCGCGGCCAGCGCATCCAGGCGCGCCGCATCCTCAAAACCACGGGTCAGATAGGGCAGGCCCTGAATGCCCAGAAAGGGTGCATCCCCGACCGCCGTATCAAGGTGGTAATGCGCGATCGGTACAATGCCGTCACGCACCGCCCCCATGACCTCCGGCCCCTTGAGCCCCAGAGAGCCGCCGGCCATCACATTGATGATCACCTCGCCATCGGTGGCCGTCTTCACCTCTTCGGCAAAGCGCATGGCATTCTGGGTATCGAAATTGCCCGCCGGGAAATTGATATGCATATCCCAGACAGTTTCGGCCTGGGATACGGTTGCGGATAGAAACAGGGCTAGGGTGGCAATACGCAAGGTCATGATATCCTCCTGACTGTTATATGCGGGTCATATGATTGCCCGCTTGTGATTTTCATGGCCCGCCCTGCACTGCGGACGGACTGGTCCTGACTACAGGGCGTTAAAAAATTTCTGCATCCTGTCCATGGCTTCGGTCAACCGTTCTGTGCTTTCGGAGCCAAAACAAACACGCAGATGTCCTTCCCCGGCAGCACCATAAAAGGCCCCGGATTCGACAACCACACCCGTTTCTTCCAAGAGCCGGTCAGCGGTTTCCTGGCTCTTGAGGCCAGTGGCGGAGATGTCGGGAAAAGCATAGATCGTCCCTTCCGGCAAACGGCAGGACACCCCCGGCATCTGGTTCAACCGCGCCACCACGAGATCGCGTTTCCTGCGATCATCCGCCACCAGATCCCGCAGGATCGCCTCCGGCCCCGTCAGCGCCGCGCGGCCGCCCTGCTGGATAAAGGTATTCACATGGGTCACCTCGGTCGCCACGATCTTGGCAAGTGCGGGCATAAGCGCCGGTCCGGCCGTCAGATATCCCAATCGCCAACCATCCATCGCATAGGCCTTGGTGAAAGCATACATCGAAACGGTCCGATCCCGCATGCCCGGGAGTGCAGCGATGCTGATATGGGTTTCGTTGTCAAAAACGATATGGTCATAAACTTCATCCGCAATCACGAAAAGGTCGTGTTTACGGGCAAGTTCCGCGATACCTTCCAGTTCCTGCCGGGAATAGACGCGACCCGTCGGGTTACAGGGATTGACCAGAACGATGGCCTTGCTGCGCGGCGTTATCGCGCTGGCGATCAGATCGGGATCCAGCCGGTAATCATCTTCCGCCCGGAGGGTAACCATGACAGGGCACCCCCCCGCCATTTCGATCTTGCCCAGATGCTGGGGATAATAGGGTTCCAGCAGGATCACTTCATCCCCATCATCAATCAGCGCCATGAACGCCGCAAAGGATGCCTGGGTCAGTCCGTTGGTGACCAGAATATCCCCGGCATCGGCCTCGATCCCGTTATAGCTGCGCAGCTTTTCGGCAATGGCGGTACGAAATTCGATAATCCCCGCGAGGTCGGAATAATGCACCTCCCCCCGCCGCATCGCCGCCACTGTGGCATCAATGATATGGGGCGGTGTATCGTGAAAGGGTTTGCCCAGTTCCAGATGGATCAGATCGTGCCCCTTGCCTTCATAACCAAGCGCCTTGGCAAACATGCCATAGCTTTTTTTCGAAGTATGTGTGATGCGTCTGGCGAGTTTGGGCATGAGAATCCGCATGTTTCATGAAATTGCTTGCTTTTTGGTACTCAATTTTTGATCAAATGCGCAAGTGATTTGATTCCCCGCAAATGAAAAGGAACCCCCATCATGCAAGCACAGCCACGCTATACGATCTCCTCCGGCTCCAAATTCGAAGAAATGGCAGGTTACAGCCGTGCGGTGGTGGATGGTGATTTCATTTTCGTCTCGGGGACGGTGGGTTATGATTTCCAATCCGGCGCTATTGCCGAGGGGATTGAAGCCCAGACACGGCAGGCCATTGCCAATATCGCCTGGGCCCTGGGTGAGGCTGATGCCGGGCTTGGGGATATCGTCCGCGTTCGGGTATTTCTGACCAAACGTGAAGATATCCTGCCCGCCTCGCGCATTCTGGGCGAAACCTTTGGCGATCCCCGCCCTACCAACACCACCGTCATCGTGACCTTGGCCGAAGAGGAAATGCTGGTTGAACTGGAGGTAACCGCCGTCAAGCGCCGCTGACCGCATCCGCGCGCCTACAGGGCCGCCAGGGCAGTGCGGAGCTCCTTTTGCGTGCTGCGGATATCAGCCTCGATCCCGTTCGCGGCGGCGGATGCATCGCCGTCACGGATCGCACGGACAATGGCAAGGTGGGTTTCGGTATAGGGGGCCTGGCTTGCCCCTGGATCCGCCTTGTTCAGGCTTTTCGACAATAACCCCATATAGGGGCCATATTGCAGCCAAAGTGATTCGATCAGTGGCGGCAGGGTATCGGAACCCGAGGCGCGATAGATCGCAAAATGGAAATCGCGATTGCGCAGCAGCAGGTTGTGCAGGTCATGGCCGCCCGCAGCGGCGGCATGGGCACGCGCCAACTGTTCGATCCGGGTCAGATGCGCCTCATTCATCGTCGCAACCGCCATTTCCGTAGCCCGCCGTTCCAGCAGGATCCGGACCGCGCTGATATCGTCCAGGCGCGCACGATCAATGGCAGGCACCCGTACCGAACCACTTGCCCCCAGGGTCAATGCACCCTCCGCCGTCAAACGGCGCAGCGCTTCGCGCACCGGCATATGGCTGGTCTGAAACACCTCGGCCATCGCACCGATGGTCAGCACCTCACCGGGGTCGAACCGCCCCACCGCCAGGGCATCACGCAACTTCAGATAGACCATATCGCCCACCGTCATACGGGCGGAGACCGGTTCGAGATGCTTCAGGGAATGTTCAGAGGGCATCCTGGATCCTGTGACTGACCTCATCCCTCTATCGACTGCCCGGCTCTGTTGCAACGGCGCAGCGAATTTCGGTTATCGTGTCGCACCCGCAAGATGCCTTCGAATGGCCCGGGAAAACGGTTGTACCAGCGCGCCGGGGCGTTCGAAATTCTGTTCCATCGGCAGGGTCGCAACGCGCACCGGATCAAGCGATTTCATCAGTGGCGCATCGACCAGCGTATCGACAAACTGGCGAAAGATCTCCGGATGCTGCACGAAAGGCCCGGTCAACAAGACCCGATCCGGAAAAAGCAGGCGGCAGAGATTGGCCATCAGTCGCAGGACATGCTGCAGGGCATCGTCAATCACCGGCACCCCGGCGATGGCCACATGGCGCAGGGCTTCGGCCAACCCGGTTTCCTCCCGCGGGAGTTCGGGAAAACGGGCGCGGATTTCATCCCCGATTGCCCAGAGTGCCGCAACGGTTTCAAGGCAATCGAGATTACCGCAGGTACAGGGCCGCTGCCTGCCATTGCCCAGTTGCCAATGGCCGATCTCACAAAACCGCCCCCTGTCAAGGTTGATGACCCCGGAACGCGCGGCGTAGGACGCGCCTATCCCATGACCCCAGTGCAGAAGCAGCACGTTTTCCTGCGCCCATCCCCCATCGCGCAGCAGGGCCCCGGCAAGTTCCGCATCAAGATTACGCAACATCGTGACCGGCCAGGGAAACTCTGCCAATGCCGCACGCAGATCAAGATTGGACAGCCGTGGCCAGCGCGATGACACACACCAGAGCATGCGTGGCACATCCAAAAGCCCTGATAGCGAAGCAACAATGGCACAGATTTCGATTCCGACCGGAAAGGTGCCGGCGGCCTCCCGCACCAGACGGGAAATCGTCTTCGTAATCATGGCGTTGTCGGCATCGGTATCCGGCTCGGCCCCAATGGTGGACAGGACATGATAATCAAGATCAACCGCCTGCGCGACGATCCGTTGATCCATGACCGTCAGCAGGATTGCACCCAAACGCTGCGCGTTGAAACTCAACGCACCAACCGGTCGACCCCTGCCCCGAGGTTTCACCACTGCCTCACGCAGGAATTCCGCCGCGACAAGTTCCCCCACCAGATCGGAAACGCTGGAGGATCGCATCGAAAGCGCCTCGCCGATTTCACCACGCGTGCGCGCCCTGCCCTCACGGACAAGGCGCAGCATCGCTTCCATATCGGTCACTCGGCTCGGTTCCATCCTGGGCAGGATCCATTCATTGCAATCAGACAAGCAGGCCTTCCACCATGCAGGACATAGGCGGGAAATCGACCTACACAATCAGATTTTATCCATGTTTGGCCAAAAAAACCAACACGAAAAAAGCATGTTGACAGGCCCCTCCGCCACATGAGACGTATTATTAAACAGAAACGGTCAAAAATAATCGCCATGCAGATCAGAATCTTCGACGACAGGACGGAACTTGGCCGCGCAGCGGCCACGGAAGGGGCCGCGGCAATCCGTGCCTCAATTGAAGAAAAGGGGACAGCCACGATCATCGTGGCCACCGGGGCCAGTCAGTTTGAAATGCTGACCGCCCTCGTTGCGGAAGATCTGGACTGGGGCAAGGTCACGGCTTTCCATCTGGATGAATATATCGGCCTGCCAGAGACACATCCGGCAAGCTTCCGTGGCTATCTGCGGGACCGTTTCGTCAATCTTGTGGATGGGTTGGGGGAATTCGTACCCGTCAATGGCGACGCCGCCGACAGCACCGCAGTTCTGGCCTCCCTGAACACACGGATCGCACAAGAGGAAATCGCCGTCTGCTTTGCCGGTTTCGGGGAAAACTGCCATTTGGCCTTCAACGATCCGCCCGCCGATTTCGACGCGAAGGACCCCTATATCGAAGTGGCACTGGATGAAGCCTGCCGCCGCCAACAAATGGGTGAAGGCTGGTTTCCCACCCTGGAAGATGTGCCGCAGCGGGCAATTTCAATGTCAATCCCGCAGATGATGAAGGCGCGCAAGATCGTGATCACAGCACCCGATGAACGCAAGGCCAAGGCTGTTGCCGCCGCGCTGGAAGGACCGGTCAGCAATCTTGCCCCCGGTTCCATCCTGCAGGAACACGGCGATTGTTCGGTCTATCTGGACCGCGCTTCGGCCAGCCTGCTGCGCCATCAGGGTTGACGGGTGGAAACCCCCGGCCTTTTCGATTTGCAGGTCAACGGCTATGCCGGGGTCGATTTCAATGACCCCGGGCTGACTCCGGCGGCATTGGACCATGCGCTGGAAGTCCTGTTTTCCGATGGCGTGACGGGACTGTTGCCAACGATCATTACCGGACACCCGGAAACCCTGGCACAACGCTTTGCCGCGTTGGACCAGGCCGTGCGGCAAAGCCGCCTCGGCCCCGCGATGGTTCCGGGCTATCATCTTGAAGGTCCATTCCTGAACCCGGCAGACGGGTATCGCGGCTGCCACGATACCGAAGCAATGACGGATCCGCTGCCGGGGCTTATCCCTGATCTTGAGACAGATCTGTCCCGGCCCATCCTGCTGATCACCCTCGCCCCGGAACGCCGGGGCGGACGGCAGGCCATTGCCACCCTGGCCGCTGCGGGCAAGACCCTGGCAATCGGTCATTCTGCGGCACTGTTCGATGAGGTGGCGGCAGCGGCAACGGCCGGGGCCACAATCTCCACCCATCTGGGCAACGGATTGCCCCAGATGCTGCCGAAACTTGAAAATACCCTGCTTGCACAATTGGCCGAACCACGGCTTTCCGCCTGCCTTATTGCCGATGGCCATCATATCCCCCGCAAGGCCCTTGCCGCGCTTGTGCGACTCAAGGGGGCGGAAAATTGCCTGTTGGTCAGTGATGCAGTGGCCGCCGCCGCTGCACCTCCGGGGCGCTATCCCTTCGCCGGAATGGAAATCCTGCATGACGAAGAGGGCCGCGCCACCCGACCCGACAGGGCCGGGCTGGCAGGATCGGCTCTGCGGCTGGATCAGGCCGTGCGCAATATGGTGGATTGGGACATCGTCAAACCCCGGCAGGCCATCCGCATGGCCGGCGACCTGCCGCGCCGCGTATTGGCACGCAGCCTGCAACATCATGCAATCACCCTGGATCCGGGCGTGATCGCATGGGATTCGGCATTAAAGCCAACACCCAGAAAACCAGCCTGATCATCGCGGCAGGGCCGGAAAGGTCGTTTGCGCACAAGTCAGCCAAACCCGGATATTGAAACCCATGAGAACTTTTCAGGGTTAGACTTGAAATATATTAAATATGAAGATATGTTTATATGTGATTATTTTGGGAGTTCCTCCATGCCACATGCACATGACCACAATCACGACCATGACGGTCACGACCATTCGCACGTACCGACAGTAACCAGCGATAATGAACGCAAGGTGCTCATCTCCTTCCTGCTGATTGCCAGCTTCATGGTGGTTGAGGTCATTGGCGGGTTCCTGTCGGGCTCTCTGGCGCTGATAGCCGATGCCGGACACATGATGACCGATGCCGTCGCACTGGCACTGGCCTATTTCGCCTTCCGGCTGGGCCGAAGGGTGGCCGATACGCGCCGGACATTCGGCTATGCACGTTTTGAGGTCGTTGCCGGGCTTCTCAACGCCGTCACACTTTTCGTCATTGTCGCATGGATCCTCTATGAGGCATGGGAACGCTTTCAGGCACCCCATGTGGTGCTGGCAGGTCCGATGATGGCCGTGGCCGTGGCAGGCCTTCTGATCAATCTTGTCGTGTTGTGGATCCTGACCCGCGGTGACAGCGACCATGTGAATATCAAGGGGGCCGCATTGCATGTGCTCGGTGATCTTCTCGGCTCGGTCGGGGCAGTCGCGGCAGCAATCGTGATCTATTACACCGGCTGGACGCCGATCGACCCGATCCTGTCCGTACTGGTCTCATTGCTGGTCCTGCGCAGTGCCTGGGCGCTTTTACGAAATGCGATCAATATCCTGCTCGAAGGTGCTCCGGACGGTGCATCACCGGAGGAAATCGAACATCATCTGCTTGCAAACGTGCCGGATCTGGCTGCTGTCAGTCATATCCATGTCTGGTCAATCACTTCAGGCCGCATCCTGGCCACGATGGAAATTCGTCCACGGGAAGGTGCCGAGGCACGGGTTGTGGTACGCGCCGTCGAAAGCCAACTGAACGCACAGTTTGGCATCGAACATGCCACTATCGCCATCGACTGGAACGATGGGGTAAGGTCCTGTAGCCTCGCACAGCCACCCGGCAATAACACACGGACGGCACATACGCATGCAGAAGGCCATCATCACCCGCATCCGGAGCCCCAGACATGAGCCAGGACCCATCCCAGAACGAAATCACCATCCTGGCCGAAACCTTCCGCCTGCTTGGCGATCCGACACGGCTTCGGATCCTCCTCAACTGCCAGCATGAACCGAAGGCCGTGGGCGAAATCGTCGAAAGCCTTGATCTTTCACAAACCCTGGTGAGCCACCACCTGCGTCTTCTGCGCGGCGCACGGCTGGTCCGGGGGGATCGGAAGGCACGGCAGATTTTCTATCAGGTCTCCGACGATCATGTCAGCGATATGCTGACCTTCATGGTCAGCCATATCAACGAAGATCATGATGAGGCAGAATGATGGCTCAGGCGTCTCCCGGGACACCATAGGAAGGGGCCTGGCTGGGATCTTCGGCACGCTGAACATAGGCTGCCATCTGTGGGCGATAGACCTGCCATGCGGTTTCCAGCGCCGCGATCGGACAATCCTCCGTCCAGTCAATTCGCAGATCAACCAACGGCCAGGAAAGCCTGTCGGCAATCTTGAGACCTGCCGAATGGACCGGGCCCGCCTCCCCCCCGGCATCAAGGCCCGCGCGCAGGGCAGATATCAGGCGGTCCCCCAGATGGCCCTCCGCCGCCTCAAAGGCCCCGATCATGGCGCCGGGTATCTTGTCATTGGCCAGCAGGTTTCCCCCCGAGGCGCAATCACGCCCCCGTGCCTCCCCCCAAATGCCCAGAACCTGATGGCCCGAATGGATGGCAACCACCCCGTTTCGATCCACGACCAGGAGCTGCCGGTAATCGGCATGTGCGCGGTCCCGGATCACCCCGGTCAGCGCCGTATCGGCATCCTGACCTGTTTCCAGCGCATCAAGGATCAGCGGGCCAAGCGCGGGGTCGGTCACATTCTGCGAAGCAACCACCCCCACCCCCGCCCGCACATGCGCACAACGTGCCGCCACCGCCGGGGAAGAAGAGGAGATCACCATGGCGAACTGACCTGTTCGGGCACAGCGGGCGGCGAGGGAAAAGGTCATGCCTTGCTCCTGTCGAAAATCTACCGTTTCAGTTTATAACCGGATGTTTCCAGATCCCACATATCCTGCACATGGCCATCCTCCCGCAGGGATACCTTTTTCACCTTGCCATTTTCGGTCATCGGCATGACCGCGACAAAACGCAGGAAACGCGGCACCGCAAAATAGGCAAGACGGGGTTCGACATGTCGGATCAGGTCCAGTGGTTCAAGGCTTATGCCCGGTTTCAATTCGATGGCGGCGGCAACCTCGTCCTCACCCAGATCGGAGGCCACAGGATAGGCAGCACAGGATTCAACCGCCGGATGGGACAGGATGGCCTGCTCCACCTCCCAGGATGAAATATTTTCCCCGCGCCGCCGGATCGCGTCCTTCATCCGGTCGATGAAACGGTAATGGCCATCAGCCTCACGTATCACCCGATCCCCGCTATGAAACCATAAATTGCGCCAGGCCTCGACCGTCTTTTCCGGCATCCCGAAATAACCAGAAGCAAAGCTGTCCGGCTCCAGCGGGCGCAGCAGCAGCTCCCCCGCCTCACCATCGGGAAGGGGATTGCCCCAATCATCTGCAACAACCGCCTCCGCCGCCTGTTGCAGATATCCCATCGTACCGGGATGCTCCGAAGGGGCAGCACTGAAAAAGGCCATATTGGTTTCAGTGGATGCATAGCCATCCACCAGGGCAACCCCGAACCGGTCCCGAAAGGGGGCATGCATCTGTGCAGGCACCCCGCCGCCAAGACCCACGCGGATCTTGTGATCACGATCCTGCGTGGCACCGGGCCGGGATAGCAGGATCGCCGCCATCGCGCCCAGAAGATAGGTCACTGTCGCCCCGCATTCCCGCGCCGTCATCCAGAAACCGGAGGCGGAAAACTTTGGCACCAGCACATATTCGCACCCCATCAGCAGTGCCTGATAAAAGGTATTGAGCGCATTGGTATGAAACACCGGCAGCGTGGTCATCAGCACATCGCCTTCAGCAACGCCAAGCCCGCGCGCGGAATATACACCCCACCAGAAAAGCTGCGCCTGGGGGCAGCAAACCCCCTTGGACGGTCCCGTCGTACCGGAAGTATAAAGGATTGCCACGGTATCCGACGGCTGAACGGGGGGCGGACGATCCGGATCACCCTGCCCCGGCATCACCGGCGTGCCTGCGGCATCGACAATGCCAGCCTCATCAATTGTCCAGATCTGTGGCGGATTATGGGTTTCTTCGGGCAGATCGGCATAGGCCTCGGCAAAACGCGCCTCCCGCAGCAGCAATGCCGGGGTGGAATTGTTCAGGACATGCGCCAGCTGCGCCCCCTTGAACGCTGTATTGAGTGGCGTCGCGATAGCCCCCAGCCAGGCACAACCAAGATAGGTTTGCAGGAATTCCGCCCGGTTACCGCAATGAAGCGCAACCCTGTCCCCTTTCCCGATCCCCGCCTGCCGTAGCCGTTCAGCCCAATCAGCGGCAATATTCAGGGTTTCAGTATAGCTCCATCGCGCATCGCCACATCGCATCAGCGGCCGATCCCCAAAACGCGCCGCCTGACGACGCAGCAACGTGGACAGCACCCGATCCTGCGGTGGAAATTCTTCGGCAAGCCGGGTGTATTGATCGGAAAACGGTCGGGGAACGGGCATCACAATCTTCTGTCTGTTCAGGATATCGGCCGCCAGATTGCCCGGAAAACGATGGATGAGGCAAGCCCCCGCGCCGCAGTTTCAACCATCACCATCGGGGCGGGTCAGCACGAAACCCGCCGCCGCTGCCATGGAGACCCCCTGCACCAGGATAACCTGCCAAGCAAGGCCGAACGCGATACTTGCAACAAGGGTCAGCACCATCATACCCACGGCCATGGCCTTGTATCGCGGCGCAATCACCCCCTTTTCCCGCCATTCCCGTATGATCGGGCCAAAACGCGGATGGTTTTCCAGCATCGCATGCAGCCGGGGTGATCCCTTGCCAAAGGCAAAAGCCGCCAGGATCACCAGCGGCGTTGTCGGCAGAACCGGCAGGGCCACCCCGATAGCCGCCAATACCAGCGAAATCCAGCCCAGCAGGAGCCAGGCCGGGCGGGTGATACTTTTCCTGACCGGAGGCGGAGATCCGGGAATATGATTCATTTCTGCCTCCAATGGGTATTTAAAATACCTATTATGGGCTGTAGATTGATCGAAACGTGATCCAAACCGGGCGAAGTTTCAATAGAGCGGGCCATGCGGGCGGAAAAGGAGAACAGTATGGCAACCACAGCAGAACAAATGCGAACCTGGTCCGGCCCGGCGCTTTTCAGCTTCGGATTCCGGCCGTTTTTCCTGGGGGCCGGGATCTGGGCCATGGTGGCAATGATCCTGTGGATCGGCATGTTGTCGGGCGGATTTCAACTTCCTCTCGCCATCAATTCGACTTCCTGGCATGCGCATGAGCTGCTTTTTGGCTACCTCGGGGCGGTGCTGGCAGGATTCATGATGACGGCAGTCCCCAACTGGACAGGCCGGATGCCGATTGTCGGCTGGCCGCTGGCGGGGCTTTTCGCCATCTGGCTGCTCGGACGCCTGGCCATGGCAATCTCGGGCTGGCTACCGCCGCTGGTCACCGCACTGGCGGATCTTGCGTTCCTGACGGCCTTTGCCCTGGCAATGGCACGGGAAATCGTGGCCGGACGAAATTGGCGCAATCTTATGGTGATTGCCTTGGTCGGGGTTTTCATTCTGGCCAACGTGCTTTTCCATTTTGAGGCAGCCTCGGGTGATTTTGCCGCACAGGGGCTGGGGTTGCGTCTCGGCCTTGGTTGCGCCCTCATGCTGATTGCGCTCATTGGTGGCCGGATCATCCCCTCCTTCACACGGAACTGGCTGGTCCGACGCAAGGAACAGCGTCTACCGACACCGCCAATGCAGCGTTTTGACAAGCTTTCGCTGTTGGCTTGGCTGATAACCATCCTCACCTGGGTAATCCTGCCCGACTGGCCCGGGACGGGTCTGCTGCTCCTGCTGTCGGGGATCATCCACCTGCTCCGGCTGTCCCGTTGGGTCGGGTTGCGGACAGGGGCGGAACCACTGGTCTGGATCCTGCATATCGGCTACATCTTCCTGCCGCTCGGCGCGCTGACGCAGGGGGTGGCGATCCTCTGGCCCGAACTGATCATCCAGGGCGCAGCACAGCACCTGTGGATGGCAGGCGGGATCGGAATGATGACACTTGCAGTCATGACACGGGCGACATTGGGCCATACCGGGCAGGAACTGACCGCCGGCCCGGGCACATTGACGGTTTATCTTCTGCTCATCACCTCGGTCATACTCAGGCTGCTTGCCGGGATCCTGCCTGCGCAGGCAGATATGTTCTACCACATCTCCGGCACCTTCTGGATACTGGCCTTCGGTGGTTTCGCCCTGTTTTACGGTGGTTTACTGCTGCGGTATCGACCCAAAAGCTGAAACCGTCATTCCGCCATCCCGGCAAGGCGCACCTTTTCCATCAGGCGCCGCAATTCGGCAATCTCGGCACTGTCGAGCGGGGCCAGAAGGTTCCGTTCCATTGCCAGCATTTCCGGCACCAGCCTGTCATAGGCCGCAATCCCCGCAACGGAAAGCTGCAGCATCTTGCTGCGCCCGTCCTTGCGGTTGGTTTTTTCGATGATCCAGCCCCGTTTGCGCAAGGCGGAAACCGCGCGGCTGACAGAAACCTTGTCAATACTGGAAAGTTCAACCACCTGTGCGGCGGTCAAGGCCCTGTCGCGGCCAAGAATGGCAATCGTTCGCCATTCATAGGGTTTCATCCCATATCGGGTTTCATAGATCCGGGAAACGGATTGGGACACATGTTTGTAAAACACCCGTGTTTGGTAGGGAAAGAAATCCGCCAACACGAAATTATCCGTCTTGCCCGATCCCCGATTGACCGGATCGCACTCATCCTTAGACATGTTGTCCCACTTTGTTTGACAACTTGGGACGATACCCAGAAAATCAGGTTTTTGCCAGCACCCCTGATTGCATCCATTGAAACAGGGGGGCTTTCGCCTTGAACCCTATTGATCCGGGACCAGCGCCAGCGCACGAATGGGGGAACCCGTACCCTTGTGGATCTTCAACGGTGTGACCGCAAGGATCGCGCCCTTGGGCGGGATCTGATCCAGATTGCAAAGACTCGCCAGGCCAAAGCAATTGTCACGATGCAGCAGGTTATGCGCCGGAAAGGGCGGGCTGAACTTGCCTGCCATGCCCGCATCGGTTCCCACACATTGCGTCCCCCAGCCAACGATACCGCGCGCCAGCAGGTAATCGATGCAATCCGGCGCAGGTCCGGGGGAATGGGCACCCCCGACCCCTGGATCGGGATCCTCGTTCAGGAAAAGCGCGGCATCATGCATGCGGCGGTCCCAATCGGTGCGCATGACCACCCAGTCGCCAGGTGCAATGGCGCCATGCTGCGCCTCCCATTCCTTGACATGCCGGGCAGTGAGCAGGAAATCAGGGTCAATGCCGACCTCCCTGGAACAATCGATCACATTGACCGGTGCGATCAGGCGCTGGACATCCAGCGTATCGGTAAACCCATCGGGAAAATCACGCCCCGTCAGCCAGTGATGCGGTGCATCGAAATGCGTGCCTGAATGTTCCCCCAGTTCCAACCAGTTCCAGGCCCAGAAAGGCCCATCGGCATCATATTCGGAAATCCTGTGGATCTGCACCTGCGGCGTGTTTCGGGCCAGATCCTCCGGCAGTCGCAGAAGCGGTGTTTCCGGACCAAGAGGCGCGGTACAATCCACAACCCGCACGGCACCGGATATCAGCGCCGTACCAAGATCCCCCAATAGCGCGGCGGGGTCACCTGCCTTCGCACCCTGCGGCGTATCGTTCCGCCCTGCAAAACGGCGGCTGCGGCGGGCCATGACCTCTTCGATAAGATCAAAGGTTTCATCGATGGCATGTTCCTCGGTCACGATACCGGGTGACAGCCGCAGGATCGCACTACGATGATCAACCGAATAACCCTCCACTCCCAGGGCACCGACGATTGCTGCCGCCTCAGCCGTATCGGGCATGCGCAACATGGCCGCCCCACCGCGCCGTTCGGCCTCACGCGGGGAAAGAAGCGGAAGGTCCAGCGCATCCGCACGCGCAATGATCCGATCAACCATCTTCCGGTTTCGGGCCGCGATCGCCCCTTGATCCTGTGCCGCAAACCAGGTGATTGCCGGAAGTGAGGCCACCGCCGCGACCGAACCGGGCGTCCCCGTATCGAAACGGCGCATATCCGGGGCATATTCAAACTTGTCCAGATCCCAGGAAAAGGGGTTGTTCTGTGAAAACCAGCCCCGGGTTTCGGGCTGCAATTCGGGAACCAGCGCCTTGTCAACATAAAGGATCCCGGCCCCTGACGTACCGCAAAGCCATTTCAGGCTGGTCGAGAGCACACAATCCACGCGCGGCGCCATCACATCGAAAGGCAAAAGCCCGGCAGCCTGGGTAATATCCGCCACAATCAGGCTTCCCATCTGCCGCCCATGGGCAACCAGCGCGGGATAATCCATCCGCGCCGAGGCCGTCGAGGTCACCCATGTCAGCAGTGCAAGGCCCACATCCGGCCCCCAACGATCAATGAAATCATCGGTTTCCACCCAGGCCCTGCCTTCGCTCAGCGGCACGGTATCCAGCGTGAAACCCATTTTCGGGGCCAGCCCCGCCAGCAGAAAATGCAGCGAAGGAAAGCAATCCGCCGCAACCAGCACACGCTTGCCGCGCAGCTTGCCTTCGGGCAGGGAACGCATCAGCTTGTTCATGCCCTCGGTCACATTGTCAGTCAGCGCGATGGATCCCTTTGGCGCGTTGATCAACCGGCCCCAAGCTTCGATAAAGTCCTGCCGCTTGCGCAGCACATAACCCCATTGCCGATCATCCGCCGCAGACCAGACTGCAGCATATTCCGCCATGGCGCGGGCCAGGTCCTCCTCCTTGCCGGGATAGATCCCGATGGAGTGATAAAGGAAATAACCCGCCCCGTTGGTATTGCGCCGCATGATGTATCCTTTGCGTCAGAAGCCCAGAACCCGGGGCAGCCAGAGGCTGAAACCGGGCACGGCGGCAACCAATCCCAGCCCCGCCAGATTAACCAGAAAAAATGGCACCGTCGCCCGGATCAATGCCCCCAGCCCACAACCCGCGATGCGTTCCGCCGCAAAAAGGCAGACCCCCAGTGGCGGAGTCAGCAGGCCGATATTCAGGTTCAGAATTGCAATCACCCCAAAATGCAGCGGGTCGATACCCGCCTGCACTGCCGCCGCCGAAAGGATCGGACCAAAAAGGATAATCACTGTCGTCGGGTCAATGAACATGCCCAGGATCAGCAGGATCACGTTGAAAACCAGCAGGATGTTCAGATAGCCAAGCTGCCATTCCTCAATCATCCCGGCAACCATCCGGGGGACATTTTCCATCCCCATGACCCAGGAGAAAGCCGCGCCGCAACCCACGATGATCAGAAGCTGCCCTGAAAACAGGGCGGAACGTTGAAACACCGCGCCCAGTTCCCGGCCGTTCAAAGTACGATAGAGAAACAGCGCAATGATCAGCGCATAGGCGGCGGCAACCGCCCCTGCCTCGGTCGGGGTCATCAGCCCGCCCAGAAGCCCCGCCAGAATGATGACCGGAATCATCAACGGGATCAGCGCCTGTCCACCTGCCCGCGCGATGACACAGGGCGTGCGTTCCATCTCAATCCGGGGAAAGCCAAGACGCCGGGCCTGAAACGCCACCAACCCCATCTGCAACGCCCCGATCAGCAGCCCCGGGATGAGCGTCGCAGCCATCAGCGCCCCGATCGACAGGCCCGTCATGGACCCGTAGATCACCGCCACCAGCGACGGCGGAACCATCGGCCCGATGATCGAGGATGAGGCCGTCACGGCCGCCGCATAGGCCGAACTATAACCCTGTTTGGCCATGGCCGGGATAAACACCCGCCCCAATGCGGCAATATCCCCCAACGCAACCCCGGTAATTCCTGAAAACAGGATCGAGGCACCGATATTGACCTGCGCCAGCCCGCCGCGCATCCAGCCGAAAACAACATTGGCGAAATGGATCAACCGGTCAGTGATCTTTCCGGCATTGACCAATTCCCCGGCCAGAATGAAAAGAGGGATCGCCATCAGCACGAAAACATCCATCCCCTGATAGATGCGTTCCGCCGCAATGGACAGGAACCGCCAGTTTCCCCCATAGACCACCCAGACCAGCATCGAGGCCAGAAGGGACCAGGCCACGGGCAGACCAATCAGCATCAGCCCAAGAAAGCTGATCAGCAGGACAATCAGCGTATCGGTCATGCCAGCCGCTCCCGTGCGATCAGCCGGGCCAGGGCAAAGACTGCGCCGATCCCGAAGGCCAGTGGCAGGATCAGATAGGGCCAGGCAAGGGAAATCCGCAGCCCGTCACTGCGCTGGTTGGAAACAAGCTGAACAAGTTCAACCCCCTGCCAGAAGATCACCACGAAAACGGCCATGACAATGGCATCAAGCAGCAGTTCCAGCATCCGGGCCATTCCCGGCGAGCGGATCGCCAACGCCGAGGGAATGAAATCGACACGGATATGGCTTCCCTCCCGCACCGCGACAGCCGAGGCCATCAGCGCCATCCAGATCATCGCATAGCGCGCGACCTCTTCGGTAAAGGCCGGAACCCCCGCCCCGGTATAGCGCAGCATGACCTGCGCCACCATCAGCGCCAGCATCGCGGCCAAGCACAGCGCCGCGACAATCCGCAGCGCCGTTTCAACCGCATGGATGACCGCGACCAGCGCCGCCATGTCAGCGCTGTGCCTCAACCGCGGCCAGCGCCGCATCGATCTGGTCGGGATTGTCGATATTTTCACGCAGCCAGCCAATGGCCGCAGGCTGCATTACCTCACGAAACGCATTGCGCTGTTCCGCATCCAACCGGATTACCGTCACGCCCTGCTCTTCGGCAAAGGCCAGGGCCGAGGCCTCAACCTCGCGGGATGCCTTGCGATTATAGTCGATGGCCGCTGCAGCCGCATCATCAATCACCTTCTGGTTTTCAGGGCTGAGTCCGGAATAGAACGCATCCGAAATCCCCAGCGGGCCAAAGGCATAGACATGGCTCGACATGATCAGATGCGATTGCACTTCGAACAGCTTGATCAGGTTGAAAACAGAAACCGAATTGTCCTGCCCGTCCACAACGCCGGTCCGCAACGCGGTATAAAGTTCCCCGAAGGCAACCGGGCTGGCAGAGGCGCCCATCGCCTCAATCGGGATGGTAGCCAGTGGCCCCAGTACACGCATCTTCAACCCGGACATATCGGCGGGGCCTTCAATGGCACGATTGGCACTGAACTGCTTGAAGCCACCCGATTCCCACCAGCCCAGCACACGGATGCCGCTGGATTGCAGGATCGCCTCCCCCATCGCATCCCCGAATTCGCCATCAAGCACCGCCCAGGCCGTCGCCTCATCAGGAAACAGATAGGGCATGTTCAGGACCATGATATCGGAAAAGATCGAGGCGTAGTTACCATCCGCCGCGTCTGTCATCTCGATCACGCCCCTGCTCATCTGGCTCAGCCGATCATTGGGCGCGCCCAGCGCCCCGCCATAGACCAGATTAACCGTCATTTCGGAATTCGCCTCCACCTGTTCGGCGAAGGTGCGATACATCCCATTGACGAAATCGAACCCTTCTGCCGTTTCAGGCAAGGATAGGCCGACGGTGATCTGCTGCGCCTGCACAGGCAGCGCCGCAACGGACAGCATCGCGCCCAAAAGGGCACCGGTCAGCTTGCGTGGGGTGAAATTCATGTCTTGTCCTCCCTTTTCATTTCTGGTTCAGGCCGTGGCCGGATCGGTGGCCAGGGCAATGGCGGGCCGGTCGGTAATCAGCATATGTCCCGGCGCATGGGTGACGGCGAGGTCCGGTGCGGCATGGGCAATGGCACGTTCCAGCGAAACGCCACATGCCCAGAATACAGCCGTCTCCCCGGCGCGGATATCGGTCAGTCCGATCCCGTCGATGGGGCGCGAAAGATCGACGCCGATCACGGCCGGATCCCCGGAATGAACCGGCGCACCATGGGCCATCGGATGCGCGCGCGTAACCTGTTCGGCCAGCAAAAGCTGATCCGTCCGGACGGCGCGCATCGTCACAACAAGCCGCCCGCCAAAGGGGCCAACCGGGGCAAGGTCCAGCCCACTGTCAAAAGCCGAACAGCACTGCCCCGGCGCGTGGCACCGCAACACAACACCCTGGGCCACAAGATCAGCCTCGAAACTGAGCGAGCAACCGATGGCGAAAGGAACCAGATCATTTCGCCAGACCCCGGCAATATCGGTCGGGTCTTCCATCCGCCGACCCTGCCGGAACAACCGGTAACGCGGCAGATCGTGGCGCAGATCGATATCCTCACCCAGTTCCGGCAAGGCAGGATCCCCCGCCCGCCCGTGCGCCAGCAATGGAAAAGGCGCCGGATTGGCCCTGAGGAAAGCCATGAAATCATCGGCCAGCCCTTCGGGGATCAGCGCAAGATTGGCCTGCATCAACCCGGGTGCCATACTACCGGTGGGGCTGCTCAATCGCCCCTCACGCGCCGCGCGCCGGAAAGGCAGGCCCGAATTCATCCCGACTGCCCTGTCAGTGCGGTTTCAAGCTGTGCCTTGATCAGCAGAATTTCAGTTTCATGCACGGTACAGGTGCGGGTCCATGCCGCATCACTGGCCGTTGCGGCACGAAGCGCATGCAAGGTGACGACACAGCTTTCCGCGCCCTGCCCCAGAACCGGTCCGGGCGTAACCCGGATGAAGATCCGCGCACTGCGATGTTCGGCCGTGCCCACGGCATAGTCGATCAGGCCAAGCGTTTCAGAAACATGAATTTCAATATGCGCAGGCGCGCCATCAAAAAGCGACCGTCCGCGAAAGACACCCCCGTCAAGCGGTTGCAGGTCCATCGACCCAAGCGACCAGCCCCCAAGAAATTCCGCATCCGCAAGGCGCGCCAACGCGAAATCGGCAGGCACCCCGACCTCGGCCGCGGCCATATGGGCAACCTGGGGCAAGATGCGCGTCATTCAGGCCTCAAACAGATAATCAGCACCCGAAAACGTAGCAAAAAGTATACTATTTGCAATTGAAAATCTGTATGATCCATCAAAATTCGGCATATTTTGTCTTATCAAGTCAAATATAACCTGAAATCAGTATACTATTATGGCCTGATACTGATTACAGGTGACAGGGGGGACTGTCATGTCTCGCAACAGCCATCGCAAACGGATCCATGAAATCATGCGCAGCCGCATCCTGCGCGGTGAAATCGGGCCGGAAGATCGGCTTGTCGATACCGTTATTGCCGCCGAAATGGGCGTATCGCGCATGCCTGTTCGCGAAGCCCTGATGCAACTTGTCAGCGAAGGCTATCTGGAAGGGACCAACCGGGGCTTCACCCTGCCAGGCCTCGGGCATGAACGGATCATGGAATTCTTTGAATTGCGGCGCCTGCTGGAACCCCATGCCGCCGCCAGCGCCGCGCAGGCGCGGACCGAGGCCGAGTTCAGCCAGATGCAACGCGCCGTGACCGAAACCGTTTCCACTCTGCGGACCGGTGAATTCGAAACCTTCTATCGCGCATCCGAAATCTTTCGGAATACCTGGCTGGCTTCAGTGCCCAATGGCGAATTGCGGCAGACGATCCAACGTTATTCGGGGCAGGTTCAATCGGTCCGTTTTGCAACCATGCGTGATCCCGAAGCCCATCGTATCATCGTTGCGGGACAGACCGAACTTCTGGAAGCCTTTCGCCGCAAGGATGCGCTGATGGCAGGCCAGCGGATCCTGCGTTTCGTCTTCGAGGCGGAACAGACCTATCTGGCACTGCGCCCGGATCAGGGGAGGCCATGACACCACCATATATCACATGTTCCACCAATAGCGGATGAACGCCATTGACGTCATGTATCCAGATGTATACTTCTGCATACATGATGGAAAACAACGATATTCCTTCTGGTGGGTTACAGGGGCAAGGCGCTTATGCACGTCTGCTTGACGATATTCGCACCGGAAAACTTGCGCCCGGCGCCCGGCTGACCGAAACGGAAATCGCGGAACGGTTTGACATCAGCCGCACCCCCGTACGCGAAGCGATCCGCAAGCTTGAGGCCGATGGGCTGGTAACCCACATGCCGCGTGCAGGTGCGGTCGTGCGCCAGCTTACCTATCCCGAGATCATGGAACTTTATGAAATGCGCTGGGTGCTTGAGGGGACGGCGGCACGGCTTTCCGCACAAGGCGCATCGATGGTCGAGATTGAGGAACTGGCCGCAATCAACGCCGAAATGGCCGACAACCTCAAGGACGGAACGCTGATCTATGACCTGAACCGACAGTTTCACAAGACACTGGTCGCGGCAGCGCGTAACCGTTTCCTGCTGCGCGCGGTACGGGCAATCGAGACAACCCTGTTGATCCTCGGGCCATCCACCCTGCAGGAAGCCGGGCGCATAGGCCAGGCCATCGAGGAACATGATCAGGTGATCAATGCGCTGCGCAGCCGCGACGCCCCGTCGGCAGAGGCCGCGATGCGCATACATATGGAATCCGCGCAACGCACGCGCCTGCAACAGTTGCGCAGTACCGGTCGATTGATCGAAGCCGATGAGGAGGCACATCATGCCTGAACTGAAGGCCGCGGCAGAGGTCGAATGGGATATCGTCGTCGTGGGCGGTGGCAACGCAGCCCTATGCGCAGCAATCACCGCGGCTGAAACGGGCGCCCGCGTAATCGTGCTTGAAGGTGCACCAAAGGAATATCGTGGCGGCAATTCACGCCATACCCGCAACTTTCGCTGCATGCATCACGGGCCGCTCGGCCCACTGGTCAAGACCTATGACGAAGACGAATTCTTCGATGACCTCCTGCGGGTTACCAAGGGCGAAACGGATGAACATCTGGCACGTCTTGCAATCCGCACCTCGCAGGAATGCCTGCCCTGGATGGAAGCCCATGGCGTCCAGTTTCAACGATCACTTTCAGGTACCCTGTCGCTCGACCGGACAAATGCGTTCTTTCTCGGGGGCGGCAAGGCCTTGGTGAATGCCTATTACAACACTGCCGAGGATCTTGGCATCACGATGCTTTACGAAGCACAGGTAAAACATGTCGCCATTGCCGGCCGGACCTTTACCCATGCCGAGGTTGAACAGGGCGGCGAACATGCCGAAATCCGGGGGCGCGCGGTCGTACTGGCATCGGGCGGGTTTCAATCGGACATCGACTGGCTGGCCCGTGCCTGGGGCGAAGCCGCGCGCAATTTCCTGATCCGCGGCACGCCCTACAATCGGGGTGTGGTGTTGAAGGACATGCTTGACCAGGGTGCCGAAACGGTCGGCGATCCGACACAATGCCATGCTGTCGCCATCGACGGCCGCGCCCCGAAATATGACGGCGGGATCGTGACACGGCTTGATTGCGTCCCCTTTTCAATCGTCGTGAACAAGAACGGAGCCCGGTTTTACGACGAGGGCGAAGATGTCTGGCCCAAACGCTACGCGATCTGGGGCCGGCTTGTCGCCGCACAACCTGATCAGGTTGCCTATTCAATCATCGACGCCCGCGCCATCGATCTTTTCATGCCCTCGGTCTACCCGCCGGTAAGCGCGGATACGCTGGACGGGCTGGCACGAAAACTGGGCCTGCCCGTGCGGGAAGTCACGGAAACCGTGGCGGCCTTCAATGCGGCCTGTACCAAAGGAACCTTCAAGCCACAGGAACTCGACGGGCTGGCAACAAGGGACATGGAACCCGCCAAGACAAACTGGGCCAGGCCCATCGTCGAGCCGCCGTTTTACGGCTATTCGCTGCGCCCCGGCGTGACCTTTACCTATCTGGGGCTGAAGGTGGATGACCAGGCCCGGGCGACGGGGCCGGAGGGCAAATACGAAAATATCTGGAGCGCGGGTGAGATGATGGCCGGGTCGATCCTCGGTCAAGGCTATCTGGCCGGGTTCGGAATGACCATTGGCACGGTTTTCGGCCGGATCGCGGGCAAGGGGGCCGCGCAACATGTCGCTTGATGTCTCATTGCAAACCGATCCGGGCGCGATCAGCCCGGACCCCACCGAAGAAGCCCGCCGCCAGATAGAGATCTGCAACGCCTGCCGTTATTGCGAAGGCTATTGTCAGGTGTTTCCGGCAATCACACGGCAGAAGGTCTTTGCAAGCGGCGATATCACGCAGCTTGCCAACCTGTGCCACAATTGCAGGGGCTGCTACTATGCCTGTCAATATACCGAGCCGCACGAATTTGCGCTGAACCTGCCCGCCGCGCTCGCGGTGGCGCGGGTGGAAAGCTGGGAACGCATGGCCTGGCCCGGTGGGCTGGCGCGGCTGTTTCAACGTTCCGGCACGGCACTGGCCGCAGCCCTGGTTGTCGGGTTTGCGCTGCTGTTCTGGGCAGTCACGGCACTGACGGGCGAGGGCGAGGGGTTCTATGCCTATCTGGGGCATGGGGCGATGGTGGCAATTTTCCTGCCCGCATTCATCTTGCCCCTTGTTGCCCTTGCCATATCGCTGCACCGCTACTGGCGTGAGGTGGGCGCGGGCAGGTTACGCCTTGCCCATCTGGTTGATGCCTTTGCCGGGGCGGCAAACATGCGCAATCTGGCAGGTGGCGGAAAAGGGTGCAATTTCGAAACGAATGATCGTTATTCGCAGGCACGACGTCATGCGCATCAGGCGGTGCTCTGGGGCTTTGTCCTCTGTTTCGGCTCGACCTCGGCAGGAACGGTGATGCATTACCTTTTCGGCATGGAAGCCCCCTACGGGGTGTTTTCACTCCCGAAGCTTCTTGGCATTCCGGGTGGTCTGCTTCTGGTTATCGGCACAGTCTGGCTTACCTGGCTCAAGCTCAAGGCCGATCCTGCATTGGGCGCCCGTGACCGCTGGGGCGGTGAGATGGGCTTTGTGCTGTTGCTGGGCTTTGTCGGGCTAAGCGGCCTGATCCTTTATGCCGCCACGGGAACGGCACTGGTCGGGCCCCTTCTGGCACTGCATCTCGGGTCGGTCCTGTCATTTTTCCTGCTGATGCCCTATTCGAAGATGGCGCATGGGTTTTACCGAATGGCAGCACTGACCGCAGATGCGCAGGAGCGCCTGAAATAACATGACACCCTGTTCCCGAATGCAATGGGGGCGATTGATCCGGTAGCCGAAAAATACCTTCCTGTCCGTAAATACCGGTAATACGAAGCACGCATCCCTGCATAAGTTAAAGCTATTTCCTATGGCCCAACAGATGTGGTTATGGCAGCGTGGAAATATTCTACGGGAGGATAGAATGACTACGCCATCCAATCGCCCTGATCACATCGCCTTTGTTGGCTTTGGCGAGGCCGGCATTGCCTTCACAAGCGGCTGGGGCCAAATGAAACCCGCCGATCTGCGGGCCTATGACATCAAGACCGATATTCCCGAAACCCGTCAGACCCTGCTCGACCGCTACGCAACGCAGGGTGTTGATGGCCGGGATACGCTGGCAGCAGCGCTTGACGGTGTTGGGGCGGTATTCTGCGTCGTGACGGCGGATCAGGCCTTTGCCGCCGCAGAGGCGGCGGCGTCACATCTTGCCCCTGATACGCTATGGCTTGATTGCAATTCCTGTTCACCGGGAACGAAACGCCGATCGGCCAAGGTGATTGAAGCGGCGGGCGCACGCTATGTGGATGTGGCGGTGATGGCGCCTGTCTATCCGAAACGCCATCAGGTTCCCCTTCTGATTGCGGGGCCCCATAGCGATACCGCCGAGGCAATGCTCACGGCGCTTGAAATGTGTCCCCGTCAGGCCGGGGCCGAGATTGGCCGCGCCTCGATGATCAAGATGCTGCGTTCCGTCATGGTCAAGGGCATGGAAGCACTGACCGCCGAATGTTTCCTGTCCGCCCGTCGCGCGGGGGTTGAGGAAGAGGTTATCGGTTCGCTTGAAGCGTCCAACCCCGACATCAACTGGCGCGAAAAGGGGGCCTATAATCTTGAACGGATGATGGTGCATGGCACCAGACGATCCGCCGAAATGGTCGAGGTATCGCGCACTGTGGATGAATTGGGCCTGGGCGGGGGCATGGCCGCCGCAACCGCCGATTGGCAGGCATTGATTGCGGATCTGGATGCGGATCCGGGCGCGCAGGATCTCTATTCCCGCGCCGACACAATCCTGAAGCGGCTCTGAATCAGGCAGGAAATGCAGGATAATAAGTTTTATGCATCTGGATTTGCATCATAAGGATTTGATTTATGCAAATCGCCCTGTCATCCTTGGATAGCCGACCAGTGCAAATACCTGGCCAGATTTCTGCATAATGGAATATTCAAGGATACCAATCGGGAGGAATAAATGAAATATCGTTCATTCATCACAACGACCGTCGCAGCCTTCGTGGCAACCGCAGCGCAAGTTGCCGTTGCACAAGATTTCACCGGCAAGACCATTGAATACACGATTCCCTTCTCGGAATCGGGTGGATCGTCGCAATGGGCCAATTTCTTCGCCCCACTGCTGTCAGAGGCCCTGCCCGGCAAACCGACCGTCGTGGTCCGCTATCGCCCCGGTGCGGGGTCGACCGATGGCGCCAACTGGTTTCAGGGCCAACAGGACAAGGGCGACGGGCTGACGATCTTTGGCGATTCCGGATCAACCAAATTTCCCTATCTGCTTGGCGATCCACGCGTGCGTTATGAATACAAGGACTGGAAACCGATCCTGGCTTCTGCAACCGGCGGCGTCGTCTATCTGCCCCCCGATCTGGGTGAGAAATTCGACGGGGACATGGATGACCTTGCCGATGAGGTCTATCTTTATGGCAGCCAGGGCGCGACCACGCTTGATCTCGTGCCCCTGCTTGCGTTCAAGATGCTCGGTCTCCAGGTGGATCCGGTATTTGGCGTGGAGGGGCGCGGTGATGGTCGCCTGATGTTCGAACGCGGCGAATCCAATATCGATTACCAGACAAGCTCCGCCTATATTGCGAATGTCCAGCCACTGGTGGAGGAAGGCCTCGCAGTGCCGATCTTTTCCTGGGGATCGCTGGACGGTGACGGCAATATCGTGCGCGATCCGACCTTCCCGGATCTTCCTTCCTTCAAGGAGGTCTGTGAGGCTACGGCCGCCTGCGAAACCGAAGGCGTGGCATGGGACGCGATCAAGGCGTTCCTCATCGCGGGTTTCGGCAACCAGAAAACCATCTTCCTGCCATCCTCCGCATCGCAGGAAGTCGTGGACACCTATACCGAGGCATTGCGTTCAATCGTGACCGCCGACGGGTTCAAGGAAGCGGCTGCCGAGGTACTTGGCGCCTATCCGCAGCTGGTCGGTGACAGCGCGATCGGGGCGACCGAACAGGCAACCTCGATTTCGCCGGAAGCCAAGGAATACGTCCTCAACTGGCTGATGGAGGATTACGGCATATCCATGCAGTAATCCTGCCCGACATGACCTGAGCGCCCGCCCGGCCCACATGCCGGGCAGGCTTTTGCAATACAGCTAGCGGAGTCAGTCGTGGATACATTCCTGCAAGCCCTACCTTACATGGGGCAGGCCTTTGCCCTGATTTTTCAACCGGCGCAGTTGATGTATCTGGTCTGCGGGGTACTGCTTGGCCTGTCCATCGGCGTGCTGCCCGGGCTTGGTGGTATTGCGGGGCTCGCCCTGCTTTTGCCTTTCATGTACGGGATGGAGCCAACATCGGGCCTTGCGCTGATGATCGGGCTGATCGCCGTTATCCCGACCTCGGATACGTTTTCCTCGGTATTGCTGGGCATCCCCGGATCCTCCGCCAGCCAGGCGACCGTTCTGGATGGCTTTCCCCTGGCCAAACAAGGCCATGCCGCCCGCGCACTTTCCGCCGCCTTTACCTCATCGCTTTTCGGCGGTCTGTTTGGTGCCCTGATCCTGTCGTTTTTCATCCTCATCGCACGACCGTTGATCCTCGCCTTCGGATTGCCGGAGATGTTGATGATCACGGTTCTCGGCCTGTCCATGGTTGCAATCCTTGCCGGACGTGTTCCGCTCAAGGGGGTGGTTGCGGCGGGCGTGGGCGTGCTGTTCGGCACGATCGGATCCGCCCCTGCAGGCGGCAGCCTGCGTATGTCGACCTATGATACGCCTTACCTGATGGATGGCTTCCAGCTGGTGATCGTGGGGCTCGGCATTTATGCGGTGCCGGAAATCGTGTCGCTGTTGCGACAGGACCGTCCGATTGCCGAAGGTGGTTCGCTTGGCGATGGCTGGGCGCAGGGCGTCAGGGACTGGTGGCACAACAAATGGCTATCGCTGCGCTGCGCTGTGATCGGCGTGATTGTCGGCGTCATTCCCGGCCTCGGTGGTTCGGTTGTCGATTGGCTCGCCTATGGCTCCGCCGTTCAAACCGCCAAGGATCGTTCCCAATTCGGCCAGGGCGATATTCGCGGCGTCATTGCCCCGGAAAGTTCCAACAACGCCAAAGAGGGCGGCGGCCTCGTCCCCACGCTGATCTTCGGCATTCCGGGCTCGGGCTCCATGGCGATCTTTCTTGGGGGTCTGGCGCTGCTGAACATGACGCCGGGCCCGCAGATGGTGCGCAACAATCTCGATATCACCTATACAATCGTCTGGTCGCTGGCGCTGGCCAATGTGGTCGGCGCCGGCTTGTGCATCGTGCTGTCCAAACATATCGCCAAGATGACGACGATCCGCTTTACCGTTATCGCGCCCTATCTGTTCATGATCATCGCCTTCGCCGCCTTTCAGTCGCGCCAGTCTGCGCTTGATCTGGCCGCACTGGTCTTCATCGGGGTCATCGGTATCCTGCTGCGGCGTTTCGACTTTTCGCGGCCTGCATTTCTTATCGGGTTCGTGCTGTCGAACCAGACAGAGATCTTTGTCAACCAAGCCTACCAGATTGCCGGCGCGCGGTTTCGCAGATCCGCCGAGGCGGGGTGGGACTACCTGCTTTCGCCGATCGCCATCGGGCTGTTCATCCTGACAGTGGTTTCAATCATCGTCGGCATCCGCGCCTCGAAGAATATCCGTGAAAATATCGACGCGCCTTCGGGAAAAAGGATGGCGCCCGCGATCTTCCTCGGTGCACTCGTGGCCTATATAGCAGTCAGCTGTCTTGATGCCTGGGGCGTGAACCGTTTGCAGGACAAGATCTTTCCCCTGACCATCGGTATCGTGACACTGATTGGCGGTGCGATCCTGCTGCTGAGGATGTTGCGTGCGCCCGCAACCGATGACGTATTCATCGATCTCGAACAGGGTGAGGAAGGCAAGGCGCCACATGGGCTCTGGTCCACGCTTGCCTGGTTCATGGCGCTTGTCGCCATGACCTTTGCGGTGGGGCTTTTTATCGCACTGTCATTTTTCCTTCTTGCCTTCTTCCGGGTGCGCGGGCGGTTCAGCTGGTCGCAGACAATATTCGCGTCCGCCATCGGAATCGCTTTCATATGCGGTCTTGCATGGATACTGGGGCGTGACCTGCCCCCGGGATATCTGCAAACACTCGCCGAACTTCCCTGGCCACTTACCTGAGGATCATACAATGCCACAAACCGCTATCCCCTATCACTTCATGCGTGGTGGTACTTCACGCGGACCGTATTTCCGGCGTGAGGACCTGCCGCAGGACGAGGCGACCCTGTCCGAAGTCCTGATGGCTGCTATTGGTGCGGGGCATCCTCTCAATATCAACGGGATCGGTGGCGGCAATGCGGTAACGACCAAGGTTGCGATGCTTTCGCCGTCAAAGCGCGAAGATTGCGATATCGATTATTTCTTTGCCCAGGTCGCCGTGGACAAGCGCGAAGTCGACTATCGCCCGACCTGCGGCAATATCCTTGTCGGTGTCGGCCCCGCCGCAATTGAAATGGGGCTGGTTCCCGCCAGGGATGGGGAAACCACCATCAAGATCCATGCAGTCAATACCGGCGCGGTTGTCGAGGCGGTCATCCAGACCTCTGGCGGCACGGTGAGTTACGATGGGGATTTCGAAATCGCGGGCGTGCCGGGCACCGCAGCACCTATCCGGCTGGGCTTCATGGAAACCGTGGGGTCGGTGACGGGTGCATTACTGCCAACAGGCAATATCCGCGATGTGATCGACGGGGTTGAGGTAACCTGCATGGATGTCGCCATGCCCGTAATGATCGCCCGCGCCGAAGATTTCGGCCTGACCGGTTATGAAAGTCAGAAGGAGCTTGACGAAAACCGTGCCTTCTACGACCGGATCGAACCGATCCGGCTCAAGGCCGGTAAGATGATGGGGCTCGGTGATGTATCAAAATCGGTGACACCCAAGATCACGCTCCTTGCAAAACCGCGCAATGGCGGCGGTGTCACGGCCCGATATTTCATGCCATGGGCCTGCCACCCGTCCATGGCCGTGACCGGCGCGCAGTGTATTGCCACCTGTGCCATCATGCCGGGAACCGTCGCGGACGGTCTGACTGATGGCCTCACGGATCAATCCGTACCGGTGACGGTTGGCATAGAACATCCCTCAGGCGTGTTCGAGGTTGTCGTGGACTATGCCCTGGAGGGCGGCGGTATCACGATCCGTTCAGCAGGCGTGGTCCGCACCGCGCGATGCCTTGCGCGGGGGGAAGTCCTGATACCTGACAGTATCTGGAAGGGTCTTGCCTGAATACCGTTTTCGTATACTATTGCATACACAAGCGGGAGCCGGAGGGTTCCAAGGATCGGATATCCGGCTCCGCGCCGCATTGCACGGCCTCATATGACGGAAAGGACCACGCCCCATGGCCCAGCATGTCTTCGAAGCGCTTGCGGACGCATTCGTGGCCGAGGGGATCCAGACCTGTTTCGCCCTGCTGGGTGACGCCAATATGAATTTCGCCACCGTGCTTTCACAGCGGGGTGCGAAAATGATCTACGTACGTCACGAACATTGCGCTGTTGCAGCGGCCACGGCCTATGCGCGCAAGTCCGGATCTGTCGGCATCGCAACCGTAACCTGCGGGCCGGGGCTGACACAGGTGATGACTGCACTGCCCGCCGCCGTTCGTGCAGGTATCCCCCTGGTAATCTTTGCAGGGGAAGCGCCGGCAAGTGCGGCCTGGTACAATCAGGAAATAGACCAGGCGCCATTTGTTACTGCCTGCGGGGCGGTCTATCGCCGTCTGCATCATATACCGCGAATGGCCGAGGAAATCCGTAACGCCTTTGTCCAGGCCAAGCAGGACCGTATTCCGGTTGTAATCGGCGTGCCTTTCGACCTTCAGGGCAAGATACTGGATGTGGCGCCAAAATTGCCCGCACCATCCGCCGATATCCTGCCGGATCTTCCACCTTTACCACCCCATCCCGATGTGGTGCATACCCTTGCCGGGCGCATTAACGCGGCAAAACGAATTGTCGTCATGGGGGGCCTGGGCGCGGCCGCCCCGGATGCCGCCGATGCATGCCGCGCGCTGGCCCACAAGGCCGGTGCACTTCTGGCAACCACGCTTCCTGCGCGCGGGCTTTTTCATGATGATCCGTTTTGCGTCGGAATTGCGGGCGGTATGTCGACAACACTGGCGCATGCGCTGTTCGCCGAAGCCGATCTGGTCATCGCGGTCGGATGCCGCCTGACCCTGCATAACCTGTACGGGGGCATGTTGTTCCCCAAGGCCGGGATCATCCAGATCGACACGGACCCCCGGGCCTTGAGCCAGGGCATGGTCGCAGCCGATTTCCACCTGCGCAGCGATGCGCGCCTTGGTGTCGAGGCTTTGACCGCCATGCTGACCCCAAGGCCAGGCTGGCGGACGGATCGGTTGGCGCGGGTCATTTCCGACGCCCCCTGTGACACTGCCGGGTTTCCATCCGAAGCCGGGCTATCCGATCCGCGGGATGTGGTCACGGCACTTGATGCCGCCCTGCCGCAGGGTTGGCAGATGGTCAATTCCTCCGGCCATTGTTCATTCTATTTCGCACATATGAAACGTCCCTTCGAAACCTTCCTCACGATCCGCGAATTCGGCGCCATCGGAAACGGAATTTCCTATGCAATGGGCGTAGCAGCCGCAAAACCCGGTGACACGGTGGTGATGTTTGACGGGGATGGCTCCTTGCTCATGCATATACAGGAGCTTGAAACCATCCGTCGCCACAAGCTCAACATCCTGATTTGCGTTCTCAATGATGGTGCCTACGGGTCGGAAATCCACAAGCTTCGCGGTGAGGGGCTGCCGGATACGGGTGCCGTTTTCGGCCGCACCGATCTTGCCGCCATCGCACGTGGCTTCGGCATTGGTGGCGACCGCATAACCGACTTGACCCGCCTGCCCGAACTTGTCGCGGACTTTGCAGGAACTGGCGGCGCGGCAGTCTGGGATTTCCCGGTATCCGATCGCGTCGTATCCCCGGTCATCCGGCGCGCACATCCGGGCGGGCATGTCGGAACCGAATATCCGGTCAATATCGAGGAGCTGCTATGAAGGTTCATATTCTTGACGACTGGTTCGATACCCTGCGCGGCCTTGCCAGTTTTGAACGGCTTGCCGGGCATGAGGTCACCATCTACAATGATCACGTCAAGGACGTGGATGAGCTTGCACACCGCCTGGCCCCTGCCGAAGCGGTGGTATTGTTTCGCGAACGCACCCCCATTACCAGGGAACTCCTTGACAAGCTGCCGGACCTGAAGCTCATTTCGCAGCGCAGCGTGTATCCACATGTCGATGTCGCGGCCTGTACGGAAAACAAGGTACTTCTTTGTTCCAACATGCATTCCGACACGCCGTGCACTGCGGCGGCGGAACTGACCTTCGCGCTGATCCTGGCATCGGCCCGCCAGTTGCCGCAGCAAATGGCATCGCTCAAGGCGGGCAACTGGCAGATGGGTGTTGGCCAGACGTTGTCGGGCCGGACGCTGGGCCTTTATGGCTATGGCCGCATCGCACGACAGGTGGCAAGTTACGCACGGGCCTTCGGGATGAACATTATCTGGTGGTCCTCTGATGAGGGCCGCCAGCGGGCACGGGCAGATAACGAAACGGTTGCCGATAGCCGAACCGCCTTTTTTGCCAAAGCAGATTTCGTTTCCGTCCATGTTCGCCTCAAACCCGAAACGCGTGGCATCATCACCGCCGATGATCTGCTGGCCATGAAAACCTCCGCCACATTCGTGAACACCTCGCGCGCCGGTCTTGTCGCGAAGAATGCGCTGGAACAGGCCCTCGCGGCAGGACGTCCGGGCCGTATTGCGCTTGATGTCTTTGACCTCGAACCCCTGCACGATGCCAATGATCCGGTCACCAGCCATCCGAACGTGATCGGCACCCCGCATATCGGCTATGTGACAGAGGATGAGTTCGACCTGCAATTCGCGGATATCTACGATCAGATAAACGCCTATGCGGAAGGAAAACCGATCCACATGATCAACCCCGAAGTCTGGACCTCCAACCAAAGATGAACCCGTTTGAGCGAGGAAGCTTTCAGACCTGCCCCGTTGATCGGGCCGGGCAAATCGATGGCAGAACGAGTACAGGATGATCCCGCAGATATTGCTCCCCGATGGCATGACCGAGATCGTTTTCAGCGTGCTGGTTGCCATAAGCTTCGCGGCCTCCTTCATCACCGTGGCCTTTGGCATCGGTGGTGGGGGTATCCTGCTTGCCGTCATGGCAACACTGGTGCCGCCCGCCGCGCTGATCCCGACGCATGGGATAATTCAGGTCGGCTCAAACCTCGGTCGGGCTGTACTGACCTTTGGGCATATCTATTGGCCTGCCTTGCCTGCCTTCGCGATCGGCTCATTGGTAGGTGCCGCCGCAGGCGGTGTCATCGTTGTCAGCCTTCCGCCCGCATGGGTGCAGATCGGTGTCGGATCCTTTGTTATCTGGAGCGTCCTTGGAAAACCGCCCAAAGGCCTTCGTGACTGGCCATTGCTCGTCGGGGCGGTTTCAAGCTTCCTGACCATGTTCTTCGGCGCGACGGGGCTTTTTGTCGCAACCTATACCAAGTCGCACAATCTGCCGCGTCATTCACATGTCGCAACTCACGCCGCCCTGATGACCGTCCAGCACGGGCTCAAGACAATCGCATTCGGCCTTCTGGGTTTCGCCTTTTCCCATTGGTGGGCTTTTATCGTGGCAATGATTTGCGCGGGTTTTCTGGGCACAATTGCCGGCAAGACCCTGCTCAATCGGATTGATGACCGCCGGTTCCGGCTGGCGCTTGATGCGATCCTGATCCTTCTTTCACTCAGACTGATCTATGCCGGACTATCAGCCAGTTTCCAGGAATGGTTCTGAAAAACGAAGGGCGAAACCAAACCGGTCAGGTACAAAACAATGGCGCATGATCATTCAGGTCGGTTTTGCACTGTTATCCGCTGCGCCAACCCGCTAACAATTGCGCAATCGCTTGGAAAGCCATCATCGGGTGGCTGTAAAACGGGAGAATTACGCGATGAAGGTCTTGGTACCCGTCAAACGTGTGATCGATTATAATGTGAAAGTCCGCGTGAAGGCGGATGGCAGCGGCGTCGATCTGGCCAATGTAAAAATGTCGATGAACCCCTTCGATGAAATCGCGGTGGAAGAAGCGATCCGTCTGAAGGAAAAAGGCGCCGCGGAGGAAATCGTGGTGGTTTCCATCGGTGTCAAGCAAGCGCAGGAAACATTGCGCACGGCGCTGGCGATGGGGGCCGATCGCGCCATCCTGATCGTTGCGGCCGATGACGTGCATATCGATATCGAACCGCTGGCCGTGGCCAAGCTCCTTGCCGCCGTGGTCAAGGAGGAAGGACCTGGGCTGGTGATTGCGGGCAAACAGGCCATCGACAATGACATGAACGCGACCGGGCAGATGCTGGCGGCCCTTCTGGGCTGGAGTCAGGCAACCTTCGCGTCGGAGGTCGGCATTGACGGCGATCAGGCCATGGTCACGCGCGAGGTTGATGGTGGCCTTCAGACCATCAAGGTCAAGCTGCCTGCCATCGTGACGGCCGATCTGCGCCTGAATGAACCGCGCTATGCCTCACTCCCGAATATCATGAAGGCCAAGAAGAAACCGCTGGAGGAAAAGACCCCTGCGGATTACGGCGTCGATGTCACGCCACGCCTTACGGTGGTAAAGACAGCCGAGCCCGCAGGCCGCAAGGCCGGTGAAATGGTCGGCTCCGTCGATGAACTGATTGCGAAACTGAAAGACGAAGCGGGGGTAATCTGATGGCTGTTCTTCTGCTTGGGGAAGTGACTGACGGCAAGCTTTCGATCGATGCAACGGCAAAGGCCTTGACCGCAGCAAAGGCAATGGGTCCGGTCACCGTGCTTTGTGCCGGCGCAAAGGCGGCAGATGCCGCAGCCGAAGCGGCAACACTGGAAGGCGTGGATAAGGTGCTTTGCGCCGAAGACGCCTCCCTTGGCCATCGGCTGGCAGAACCGACAGCCGCGCTGATCGTCGATCTTGCCGGGGGATACAGCCATATTGTGGCCCCTGCGACCACCGATGCGAAAAACGTCCTGCCGCGCGTGGCGGCACTTCTGGATGCAATGGTCATTTCGGATGTGTCCGGCGTTGTGGATGCGGATACCTTTGAACGTCCGGTCTATGCGGGGAATGCGATCCAGACGGTAAAATCCTCCGACAAGGTAAAGGTGGTCTCCATCCGTACCTCAACCTTCGATCCGGCAGGGACAGGTGGCGCGGCAACGGTGGAAACCGTCGCAGCGGCGGCCGATCCGGGCCTGTCACAATGGGTTGAAGACAAGGTTGCCGCAAGCGACCGTCCAGAACTGACATCCGCCAAGGTGGTCGTTTCCGGTGGGCGCGGTGTTGGCTCGGAAGAGGATTTCCAGCTGATCGAAAAGCTGGCCGACAAGCTGGGCGCAGCCGTGGGCGCCTCCCGCGCGGCAGTCGATTCGGGCTATGCGCCCAATGACTGGCAGGTCGGTCAGACCGGCAAGGTCGTGGCACCGGAACTTTATATTGCCGTCGGTATTTCCGGCGCGATCCAGCACCTTGCCGGGATGAAGGATTCCAAGGTCATCGTCGCCATCAACAAGGATGAGGAGGCACCTATTTTCCAGGTTGCCGACTACGGTTTGGTGGCCGATCTGTTCGCAGCAGTACCCGAGTTGACCGAGAAACTTTGACCTGGCCCATGGGGGTCACCCCCCGGGGACATCCTTTTCAGACCAAAGGAAGGGGCGCGACAACATCCGCGCCCTTTTTCCTGTTGTCAGGTTATAGCAAACGATCTACCGCCGTCACCAATGCTTCGGCAAGTTCATGATGCGCAAGGGTGCCGGGCACACCTTCGGCTGCAGGACGTTCCGGGGTCATGAAATGAAGGTTTTCAACCCCTTCCGCCCTGGCCCGGTCACTATAAGTGACTTCAAGATACGCATTTGCCCGGGGACGCAGGGCCTCAACCATTTCCAGATCGACAAGGAGTGGATCGCGGCCAAGATCAGCCATACGCGCGCGCGGCTCCGGCCGGTGCGAAGCCGCCCAAAGCAAAAGCGTCTTGCACGGCAATTGTGCCAGAAGATCCGTCATCCGCGAAAGCCAGGTGGCGCGCAATTCCTCCGCTATCACCTCAAACCGTTCCTGTGAAACCTCCTGCAGCGCACCAAGCATATGGCGGGTAAAATGGAAGTCGGTGAAATCCACCTCCCGATAGGCCATGTTCAACCAGGGCGACGCATTCAGGAAACGGTCGTTGCGGCGCGGATGCACTGAATAAAACCGGTTGGACAAATTGGTTGCCCCCAGAATTTGTACCACGGCAAGATCGGATTGCGCCGCAATCGCCGCCACCTCCGGATCCTTGAGAAACACATCCGGCCCCGCATTCATGCAGCCCATATTGACAAAGCACCGCCCGGATTTCCGTTCCGCCAGAACCGGAAAGGGATCCGGAACAAATTTCCCATAGGTTTCCGTCCCTCCCAATACCATGACGAAAGGCTGTTCCAGATCCCTTTTCGGACCACGAAACAGCAATCGTGATTCCCCATAACGACATGGGGAATAGTCAAGCGCCAACGCGCCCTCACAAGCAAAGGCCATTTTTCCACCCGATTTCCAAACACCCGGGGGCATGATGGCGGCACAGGCGTTGCAAAACCGCTAAATTCTGGATTTGATTCCAATGCATCGGATTTTCGGAAATCCGCCTTACGGCCTTGCACCCGGACCGCCCCGGGGCCTATGGTTCCACACGGATTTTTGCAGGTAAGGCGGCATCATGGAGATTAAATCGGTCGGCATAATCGGAGCGGGCCAGATGGGCAACGGAATTGCCCATGTCTTTGCGCAGGCGGGCTATGATGTCCTGCTCAATGATATCAGCCAGGAAAGCCTCGAACAGGCCATTGCCCTGATCGACCGGAACATGGAACGCCAGGTTTCCCGCGGAAAGATCGAAGCCGATACCAAGGCTGCGGCAATGACGCGCATCCGTTCGACCATGGCGGCGGAGGAACTTGGCCATGCCGATCTGATTATCGAGGCGGCAACGGAGAACGAGTCGATCAAGCACAAGATCTTTGCCGATCTTCTGCCACATCTTCGTCCCGAAACGATCCTGACCTCGAATACGTCATCGATTTCAATCACCCGCCTGGCTTCGCGCACCGATCGACCGGAAAAATTCATGGGATTCCACTTCATGAACCCGGTTCCGGTGATGCAACTGGTCGAACTGATCCGGGGTATTGCAACCGATACGCAAACCTATGACACGCTTCTGGCCGTAGTCCAGAAACTGGGCAAGACAGCCGCAAGTGCCGAGGATTTTCCGGCCTTCATCGTGAATCGGATCCTCATGCCAATGATCAATGAAGCCGTCTATACGCTCTATGAGGGGGTGGGTTCGGTAAAATCCATCGACGAATCATTGAAACTGGGGGCAAATCATCCAATGGGTCCACTGGAGCTTGCGGATTTCATCGGGCTCGATACCTGTCTTGCGATCATGAATGTGCTGCATGACGGGCTGGCCGACACCAAATACCGCCCCTGCCCCCTGCTGACGAAATATGTCGAGGCGGGCTGGCTGGGTCGCAAAAGCCAACGGGGTTTTTACGATTATCGCGGCGAAGAACCGGTACCGACGCGCTGATCCGGCCTGTGCCTCGTTCTGGCAGACCGTAATATTCGCGCCCTTCTGGCGCTGTACATTTTCATGTACCGGTCAAAAATCCTCGCCGAAACGGTCCGCAACCAGATCTGTCAGCGCATCCATCAGGGCCTCGGCAGCGCCCCCGCTGGTACGGACATGGATCGATGTGCCACGAGACGCCGCGAGCATCAGTAGCCCCATGATCGAATCGCCGGAAACCGACATACCGTCCTTTTCCACTTCCGCCATGGCATCATGCGCTTCAACCACCTCGACAAATTTTGCCGAGGCGCGTGCATGAAGTCCCTTTTCGTTGATGATATTCAACTCACGTTCGATCACGGGCGCCCTTTCTCTCCTCCCAGGTCAAGGCTGTTAATGTATTTACGCCCGGCGTCAAGCGCGAGGGATACGGCATCGGCCAGGACCAGATCCCTCGATTTCGCAAGCTTGATGAGCATTGGCAGATTGGCCCCATAGATGATGCGCCGATCAGGGCCCATACAGGCCGGCAGGGAAAGGTTGGACGGTGACCCCCCGAACATGTCGGTGACCACAACCACCCCATCGCCACGATCCACGCGCTCGGCGGCGGCGCAGATCTCCGCCTGTTTATCCGTACGATCGTGATCATCCTCAATCGCGATCGCGATCACGTTTTCCTGTTTGCCCATGACATGTTCCACCGCGGAAAGATATTCCCGCGCCAGCCCGCCATGTGCGACAATGACGATGCCGATCACCCGCGATCACCCGTTCCCCATGGTGGCGCCCCCCTCAGCGCCCCGTTCCAGCTCCCTATGCCGTTTTGCCACCGTCCAGCCCGCCTCCGCAAGGCGCTTTCCCAGATTTTCCGCAACGGAAACCGAACGATGTTGCCCACCTGTGCAACCAAAACCAATTGCCAGATGCGCTTTGCCTTCCTCCGCCTGGGCCGGAAGCAGGAAAAGCGCCATTTCCGTGACCCTGTCCATGAATTCGGCGAATCGCGGATCTTCGGCAACATAGGCGGCAACAGCCCGATGACGTCCATCTTTTCCGCGCAGGTCCGGTTCCCAATAGGGATTGCGCAGGAAACGGCAGTCAAACACCATATCCACCCCTCGCGGCAGCCCCCGCTTGTAACTGAAGGACTGCACCGAAACCGCCAATCGCGTGGCCGAAGATATATCGAACCAGCGCCCGATTTCCGCCTTCAGGTCATGCGGCGACATTTCGGTCGTATCCACCAGATGGTTGGCTCGCACCCGGACCGGGGCCAACAGATCCCGTTCCAGCGCAATACCGGCCAGCGGCGTATCCTCCGGTGCCATGGGATGGCGGCGGCGGGTTTGCGAATAACGGCGGATCAGTTCATCCACCGAACAATCAAGATAGATCACTTCCAGCATCACGCGAGGGTCGCGGGTCAACTGGTCAATCAACTCAATCAGGGCGGTGGCGTTGAATTCCCGATTGCGAACATCAAGACCAAGTGCAATGGGCCGCGCAGCAGTCCCCCCGACAATCAGACGCGGCACCAGGCTCAATGGAATGTTCTCAATCACCTCATAACCGAAATCTTCAAGTGCATGGATCGCGGTAGACCGACCTGCACCTGAAGGCCCAGTCACCAGAACGATCCTGGTTTCCGCAACCTGGGAAGAACTGTTCATCAATTCCGTCACTTGGCACGCCCATGTGCAAGATATTGCAAAAGTGCAACTGCAAGATGGCCCCCCGGCACGGAAAAGACAAGATCGAGTTCAATCCCCATAAAGTCACGTCCGCGCGCCATGGGCAGGCGCTGCGTTTCCTGCTGTGCCAGGTCGACCGCCAGGACAAGTTCAACCGGTGGTGCGGGATCGGCATGTAAAAGCCCGACACCGCGAGCTTCGATCAGGCCTGAAATCGCGGGGGGACAGCTGGCAATCAGCCTCCCGGCTTCGCGCGTTATCATGACCCTGTCATCTGCCACCAGAGCCGCCCCATGCGCCATCATTTCAAGGGCGAGCGAAGATTTTCCGGAGCCCGAAGGCCCCAGGATCAACGCCCCCCGTCCGGCAACAGCCACACAACTGGCATGCAGTATATCCGAGGTGGACCCCGGCGCGCCCTTCATAGTGGTAAACCGACAACGAACCGCGCGCCCAGTGGTTCGGAGGTGATATCGGCATGTGTCGGACGAATATTTTCAGCCCAGATCACGCCACCATGCGCTTCCACGATCTGTTTGGAAATCGCGAGCCCAAGGCCGGAATGGTTGCCAAAATCAGCCTGCGGACGTTCAGAATAGAACCGCTTGAAAATCTTTGCCAATGCCTGTTCCGGGATGCCGGGGCCGGTATCTTCAACCACGACCAGCACGCGGTTTTCACGTTTGCGGGCCCAGATACGAACAGCATCGCCTTCATCGCAAAAGGAAACAGCATTGCAGATCAGGTTGACGAATACCTGCGCCAGACGTCCTTCAAGCCCGCTGATTACAACGGGATTGGCAGGCATGTCGGTAATGAACTCCACGCCCCTGCCCTCAGCCTCTTCACCAAGATGCTGCGTCAGATTGTCCAATGTCCGCAGCAGGTCAAACTCCTCCTCCTCTTCCTTCACCAATTCGCTGTCAAGGCGCGATGCATTGGAAATATCGCTGACCAGCCGATCAAGCCGGCGAACATCGTGATCGATTACTTCCAACAGTTTCTGGCGCTGATCGTTACGCCTGGCCAAGCCCAGCGAAGCCACCGCCGAACGCAGGCTTGCAAGCGGATTCTTGATTTCATGTGCGACATCCGCCGCGAATTGTTCGTTTGCATCGATCCGGTCATAAAGGGCGGCAACCATACCCCGCATGGCAATGGACAACCGACCGATTTCATCGGGGCGTTCAGTCAGATCAGGGATCCGCACCCGGCCGGGGGCAACCTGGCTTCTGTCACGATCACGGCCCAGTTCCGCCGCCGCGGCCAGGTCGGAAAGAGGGTTGGCAATGGTCGAGGCCAAAACCAGGCTCAAACCGATTGAAACCATGATCGCGATCACGAACATCTGCAAAATCTGTTCACGTTCATTCCGCACCAGCCGGTCGATTTCCCCCGCAGCAGAGGTCAGCGCAATGACACTAGTCGTTTTACCCTTTGAATAGACCGGCGTTGCCACCGAAAACAGCATGTTTCCGGCGGGGTCGAGCGCGGTATTCGAAGCCGTTCCCTGCTGCAGGGCGGCCCCGACAAGATTGCGGGCCAACCCTTCGGCATCTATCGAAAGCAGGGTTTCCCTGTGCGGCACAACCATATTGGAAACATGTTCCCAGACACCATTCAAAAAACCGGTGATCAGGGTGGATTGAATTTGGTCTTCCGCTGCCAATTCGATCGGCCCCGCACCTGTCGCAATAATATTTCCTTCAATATCAAAAAGGTAAGCCTTTACCCCTGGGCCAATTGTTGCGCCATCCAACAGGGTTTCGGAAATCTCCTGCCCGTTTGCGGCTTCGATTACCCGGGCCACCAGACGCACCTCATTGACCAACCCCTGTTCCCGCTGAAGCACGAGACTGTCCTGAAAAGGGTTCAGAAACAACACTCCCGCCATCAGGATAACCAATGCAATGAGATTGAAGACGATAATCTTTCGCGCCAATGGTGAGGGTTTGAGCGCAACAAAACCACGCTGTTTCCATGACGAACGCGGGATTGTCTGTTCTTCCTGGGCACCGTTTTTCTGGCCGGAAAGCCCTGTAGGCGCGGGCCCGGACGACGGGATTGCATCCCTGAGGCGCAGTAATGCGGTCATTGCGACCGTTACTCCTCATTATAGCGGTAGCCAATCCCGTATAATGTCTCGATCGCCGAAAAATCGGGATCCGCCATCCGCATTTTCTTGCGAAGCCGTTTGATATGACTGTCAATCGTCCGGTCATCGACATAGACCTGATCATCATAGGCCACATCCATAAGCTGATCACGGCTTTTCACGAAACCGGGACGCTGGGCAAGCGCCTGCAACAAGAGAAATTCCGTCACCGTCAGCGAAACATCCGCACCTTTCCAACTGACGGCATGGCGCAACGGATCCATCCGCAGATATCCTCGCTCAATCACCTTGGCTTCTTCCGTCAACGCCATTTCATCACCGGAAATCGCCTGCTGGCGGCGCAGGAGCGATCTGATCCGTTCGACCAGAAGTCGCTGTGAAAAGGGTTTCTTGACATAGTCATCAGCCCCCATCCGCAGCCCCAGGACCTCATCGATTTCATCATCCTTCGATGTCAGGAAGATAACCGGCATGGTCGTTTTCTGCCGCAGGCGCTGCAACAGGTCCATCCCATCCATCCGGGGCATCTTGATGTCGAGTACCGCCATATCGGGCAGGCGACGATTGAAGGCATCAAGGGCGGACTGCCCGTCATTGTAGATCTCCACCTCAAAACCTTCCGCCTCCAGTGTCATGGAGACCGAGGTCAGGATATTCCTGTCATCATCCACCAGGGCAATCCGCGAAATGGATGGCTTTCCAATGCTGCTCATGTTTCTCTCACCGATATTCTCGGCCCCCCCGGAAGGAATCGGCCACTGCTTTCGAATCACTCAGGTTCACCACTTCAGCCTGCTGCAAAAAGACCAAATAAAACCCTAATGCCGTTCTTCGGGCAATTGATTGCGCTAACGTCGCCTTGGTTGCGCTAACTGCGGCATCACATTCTGTTCCTGTTTAGAAATGCCATGGTATAGGGCGAACGTCGGCCCCGGCTCCGGGGGCGGCCGGTGGCACCTGTGGGGGGCGGCCGAATTCACACCCAAGCAGCCGCTACTGGCATCGGGAGCTAACGACAGATGAGCAATGGACGCGTCAATCCAAACCAGACACTGGAACATCAGGGTTTCCGGAATCTGGGGCAGGTCTATTACAACCTTCTCGAACCCGCGCTGATCGAAGCAGCCGTGGCACGGGGGGAAGGCCGGATCGGGCTGGGTGGCGCCTTTCTTGTCGCGACGGGTCAGTTCACGGGACGTTCGCCGAAAGACAAATTCGTCGTCCGTTCACCTTCGGTAGAAGACAAGATCTGGTGGGAAAATAACGCACCCCTCCCGCCCGAGGGATTTGCCGCGCTGCGCGAAGACATGCTGGCGCATATGGCGGGACGCGACTATTTCGTGCAGGATCTGTATGCGGGCGCCGATCCCGAACATCGCCTTGACGTACGGGTCGTGACGGAACTGGCCTGGCACGGGCTGTTCATCCGGCATCTGCTGCGCCGCCCGGTCGCCAAAGAACTGGCAGAATTCACCCCCGACTGGACAATCATTAACTGTCCTTCCTTCAAGGCCGATCCCGCCAGGCACGGATGCCGCACGGATACGGTGATTGCGATGAATTTCGACAGCAGGGAAATCCTGATCGCCAATACCGCCTATGCCGGGGAAAACAAGAAATCGGTCTTTACGCTGCTGAACTACCTGCTGCCGGAAAAAGGCGTGATGGCAATGCATTGTTCGGCCAATCACGCCGTTGGCAAGCCAGAAGAAACGGCCGTTTTCTTTGGGCTGTCCGGCACGGGCAAGACCACGCTTTCGGCCGATCCCGCCCGCATCCTGATCGGCGATGATGAACATGGCTGGTCCGACAAGGGCAGCTTCAATTTCGAAGGCGGATGCTATGCCAAGACCATCAACCTTAATCCCGAGGCGGAACCGGAAATCTATGCCACGACCCACCGTTTCGGCACCGTTATCGAAAATATGGTCTATGACCCGGCGACCCTGGCCCTGGATTTCGATGATGACAGCCTGACGGCAAATACCCGTTGCGCCTATCCGCTTGATGCGATTTCAAACGCTTCGTCCACCGGGTTGGGCGGACATCCGAAGAACGTGATCATGCTGACCTGTGATGCCTTTGGCGTGCTGCCGCCCATCGCGCGTCTTACCCCCGCCCAGGCGATGTATCATTTCCTGTCGGGTTTCACCTCCAAGGTGGCAGGCACGGAACGTGGCGTGACCGAACCACAACCAACCTTTTCAACCTGTTTCGGCGCGCCCTTCATGCCGCGCAGGCCCGAAGTCTATGGCAAACTGCTGCAGGAAAAGATCGCGCGTCACGGGGCAGCCTGCTGGCTGGTCAATACCGGCTGGACGGGCGGCGCCTATGGCACCGGCAAACGGATGCCGATCAAGGCCACCCGGGCACTTCTGACGGCGGCACTGGATGGCAGCCTTTCGGAAGTGGAATTCCGCAAGGATGCAAATTTCGGCTTTGACGTGCCGGTATCCGTTCCGGGGGTGGATACGGGGCTTCTCGACCCTCGTTCAACATGGGCCGATCAGACCGCCTATGACGGGCAGGCCGCCAAGCTGGTAAAGATGTTCGCCAATAACTTTGGCCAATATGTGCCCTATATCGATGCCGATGTGAAAGCGGCTGCCATCGGCTGACAGAGGCCATTTTCAGGGGACGCCAGGCTAAGGCGTCCCGTCACCTGCGGATCAGAGCCCAAGGGCACGGCGCATCAGGTTCAGCCCCGTCAGCAAAAGCAACAGCTGCGTCCACCAGCGGAAACGGGCCTGATCCAACCGATCCTGTACGCGGTAACCCAGCAGGAGCCCTGCCATGGCAGGCAATACCAGAAAGGCCGAAAACGGCACGGTCTGCGCATTCATGACGCCGGTTTGCAGATGTGCGGTAAAAAGCACCACCGCACCGATCAAAAAAATGACGCCGCTTATGCGAACGGTTTCGGCTTTCTCTGTCCCTGTCGATAGCAGATAGATCAGCACCGGCGGCCCCCAGACCCCAGCAACCCCCCCGTAAAGACCGCTGACAATACCAAACCCCCATTCCGCGGTTCGACGATTGCGCAGGGGAACCACAAGCTTGCGCCCGGATAGTTGCAGCAGGGCATACAGGCTGACCGGGACCCCCAGCAACATCAGGAACAGATCCTGTGGAATGATCCGCACGAATTGGGCCGATATGACGATGAACACCATCGTGGCAAGGATCAGCCGCCAATATTTGCGAACCGCATCCAGGACAGGGCCAACGCCCTGCCGAAATGACTGAGAGATATTCGTGACCACCGTCGGAACGATCAACCCCGACAGCGCAATCTCGGGCGGAAGGTAGGCGGAGAATACCGAAATCATGATCAACGGCATGGCAAATCCCACTGTCCCCTTCACGAAACCCGAAAACAGGGTGACTGCCACGGTTGCCCAGAAGGCCGCCGCTGGCAGGCCGGCCATGACGCTATCCATCCCGCACACCTTTCCTTTTACGACTTTCTACCCGGCCCCGCCGCACCCCGCATCCAAAATCGGAAGCGACATATTAGATCGCTGAGGAAGGTTCATTTGAAATCATGTTGCGCTGCACCTGCAAAAGCCCTATGGCTTTCGCAAATGCAGAAACGGAGTCACACCATGCCCCATGACGGCCAGACCCCTTCCGATTTCGACGCCGGGATAACGGCGGCGGCCCTTCCGGAAGTCGAGGCCCTGCTGGAAAAGGCACGCAACGTGCTTCGCAGCATGGTCACGGTGGAAGGCAGGGTTTCCCCCGCTGCAATGGAACGGCATCAGTTCGCAGCCCATGGGCTGAGCTGGCTTGCGACCTATGTCGAGGCGCTTCGGCAATTGCAATCCTGGGCGGAGCGTTTGCAGGAAACGGGCCATTTCGGCGAAATGGAAAGCCTGATCCTGCGGATCGGCTTCGGCGAATACCTGTCCCAGATCCTTGGTGGCATCCCGATGAGCCAGGGTGAAATCGTACGGCTTTCCGATCTGGGATTGAACTGGGTGCCGGGAAAAGCCGCAGCACAACTGATCGCGGAAGGCAACAACCCCAAGACACGGATGCAACTGGTTGCCCTGATGCGCGACAATCACGGGCGGGCGACCTTTGGTGCAACCGGGCTTGATGAGGAACTGGAGATGATCCGCGACCAGTTCCGCCGCTTTGCCGATGAGGAGGTTATCCCCCACGCACATGAATGGCATCTGAAGGATGAACTGATCCCGCTGGACATAATTGAAAAACTGGCCGAAATGGGGGTTTTCGGCCTGACCATCCCGGAAAATCTTGGCGGTTTCGGGCTGTCAAAAGCCTCCATGGTCGTGGTGTCGGAAGAATTGTCGCGCGGCTATATCGGCGTCGGGTCATTGGGGACGCGATCGGAAATCGCGGCGGAACTGATCCTTTGCGGGGGAACCGATGAACAGAAATCGCAATGGCTTCCCAAGCTTGCCAGCGGGGAAATCCTGCCCACCGCCGTCTTTACCGAACCCAATACCGGGTCGGATCTGGGCTCCCTGCGCACCCGCGCGCGCAAGGAAGGCGAAGATTGGGTTTTGACCGGCAACAAGACCTGGATCACCCATGCCGCGCGCACCCATGTGATGACGGTTCTGGCACGATCGGTTCCCGATACCGATAATTATCGCGGCCTGTCGATGTTCCTGGCCGAAAAGACACCCGGAACGGATGAAAAACCCTTTGTCGATCCCGGCCTGTCCGGCGGTGAGATCGAGGTGCTCGGTTATCGCGGCATGAAGGAATATACGGTCAATTTCGATGGTTTCCGCGTGAAGGAGGAAAACCTTCTGGGCGGGATCGAGGGGCAGGGTTTCAAGCAACTCATGCAAACCTTTGAAAGCGCCCGTATCCAGACGGCTGCCCGTGCCATCGGGGTCGCGCAAAACGCGCTGGAGGTCGGAATGCAATATGCCGAGGACCGCAGGCAATTCGACAAGGCATTGATCGATTTTCCGCGCGTGGCGGGCAAACTTGCCATGATGGCGGTTGAAATCATGATCGCCCGGCAATTGACCTATTTTTCCGCTTGGCAGAAAGATCACGACAAACGCTGTGATCTGGAGGCGGGAATGGCCAAGCTTCTGGGTGCCCGCGTCGCCTGGGCCGCTGCGGATAACGCGCTGCAAATTCATGGCGGCAACGGGTTTGCCCTGGAATATCAGATCAGCCGGATCCTGTGTGATGCCCGCATTCTCAATATCTTCGAGGGTGCTGCAGAAATTCAGGCGCAAGTCATCGCGCGCCGCCTGTTGGACTGACATCGCGAAATCCTCTTGATCTTCATGCGCGTTCCGGGGCAGTCCCGTGGGGATACCGTCACAACCGGAGGACCCCATGACCCGTATCGTCTATGTCAACGGCCAGTACCTTCCCGAAGATCAGGCCACGGTTTCCATCTTCGATCGGGGATTCCTGATGGCCGACGCGGTCTATGAGGTCACCTCGGTGCTGGGTGGCAGGCTGATCGATTTCGCAGGCCATACAGCCCGGCTGCAACGGTCCCTGCGGGAACTGGATATGGAAGTCCAGATCAGCCCCGAAGAACTGCTGGACATTCATCGCGAACTTGTCAAACGCAATGAGATTGAGGACGGGCTGGTCTACCTGCAAATTTCACGTGGCAATGCCGGTGATCGCGATTTCATCTTCCCCGAAGCCGGAACACCACAAACGGTGGTCCTGTTCACCCAGTCGAAACCCGGCCTGGCCGACAGCGCCGCGGCACGGGATGGCATCAAGGTGATTTCCATCGATGATATCCGCTGGGGCCGCCGCGATATCAAGACCGTCCAGTTGCTTTACCCTTCCATGGGCAAGATGATGGCCAAGAAGGCCGGGGCGGATGACGCCTGGATGGTCGAAGACGGTGTCGTGACCGAGGGCAGTTCCAACAATGCCTATATCGTGAAGGGCGGGCGGATCATCACCCGCCAGCTTTCCAACGATATCCTGCATGGCATTACCCGCGCGGCAGTGCTGCGCTTTGCCGCAGAGGCACAGATGGAAATCGAGGAACGCCCCTTCACCATCGAAGAGGCCAGGACCGCCGACGAGGCCTTTATCACCTCTGCCTCCTCTTTCGTGACCCCCGTGGTGGAACTTGACGGTGGAAAGATCGGCACGGGAACACCCGGCAAAGTTACCGCCCGCCTGCGGGAAATCTATCTTGACGAAAGCCGCAAGACCGCAATCTGAGATGTTAAAACGGGCTGCGGTTTTCTCCTCGCAGCCCGCAAACTCAGGCACGGCCATCGGCCCATATTCCGAATGGCGGCGGAAAAGGCCCTATTCCTTGCCCACGTTCTGGCGAAACGCCTCGGCAAAGGCCGCGAGCTTGGCCTCATCCGCTTCGGTTTGATGCCGGGCCCGCCAGGCTTCGTAGGGCATACCATAGACGATTTCCCTTGCGGCGGCCTTGTCCAGTTCGACCCCACGTTCGGCGGCAGCCTCCTGATACCAGCGGCTCAGGCAGTTCCGGCAGAAACCACCCAGCGTCATCAGGTCGATATTCTGCACATCAGGCCGGTCATCCATCAAATGCCGGATCAGGCGCCGAAATGCAGCAGCCTCGATTTCGGTACGGGTTGTGTCATCCATGGTTTTCTCCTGTGATATCCCCCAGCGCCGCACGGATCAGCGGTGCAAGCCGGCTGGCCCAGCCACGTTGCGCGGCCTCATCGGCAATCAGGTCATTGCGCAATTCGATCAGCGTATTATGCCGCCCCATGCACAAGGCATGCCGATCAATGGAATCCCCCGGCAAATGGCCGGAATAGGGTTCATTATCGCCCACGCATAAATCCGGTTCCCGTTCCAACCGCGCAAGCAGCGCGCGGGAAAGGCGATCATCACGATGGGAATAGAGGATTCCAACCTGCCAGGGCCGGGGGGGGCGCCCGCGCAGGCAGGGGGTGAAGGAATGCACCGCCACGATCACCCGATCCGGCCTTCGCGCCGCCAGTTCCTCATAGGCGGCATGATAAGGACGATAGAGCATCGTCAGCCGCCGTTGCATTTCAGCCCGATCCGCCTTTCGATTACCCGGAATGATTGTTCCATCGTAAAGCTTCATCAACAAGGTCGGATCATCCTCACCCCGATTGGGGTCGATCACCAGCCGGGAAAAATCCGACAGGATGGCCGGACCATCCAATGCCTCCGCCAGCGCCCGTGCCACCCCTGCGGCACCCGGATCAAAGGCGATATGGCGGGCCATATCCTCCGCCGCAATCCCCAGATCTCCGCCCGCAACCCCCGGCGGCACGCGGTTTGTCGCATGATCGCATGTCACCAGGAAACAGGATGGCCGTTCCTCCCCGATAATCTGATAGGGCAACCCCGCCTTGTCCGTCACGCCGACACCCTCCGTCATCCTGCTGTCCTCCGGAATGGTCTATCCTCCCCCCGGATCGAACGAAACCGCCCTTTCCGCCAATGGTCAAAAAATCGATGCCAGAATTGCAGGACCGTTGCCCAATTTGGTTAATTCGGCCATAACGCCAAAGGCCCTTGCCCATCTGCAACATGAACCGGAGAATGACGCACGCATGAGACGCCTTCGAAATGTCAAGATCGTGGCCACGCTGGGGCCGTCTTCTTCGGATTACGACACAATCCGCGCCCTCTTTGAGGCCGGCGCAGATGTGTTTCGCCTCAATATGAGCCATGGCACCCATGATGAAATCGCTGCGCGTCACCGGATCATCCGCCAGATCGAAGAAGATACCGACCGCCCGATCTGCATTCTGGCCGATCTTCAGGGGCCGAAACTGCGTGTGGGAACCTTCGCCTCCGAAGATGGCGAGGAACTCGCCGAAGGCGCGAAATTCCGCATGGATCTGGATGCCGCCGAAGGTAGCACCTCCCGCGTGCAGCTCCCGCATCCGGAAATCTTCGAGGCGCTGGAACCAGGATCGACACTTCTGGTCAATGACGGCAAGATCCGGCTCAAGGTCGATGAATGCGGCAAGGATTTCGCCAATTGCACCGTTGTCGTGGGGGGCACGATTTCCAACCGCAAGGGGGTGAATGTCCCCGATGTGGTCCTGCCACTGGCCGCACTTTCGGAAAAGGACCGCAAGGATCTGGAATTTGCCTGTGAGCTTGGGGTCGATTGGCTGGCCCTGTCCTTCGTGCAGCGTCCCGATGACGTGCTGGAGGCGCGCAAGCTTGCCAGGGGGCGCGCCGCAATACTTTCCAAGATCGAAAAACCTGCCGCGGTAAAGGCTTTCGACGCCATTCTGGCCGTGTCGGACGGCATCATGGTGGCACGCGGCGATCTGGGCGTGGAACTGCCGGTCCATGCGGTTCCGCCGATTCAGAAACAACTGGTTCGCAGTGCCCGTTCAGCGGCCAAGCCCGTCATTGTCGCAACACAGATGCTGGAATCGATGATCGAATCTCCGGTACCGACCCGCGCCGAGGTTTCTGATGTGGCAAGCGCCATCTACGAGGGGGCCGACGCAGTGATGCTTTCGGCGGAATCGGCGGCCGGCGACTACCCGGTCGAGGCCGTGAATACCATGAACAATGTCGCCATTTCCGTGGAAAGCGATATCACCTACCGCGAGATCATCGAGGCCAGCCGCCGCGCCAATCGCATGACCGTGGCCGATGCCATCGTCGCCGCCGCCCGGGAAATCGCGGAAACAACTGATATCAAGGCGATCTGCTGTTTCACCCAGTCCGGAACGACTGCATTGCTTGTCGCCCGCGAAAGGCCGCGCGTCCCGATTCTGGCCCTGACCCCACTTATGGGAACCGCACGGCGCATGTGCCTCACCTGGGGAACCCATTGCGCGATCACCGAGGTTCAGGGCCGCTTCAAGGGCGCGGTCCTGGCCGCCGCAAAGATCGCGCGCCGGGACGGTTTCGCAACCGAACAGGAACAGATCGTGGTCACCGCAGGCGTGCCATTCAACGTTCAGGGGACCACGAATATCGTGCGCGTCGCGCCCTGCAACGAAAAACTGATCTTCAGCGCCGAAACGGAATAGGCCCAAACTCCGGGAGCCGCCCATGGACCCCGATTTCCTGCTTGTCATCGGCATCCTTCTGGCCGTCTTCGCAATCCCGGCCATGCTTTCGGCCTATGCCGAAGGCATGAAACCACGAGGAGGGGCGGTAACGGCCCTGCTGGCCGCCGGGCTGATCCTGCTGGCCTTTCAACAAAAGCCGGGCGGTTACGACCTGCCCGACATTCCAAACGCCTTTTATCGGGTGATCGCACAGATTCTGGGCTGAAACCCGTCCCTGCGGGGCTTTTTCGCTTGCGCCATCCTGTTGCCTTGCCTATATGCCGGCCCCTGTACCCGCGCGTCCGGCCGAAGTGGCATGCCGAGTCGCGCGTCAACCACTCGAAAGAGGAGATGGAAATGCCCAAGATGAAGACCAAATCCGCGGCCAAGAAGCGGTTCCGCTTCACCGCATCCGGCAAGGTGAAGGCCGGACCGGCCGGCAAGCGCCACGGCATGATCAAACGCTCGACAAAATTCATCCGCGAAGTGACGGGGACAATGGTCCTTTCCGATGCAGATGCCAAAATCGTCAAGAAATACATGCCCTATAACCGGTAAGGAGAGCCAGATATGTCCCGCGTCAATTCCGGCGTCGTTACCCACGCCCGTCATCGCAAGATCGTCAAGGCTGCAAAGGGCTACTATGCCGCCCGTTCCACGAATTTCCGCACTGCCACCCAGGCAGTGGACAAGGCCAATCAATACGCAACCCGCGACCGCAAGAATCGCAAGCGCAATTTCCGCGCCCTGTGGATCCAGCGGATCAACGCTGCGGTGCGCCTGTTTGATGCCGAACTGACCTATTCGCGCTTCATCAATGGTCTGGCCCTGGCCGGGATCGAGGTGGATCGCAAGGTTCTGGCGGATCTTGCCGTTCATGAACCCGAGGCATTCAACGCCATCGCCGCAAAGGCAAAGGCCGCGCTGCCCGGCTGAGCCGGCAGACCGGAATGATCACGGGCCGCATTCCCGGATGCGGCCCTTTTCATTACCTGTCTCGGATTTCTTCCAGCATCCGGCTTACATTATCCGGATCGGCATCGGGGGTTATCCCGTGACCAAGGTTGAAGATATGCGGCCCGCCTGAAAAGACATCAACGATACGACGGGTTTCCCGTATCAGTTC
>JBKEDF010000053.1:0-126141 GCA_047975325.1 Pseudorhodobacter sp. | reverse complement strand
CCCGGCGGTTTCCTCGGCGATGGAGCCATCCACATCGTCCAGCGCATTGCGCAGGCGCACGACGGCCTCGGTATCGCCGGTGACGATCAGGTCGCGCGAAAAGAAGGCGGCATCGCCATCCTCATCGGCATCGACAAGCTGCAGGAGCAGCATGAAATTCCCGCGGATCGTTGCGGTGACGGGCGGGGCCTTATCACGGGGCACGGCGCGAAAAATCAGCGCATCGGGATCAGGGCGCAGATGCAGCGCAAAGGGCAGCTCAACCGGATCGATCAGGAAATCTGCATCACGATAGGGGCCGAGACGGGCAAAAAGTGAAGCGTGGTTGCCTGCAATCCTGTTGACGGTGCGGGTCAGAAGCGGCTGCACCAGTTTGCAGGCGATCCGTGCAAGCGGACCACCGCCAGGCAGGCGTGCCGCATTGCGGGCCAATCCAGCCATGGGGCTTTCGCTGTCACCCCGGGTTCGGTCATGTTGCTGATCCGCAAAATCACTGGCCGCATCGACAACCGGTTGCACGACCGGAGAGATCTTCCCCTTCATGGGAGCATCCTTTCGAATCTGCCCCTCTGCACGGCCGGGGCAATTTTCTACAGGGTCTGTATGGCTCGACGGTTACGACGGGCCGGCATGAAAGACAATTCCTCAATCGTGGTTGCGACCTTGCGCCTCACCTTGGCGCTATTGGCTTTCATGGCTTTCTGATTTCGGTCTGCAAGACGTCAGCTGATGGGAAACAAGCTGCGATTCAGGCCGGATGGTCCAACTTGGACGGTGGCTGGGGCGGCAGGATTCGAACCTGCGTATGGCGGTACCAAAAACCGCTGCCTTACCACTTGGCGACGCCCCAACTGTGCGGCGGTGTTTAGCGAAGGCTTTGGTCTGCCGCAAGAGGGGACAGCAGAAAAATTAGCCGATGCTTGTAGATGGGAGGACAAACGGATAACTGGCGCGGATGCAAGTAGATGTGGCCATTTTGGGAGGCGGGGCAGCAGGGCTTTTTTGTGCTGCGGAGGCGGCTGCACGCGGGCGACGGGTTCTGGTGATCGAAGGTACCAGAACCGCCGGTGAAAAAATTCGCATTTCTGGCGGTGGCCGGTGCAATTTCACCAATCTGCATATTTCCGGTGAGAAATTCCTGTCCTGTAATCCGCATTTTGCGTTATCGGCTCTTAACCGCTTTACCCAATGGGATTTCATTTCCCGCGTCAATTCCGCCGGTATTTCCTGGCATGAAAAAACACTGGGGCAGCTTTTCTGTGACGGATCGTCCAGGGAAATCCTGCAGATGCTGCTTGATGCGTTGAACAGGGCAGGGGGGCTTTTGTGGCTTGGTACGACAATCATCGGCGTGAAGACGGAAAAGAATGGCTATAGCGTTGAAACATCACGCGGAATTGTTGAGGCCGATCGTGTTGTTGTTGCTACCGGTGGCAAATCGATCCCGAAGATGGGCGCGACGGGGATCGGATATCGAATTGCGGAAGATTTCGGTATTCCGGTGCAGGAAACACGCCCCGCATTGGTGCCGCTTACCTTTGCCACACAGGAGTTGGAGCGGCTCAAGCCTTTGGCGGGCATTGCCGTCCCCGGTATTGTGAACTGTGGCAGGACATATTTCGAGGAATCACTTCTCTTCACTCACCGTGGGCTTTCCGGCCCAGCAATTTTGCAAATTTCCAGCTATTGGCGCGAAGGGGATGAAATTTCCGTCGATCTTGCACCAGGGCGTGATTTGATTGCGGAACTGCGGCGCTTGCGTGGTCAGAATGGTAAGTTGTTACCGCGCAGGGCTTTGGCTGCTTTCCTTCCGGAACGGCTGGCCCGCGACCTGGAGAGCCGCGCGAACCTTCATGGCAACCTTGCCGATCAAAATAATGATCGGCTCAGCCGTTTAGCCGCCCAGGTAACGGATTGGCGGCTGCGTCCGGTGGGTTCCGAAGGATACCGCACAGCCGAGGTGACGCTTGGCGGTGTCGATACCGATGCGCTCAATCCGCGCACGATGGAAGCCAGGAATGTTCCCGGGTTATATTTCATCGGGGAAGTTGTTGATGTGACGGGGTGGCTTGGCGGGTATAATTTTCAATGGGCCTGGTCATCCGCCTGGGTGGCGGGCCAGGTGGTATAAGACCACATATAAATTTCTGATAATCAGTATTATGTAATATATTTATAATGGCCAGGCGATAAGCAGCAAGGGTATGGCTATACCGACGATCATTAGTTCAAGTGGCAGGCCAAGCCGCCAATAATCGCCAAAACGAAATCCGCCGGGGCTGAGGATCAATGTATTGTTCTGATGTCCGATGGGCGTCAGAAAGGCACAGGATGCCCCAACGGCGACCGCCATCAGAAAGGCATCCGGGTTGACGCCAAGTGATGTGGCTGATTGCAGGGCTATCGGGCTCATCACTGCTGCGGTGGCGGCGTTGTTCATGACATCGGACAAGAACATTGTCGCAACCAACAGGATTGCAAGCGCCAGAATACCATCACCCCGGGCAAAGGTTTCCATCAGGACCCGGGCGATCATATCTGCGGTGCCGGTCGTTTGCATTGCCCCAGCGACCGGGATCAATGCCGCCAGCAAGACGATAACCGGCCAGTCAATGGAGGTATAAAGTTGCCGCAACGGGACTGTACCAAGGAGGACGGAAACGAGAGCGCCGAGCATGAAGGCGACAGCAGCAGAGGTAACACCGAAAGCTGCAAGCAGCACCGATCCGACCATGATGGCGCCCGCAAGCATGGCACGGCGCAATGACGGAAGATTGAGGTCACGCTCCTCCAGTGGCACGAGCCGCCCTTCGGTGGCAAAGACGGAAAGCTCCTCCTCCCGCCCTTGCAGGAGCAGAACATCACCAATGCGAAACCGCGTGGAGCGCAGCCGTGCGCGTGAGGCCTTGCCGCCCCGGGAAATCGCCAGAAGGTTCAGCCCGTAACGGGTGCGCAACTTGAGATCGATCGCAGAGAGGCTCAGGACTGATGAATCTGGCAGCACCACCATTTCCCTCAGAATCACCCCATCGCCTTCGGGTTCCGGGTTTTCCGTTCTCGCGATATTGATCAGGCCAAGCGCCTGTAACCCCTCAATTGCCCTTTTCACATCGGCTTCCAGGGTCAGGATATCCCCCTCGGCAAGACGACGGCCACCATGCGGCGCCGTCATTTTGACGCCATTGCGGATCAGCGCAACAACCTGGGCATCCGCCTCATTCAGTGCAGTTTCGATCTGTCGCAAGGTCATGCCAATGGCATTGGCATCGGGGCTGGTAGTGGTTATCTCCAGCATATAGGTATCAATATCGAAATCGCCCGCATTCGATGGCGCGCGTTTCGGTACCAGCCGCCAGCCGATGAATGTCAGAAAGACCGTTCCTGCCACCGCGACCACAAGTCCTACCGGGGCAAAATCGAACATCCTGAATGGTGTATCCAGCGCATGGGCGCGAAAGCCGGACACGATGAGATTGGGGGGTGTTCCGATCAAGGTGGTCATGCCGCCCAGAATCGTACCGAAGGCCAGTGGCATCAGGACCTGTCCCGGCGAAAGACCGATTTTCGGGGCCAGCCGGATCCCGACTGGCATCAGCAGCGCCATCGCCCCGACATTGTTCATTACCGAAGACAATGCCGCACCAAGTGCGACAAGGGCCGAAAGGCTTGCAACTCGTCCCACATCCTTTGGGAGTACGGTGCGCGCCAGAACATCGACTGCGCCCGTCACCTGTAATCCGCGCGACAGGATCAGCACTCCTGCCACGGTGATGACCGCAGGGTTTGAAAATCCCGTAAAGGCCTGTTCCGCAGGGATCAATCCCGTCACGACGCAGGTCATGAGTGTTCCAAGCGCCACGATGTCGTGACGCCAGCCGCCATGGATGAAAAATACGATCGTGCCCGCAAGGATCACGAGGATCATTATCATTTCGGGCGTCATTTCTCCCCCCCCTGCCCTGCCGTCCGCTATCCGGTCTCAAAACAAACCATTGCCATCAGGCGCGTCTTTCCGGAAACAAGCTTATGCGCGAAAGGGATGGGATTTCCAGCGAGATACCATTTGCAACTGAAATGTCGATTATTACGACAGGAATAGCTGACGGAAGCAAATTCGATCATCAAATTTGCGCAGCATCAGAGTAAAATCAAAAATCATAGCCTGACAGCATGATCAAAACAAAGTTGGCAGGTTATATATAAAAAACGGCACGGTCCTGTTGAACCGCGCCGTCAGAATTAGATTGGTTGGGGCGCTAACGCCGGGATCAGTTTCCAAGCGTCTTGGCGACCTCAGCCGCGAAATCCTCTTCTTTCTTTTCGATCCCGTCACCCACGGCTACGCGGGCATAGCCGGTAATTTCCAGGCCGGCTTCCTTCGCCGCCTGTTCCACCGTCAGATCCGGATTGATCACAAAGCTCTGCCCCAGAAGCGTCACTTCCGACAGGAATTTCTTCATCCGGCCAGGGATGATGTTGTTATGGATAACCTGTTCCGGCTTCGGCTTGGCGGCGGTGGCATTTTCCTCCATCGCCTTTTGCGTCTGGACCTGCAATTCCCGTTCAACGATTGCCGGGTCAAGCACGGCTTCCGACAGCGCCATGGGTGAGGTTGCTGCAATATGCATCGCGAATTGCTTGCCCACCTCCTCGGCCTTTACAGCCGGGCCGTTCAGTGCCACCAGTACACCGATCTTGCCCATGCCTTCCGCAGCCGCGTTGTGGACATAGGAGACAACCGTTTGGCCTTCCAGTGCCTGCAGACGACGGAAAGTCAGGTTCTCCCCGATCCGTGCAATGGCATTGGTCAGTGCCTGATCGACGCTTTCCCCGTTCAGGTTGGCTGCCTTTACCGCAGCCAGATCGCCGCCATTTTCCAGCGCAACATTGGCAATGTCGCGAACCAGCGCCTGAAATTCGGCATTCTTGGCCACGAAATCGGTTTCGGAATTGATTTCGATAGCAACACCACGTCCGCCGGCAACAGTCACGCCAACCAGCCCTTCGGCGGCCACGCGATCAGCCTTCTTGGCGGCCTTGGCAAGCCCCTTGGTGCGCAGCCAGTCAATGGCGGCATCCATGTTGCCATCATTTTCTGTCAGTGCCTTTTTCGCATCCATCATGCCTGCGCCGGTCGCTCCGCGCAGCTCTTTCACCATCTGTGCGGTGATTGCCATTTCGGCTCTCCTCATAAATAGGTTCGCCCCGGCAGGCGAAGCCCACCGGGAAAGGTTTTCAGGACGACAGGGCTATCAGCCCTCGGCAACGGCCTCGGTGGCCTCAACGGCTTCTTCCTCGGGCGTCTCATCCAGTTCGCCGATATCGATACCCGCAGCGCCCATCTGGGCGGTCATGCCGTCAAGGGCGGCGCGGCTGGCCAGGTCGCAATAAAGTGCGATGGCGCGCGCGGCGTCATCATTGCCCGGGATCACGTAATCCACGCCGGCCGGGGAACAATTTGTATCCACCACCGCAACCACCGGGATACCCAGTTTCTTGGCTTCGGCAATGGCGAGGTCTTCCTTGCCGACATCGATCACGAAAAGCAGATCCGGCACGCCGCCCATTTCGCGAATCCCGCCAAGGCTGGCCTGCAGTTTGGACTGTTCGCGCTCCATGTTGAGCCGCTCTTTCTTGGTCAGCCCTTCGGCACCGGATTCCAGCACCTCATCGATCTGCTTCAGCCGCTGGATCGACTGTGAAACGGTCTTCCAGTTGGTCAGCGTTCCGCCCAGCCAACGATGGTTCATGTAGAATTGTGCGGATTTCTCGGCCGCTTCCGCGATGGGTTTCTGTGCTTGCCGCTTGGTGCCGACAAACAGTACCCGACCGCCCTTGGCCACGGTATCGTGCACGATCTTGAGCGCCTGATCCAGCATCGGAACGGTCTGCGTCAGATCGACGATGTGAATGCCGTTGCGATCGCCATAGATGAACTCACCCATACGGGGGTTCCAGCGTGCGGTCTGGTGGCCGAAGTGAACGCCAGCTTCAAGCAGCTGACGCATGGAAAACTCTGGGAGCGCCATATCCATATCCTTTTTCCGGTTTGCGCCTCGGCAGGGCCATAACGGAGCAGATGCTCCAACCGGTGGACCATTCGGGGATGTCTCCCCCGAGGGCCCGGACCCCGCCTGTGAAGTGCGCGCGCTTTACCGCGCCCGAAGTGCGATTGCAAGGGCTGTCCGCAAATAATGCGTCATCCTTGAACAAGGGATGGCCGCATCAGGCGGCCCCGCCATCGGCTTGCGCGGCCTGGGCCGCGCTCCGCTTGATAGCCCCCTTTCATTCAGAATTGACTTTGCCCATTGTGGAAAGCCCGCCCCCCGTGTTTAAGTACCGGCTGGTCGAGCAGGTCCTGAATGAACGAAAAACCTTCCCCTTCCCCGAAACGCCGCGGATTTATCGCCTGGCTCCGGTCCTCTTTCCTGACCGGGCTTGTCGTCGTGCTCCCCGTGGGTCTGACCCTCTATCTGATCTGGACCGTCACGGGCTGGATTGATGGGTTTGTCCTGCCTTTCGTGCCTTCCGGCTATCGCCCCGAGGCGCTGATGCGCTACTATCTGGGGGAGGAATACGTCTATAATATCCGTGGTATCGGCGTAATTGTCTTCCTGCTTTTCACGATCCTGATGGGTTGGATCGCACGCGGGATCATCGGGCGATCCTTCATCGCGGGGGCGGAAGGCCTCGTGGACCGGATGCCGATCATCCGCACCATCTATAGCGGGCTGAAACAGATTGCCGAAACGGTCTTTGCCCAGACCGATCAGAATTTCGAAAAGGCCTGTCTTGTCGAATACCCCAAGGAAGGGATCTGGGCGATCGGGTTCATCTCCACCAGGGCAAAGGGGGAGATTGCGGCCAAGTTTCCCGAACATGACGAAATATTATCGATCTTCCTGCCCACGACACCGAACCCGACCTCTGGTTTCCTGCTCTTTGTGCCGGCGGATGCGGTACGCATGCTCGACATGACCATTGAGGAGGCTGCCAAGCTGATCATCTCGGCGGGGCTTGTCTATCCCAATGACAAGAATGCCATCGCAATCGAGGAGTCCCTCCTGCCCGATTCGATGAAGGATTGACGGTGGCGGAACAGCCTATTCCAGCAGATCCCGGGGGTTAAGACTGCCGGATTTTCCCAGCTGTCGGCGATATGCTTTCAGGAACCTTGCCGCCGCCTCCCGCCCAGCCGATTTCAACCGATGCAACAGGTAGGGTGAGGGCAGCAGTTTCGAACTGGCCGACAGGGAGTTCATCAGGGCATCATCGGCAATCATATGCAGGGCAACATGTTTCATGCTGCCGCGTTCGATCTTGCCGTCATCCAATAGCCGCTGCACGAAGGCGATGGCGCGCAGATCGCGCAAAAGGGGGGCGTTGAAACCAATCTCATTGATCCGGTTCTGGATCTCCAACGGGGTTCGCGGGATTTCCTCGCGCCGGAGGGGATTGATCGCAATGATCAGGATATCGTCGGGCAGGTCCTTGTCATATAGGGGAAACAGCGCCGGATTGCCGCTATAGCCGCCATCCCACCAGCTTTCCGGCTTGCCAGTAACGGGGTGCGGTTCCTCCACTGCCTGAAAAACCGTCGGAAGGCAGCCCGAAGCCAGCAAGGCGCCCGGGGTGATCTTCCTGCCGCTGAAGACACCGATCTTGCCGTCGCGCAGATTGGTTGCATTGATGAACAGCCTGGGGCCATCCATGGATGTGATCTTGTCAAAATCCAGCCGCCGGACGACCGGGATCAGCGGATTGCGCCAGGCCGCGCCAAAATCATAAGGGGATAGCACCTGCGCCGCGAGCCCCTGGGGCGACACCCCAAGCGTGTTTTCCCAAGCCTGGGTCAGGGCGGCGGCGAAGGGCAGAACCGGCTGCATCCAGAGCCCGAGCCGCATGTCCCCGACTGTGCCGATCTGCCGCCATAGCGCATCAAGCCTCTTGCGTGCTGCGTCGGCACCTCCGGAAACCAGCCCCTCTTTCAGCGCCGCACCATTGAGGGCACCTGCGGAAGTTCCGGAAATCCCGGCTATCTCAATCCCGGGTTCTTCCAGCAACCGGTCGAGGACGCCCCAGGTAAAGGCCCCATGCGACCCGCCGCCCTGAAGGGCCAGATTAATCCGGATCTTGCTTGCCAAGAATACCTCCCGATATCGCCCCGCAAAAGTTACCGGTGACGTGGTTCAGCCAGTTCAGATTTCGCCACCCACCCTGATCAAAGGGCGGTCCAGCCGCCATCGACGGAAATTGTCGTGCCGGTAATCTGATCGGCCGCAGCGGAACAAAGGAAGGCCACCGTGCCGCCGATCTGTTCGGTCGTGGCAAATTCGCGCGAAGGTTGACGTTCGAGCATGACCTCCCGGATCACGGTTTCACGATCCATGTTATGGGTTTTCATCTGATCGGGGATCTGTGCCTCTACAAGCGGCGTCAGCACATAACCGGGGCAAATCGCGTTGCAGGTCACGCCCTTGCCGGCCATTTCAAGCGCAGTTACCTTGGTCAGCCCGACCACACCATGTTTGGCAGCGACATAGGCGGATTTATAAGGGCTTGCCGTCAGCCCATGGGCCGAGGCGATATTGACCACCCTGCCCCATCCCCTTTCGCGCATTCCCGGCAAGGCTGCCGCAGTGGTGTGAAAGGCCGAAGACAGGTTGATGGCAAGGATCGTATTCCATTTTTCCACCGGAAACTCATCAATCGGAGCGACATGCTGGACCCCGGCATTGTTGACCAGGATATCGCAGATTCCTGCCTTTTCGATCAGGGCGCGACAGTCTTCGGCGCTGGACATGTCGGCCTTGATGTAACGCGCCGTGCCGGCATGGGCCTGGGTGATCTGCGTGGCCAGTTCATGATCCTCGGCACGGTCTGTGAAGGAATTGAGCACGACATTTGCGCCAAGCTTTGCCAGTTCGGTCGCGATGCCCAGACCGATACCGGAATTTGAACCGGTCACGATTGCCGTTTTTCCAGAAAGGGTCATCCCAGTCTCCTTGATGCTACGGTTACATCGTCCTTAAAGCATTTGTTCTGAAACCTGAATCACCAATCTGACAAGGCGCTGGCGATACCGGGCCTCGGTGCGAAAAAGGGCGATTTCAAAAGGGGTGATCAGCAGAGGCGTCCAATTTCGACTGCTCCCCCAAAAACCAAAAAAAACGCCGGCGCGAAGCCGGCGTCCAGTTATTGAGGCAGGTTTCATACAGGCAAGAAACCTATCGAGCAGTAAGGACTTTATACGCGCCTTGGTGCCGATGGCCAAGTTAAAAGTTTGAAAAACCCGGGTTGCGGACATAGGCTGAGGGCAGAAAAAAGGGCAGGAAATCAGGATTGTTGCGCAGATGAGACAGGTTTTTTCAGCCGGCAAGGTAAGTCTGTCTGCCCTTGTTTTATGGCTCCTCGGTTCGTTTGCCGTAATGGCCGGGCCCTCGCATGGCATAGCTATGTATGGGGACCCTGCCCTACCACCGGATTTTGTGTCCCTCCCCTATGCAAATCCCGATGCGCCGGCAGGCGGGCGAATCATTTTGGGCGAATCGGGTGGATTTGATTCGCTCAATCCCTTTTCCTTCAAAGGGCGTTATCCATGGGCGCAGTCCTCCCTTACGGTAGAAACTCTCTTGGGTAGATCTATTGATGAGCCATTCACCCTATACGGGTTGATTGCCGAATCGGTCAGCACGGATGCCGCGCGCAGCTATGTCGAATTCACCCTGCGTGAGGAGGCGCGATTTTCCGATGGCAGCCCGATTACGGTGGAGGATGTATTATGGAGTTTTGAGGCATTGGGCACCCAGGGCAGTCCCCCAAATCCGCGCTATTCGGCAACATGGGCCAAAATTGCCAAAGCCGAACAAACCGGTCCCCGCAGCCTGCGTTTCACCTTCAATGCGCCGGATCGGGAATTGCCTCTGATCATGGGGTGGCGGCCGGTCCTGAAAAAAGCGGATTGGGAAGGGCGTGATATTTCGGAAACCTCGATGCGGGCGCCAATCGGATCGGGCCCCTATCTGGTGGGGGATTATGAGGCGGGCCGCTATATCAGTTTTGTCAAAAACCCGAACTGGTGGGGAAAGGATCTGCCGATAAATCGCGGACGCTATAATCTTGATGAAATCCGTTACGAATATTTTGGCGATGGCAGCGTGGTCTTTGAGGCCTTCAAGGCCGGAACGATTACCAGTTTTCGCGAAACCAATCCGCAAAAATGGCAGCAGCAATATGATTTCCCGGCAATACAATCCGGTGATATCGTGAAATCGGAAATTCCGCATCAGCGGCCATCGGGGATGGAAGGTCTGGTCATGAATACCCGCCGCCCGCTTTTTTCCGACTGGCGGGTGCGGGAGGCATTGATCCTTGCCTTCAATTTCGAATTCATCAACGAGACTTTGAATGGCGGATTGCAGCCCCGTATCAGATCCTATTTCTCCAATTCCGGATTGGGGATGGAACCGGGTGCGCCTGCGGCGGGTCGGGTTGCCGATCTGCTTGCACCTTTCGCGGAAGACCTTTTCCCCGGCGCGGTGGAAGGCTATGCCCTGCCGCAATCGGATGGCAATCAGCGTAACCGGCGCAACATGCGCGCGGCAACAAAACTTCTTGCCGAATCGGGTTGGGAGGCAGATGGCGAAGGGCGGCTTCGCAATGCGGAAGGAACCCCCTTCGATTTCGAAATCCTGCTGGGCAATGGGACGACGGAGGCCATTTCAATAGCTTCCATCTATCGCGAGGCGTTGAAACGGCTGGGAATCGAGGCCCGGATTACAACAGTGGACAGCGCCCAAATGAAGGAACGCACGGATCTTTATGATTTCGACATGACCTATTACATCCGTTCAATGTCGCTTTCGCCGGGCAATGAACAGGTGCTTTACTGGAGCGCCGCGGGCGTAACCGAACCGGGAAGCCGTAATCTGATGGGGATGAATTCCCCCGCGGCGGAGGCAATGATTGCGACCATGCTCAAGGCTGAGGCGCAGGACGAATTCACCGCCGCCACCCGTGCGCTTGACCGGATCCTGATGGCGGGGCGCTATGTAATTCCATTTTCCTTTGCGACGATGGGGCGGCTGGCCCATATAAGGGAGCTGAAATTTCCCAACCGGATTCCGGTCTATGGCGATTGGCCGGGTTTTCAGCCCGATACATGGTGGTATGAAGAATAGTGCCATATGGGATGATGAAACGAGGCAAAAAGGGAACCTGAGGCAATGAAACGGCTGTTTTCCCCTCTTCTTTTATTGCTGCTGCTGGCGGTAACCGGCTGCAATACGATCGAAGGCGTGGGTGCGGATATTTCCGGCGGTGCGCGACGGGTCGGTGATCTGATGTAACCCGAAGCTGCATTCCGAAGGAGAAAAGGCAGATAAGACCGGCATCCAGTTCGGTCTCATCATGATGGTACGGCGGGGGGGTGCGTCCCCTTGGATCGGAAATATGTTCTTTCTTTGGGGCGAACTGTAAAAAATAATTCCTTCCCTCCCCCCTGAATACTCATGGTTTATGGGAAAATCGTATTGCTTTGCCGCCTTTGATGGATCATATCGGCTGCGAAACGCAATAACGCAGGTATCGCCATGAAATCCTATCTCGCCATAGCCGCCACCGCGCTGACGCTGGCGGGTCCCGTTTTCGCGGAAGGCTTCGGCCCGCTTCTGACCCCGTCGGAACTGGATGCCGAAATCGCCACGCTGGATCCGCTGATCCTGGATATCCGCACTGACAAGGGTGCGGATGACCGGCCTATTTATGAGGAAGGCCATATCCCCGGTGCGGTTGCCGCGCCCTATGGCCTGTTTCGCGGTCCGGCCAGTAATCCGGGGGCGCTGCTTTCCCCTGACAAGTTGAACGAAACCCTGCGTGGGCTTGGTGTGACACAGGAACGTCCGGTTGTCGTGGTCCATCAAGGTAAGGACGAATCCGATTTCGGGGCTGCCGCGCGCGTCTACTGGACGCTGAAATCCTCAGGTGTAAGCCAGCTTGCCATCCTCAACGGTGGAATGCGAGCCTGGGAAGCGGCAAAGCTGCCGGTTACGGTGGACAAGACCGACCCCACCCCATCCGAGGCGGATTTCACCTTTGCGGATACATGGCTGGCGACCACCGATGATGTGAAGGCAATCGTCGATGGTGAGGAAGTGGCCAAGCTGATCGACGCGCGGCCCGAAGAATTCTGGAAAGGCGAAAAGGGTCATGGCGCCGCCGCAAAACCCGGCACCTTGCCGCAATCGGAATATTTCACCCATTCGCGCTGGTTCAGTGATGATCCCACACTGATCGATGCCGCCGGCGCCAAGACCCTGGCCGAGGAGAACGGCTATGACAATGGCGATGCGCTTGTGTCCTTCTGTAATACCGGCCATTGGGCGGCGACCAACTGGTTTGCCCTTTCCGAGCTTGCGGGGATAGAGGGCGTGAAGCTTTATCCCGATTCCATGGTGGCCTGGTCCAATGCCGATCTGCCGATGCAGAATGTCCCGGGGGCTGCTGCGCGGATCTGGAATTCGATCAAGGGTACGTTCTGATCCTGCCCCCCTATATGCGTCTTCGATGTTTCATCACCGGGGGCGTTTTCAGACGGATATGGTAAAAGATGACTGACCAGAGCCTGCCCCTTTCCGGCCGCTTCGGCCTCTATTCCCTTCGTGCGGGGCTTGTACTTGCTACCCTTCTTGCGGCTTTCGTGGTCGCGGCCCTTGCCGGTGCGCGCTATGGATTGCTTTTGCTGATCGGTCTTGGTTTCGGCATGGCGCTTGAAGGGTTTCGTTTCGGTTTCGCGGGGCCGTGGCGGGCGATGATCCTGCGGCGGGAACCGGCCGGGATCCTGGCGCAGCTTCTGGCTATTGCACTGGTGGCCGTCGTGGCCTTTCCGTTGCTTGGCAATGCCACCGGGGAACTGACCGGCGCGCATGCCCCTGTCGGGTTTGCCATGATCGGTGGGGCTTTCGTGTTCGGCGCGGCGATGCAGGTGGTGCTGGGCTGCGGATCCGGTACGCTTGTCAATGCCGGATCGGGCAATGCGGTTGGTGCGCTGGCGCTGCCCTTTTTCGCCATTGGCAGTTTTCTGGGCAGTCTGCATCTGGGCTGGTGGACAGGCCTTGGTTCTGCGCCACTGGTGGTGTTTTCGGGCGGCACCGGGCTTGCCATCACATTGGTGGCGCTGGCGCTGGTGGCGATTCTGGTGATCTGGCTGGGTGTTCCGGGCGGAGCCCGGCTGCCGCGGCGGCTTATCCTTGCGGCCCTTGCCATCGCGGCGCTGGCCCTGGCAAATCTGGTTGTTGCGGGTCAGCCTTGGGGGGTGGTCTACGGGCTTGGCCTTTGGGTTGCAAAAGGCGTGCAGGGGGCTGGCGTGGATCTTTCCGCCAATCCCTTCTGGGCGGCGCCGGGCAATGCCGAAAGGCTGGCTTCATCGCTTCTGACGGATGTCACTTCGCTGACCAATCTGGGTATTCTGGCCGGGGCCTTCCTGATTGCCGCGTGGCGGCGCGGTCTTTCCGCGCGCCTGCCTGAACTGCCGGTTCGGGCCTGGGGGGCGGTTATCATCGCGGGGTTGCTTCTGGGATATTCATCGCGACTTGCCTTCGGCTGCAATGTCGGGGCTTTCTTTTCCGGCATTTCCACCGGCAGCCTGCATGGCTGGGCCTGGTTTGTCGCCGCCTTTGCCGGCAGCTATTACGGTATCCGGCTACGCCCCCTTCTGGGTCTGGAGGCACGATCATGAACCGTGCCTTTATCGCAATCGCTGTGCTTGTCGGAGCCATTGGCATCGTTGCGGCCGATCTGGGGGCAAGCACGCGGCTCAACCCCTATGCTGCCCCGCCGCTTCTGGCGCTTGGTTCCGGACTGGCAGCATCCGGGGCGCATTGTTCTGCTCCTCCGCAATAGATGGCAAACAAGCGGTTCAGCCGAAGCGTTCTTTCATGAAGGCCAGTGCCACCGAAAGCCCGTCCGGCGCGATCCCGTGGCCGGTTCCTTTCATGACATGGCCATAGGTTTCAAACCCCGCCGCAACCAGGGCCTCACCGGCCAGGCGCATATCCTCAAAGGGCACGACAGGGTCTTGGTCGCCATGAATCAAAAGGACCGGTGGCTTGACCACGGCTTCCTTCTCAAGGCGCTCCGGTGCAAGCAAACGGCCCGATATTGCAATCACCCCGGCAATGGCCCTGTCCCTGCGCGGGGCAACTTGCAAACTCATCATCGCGCCTTGCGAAAACCCCAGCAGGATAAGCCTGTCCGGTGTCAGGCCCTCTTCGGCCAGACGGGCATCCAGAAAGGCATTGAGATCCTCCACCGCGCGCAAAAGCCCCTCCTGCGCCGCCTCTTCGGAGGACCCGTCCAGCCAGGGGATCGGAAACCATTGCCGCCCGACTGGTCCCCCCGCCACCCGTTCCGGCGCATCCGGTGCCAGAAAGACGGTATCGGGCAGATGTTCCGCCAAGGGATCGGCAAGCCCCAGAAGGTCCGCCCCATCGGCACCATATCCATGCAGGAAGATAACCATGTTTCTGGCCTTCCCCTGCGTTGCGCCGCGGCGTCCGAATTCAAGCTCGCGCGTCATGCAATTCCTTCCCGATCCGTTTCCACCCGGTAATAGGCCCAGAGCAGCCGCGCCGCAACCGAACGCCAGGGGGACCATTCCCTGGCCCGTTCGCGCAGGGCCTTTTCACGGGGACGTTCCTCCAGATCAAAAAGCCTGCGCGCGCTTTCCTGAAGGGCCAGATCGCCTGGTGCGAAGATATCGGCGCGGCCAAGGCTGAACATCACATAGATCTCGGCGGTCCAGATCCCGATCCCGGGCAATTCGGTCAGTCGCTCGACAATTGCCTTGTCGGGCAGCGAACGAAGGGCGGCAAAGTCGAGATCCGAACGCGCCAGGGCCAGCGCATAGCGGATCTTCTGGCGAGACAGGCCGCAGCTGCGCAGCGCCTCTTCGGTGCTTGTCGCCACGGCCTCCTGCTCTGTCAGCCCCGCTGCCTCAAGCCGTGCCGATATCGCTCGGGCCGAGGCCACGCTGACCTGCTGACTGACAATCGCGCCCAGAAGCGCGCCAAACCCATCGGCACGCAGCCGCAGGGGCAAGGGGCCGGTTAATTCCAGTGCATGGGCAAAGCGCGGTTCGCGCCGGGCGAGCCATTCGGCCCCTTCGACCAGGCAGGTCTCGCCCCTGATGATCCGTCCGGTCATGGCGGTGTCCTTTCCTGCCCGGGCAATGGTGACGCGGGCAGTGTTCATCCCCGGGTATTCAGGCAGGGATCGGTGGTTTCACTTCGGGCGGCAGCGGGCAGATATAGGGTTCACGTTCCAAAAGGGCGGCATGTTCCGCCTTGGCCTGCGCAAGCAGGTCCGGCCTGTCAATCAGATCACGCGCGGTGGCCGCCATGATCTTTGCGGCATGGATCATCCCCTTATGCGCTGCGGGTGATTTGCCCTGTGCCGTCAGTTGCCAGCTGTGAAAGGGCGTGCCCAGGGCGCAGGTGGCTACCCAGCATTGCACGGTCGGCACGGCCCAGCTGACATCCGCCACATCGGTGCTTCCCTGCACCGCTCCTGCCTGTTCGGCCATCGGGACCACGAAATCGGCCAGCAACATGTCCGGGTCCATCTGCCGTCCGCTGCGCCGGAAGGTCTCGGCCGGATGTGCCTCGCCCAATGTCTTGCGGATCTCGCCCGCAAAATCGCGATCGGCCGCGTCGAAACCGGGCGCGCCAAGTGTCAGGATATGGCTTTCCATCAACCGTTCCAGCACCGGTGACGGCAACATGTTTGATACTGCCGAAACGAGTTTTGGCTCTACCCGCGTTCCCGACATAAGCGCCGCCCCTTTGGCGATGTCATTTACCCGCGTTACCAGATCGCGCAGGCCCTTGTTGTCCCGGGCCCGGATAAGCTGTCGGATCCGGGCATGGCTCTGGACCACGTTTGGCGCTTCGCCCCCGGCGTCGAGATAGGCGTAATGTACCCGCGCATCATCCGGCATATGTTCGCGCATGTAATTCACGCCGATATTCATCAACTCCACCGCATCCAGTGCCGAACGTCCCATTTCGGGTGAAGCCGCAGCATGCGAGGCGATACCATGAAAGGTGAAGTCGATCCGCGCATTGGCAAGCATTGCCGGGACCATCAGGCCGGTATAATCGCCCGGATGCCAGGTGATTGCCGCATCCACATCGTCGAAACAGCCTTCGCGCACCATGAAGGTCTTGGCCGCCCCACCTTCTTCGGCCGGGCAGCCATAGTAGCGTACGCGCCCGGGGTGCCCGGTTTCGCGCAACCAGTCCCGCAGGGCCACTGCCGCAAGGGACGCGGCTGAACCAAGCAGGTTATGCCCGCAACCATGACCGAAATGTCCGGTGCTGCGCGGTTCGGCCAGACCCGCCTCCTGCCCAAGCCCGGGAAGCGCATCATATTCGCCCAGGATCGCGATTACCGGGCCGCCTTCGCCCCATTCGCCCATTATTGCCGTGGGAATCCCCGCCAGATCCTTCGTGATTCGTGCGCCTTCGGCCTCCAGGCGGGCAAGATGCGCGGCGGCGGATTTCTTTTCCGTATAGGCAACCTCCGGTGTATCGAAGATCTGATTGGCCAGGTGAATGTAATCCTGACGGTGTTCTTCCACGTGATCCCAGATGCGGTCACTGTTCTTCATGGCGATTCCCCTGATCTTTCTGCCAGCAGATTGCGCCCTCCGCCCCGGGAATTCCAGAGCTCCCTCCCCGTGGTGGAAAATACCCCGGGTTTGGGCGATGGTGGGGCAATGGCCGTGGCCACTTATGTTCGCGCGCCGAGGATCTGGCTGCGATGCCGATCAAGATAGATCCGTAACCAGGCAGTGAACCGTTCAGGTGTGGCGCCAAGTTCTTCGGCCAGATCGGTCAGATCAACCCATCGCAATGCTGCAACCTCCGTGGGGTCGGGATCGGTGGCCATTCCCGGCGGTGCCTCTGCGGTAAAGACCGCGACATCCTCATCCTCGATCATGCCGGCACCTACATCGGCGCGATATCCGACGCGCCCCGCAGGGTGCAGGGCCAGGCCGGAGATACCCAGTTCCTGCCGCAACCGCCTTTCGGCACAGCTTGCGTCGGATTCGCCCCAGAAAGGATGGGTGCAACAACTATTGGCCCAAAGGCCGGCGGAATGATACTTCCCTGCTGCGCGTTTCTGAAGCAGCAGCTTTCGTCCCTGAAACACGAAAACGGAAACGGCCTTGTGGCGCAATCCGCGCCGGTGCACGACGATCTTTTCCAGCGGTAGCAACACCCCGCCTTCCCAGGCCGGGATCAGGGTTTCAGCCATCTCAGATCCATTTTGCCATTGGCGGCAGGCTCATCAGCACCGCATTCGCGTCATGCCCCGTGGCAAGGCCGAATTTCGTTCCCCGGTCGTAGACGAGGTTATATTCCGCATAAAGCCCGCGGTGAACAAGCTGTGCTTCCTTGTCGGCCTCGTTCCAGCCCTGCCCCATGCGCCTTTCGACAAGAGGCAGATAAGCAGGCAGAAAGGCGCGGCCGATATCCTGAATCAGGGCAAAATCCGCCGCCCAATCGCCGCTATTGCGATCATCCATGAAGATCCCGCCGACGCCACGCGCCCGCCCGCGATGCGGAATGAAGAAATAATCATCCGCCCAGGCCTTCAGCTGCGGATAAAGGCCGGGCCCGTGCGGGTCCAGGTGGGCTTTCTGTACCGCGTGAAAATGCGCTGTATCTTCAGCATATTCCAGGCAGGGGTTCAGATCCGACCCTCCCCCGAACCACCAGCTGTGCGGTGTCCAGAACATCCGTGTATTCATGTGAACTGCTGGAACATGAGGGTTCTGCATATGGGCCACCAGGGAAATTCCGGAGGCCCAGAATCGCGGATCCTCCGCCATGCCCGGAACGCCGCGTGCAGCCATGGATTTCTGCGCAACCTCCCCCAAACGGCCGTGGACGGTGGAAATATTCACTCCCACCTTTTCAAATACTCGTCCCCCGCGCATGACGCTCATCAGCCCGCCGCCAGCATCCGATCCATCCTCGGTTGCGCGTTTCGTTTCCGTTACCTCAAAGCGCCCCGGCGGCAGATCTGCCAGCGGCCCTTGTTGTGGCCCCTGTTGCGGAACGTCCTCCAGCGCCTCGAATGCGGTAACGATCTCGTTGCGCAACTGCCCGAACCACGATGCGGCGCTTTGCCGTTCTTTTTGCATGTCACCTTGCATGGGATACTCCTTCGTCCCCCTAATAGGCACCCTGCCGGCAAATGCCAACGGGGCCGGTTGTAAGGGGCATCTTTGCCGCGATGGATAGGGGCCTGGCCGTTCCCGCGCTTTACCTGCGGGCGGGGCTCGTCTAATCAGGGCAGGAGCAAACAGGATGACCCATGCGTATTCTCATAACCAATGATGACGGTATCAACGCCCCGGGGCTGGAAGTCCTGACCGAGATCGCCACGGAAATCGCGGGGCCGGAGGGGGAAGTCTGGACGGTGGCGCCGGCCTTTGAACAATCCGGCGTCGGCCATTGCATCAGCTATTCCCGCCCGATGATGATCGCCAGAATGGGGGACCGCCGCTATGCTGCTGAGGGAAGCCCTGCGGATTGTGTCCTTGCCGGGCTTTATGATGTGCTGCAGGGCGCCCGCCCGGATCTGGTGATCTCCGGGGTGAACCGTGGCAATAATGCCGCCGAGAATGTCCTTTATTCCGGTACGATCGGCGGTGCGATGGAAGCTGCGCTGCAGGGCCTGCCCGCAATTGCGCTGTCGCAATTCCTTGGCCCGGAAACCGCCGATCTGGCCGATCCGTTCGAGGCCGCGCGCACCCATGGCGCCGAAGTGGTCCGTACGCTTCTGAAACACGGGCGATGGGATCATGGTGCCGATTACCGGCTGTTTTACAATGTGAACTTCCCCCCGATTCCGGCGGCCAAGGTCAAGGGCCGCAAGGTTGCAGCACAGGGGTACCGCAAGGATACATTCTTCGGGGTGGAGCCCCATCATGCACCGAATGGCCGCAAGTTTCTCTGGATCAAGGGCGGGCCGCAGCATTTGCCGACGCTTCCCGGGACGGATGCTGCGGCGACGCTTGATGGCTGGATTTCCATCACGCCGCTGCGGGCGGATCTGACGGCACATGATGTGCTGGAAGATCTGGAGGCGCGGCTGGGATGAACGGAACCGAGGGCGGAGGGAAAGGCGACCTTGCCGAGCGCAAGATGCGCTTTCTCTTTGCCCTGCGTTCGCGCGGGGTTACGGATGCGCGGGTGCTGATGGCAATGGAAAAGATCGACCGGGGACATTTCATTCGCGGCCTCTTCGCCGATCGGACCTATGAGGATATGCCACTGCCCATCGCCTGCGGTCAGACCATCAGCCAGCCTTCCGTCGTTGGCCTGATGACCCAGGCATTGCAACCCGGGCCGCGGGATACGGTTCTGGAGGTCGGTACCGGATCGGGTTATCAGGCGGCGATCCTGAGTGAACTTTGCCGCCGTGTCTATACGGTGGATCGCCATCGCCGTCTGGTGCGCGAGGCGCAGGATGTCTTTCAGCAACTGGGCATCGCCAATATCACCGCCTTTCCCGCAGATGGCAGCTTCGGCCTGCCAGATCAGGGCCCCTTTGACAGGATTCTCGTAACTGCCGCGGCCGAGGATCCACCCGGCCCCCTATTGGCTCAATTGAAGATCGGGGGTATCATGGTGGTACCGGTCGGGCAGTCGGATGCAGTGCAAAGCCTCATCAAGGTGGTTCGGCTGGAAAAGGGATTTGACTATGAGGAGCTGCGCAGCGTTCGCTTTGTCCCCCTGATTGAGGGAATGAGTGATGACTGACAGCAGGAACGCAGAAATAAACCACATCGGGATCAACCCGGACGACGGAAACGAGGCAAAGCAGTTATGAGCATGATTTCCCGCAATCTTTTCGCAGGCCTTTCGCTTCTGGCGCTGAGCGCCTGCAATACCACGCCGCTGGATTGGGATCTGCGCGGTACGGTCGGTGGCGGTCTTGATACAAGCGGCGCCGCCCTTCGGGCTGTTGAACCCAAGCCGCAACCTGATGGGCGTGGTCTGATTTCCTATCCGGGCTATCAGGTTGCCGTGGCGCGGCGTGGGGATACCGTACGCGCCGTCGCCAACCGGATCGGCATGGATCCGGCCGAACTGGCCCGGCACAATGCCGTTACCCCGGATGATCTGATGCGTGATGGTGAAGTCCTGGCGCTGCCCCGGCGCGTTGCGGGCGGTGCGGCGCCGCTTGGTGTTACCGGCCCGGGCGGCGGGCAGATCGTGGGGGGGACCATTGCCCCTGCCCCGGTGAATGTCACCGCCATCGCCACAACGGCACTTGATCGTGCCGGTTCATCATCCGAAAGTGTGCGCCAGACCGCAACCCAGCCCGGCCGCCATAGGGTTGCCCGGGGTGAAACCGCCTATTCCATCGCGCGGCTTTACAATGTGAATGTTCGTGCGCTTGCGGATTGGAACGGGCTCGGCTCCGATCTTTCCCTGCGGGAGGGGCAATATCTGTTGATCCCAGTCGCGGCTACAGCCCCTGCCGGTTCCAGCAACACTGCCCCGGGGGAAGGTACGCCTACCCCGGTCCCACCATCGGCTGCGACCCCGCTGCCGGATGAAAAGACCACCCCTGCGGCCGAGGCGAAGAAGAACGATCCCGCCTCGCCAAATCTGGGCAGTCAGCGCAGCACATCGGCACGTTTTGCAATGCCGGTGGATGGTCGGATCATTCGCGAATATGCCAAGGGGCGCAATGAAGGCATCGATATCGGGGCACGGGCCGGGACCCGTGTTCGCGCCGCGGCCGATGGTACGGTCGCTGCCGTGACCAAGGATACCAATCAGGTTCCCATCGTGGTGATCCGCCATTCCGACAACCTGCTGACGGTCTATGCGGGGATCGATGCGCTGAAGGTGGCCAAGGGCAATCGCGTCAAACGTGGACAGGATATTGCCGTTGTGCGTCAGGCCAGCCCGGCCTTCCTGCATTTTGAGGTCCGTCGGGGGGTTGAATCGCTCGATCCGATGACGATGCTGCAATAGCGCTCAGGCTTGTGGCGGGCGGGAGGCTCATACTTCCCGCCTGTTTTGAAATCGTGATATAACAGATGGGTACGTGGGTTATCTAAGGTGATCCATGAATGATGGATATGGGTTATCCAAGCCCGGAACCGTTGGTTTCATATATTTTGGCTGGTCTGGCGGTTCCGCCCCACACGATAAAGAAAGGCCACCATGAATAGCCCTGTCAGAACCAGAATGATGGTTGGGGCAGGTGCGCTGTCGATAAAGAAGCTCAGATAGATCCCTGAAAACACGGCAAAAAGGCAAATTGCCACCGACAGCACCAGCATCCACCCGAAGCTACGTACCACAAGAAAGGCAATCGCCCCGGGGGCAATCAGTAGGCCGACCGCCAGGACAAGCCCTGTTGCGGTCAGTGTTGCCACGATTGTCAGGGAAAGGGCCGAAAGCAGCCCGTAATGCAAAAGATCGATGGCAAGGCCGGTCGCCTTCGCCTGTGCGGGATCGAAGGCATGCAACATCAGATCGCGCCATTTCAGCAGGATCAAGCCGGTAACCGGTACGGTAATTGCACCGGCTGTCCAAAGATCCTGTCCGCTGATTCCGAGGATGTTGCCAAAAAGAATATGATCAAGATGTGCGTCCGAAGTAATTGACGTATAAAGGACAATCCCCATTCCAAACATGCCCGAAAAAACGACCCCCATGATCGTATCCTGTTTTACCCGGCTGTTTTCGGCCAGATAGCCCGAAGCGACCGCCATGAACATTCCCGCGCCGAAAGCCCCGATAATCAATGGCCAGCCAAGGATATAGGCGAGCACGATCCCCGGCAGCACCGCATGGCTGATCGCGTCCCCCATCAAGGCCCAGCCTTTCAGCACAAGGAAACAGGATAAAAGAGCGGTGGGCACTGCAACGATCGCCCCGATCAGGAAGGCATCGCGCATGAAGGCAAATTGAAAGGGTAAAAGCAGCGTTTCGATCACCCCGCCTCCTCCAATGCCAGGCGCGCGCGGGCCCGGGCCGCCAGAACCCCGTGCTTCGGGGCGAAAATAAAGGCCATGAGAAAGATCACCGTTTGCAGACAGACAATGACGCCGCCTGTCGCCCCATCGAGAAAATAGCTGATATAGGCGCCCATGAAGCTCGTCCCGGCGCCGATCAATACTGAAAGGGTGATCAGGCGAGGAAATCGATCACAAAGCAGATAGGCCGTTGCCCCCGGGGTTACCACCATTGCGATGACCAGAAACGCACCTACTGTCTGCATTGCGGCCACGACCGAGGCTGACAGCAAGGTGAAAAACAAGACCTGCAACGCGCCCGGATGCAGACCGATGGAACGGGCGTGGTTCTCATCGAAGAACACAACCATCAGATCCTTCCATTTCAAAAGCAGTATGGCCAGTGAAACAAGGCCGATCAGGGCCAGTTGCACCGTGTCTTCCGGTGTGATTGCCAGGATATTCCCCATGGTGATGGTCTGTACCGAAATTGCCACCGGGTTGAGCGAGACCATGAAAAGCCCGACCCCGAAAAAGGATATGAAAACCAGTCCGATAACAACATCGGCCTTCAATCCCGAACGCCCCGACAGAAACAACATGGCGCCAGCCGCCAGCCCCCCTGCAAGGAAGGCCCCAAGCGCAAAGGGAAGTCCCAGCATATAGGCCCCCGCCACCCCCGGAACCACGGAATGCGAAAGTGCATTGCCAATCAGCGACCACCCCTTGAGCATCAGATAGGCCGACAGGAAGGCGCAGACCGCCCCGACCAGTGCTGAAACCCACATTGCGTTGGTCATGTAGCCATAGCTGAAGGGCTCCAGCAGGATCACTCTCCTTCCTCCCGCGTGCGGGTGCGATGGCCGTAGCGGACCAGCGGGCGTTCGTCATCGGTCAGGATCGTGACATGCCGGGGGTCATCATCGTCATGCAGCACATTGCCCCCCAGTGTGAAATGCCGCAGCACCCCGCCAAAGGCCGCTTCCAGATTGTCATGCGTAAAGGTGGTTTCGGTTGGACCATGGGCCAGAACCGTACCTTTTACCAGGACGACCCGGTCACAGAACTCCGGAACAGAACCAAGATTATGGGTTGAAACCAGCATCACACGCCCCTCGGCGCGCAACTCCCCCAGAAGGGCGATGATCTGATCCTCTGTCTGCACATCAACCCCGGTGAAGGGTTCATCCAGTAAAATCACCTGCCCTTCCTGTGCGAGCGCGCGCGCCAGAAAGACACGTTTCTTCTGCCCGCCTGAAAGTTCCCCGATCTGACGCTGGCGGTAATTTTCCATCCCGACCCGGATGAGCGCTTGGTGAACCGCCTCGCGATCCCGGGCCGCAGGACGCCGCAGGATCCCCATATGACCATAGCGCCCCATCATCACAACATCTTCAACCAGAACCGGAAAGGACCAGTCCACCTCCTCCGATTGCGGAACATAAGCGATAAGATTTTGTTTCAAGGCTTCGCGTACAGGGAAGCCAAGCAGCCTGATTTCCCCCTTCGCGAGGGTAAGAAACCCCATCAATGCCTTGAAAAGGGTTGATTTTCCAGCGCCGTTTACGCCTACCAACGCCGTTACCGTGCCGCGCGGGATTTCAAAAGAGGCTGATTTCAACGCGGTATGGCCATTGCGATAGGTCACCGTGACATCCCTGACGGACAGGCCCGGCGATGGGAAGGCGGTTTGGGACCGTATCATGTTTGCCATGCTATTTTCCGCCATCCAGCCCCTCGGCGATGGTGCGGACCGTAACTTCCAGAAGGTCGCGGTAGCTTGGTACCGGGCCATCCGGCCCGGACAGACTATCGACATAAAGCACGCCCCCATATCTTGCGCCGGTTTCCCGTGCGACCTGTCGGGCGGGTGCCTGGTTTACGGTGCTTTCGCAAAACACCACCGGGATTTCATTATCCTGAACGCCGTCAATGACGCTGCGCACTTGTTGCGGGGTCCCCATCTGATCGGCATTGATCGGCCAGAGATAAAGCTCCCGCAGCCCGAAATCCCGGGCAAGGTAGCTGAACGCCCCTTCACAGGTCACAAGCCAGCGTTCCCTTTCCGGCAGCGCCATGATTCGATCCCGCAAGGGGGTGATCGCCGCGCGTAGCTCCTCCTTGTAGGTGGCGGCATTTGCGGCATAAACTTCTGCATTCGCGGGGTCCTGCGCGGCAAATGCCTTTTCGATATTGTCGATATAGAGGAAGGCATTTTCCAGCCCCATCCAGGCATGGGGGTTGGGTTTCCCGTCATAGTTGCCGCCGGAAATTGATATCGGCTGAACCCCGTCGCTCAGTGTGACCGCTGGTATTTCGCCCAGATTATCAAGAAACTGGGCAAACCACAGTTCCAGATTCAGGCCATTCCACAAAATAAGATCGGCCCCCTGCGCCCGCAGGATATCCCGCGGTGTTGGCTGATAGCCGTGAATTTCCGCCCCAGGGCGAGTCACGGATACGACATCGGCCGTCTCGCCCGCAACCTGCGCGGCCATGTCGGCAAGGACGGTAAAGCTTGTGACGACCTTGAGCTTCTCCGCCGCTGCCAGGCCGGGCCCCAGAAACATCGTCAATGCTGCCAGGAACAGGAATTTCACGCGCATTCATCCTTCCTCATTTTTAAATATGCAAATGCAAATCATTCGCATAGTCAAGTGGCCAATCATCCCATCAAGACAAAAAAGCCGACTTTTCCATTGATCAAAATTGCAATTGCGCCCGCCTGCCTTCGGCGCAAGACTGTCGCCAAACCAAAGGAGATCGCGATGTCCCATTTCGTTATTCCCCCGCACCAGCAGCCCAGCCTTCCCGTCAATGCTGCGGATGCGGTCTTTCCGGTGCGTCGGGTCTATTGCATTGGCCGGAACTATGCCGCCCATGCCATTGAGATGGGGCATGACCCTGATCGTGAACCCCCTTTCTTCTTTCAGAAAAATCCCGAAAACCTGATTGCGGGGCCAACATTCCGTTACCCGCCGCAAAGCGATGATGTCCATCACGAGGTTGAACTTCTTGTTGCGCTGAAATCCGGCGGAAGCGACATTCCGATTTCTGATGCGCTCTCCCATGTCTATGGCTATGGCGTTGCGCTGGATATGACCCGTCGTGATTTACAGGCCAAGGCAAAGAAAATGGGCCGCCCCTGGGAAATCGGAAAGGCCTTTGAAGGGTCCGCCCCGGCAGGCCCGATTCATCCCGCCCCCATGACAGGCCATCCCGATCAGGGGGCGATCCGGCTTTCCGTCAATGGCAAGTTGCGCCAGGAAGGCGACTTGAACCAGATGATATGGAAAGTGCCGGAAATGATTGCCTGGCTATCACGCTATTTCGACCTGGCCGGGGGCGATGTGATCTTAAGTGGTACGCCAGCCGGAGTTGGTGAGGTCAAGCGCGGAGACCGGATTTCAGCAGAAATCGAAGGCATTGGGGCACTCGATATCGAAGTTATCTGAATGCCCCGAATGCCAAAGGTGTGGACATGGCCGGGTATCGGCAGTTCGCGCCGCCCTATCTGGTGCCATCCCCCAGCATCCGGGTGGTCATTTCCGTCAGATCGCGTGAAAGGCCCGGCTGTGCCCGGATCCGGGAAAGTTCTGACCGGATCATCCCCTGCCTGTCAGCATCGTAGCGCCGCCAACTGTCGAATGCGGTGGACATGCGCGCGGCGGTCTGCGGGTTTAACGGATCAAGCCGGATCAGCCAATCGGCGAGCAGCCTGTAGGAGGCCCCGTCCGCATGGTGAAACCCCGCATGATTGGCTGAAAGCGCGCCGATAACCGACCGGAAACGGTTCGGATTCTTCAGATCGAAATCCGCCCTCTTCGTCAGTCGCGCTGCGGTTTCTGCGGTGTCTTTCGGCGCGGCGAGCAGAACCTGCACCATGAACCACTTGTCCATCACAAGGCGATCCTCTGCCCATCGCGCTTCGAAGCGGGCCAGTTCCACCTCACCCTTGCCGATTTCCAGAAGTGCCGCGAGGGCGCCGATTTCCTCGGTCATGTTGGTTGCGACCCCGAAAGCGACCTGGGCGGCCGCACCTTCATCAAGTCTGGCCAGCAGTGTCAGCGCCGCCATGCGCAGTGCGCGCCGCCCCGCCGAGCCGGAATCGGTGGAAAATACCCCCGGGGAATCGAGTCTGGCCACCAGATCCGGCAGGTAAGCCGCCAATTGCCGTGCCAATGCGGCCTTCAACTTTGCTCTGGCGGTATGGATTGCCGCCGGATCAGGCACATGGCCAGTCATATGCAATGTCTGGGCCATATCGTCCTCGGAAGGAAGCCCAAGGGCCAGCGCCCGAAAGGCGGGGTCAAGGTTTTCATCCCGTACGACACTTTCCAGCGCCGCCAGCCAATTGTTTGAGGGGTCCGTTCCTTCCGTGACCATCCGTGCCAGAATATCCTTGGCCAGCGCTCGCCCCGCCTCCCAGCGGTTGAACGGATCACTGTCATGGGCAAGCAGGAAAGCACGCTCCGACGCGCTTACCTCACGATCCAGGATCACCGGGGCCGAAAACCCGCGCAGGATGGATGGGACAGGCTGCGATCCCAGCCCCTTGAAATGGAAACTCTGGCGCGGTTCGGTCATTTCCAGAACCCGGGTGGGCATGATCTCATCACCATTGGGCGAAAGCAGCCCCAGCGCCACGGGGATCACCTTGGGTGATTTCCTGTCCTGTCCGGTGGTCGGCGGGTTTTCCTGTTCAAGATGGAGGGTATAGGTTTCATTTTTGAACTCATCCCTCACCTTCAGGCGGGGTGTTCCTGCCTCAGTATACCAATGTTTGAACTGGGAAAGGTCACGCCCTGTCGCATCCTCGAAAACCTTCAGCCAATCCTCGATTGTCGCGGCATCCCCATCATGGCGGTCGAAATAAAGCGCAAGCGCCTTTTGATACCCTTCTTCGCCCACCAGCAGTTTGAGCATGCCGATAACCTCGGCGCCCTTCTCATAGACGGTGGCGGTATAGAAATTGTTGATCTCCACATAGCTTTCCGGCCTTACCGGATGGGCCAAGGGCCCGCCATCTTCGCGAAACTGCCGTGCGCGTAGTGCCAGCACATCCTCAATCCTCTTTACCGCATGGGATCGCATATCGCCGGAAAACTGCTGATCGCGAAAAACGGTCAGGCCTTCCTTGAGACAAAGCTGGAACCAATCACGGCAGGTAATACGGTTGCCTGTCCAGTTATGAAAATATTCATGCGCGATGACCGCCTCGACACGGGCATAATCACCATCGGTTGCGGTGGTGGGGCTGGCAAGGACGAGTTTGGAGTTGAAGATATTCAACCCCTTGTTTTCCATTGCCCCCATGTTGAAATCATCCACGGCCACGATATTGAACACATCGAGGTCGTATTCGCGACCATAGACCTCCTCATCCCATTTCATCGAACGGATCAGGCTGTCCATTGCATAGGCACAGCGGCCTTCATCACCCTTGCGCACCCAGATATTGAGATCAACCTCCCGGCCCGAGGTCGTGGTGAAGCGATCGGAATGGGCAACCAGATCTCCCGCTACCAGCGCGAAAAGATAGGCGGGTTTGGGCCAGGGATCGGACCATTTCCCCGCCCCTTGCGGGTTGCCATTGGACAGCAGGACCGGCAGGTCGCTTACGATTTCCACATCGAAACGCGCCATGACATCGGGCCGGTCGGGGTAGAAGGTGATCTTGCGAAACCCTTCGGCCTCACATTGGGTGCAATACATGCCGTTTGACATGTAAAGACCTTCCAGTGCGGTATTTTCTGCCGGATCGATCTTCACCACGGTTTCCAGTATGAAGGCCCCTTCGGGCAGAAGCGCGGCGGGGATCGTGAGCCCCTCCTCATCCGGTGCTACCGTATGCACCTTGCCATCCACCTGCAGCGATATCAGCCGCAGCGCCTCACCATCAAGGCGCATGTCATGGCGGCCAGGCCTGTCGGGATTGGGGGAAACCTTTATCCTTGCCGTAACTTCCGTCCCCTTGGGGGCAAGGCGAAAGCGCAGCGCCACGTGATCAATCCGGTAGGGATAGGGCTGATAGTCGGCCAGATAGACGGGCGCCGGGGTCATGTCCTGCATGTTGTTCTCCTTTGAAGTCAATCTAGGGCGGAGAACCGCATGCGCAACGGCCATTCTATGGAATCAGGCAAAGATCCATCTTGTCCAGCCTTAGAATGAACGGCCCGGCGGTGTTGAACCGTTCCCGATCCCGGCTTATCCAAGGATGGATGTCAGTGAAAAAGGGGGGTGCAGATGACGGACCGTGTCAAACGAGGGGAACTTTCGGTGGACCGGCGGCTGGTCGCTTTCATTGAGGAAGAGGCGCTTGCGGGTACGGGTATTGCCGCCGATAGCTTCTGGACCGGTCTTGCCGGGGCGGTTGATGTCATCGGCGCGGAAAACCGTGATCTTCTGGCACGGCGGAAAGAATTGCAGCGCAGCATCGATGACTGGCACAAGTCGCGAAAGGGCCAGCCCCATGATGCGGTGGCCTATCGCAACTTTCTGACCGAAATCGGTTATCTGGAACCGGAAAGCCCGGATTTCGTGCTGGAAACCACCGGTGTGGACCCTGAAATCGCCGAAATCGCCGGACCACAGCTTGTCGTGCCGGTGATGAATGCGCGCTATGCGCTCAATGCTGCCAATGCCCGCTGGGGCAGCCTTTACGATTCGCTTTACGGCACGGATGCAATCGGGGATCCGCCTCCCCCCGGAGGGTTTGATAGCGAACGCGGCAAGCGTGTGGTGGCTTGGGGGCGCGCCTTCCTTGATGATATCTTTCCCCTGGTTGCAGGCAGTCATGGTGACGTTACCGGCTATCGGGTGGAAAATGGCGTGCTGGCCCCAGAGCTTCGCGATCCGGGGCAGTTTGTGGGCTTCGGTGGTGATGCGGCTGCTCCTTCTGCCATTGTCCTGAAAAATCATGGCCTGCATCTTGTGATCGATATCGATGCCGCCCATCCTATCGGCCGGACCGATCCGGCCAACATTGCCGATATCAGGTTGGAGGCCGCCCTGTCGGCGATCATGGATTGTGAGGATTCCGTGGCGGCCGTTGATGCCGAAGACAAGGTTCTTGCCTATGGTAACTGGCTGGGCCTGATGCGCGGCGATCTGCGTGAGGAAATTACCAAGGGCGACAGGAGCTTCATTCGCAGCCTGGCCCCCGATCTGGAATTTACCGGTGCCGATGGCGCGCCGCTTGTGCTCAAGGCGCGGTCGCTGATGCTGGTGCGCAATGTCGGCCATTTGATGACCAACCCCGCAATCCTTGACGGTAAGGGCCGTGAGATCGGCGAAGGGATCATGGATGCCTTTGCAACCACGCTTTGTGCGCTTCATGATCTGAAGAAAACCGATGGGCTGCGTAATTCTGCCCGGGGATCCGTCTATGTGGTGAAACCCAAGATGCATGGCCCTGCCGAGGTGGCGTTGGCAGACAGGCTTTTTGGCATGGTTGAAGCCACGCTTGGCCTGCCACAATATACCGTGAAACTTGGCATCATGGATGAGGAGCGGCGGACCTCGGCCAATCTGAAGGAATGTATTCGCGCGGCAAGGCATCGTGTGGCTTTCATCAATACCGGGTTCCTTGACCGGACGGGGGATGAAATCCACACCTCGATGGAAGCCGGGCCGATGATCCGCAAGGGCGATATGAAAAATGCCGCATGGATCGCGGCCTATGAGGCGCGTAATGTCGATATCGGCCTGGCCTGCGGGCTGCGCGGCAAGGCACAGATCGGCAAGGGGATGTGGGCGGCACCCGATCTGATGCGGGATATGTTGGATCAAAAGATTGGCCATCCCAAATCCGGGGCCAACTGCGCCTGGGTGCCCTCCCCCACTGCGGCAACGCTGCATGTCACACATTATCATCGTATTGATGTCGGCGCGGTTCAGGAAGATCTGGCCAGGGGTGGTTCCCGCGCAAGCCTGGAGGATCTGCTGGAAATTCCCCTGGCTGCCGGGCAGAACTGGTCGGATGAGGAAATCTGCGCCGAAATTGAAAATAACGCACAAGGCATTCTGGGCTATGTTGTCCGCTGGGTCGACCAAGGGGTCGGGTGTTCGAAAGTTCCCGACATCCACGATATCGGATTGATGGAGGATCGCGCCACCTGCCGGATTTCCAGTCAGGCACTGGCCAACTGGCTGCATCACGGCGTTGTCAGCGAAAGTCAGGTCATGGCGGCCATGCGCAAGATGGCCGCTGTGGTGGATGGCCAGAATGCCGGTGATCCCGCCTATCGCCCCATGGCCCCCGATTTCGACGGTCAGGCCTTTCAGGCGGCATGTGATCTGGTCTTCAGGGGGCGGGAACAACCTTCGGGCTATACCGAACCTGTCCTGCATGAAAGGCGGCAGAAACGAAAGGCCGAAAGGGCCTGATATCCCGATTGTCACCCTTACAATAATTGCATGGAAACCCCACCGGTGGCAGGCTATCGGTGGGCCATGCACAAGGTCGCCCCCCTTGAGAACGAAGACAGCCTTCGCGGTTTCGGATTCGCGGCCAGCGCTTATTTTCTTTGGGGTATCCTTCCCGTCTATCTCAAGGCGATGGCCCACATACCGGCATTGGAGGTCGTGGCTCATCGTGCAGTCTGGTCACTTCCCTTTGCGGGGCTTTTGTTGATCGTCCTGCGGCGCACGGCGGATCTGAAGGAGATCCTGAAATCGCCGCGCATGCTGGCCATGGCCACGTTGACCGCAGTTCTTGTCGCAGCCAATTGGGGGATTTATGTCTGGGCAATTGCCAATGACAATGCACTGGATGCGGCACTTGGTTATTTTATCAACCCGCTTTTCAGTATTTTCCTGGGCGCTGTCCTTCTGGGGGAAAAACTGGGCAACCTGCAAAAGGCGGCAATTGCACTGGCCGTCCTGGCGGTGGTGCTGTTGACCCTTCAGCTTGGACGCCTGCCCCTTGTCGCCATCGGGTTGACCCTGACCTGGGGAGGCTATGCCTATTTCAAGAAAATGCTGCCGATCGGCCCCAACCAAGGTTTCTTTCTGGAAATCCTGATCCTTACCCTTCCTGCGCTCTGCTATATCTTCTGGCTGGGATGGACGGGTCAGGGTAGCTTTTTCAAGGGCAGTACAACTGATAACCTTCTCCTGATCTGCAGCGGTGCGGTAACTGCCATTCCGCTTGCCCTCTATGCCAATGGGGCCAAGCTTTTGCGGCTTTCGACCATTGCGATCATGCAATATATTCCACCTACGCTGGTCTTTCTGGTCGCGATCTTTGTCTTCCGGGAACCGTTCGGACAGGCGCAGTTTTTTTCCTTTGCCCTGATCTGGGCGGCGCTTGGCCTTTATTCCTTTTCGATCATGAGGCACCGGGGCGGCTGATAACACCCCCACCAATTGCGGCGCGTACCCCGGTGGTTCCCGGACAGGATGTCGGCAGGCCCTGCATCACGCGCACCGCAAGATGGGCAAAGGCCTGTGCCTCCATCGCATCGCCATCAAGCCCCAGTTCCTCCACCGGCTGAACCGGACAGCCCGTTGCGGCGGCGATCATTGCCAAAAGGCGGCTATCCCGTCGCCACGCCCCACAGGCGATAATTCTGGCCACTGGGGTCGGAAAATGCGCAGTGGCCAGTGCCACGGATTGTCCAATGGCCGCCAGCGCCGTAGCCCGGGCATCTGCCCTTGAAATCCCCGAAAGCCGTTCGGCAAAATCGGAAAAGCCACTGTCCTCCATCAGTTTCGGAGGTTTTCTGAAGAAAAACGGATGTTTCAGAAAAGACGCAAGAATAGCCTCATCGACAAGAGCATTTGTTTCCTTCCCCGCCTTTTGGGGTTCATTCAACATTCCCGGGCCGGGCCCGGCTTCAAAGGCAAGGCAGACCCCGTTATCGGCGGGGTCATGCGCATGGGGATCAATCCATGTTATTCGTGCCAGTTTCCCCAGATCAAGCCAGGCAACCGGCCGATCCAGCCCAAGCCATTGCGTGCAGGCAAAATGAAAAAAGGGCGTTAGCGGGAACCCGTTTCCACCCAGGCCTTGATCGGCAGCGGCGAAATCCCAGACGACCGGCAATCCCAGAACCTCCGCCAATACGGTGCCGGATCCGATCAATGTGTCCGTTCCTGCAAGTTCCTGCCCCGCAAATCCGATCAGATCCGCCAGTCCAAAGCGCGACAAAAGCGCCGCATGCGCAGTTTCCACGGCCTCCGCGGCCGCATCAAAAGAAGCAGCATCGCCTGAAGCGGCCCGGATCAGTCGCCTTTGCGCTGAACTGTAGGTCTGATGGTCGACCGGTCCGAATTCATGGATCCGTTGCCCGTCACTGCGCAGCATGGCCGCGCGCGGCCCCTGTTCCAGACGGGTCGGTTCCGTTCCCAGGGCCCAGATGGCTTCTGCCTTTTGCATCCCTTCCCCCTTTGACGACACCCGGTGGCACCGATATACGGATCCGGTTCCTTCAAGCACGAGAGACCCATGACCTACCATGCCAAATCGGACTTCATGCGCGTGATGATTGAGCGCGGCTTCCTTGCCGATTGCACTGATTATCAGGCTCTTGATGAAGCTTTCATTAAGGGGGTCGTGCCGGGCTATATCGGCTTTGATGCAACGGCGCAAAGCCTGCATGTCGGTTCGCTTATCCAGATCATGATGTTGCGCTGGCTGCAAAAATGTGGGGGCAAGCCCATCGTTTTGATGGGCGGCGGCACTACCAAGATCGGTGATCCGTCCTTTCGCGCCGATGAACGCCCGCTTCTGACCGAAGCGCAGATTGATGAAAACATTGCCGGGATCAAACGCGCCTTTTCCCCCTATGTCACTTTTGGCGAAGGTCCGACCGATGCGATCATGGCCAATAATGCCGAATGGCTGGATGATCTGAATTACATCACATTCCTGCGTGATATTGGGCGGCATTTTTCGGTCAATCGCATGCTGAGCTTCGAAAGCGTGAAATCACGGCTCGACCGGGAACAATCGCTTTCCTTCCTCGAATTCAACTACATGATCCTGCAGGCCTATGACTTCATGGAGCTTAACCGCCGCTACGGTTGCCGGATGCAGATGGGCGGGTCGGATCAATGGGGAAATATCGTCAACGGCGTGGACCTTACACGCCGTGTCATCGGCGGGGAGGTTTTCGGCCTTACCACGCCGCTATTGACCACCTCCGACGGCAAGAAAATGGGAAAATCGCAAAGCGGTGCGGTCTGGCTGAACGGGGACAAGTATTCAGCTTATGAATTCTGGCAGTTCTGGCGCAATACCACCGATGCCGATGTCGGTCGCTTTCTGAAACTCTATACCGAATTGCCGCTGGATGAATGCGATCGCCTTGGTGCCTTGCAGGGCGCGGAAATCAATGAAGCCAAGCTGCGCCTCGCCAATGAGGTCACGGCCCTCCTTCATGGCTCCGAGGCCGCTGTCACCGCCGAGGCCACCGCGCGCGAGGTTTTTGAAAAAGGCGGCATGGGTGAAGATCTGCCCACCCATGCGGTGACCCGGGCCGAACTTGCGGAAGGGGTTTCCAATACCGCGCCCTTCGTCGCACTTGGTCTGGTCGGCTCCGGCAAGGAAGCCAAGCGGCTGATCGGTGAAGGCGCGATTCGTCTCAATGACCAGCCTCTGACCACGACCGGGCGGTTGTCGGAAGAGGATTTCGATGCCGAAGGCCTGGCCAAGATTGCGGTGGGGCGCAAGAAATTCGGCCTGATCCGCCTGACAGGATAAGGAATCGGCGCGCGCGCGAAAATTTCCGCGCGCGCCCCGTTTTCGGCCTGTCCTTTTTTCGGCCTGTCCTTTGGCCAGTCCTTATTCCGCGACAGTGACCTTCACCATGCGGTCAGGATCGGATACTTCGCCATTGGCACCCTCGCCACGCTTGATGCCGTCGACGACATCCATGCCGCCGACCACCCGGCCCACGACCGTATATTGTCCGTCCAGAAACGGCCCCGGTGCAAACATGATGAAGAACTGCGAATTGGCGGAATTGGGGTCCTGTGAGCGGGCCATGCCGACAATCCCGCGGTCAAAGCCCTGCCCGGAAAATTCGGCGGGAAGATCTGGCCGCGAGGATCCGCCCATCCCCGCGCGGGACAGATCATCCCCCTTACCGAATTCGACGTCGCCGGTCTGGGCCATGAACCCGTCAATCACCCGATGAAACACCACGCCGTCATAGGCACCATCCCGCGCAAGGGCGACGATCTGTTCCACATGCTTGGGGGCCAGATCCGGCAGAAGGTCGATGGTCACCTGTCCTGTTGCCTCACCCTCTATATCAATCACCAGGTTGGGTCCCGGCCCATCCGTCTCCTGTGCCAGAATCGATGATGGTGACAGCAGGAAGGTAGCCAGGGCGGCAAGGCCCAGTGTGAAAACACCGCATGCGACAATTCTCCCCTTACGCATCTGCGGCAACCTTTACCGAAATCATCCGGTCCGGGCTTTGCGGCGGCTCACCGCGAATGATGGCATCGACATGATCCATGCCATCGATCACCCGGCCATAGACCGTATATTGACCGTTGAGGAAATGGTTGTCGTTGAAATTGATGAAAAACTGCGAATTGGCGGAATTGGGGTTGGCCGAACGGGCCGCGCCCAGTGTCCCCCGGTCATGCGGCAGCTTGGAAAATTCTGCCGGAAGGTCGGGCAGGTCCGATCCGCCTGTTCCCGCACGGCCCAGGTTGAACCCCTGTTCCATATTGCCATGGGCCACATCGCCCGATTGCGCCATGAACCCGTCAATCACGCGATGAAAGCAGACATTGTCATAGGATCCCGCGCGGGCCAGTTCCTTCATCCGTTCCACATGTTTGGGGGCGACATCGGGCAAAAGCTCAATCACGACGGTGCCACCCTTGAGTTCCATCAGAATGGTGTTTTCGGGGTCTTTGATATCGGCCATCTGGCTCTCCTGAATTTCCATATCGCCGCTGAACCTAGTGCTTGGGGACAGGCAATGGAAGGGCTATGGTTGACGCCATCCCGGCAATCGGGTCGAAGGGGGCGGCAAACATGGGAGCCTGCGCAATGAGTTGGAAAGTTATCGATGATCTGGACCTCAATGGTCTTGTGGCCCTTATACGCGTAGATCTCAATGTACCGATGCAGGATGGCCGTGTGACCGACAGCACGCGAATCGACAGGATCGTGCCCACGCTGGAAGATGTGATCGCCCGTGGCGGCAAGCCGGTTTTGATGGCACATTTCGGGCGCCCCAAAGGGGAAAGGCGCCCGGATATGAGCCTCGCCCCTGTGGTCCCCGCGCTGACAGCGGCATTAAAGGGACGCAAGGTCATTTTTGCCGAGGATTGCATCGGTGCCCCGGCCAAGACCGCGATTTCGCATATGCAACCCGGTGATGTGGTTCTGCTGGAAAACACCCGCTTTCACCCCGGTGAGGAAAAGAACGATCCGATGCTTGCCGCCGGGCTTGCTGCGCTTGGGGATGTCTATGTGAATGATGCCTTTTCCGCCGCCCATCGCGCCCATGCCTCGACCGAGGGCCTTGCCCATCTTCTGCCAGCTGCCGCCGGACGGTTGATGGAAGCCGAGCTCAAGGCGCTGGAGGCCGCGCTTGGCCATCCCAAACGCCCGGTGGTTGCTGTCGTGGGCGGTGCCAAGGTTTCCACCAAGCTCGATCTGCTGGGCAATCTGGTCAACAAGGTCGATCATCTGGTGATCGGGGGGGGCATGGCCAATACGTTTCTTGCCGCAACCGGTGTGGAAATCGGGCAGAGCCTTGCAGAACGTGACATGGCTGAAACCGCGCGGCAGATCCTGGAAAAGGCCGAAACGCAGCATTGTATGATCCACCTGCCCCGCGATATCGTCGTTGCCCGTGAATTCAGGGCCGGGGCAGCCCATGAAACGGTCGATGTTAATTCCTGCCCCGCTGACGCAATGATCCTTGATGCTGGGCCTGCAACCGTGGCGCATCTGCGTGAGGTCTTTGAGCCGGCCAATACACTGATCTGGAACGGCCCGCTTGGTGCATTTGAAATTGAACCCTTCGATGCGGCCACCAATGCGGCAGCCGGGGTGGCGGCGGAACTGACTGCGGCAGGCCGCCTTGTATCCGTTGCCGGCGGAGGCGATACCGTTGCCGCGCTCAACAAGGCCGGTGCGGCGGCGCGTTTCAGTTTCATCTCCACCGCCGGGGGGGCCTTTCTGGAATGGATGGAAGGCAAGGATCTGCCGGGCGTCGCAGTCCTGAAAGGGGAATGAATGGCAATATGGGTTTTGGTCACAGGGGCTTCCGAAGGTCTTGGGCGTGATTTTGCTATCCTTGCCGCGAAGGCGGGGTTCGATGTGATCCTGACCGCCAGACAGGAAGACAAGCTCAACAAGCTGGCCCATGAATTACAGCGCGCCTATCAGGTTGAGACGCTTGTTTTGCCAGCCAACCTGGCCGATCCCGAAGCGGTTGAACAGCTTTGGCTCACGGCATCCGAGGGGCGGGAAATTGGCGTGTTCATCAACAATGCCGGGCTTGGCCGCAATGGTGCCTTCGCCGATGAGGATGGCTGGCCACGCGAGGCGGCCTCAATCAGTGTCAATGTGATCGCGGCCACGATCCTGTTGAAACGGGTGGTGGTGCATATGGTTGCAAATGGTACGGGACATATCCTCAATGTGGCCTCGCTTGCGGGCTATATGCCGGGGCCGAACATGGCCGTCTATCACGGCACCAAGGCCTATCTTCTTAGTCTTTCCGAAGCCGTGGCTGCGGAATTGAAGGGAAGCGGCGTGAAAGTTACCGCACTTTGTCCCGGTGTCACCGAGACCGCATTCTTTGCTGCCGATGATGCCGAAAGCACGACATTGCTGAACCGCATCCTGCCCATGGCCAGATCGGACAAGGTGGCCGAACTGGGCTGGAAAGGCATGGAAAAGGGGCGCCGGGTCGTCATTCCGGGGTTCCTGAACAAGATTGCGGGCCAAACCCCCCGGATCCTGCCCCGGCGGATCATGACGGCCGTAACGGGTTTCCTGCTGCAGCGCAGATGGTAGCGCAACCATAATTGAGCCCCCGGCAGCAAACCGATATTGGACAGGGATATTCGTTTTTATTATCGAGGACAAAACATGCCGAACAAGGACCAGACCGCAAGGATCGCTCAAGGGGCAGGATTTATCGCCGCACTGGATCAAAGCGGTGGCTCTACCCCCAAGGCGCTGCGGCTTTACGGACTGACGGAAGGCGATTGGGCAAATGAGGCGGAGATGTTTGATCTGATCCACGCCATGCGCAGCCGGATCGTGAAATCCCCGGTCTTCACCGGTGACAAGGTGGTTGGCGCGATCCTGTTCGAACAGACAATGGATCGTGATATCGATGGCACACCGACGGCAACCTATCTGTGGGAAAACCGCAAGGTTGTCCCGTTTCTCAAGATCGACAAGGGGCTTGAGGCGGAGGCAGATGGCGCGCAGCTCATGAAGCCGATCCCGGGGTTGGAAGAATTGCTTGCCCGTGCCGCCAGGGCCGGGATCTATGGAACCAAGGAACGTTCGGTGATAGGCGCGGCCAACCCCAAGGGTGTTGCGGCCTGCGTCGCGCAACAATTCGAACTGGGCAAGAAAGTTCTTGCGGCCGGGCTGGTCCCGATCCTGGAACCCGAGGTTTCGATCAATATCCCTGACAAGGCGGAGGCGGAAAAACTGCTACGCGCGGAAATTCTCAAGGGGCTCGACGCGTTTTCGGGGGATGCGCAGATCATGCTGAAGCTGACCCTGCCGGAAGAAGATGGCTTCTATGGCTTGGTGGTCAATCATCCGCGTGTGTTGAAGGTGGTTGCGCTTTCAGGGGGATATAGCCGTGAGGAAGCCAATGCGCGGCTTTCACGCAATCCCGGGGTTATTGCAAGTTTCAGCCGCGCACTGACCGAAGGCCTGAATGCGAAACAAAGCGAATCTGAATTCGACACCATGCTGGGGGGGGCGATCAGCAGTATCCATGCGGCATCTGTTGCGGGATAAGAAATCCGCCGCCTGACAAAACAGCAGAACAGGGCCTTCGACCCCGCGCAGCATATAGCCGGTTTTGGATGAAGGCCCCGTTTTTTCTTTTTGAATTTATAAGAAAAATCAGGAGCGCATCTGTTATTCAGCCGCGTGTTTGCGCGGGTTGAGCATATCGCGCAGGTAGCGCCCCGTATGGCTGTTTTCCGAATTGGCAACCATTTCCGGCGTACCGGTGGCAACGATCTGCCCTCCACCATCGCCGCCTTCCGGGCCAATATCGATGATCCAGTCCGCCGTCTTGATGACGTCAAGATTATGTTCTATCACCACCACCGTGTTGCCCTGTTCGACAAGGGAATGCAGCACCTCCAGCAGTTTGCGGACGTCTTCAAAATGCAACCCCGTCGTGGGCTCATCCAGAATATAAAGCGTGCGGCCAGTAGCGCGGCGGGACAGCTCCTTTGAAAGCTTCACACGTTGCGCTTCGCCGCCCGAAAGGGTTGTTGCCTGCTGACCGACCTTGATATAGCCCAGCCCCACAAGGCACAGGGCCTCCATCTTGTCGCGGATTGCGGGGACGGCGGAAAAGAAGGACAGCGCATCTTCGCATGTCATGTCAAGAATATCGGCTATGCTCTTGCCTTTGAACTTAATTTCCAGTGTTTCACGATTATATCTCTTGCCCTGGCAGGTTTCACAGGTGACATAGACATCGGGCAGGAAATGCATCTCGATCTTGATGACGCCATCGCCCTGACAGGCCTCACAGCGCCCGCCCTTGACGTTGAAGGAAAAGCGCCCCGGCTGATACCCGCGCGCCTTGGCTTCGGGCAGTCCCGCAAACCAATCCCGGATCGGGGTAAAGGCGCCGGTATAGGTTGCGGGGTTTGAACGTGGCGTGCGCCCGATTGGCCTCTGATCGATATCGATTACCTTGTCGAGATGTTCGAACCCCTTGATTGTCTCACAAGGTGCGGGCGTCGCGCGCGCGCCGTTCAATCGCAGTGCAGCCGTCTTGAACAGGGTCTCGATTGTCAGGGTGGATTTTCCCCCACCGGAAACCCCGGTGACACAAACGAACTTGCCCAGTGGAAACTCGGCGGTGACCTCCTTGAGGTTGTTACCGGTTGCCTTCACGACGGTAACCTTCTTGCCACTGCCATCGCGGCGGGCCTCGGGCACGGCAATCTCCCGGGCGGCGGCAAGGTATTGGCCCGTCAGACTGGCCGGATCGGCGGCGATTTCGGCGGGCGTTCCACGTGATACGACCTGCCCGCCATGAACCCCTGCCCCCGGACCGATATCGAACACGTAATCCGCATGGCGGATCGCATCTTCGTCATGTTCCACCACAAGGACAGTATTGCCCTGATCGCGCAGGTTTTTCAGTGTTGTCAGCAATCGGTCATTGTCGCGCTGATGCAGGCCGATGGAGGGTTCATCAAGCACATAGAGCACCCCCGTCAATCCACTGCCAATCTGCGAGGCAAGGCGGATCCTCTGGCTTTCCCCACCCGAAAGCGTGCCCGCATTGCGCGAAAGCGTCAGGTAGTCCAGTCCGACATTGACCAGAAAACCCAGCCTTTCGCGAATCTCCTTCAGAATGGCGCGGGCGATTTCATTTTTTTGTTTGGTCAGATTTCCGGGCACCCCATCGATCCAGGCATGGGCCTCCCGGATCGACATTCGGACCAGTTCACCGATGTGCAGATCCGCGATCTTCACCGCCAGGGCCTCGGGTTTCAGTCGGAATCCATCGCAGGTGCCGCAGGCACGGTTGTTCTGATAGCGCTCCATTTCCTCGCGGCTCCAGGCGCTGTCAGTTTCGCGGTAACGGCGTTCCATATTGGGAATGACGCCTTCGAAAATCCGCGTGACCTCATAGATGCGTCCTCCTTCGTCATACCGAAAGGGGATTTCGTCTTCACCCGAACCATAGAGGAAAAGCTGCTGCACATGGGCGGGCAGGTCCTTCCATTTGGCTTTCTTGTCGAATTTGTAATGCCGCGCGAGGCTGTCAATGGTTTGTTTGAAATAGGGGGATTTGGATTTCGCCCAGGGCGCGATGGCCCCTTGCATCAGCGACAGCCCCTGATCGGGTACAACCAGCCTTTCATCGAAAAACAGTTCCACCCCCAGCCCATCACAGACCGGACAGGCCCCGAAGGGCGCATTGAAGGAAAACAGCCGTGGTTCGATTTCAGGGATTGTGAATCCGGAAACCGGGCAGGCGAAATTTTCCGAAAAGGTCTTGCGTTCGGGGTCCCCTTCACGCGGGGCGGTTTCCAGGACGGCGATACCATCGGCCAGGTTCAAGGCCGTGCGCAGGCTGTCGGCCAGCCGCGTTTCCATCCCCTCCCGGACAACGATCCGATCCACCACGACATCGATATCATGGCGAAATTTCTTGTCGAGCGTGGGGGGGGTATCCAGATCATGGAAAGCGCCATCAACCTTGACCCGTTGAAACCCCTGTTTGCGCAGTTCCAGAAATTCCTTGCGATATTCCCCCTTGCGATCGCGCACGATGGGGGCTAGCAGATAGGCCCGTGTTCCTTCATCCATCGCCATGATGGCATCGACCATGTCCTGTACCTGCATCGCCTCGATCGGCAGGCCCGTTGCCGGGCTGAAGGGCGTGCCGACCCGTGCATAAAGGAGCCGCAGGTAGTCATAGATTTCCGTTACGGTACCAACCGTCGAACGAGGGTTTTTCGACGTGGTCTTCTGTTCAATGGAAATTGCCGGGGAAAGGCCGGAGATGTGATCCACATCCGGTTTTCCCATCATGTCCAGGAATTGCCGCGCATAGGCTGACAGGCTTTCGACATAGCGGCGCTGCCCCTCGGCATAGATCGTGTCAAAGGCGAGGCTGGATTTGCCGGAACCGGACAGGCCGGTAATGACGACGAGCCGGTTGCGCGGGATATCGACATCGATATCCTTCAGGTTATGTTCACGCGCACCGCGGACTTCGATGAATTTCTGCTCGGCCATGACTCGCCCTCACCACTTTCGGTTACGATAGATATGCGAGCCGGGCTGAGTCTCCAACCAAAAAGAGTGAACAATAGGTGAACAAGTGTATGAACCGGGGATTCATGCCCATCTGGCGCGGCGCCGGGCCATGCTTTCGTGAACGCAGATGCCAATCAGACTGGGCAGCAGAACGAAAAGCGCAAGCCCCTGCCCGCCAAGGTTGGTCAGCATAAATGCCAGAATCGGCGTACCAACGGCAATGCCCAGATTGCCGATCTGCGCCAGCGCACCGGAGGCCTGGGCCCGTTCCTCCATCCCCGGGTTAAGCTGCGGAACCGTGGCAAAGCTTGCCCCCTGAACCACCCCCAGGATCGCGGCCAGAAGGAACGCCCCCAGAAACATCACGACTTCTGTTCCCCAGAAAAACCACAGCGGAATTGCAACCAGAGCAACCAGCGCGAACCCGCCCTGCACGACCCGAAAGGCCGGATAGCGATGCATCAGGGCAACGCCAAGCGTCAGCGATACCGCGATGGAAACCAAGGGCATGGTGATCGCCACAACTCCCTGCCATTCGCCTCCGATCAGGGGCGGAAAAAAGGTAAGGACCGCGATGTAAATTACTGTATAGAAAAAGAAACCAAGGGCTGGAGCGCCAAGGTTGGGCGAGGCGTAGATCTGCCCGTGGCGCCTGAGGAGGTCACGCGGGTCAAGGCTGGGCAGCGTGATTTGTCCATCGCGTGGCAGGGCCGCGAGCATGATCACCGCAAAGAGCCCCATATAACCGGCATGGAACAGAAAAACCGCACCAACCCCATGTGCCTCGGCAAAGGGCAGGCCCAGAAATGCCGTAAAGGCGAAGGAGATGGAAAAGAAGCTCGACCATAGCGTCATGGCCAGGCTTTGATGTTTTTGCGGTGCAAGCTGCGCGATCAACACCGGTACGGCCACCACAATGGCAAGATGGCTGAGCCCTTCGCCGATCCGCAAAAGCAGCATCAATGGCAATGGTGGCAGCAGGGCCTCCAAAGCCGACAGGACCGCCCCGCCCGCCAGGGCTGCAACCAGAACCCGGCGATAGCCCAACCCCTGAACCAGCAATCCCGCCATCGTGCCAAAGCCCACGCCGACAATCCCCGAAATGGACAGCATCAACCCGAGGGATACGGTACTTGCGCCAGGGTAATGGATGGCAATCATGTCGAACAGAACGGAAATCTTGCCAAACTGCGCCGCCGCACCAAGGCCGCTCCCCCACAGAAGCAGAATGGTTAAAAAGGGCGATTGGCTGCGCATGGCACAGTCCTATCGCGGCCCACGCCCCGATACCATGGCTAAAATACCCCCGCTTTCACGCGGGGGGCTTGGGCGGCGGGCTGTCAGATATGCAGGGCCCGGCCATAGGCGTCGAGCACGGCTTCATGCATCATTTCCGATAGGGTCGGATGCGGGAAGACGGTTTCCATCAATTCGCCTTCGGTGGTTTCCAGCGTACGTCCAACCACATAGCCCTGAATCAGCTCGGTCACTTCCGCCCCGATCATATGCGCGCCCAGAAGTTCTCCGGTCCTGGTATCAAAGACGGTCTTGATCATGCCTTCGGCCTCACCCAGGGCAATGGCCTTCCCATTGCCGATAAAGGGGAAACGACCGACCTTGACCTGGTAACCGGCCTCCTTCGCCTTTGCCTCCGTCAACCCGACCGAGGCGACCTGCGGATGGCAATAGGTGCAGCCCGCGATGGAATTGGGCTTGATCGGATGCGGATGCTGCCCCGCAATCAGTTCAGCCACCATCACGCCTTCATGGCTGGCCTTATGCGCAAGCCAGGGTGCCCCGGCAATATCGCCAATGGCATAAAGCCCGTCGACACCTGTCCGGCAATATTCATCTGTTACCACATGGGTGCGGTCAATCTTGACGCCAAGTGCCTCCAGCCCCAGCCCTTCGACATTGCCAACAATCCCCACGGCGGAAATTACCGTGTCAAATTCGGCGGTTTCGGTCTTGCCATTGGCTTCCAGATGGGCAGTGACCTTACCGCCCTTCTTGTCAAGCTTCTTCACCGTCGTCTTTTCGAGGATCGTCATCCCCTGTTTGACAAAGGCCTTTTTGGCAAAGGCGGAAATTTCCGCATCCTCCACCGGAAGCACGCGATCCATTACCTCAACCACCGTGGTATCCGCGCCCAGCGTGTTGAAGAAGCTGGCGAATTCGATGCCGATCGCGCCGGATCCGATAACCAGAAGTTTTTTGGGCATGCGTTTGGGTTGCAGGGCATGTTTGTAGGTCCAGACCAGATCACCATCGGCTTCCAGCCCCGGCAGGACGCGTGCACGCGCACCCGTGGCAAGGATGATCGCGGGGGCGGTCAGTTCCTCGGTACCCTTGTCGGTCTTGACCGAAACCTTTCCCTTGGCAGGCAGTGTCGCCTCGCCCATGAACACGGTAACCTTGTTCTTTTTCATCAGATGGCCGATGCCGCCGGAAAGCTGCTTGGCCACCGCGCGGCTGCGCCCGACCACAGCATCAAGGTCATATCCGATCCCATCCGCCTTCAGTCCGAATTCCTTGGCGCGGTGCATCAGATGGAAAACCTCGGCAGACCGCAGCAATGCCTTTGTCGGGATACAGCCCCAGTTCAGGCAGATCCCGCCCAGATGCTCCCGTTCAACTATCGCGACCGATTTGCCCAGCTGCGCAGCCCGGATCGCGGCAACATAGCCCCCCGGACCTGCCCCGATCACGACGACGTCAAAGCTTTTGGCTGCCATCTCTTCTCTCCCGTAAAAATATTTGTTCACCCCTAAACTATTCAAAAGGGCTAAGCAATGAAGTCCCTGACGCGGGGCTATGCGTCAGGTGCATAGCTCTCGGGGGGAAGTCCTGCCTGATCCGGTACAGCGGGGGGATGATCGGGTTTCACGCTGAAGTTTCCCGGTTTCGCAATTCCTGCACCATATGGGCATAGCCCCCTGCCGCCAGAAACGCGGTTTCCGCATGTGTATTTTCGCGGCCAAGGGCCTCATTGCGATAGGGAAAGCGGCCGAAACGACGGATGGTTTCGGCATGGGCCCGGGCATGAAGGGCGCTTTCCTCGCCTCCCTCGGGTAGGCGCGTCGAGATATATTCAACCGACAGGACCTGATTTTCCGGATCTTCGGAATGTTCGAATGGCAGGTAGAAGAACTGCCTTTCGGGCTCCGGGACCTGCATGTCCCAGCCTGCAGCAATCGCCTTGCGCGCCGCCGCGAGGGCGCGGGGATCGCAGCTGAAGGCGCGGGCCTCACCCCGCCAGATATTGCGCGGAAACTGGTCGGTCAGGAGCAGATAGGCCAACGCCCCCGCAGGGCTTTCAACCCAATGTTCCAGCCCCCCATCATGGGCTGCGACGCAAAGCTCCTCGAAACCGTCCCTGATCGTCCCATCGATTTCCTCTCCACCCAGATACCAGCCCTTGGGGCCGATATCCTGCAACCAGAAATCAAGCACACTTATCGGGTCGGACATCATTCCCTCCCTTGGCCCCTGCCCTTCGCCAGCCTGCCAGCTTTGGTCCCGGCAGGCAATGGCGGGTTCAGTCCTTGTCGTCCGGACCGGCCTGATCCGCCTCTGCCATGGTTGCCCCCGTCACGATGGCAGTGGCATTGGGGGAAACCGCACGATAAGCGGAGGTCACCTCCGGCGCAGGCCGACCGCTCCACATGCGCCAGACGGTATAGCCCGTCAACATCACGAAAAGTAGCGCGGTAAACAGGAAAAATCCCGATGGCCCGATAATCCCCATCATCCAGCCTGCGATCACCGGCCCGGAAATCGCGCCGATCCCGTTGATGAACAAAAGCCCCGCCGAGGCCGAGGCCATATCGGCCGCGTCGAGATTGTCATTCACATAGGCAAGAAGAAGCGAATAGAGCGGGTTGGAAACCGCACCGCCCACGGCCCCCACCCCCAGAAGCATCAGGAAGGGCAGCGTTGCAAATACCGGCAGAAACAACACCGCAGCCCCCAGGATCGAAAGGCCGAAGATCAGGATGCGCCGGTCCATCCTGTCCGACAGCCAGCCGATGGGGTATTGCGCCACCAGCCCGCCGACATAATAACTTGCGATGAAAAGGGTGATCTGGCGCACTGACAGGCCCTGTTCCGTTCCCCAGACGGCGGCCATGCCCGATTGTACCGAAAATACGCTGCCCAGAAGGAAAATCCCGACAAAGGCCAGGGGGGACGCGGCATAGAGCCGTCCGAAAGACAGCGGCTTGGTTGCGGCAAAGGCCGGGGCGGGCTTGGCCGAAAGCAGGATTGGCGTGAAGGCCAGTGAAACCAGAACCGAAGGAATAACGAATAGCAGGTAGTCGCGTGGATCCCCCAGGTTCAGCAGCGCCTGTGCCGCCACAATGCCGATCATCTGCACGATCAGATAAAGCGACAGGACCTGACCACGCTGTTCATTGCTGGCGGCATTGTTCAGCCAGCTTTCCGCCGAGATATAGACCCCCGAGAAACAAAATCCGATCACCACACGCAGGAGCGACCACGCAACCCAGTTGGGCAACACCGCATACAGGATCAGCACTGCCGAGATCATGGAGCCAAGCGCGGCAAAGACCCGAACATGACCCACCTTGCGGATCATCGCCGGCACCATGCGGGATCCAAAGAGGAACCCCGCAAAATAGCCGGAGGTCACGACCGAAAGCTGGAAAGTATCCATCTGTTCCAGCCCGCCCCTGATCCCCAGAAGCGAACCTTGCATGCCATTGCCCAACATCAGAAGCATCAGCCCCAGAAGCAGCGGCCAGGTGGATTTTAGAACATGGATCATCGCGCACGCTCCGCCAATGCGAATCCTGCCGCCCCATAACGTAATCCGGCGCAAAGACAAGCATCCATTAGCATGATTTCCGCCGGGTGCGGATCGGGTGCTATATTCCGTGGTCAGGCCTTCGGGTTTTCAGGTCCCGGGCAAAAGCAGTGAGGCATCCCCAGAGGAAAAGAAACGATACCCCTTGGCCACGGCATGCGCATAGGCGCGCGCCATGCGATCACGTCCCATCAAGGCCGCCACCAGCATCAGAAGCGTTGATTTCGGCAGGTGAAAATTCGTCATCAATCCATCGGTCACACGGAACCGATAGCCGGGATAGATGAAGATATCCGTCTCCCCCCGCCAGGGGGCAATGCCCTTGTCATTTAGGGCGTCATTCCGGGCGGCGCTTTCGATTAACCGCAGCGCCGTGGTGCCGACCGGAATCACCCGGCCGCCTGCCGTGCGGGTTGCGTTGATCTCATCCGCTGCCTTTTCGGTAACCTCCCCCCATTCGGCATGCATCTTGTGGCGGGTGACATCCTCCACCTTCACCGGAAGGAAGGTCCCCGCCCCGACATGGAGTGTCACCTCGGTGAAGGTCACCCCCCCATCGCGAAGCCGCGCCAGCAGCGGTTCATCAAAATGCAGGCTTGCCGTGGGGGCGGCCACCGCACCGGGCTTGCGGGCAAAGACGGTCTGATAATCCTCGTGATCGCGGGCATCCGGCGCACGGCGGGCGGCAATATAGGGGGGCAAGGGCATTTGTCCGGCCTCTGCGAGGGCCTCGTCGAAATCCGCGCCCTGCAGATTGAAGTCAAGCCGCAGGTCGGTTGCGGTTCTTTCCGCAATATGCGCGCGAAGCCCGGCCGCAAAGCGGATCTCCTCACCCTTGTTCAATTTGCGCAGGGGTTTGGCCAAGGCCCGCCATCCCCCTGCCGGATCGGGGGATGTCAACGTGATTTCGACGCCCGCCACCGATTCACCCTGCCCTGTCATCCGGTGCCGTTTCCCCGCCAGACGTGCGGGGATCACACGCGTATTGTTCAGAACCAGCCTGTCCCCCGGGCGCAGCAGGCCGGGAAGATCTGAAACATGGCGATCGGCCATGTCATCGCCATCGACCACCAGCATCCGCGCCGCAGGACGAGGGCGCAGGGGGCGGGTGGCAATCAGCTCCTCCGGCAGGTCGAAATCGAAATCCGAAAGCTTCACCCTTCGGGCTCCGGTGTGCGGCGTGGGGTGGGGCCGGGCGGTGGGCTGCGGAAGATATCCCTGAACATGCCCGGTGTCAGGATTGACAACGGATTGACCGAAACATCGGGATCCTTCGTCGTACCGGTTACCGAATAGTTGAACCCGAACAACCCCTCACCCCGGCGGGTCAGGATTGAGCCGATCCCGTTGAGCAGGTAGATCGGTGAAATCACCCCCTGCATGTTCAGTCTGCCTCCGTTATTGTAGTAGATCCCATCGAGGGAAACACCCATGGAGGCCCCCATCGCCGCGCCACTGGTGATGCGGATCGCGTCCGGGGTCAAGCGAAAGGTCGCATCGGCCTCACTAAAGAGAAGACCGGAGCCCCCCATCTGTTCCAGCAATCCCACGATCGATACTGCTGACAGGATTTCTGCCAGGACGGGCATGTTTCTGATTGAAATATTCGTCATCTTCAGGCTGCCGTCATATTCGCCCCGGCCGGGAAGCGGATTGAGCATCAGATCGAAGCTGCCCCCCCGTGCATTGGGAAAGATCCGTGCCGAGGAAAAGACCCCGCCGGCATCATTGGACCGGATGCGCACGGCAGATCCGTTGGGCGCGGGAACAAGCGTTCCGCGCACGGGAACACCACCATTCACCCGCCCAGTGAATTCGCCCGATATCCCGCCCTGCCCGGGTGCAAGCGTCGCCCTGAACCCGGTAAGCCTGATCGCATCCGTCACGGCAAGCTCATCCAGGGCAAGCTGCAATGGGGATTGTGTGCCGCTGGAACCTCGCTGTGGGCGGCGGGGAAGCCCCCGGATATCGATCCGCCCGCCCGTTACCGCAACGGCAGGTGCGCGCCCCTTGCCCCGGCCCTGCAATTCGGCCTCGGCGTCCAGCCACCCCCCCAGTTTCAAAGAGGAAAATCTGGCGCGTTCCAGCGCGCCGTCGGCAGCAAGGCTGATCGTCCCCTTTGCCGAAAACCCCGCCGCCTGCAGGTCCAGCCGCTCAACCGAGGCGGGTTTGCCCAGCGTGACATCCATTTCCAGATTACCTGTACCGCCCTGCCCCTTGGACCATCCCAATGCGGGAATGGCCATGCCCAGCCCTTCAAGCGTGGAGGAAAGGTGCAGCTTTGGCGCTTCCCCCCTGTTCAGGGCCAGGGATACCTGCGCCGGCCCCTGCCCCGAAACCAACCCTTCCGGCAGCGCGATCCCCAGCTTTTCAGTATTGGCGCGCGACAGCGTGATCCGGCCATCTATCCGCGATCTGCCTTTTTCTTCCGGGGTGAAAAGCTTGCTATATGTGATGTCGAAGGGCACATCCTGCAAAAGCCCCTGTCCTGTAATTTCCATTCCCGCATTCGTTGCCGTCAGGGCAAGGTGATCAGATGCGATCAGGCGCCCCTGCGCCAGAACCTCGGAACGAAACCCCGTCACCGCGCCGGTGACCCGCAGTTTCACATCCGGCAGTTTCACCCCCTTGCGCAGCGGCATGCGCAGTTTCACCTGCGCACGGGCATGTCCCTCCCCCAGTTTTACCGGTTGCCCGGATTTCTGCAGAAACTGGAAGGGCGGCTCGTCAAGCAGCGAAAGCACCGATGTCAGGGAACCATCAAGCTGAAGCGAAATATCCGCCTGCGCGGGCTTTTGCCGGATATTTGCCACATGGAAAACGGAACCAGCGATATCGACTGTGCCACCGGTACGGGCGGCAATCTTGCCGCGCGGCATCACCATTGTATAGCTGCGCCCCTCGATCACCGCATGGCCCTGTCCATCCCGAATGGGGGGAAGGGTTTTCAGATATTGCACGTCCGCGCCGCGATATTCATAGCCCAGCATCAGATCCGGAGCCTTACCAGGACGCAGCCGGAGCGCGCCCCGGGCGTTGAAAACCTCCCCCTGTATCACATTGTCGGCCACCCATTTCCGGGCCCGTGGCGCCAGCCGGGCGGGCCAGAGCGCAAGCAGCCTGTCATGCGCGACCTGTCCGGCGGCAAGATCCATGGCGACGGCCCAGCCATCGGGCCGCGCGGCAACCCGCCCCCTGGCGCGGATCGGTTGATCATCCGCAATCAGGGCAATCTGGCCAATATCGACCGTGAAAGGATCAAGCCGGATCCGTAGATCGATGGCGCCCTGTTCCAGGTTTACCGGAGCTTCGAACAGGCCCTCGGGGTCAATCGTGAGCGCCGCAATATCAATCTGGCCCAGAAGTTCCCTTGGCAAACCCGTCCTGGCTCCAGGCAGATCGGCATGACCGCTGGCGCGTAGCGAAAGCGCCGCGCTTTGCACATTCAATTCCCTGAGGTCGAGCCTTTCGTGCTCCGGCTCATATCCCAGAACCATCTGCGCCGTATCAAAGGGGACCGCCGGTGTGGCTTCGGTCGGGCGCAGGGCGCCGGAACCCAGCGACAGCGTGGCCTCCAGTTCGGAAAACCCGCCGGCAGAATCCAGCGCCGATGAAATCTGCCCCGAGATTGGAGCATCAAGAACCGACAGGAAGGTAAGCGGCGGCGCCTGAGCGGCGATATCGGCGGCGGCAACACCATCGACCGTGGCAGTCATCCGTGCGGCGGAATCGGCCTTGTTCGCAACCAGTGTCAGATCGGCCCGCGCGGCCCCCGTACCGCCCCCCTGCAATGAAACCCCCATCTGAAGTGCCAGGTCGCCGGGGCGATTGGCCAGGGTCAGCCTTCCGTCACCCATTTCCCAGATCCGCCCGGCCTGACGATCATCGAAGGTGAAGGTCATGGCTTCGGCATCGATCCGGCTCAGTTGCGACAGCGCACGATGCTGGAAGGCCGCGACCGTCGCATCGATCAGGCCTGCAAACCCCTGAACCGGACGTGCCGTCATGCCCGGGCCAAGCGCAATGTCGAAACGTCCATCCTGTTGCCGTCGCAGCAGGAAACGCGGCCCGACCAGGCGCATCGTGCGCAGCCGCAGCCGTCCGTCCAATGCGGATTCCAGATCGAAGCTGAACCGCGCCTCGGGAATCACTGCCACCGGTTCCCCATCGCCGCGCAACAGGCGCAGGTCTTCCAGAAGCAGCCTCGGAATCAGATCCTGATCGACCCGCAAGACAACCCCGCCAAGCGACAGTACCGCCGCGGCCTCCTGTTGACCCGTGGCCGCGACCAGTGCGCGATTCATGCGCGTTTCGACTTCCGCCACCGCCCAGACCGGCAGGGGAACCGGCCGTCCCGTTGCCGCCAATCCGCCAAGGAGGGCTAGAATGGCAAGCAGGAACAGCAGCGGCACGACGATCAGCGGCATCCGCCAAAGGCTGCGGGTCTTCCTGCGGCGCGTCGCGACAGGGGGGATGACCGCCGCCTTCGCTGGGGCATCACCATCAACCTTGCTGCTTTTCTCTTGCGCCCCCGCCGTCATCGGCCCCATTCCCCTTGCACCCGATACCAAACCGGGCTTGCCTTTGAATCTGCCAAAAGGCAACAAGAACGGGAAGTCCTGAATTCAAATTGAAGGGAGCCCCACGATGTCCACGCTCGCCCCCGGCGATCTTGCCCCTGATTTCACCCTGCCCCGCGATGGTGGTGGCGTTGTCAGCCTGTCCTCATTGCGGCCCGGGCGCACGCTGGTCTATTTCTACCCCCGTGATGATACCAGCGGCTGTACCATCGAGGCAAAGGATTTCACGGCCCTGGCCGAGGATTTCAATACGCTTGGCGTGCGGATCGTGGGTATCTCAAGGGACAGCGTCGCCTCTCATGACAAGTTTATCCGAAAACATGATCTGGGCATCATCCTTGCCTCCGATGAGGAAGGTGCCACCTGTGAGGCCTATGGCGTCTGGGTCGAAAAGAACATGTATGGCCGCAAATCCATGGGGATTGAACGCGCGACCTTCCTGATCGACGGGACCGGCAAGATCGAAAGGATCTGGCGCAAGGTCCGGGCGAAAGGCCATGCCGAGGCTGTTCTGGCAGCCGCAAGGCCACAATAGCCCGACAGAAGGAAGACCATCACGCCACGGTCCTGCCTTGCCGAAATAATGGTAAAGGTCCTGACCATCGCCTGACACTGCTGGCTCCCTGCGGAAGCTCCCCCCAGGAAAAATTAAACCGGAACGCGCTGATAGTCGGCGGTTTTCTGCCGGTTTGCCGCCTGAGGCAGCGGGACTGTGCCGCAGTGCGGCCAAAGCAGTTGCGCAATGCAATGCGCCTGTTTTATCCATGCCGCGGGGACAGAACCGGCCACCTTTTGGCAGATGTCCCCGCTACGGCAACGGTTACGGACACAGCAAAGTGCTGAAACGACTTTCTTATCGGATCAACACCGCCCTCGGGCGCTATCTCCCGGAACAACGGCTCTTTCTCAAATCCGACGCGGCAACACGTTTCATTCGCCTGTCACCGGCAACGCAGGCTGTCGCCATCACAGGTGGCGTTGTGGCCTTCGGATGGACGCTGCTTGCCACATCGATCCTGGTGATGGATTCGATATCGGCAGGTTCGGCACGCGAACAGACGCTGCGCCGCCACGCCGTATATGAGTCGCGGCTGAATGCACTGTCGGTCGACCGCGACCTTCGCGCTGAAGAAGCTGTGAGGGCGCAGGAACGTTTCAACCTTGCGCTGGCCGAAGTCAGCAAGATGCAGACGCGTCTCCTGGCTTCCGAGGATCAGCGCCGCGAAATGGAAACCGGGATTGATGCGGTACAGGAAACGCTGCGCCGCACGATCCGTGAACGGGACGAGGCCCGGGCGGAACAGGTCGCCCTGACAGCCGCACTTGAGGACCAATCCGGTTCGACCGGCCCCCGACAAACCCTTTCGGATGAAACCGAAGCCACGATGGGGATCCTTGCCGATGCGCTGGCCGGCACCGCAGAACAGCGCGATGCCATGGCGCTGGTCGCAATGACCGCCAAGGATGAGGTTGAACAGATCGCAGCCGAAAAGCGTCAGATCGAAGCGCGCAATGACATCATCTTCGGCAAGCTTGAAGAGGCCGTTGCCGTATCGATGGAACCGCTGGACAAGATGTTCCGCGCTGCGGGAATGTCCCCCGACAGTATCCTGGACACGGTTCGGCGCGGCTATTCCGGGCAAGGCGGGCCCCTTTCGCCCTTTACCATGTCCACTTCCAACGCACCGCTTTCGGCCGATGAGGTTCGCGCCCGCGCGATCCTGAACGGACTCGACCGGATGAACATGTATCGGATCGCAGCCGACCAGGCGCCCTTTGCCATGCCCGTCAAGGGAGCCTTCCGGCATACTTCCGGCTATGGGTATCGGCGCGATCCGAAAGGTGCAGGCACCCGGATGCATTCGGGTACGGATTTTGCCGCAGGCATCGGTACGCCGATCTATGCCACCGCCGATGGTGTCGTGGAAAAGGCCGGATGGGGCAACGGCTATGGCCGGATGGTCAAGATCAAGCATCAATTCGGTGTTCAGACTCTTTTTGCCCATATGTCCAAACTTCGTGTTAAAACCGGACAAAAGGTATCGCGTGGCGATCACATCGGTGATATGGGATCTTCTGGGCGGTCAACCGGTTCACATCTTCACTACGAGGTCAGGGTTGGTGGCAATCCAGTCAATGCGATGACCTTCATCAAGGCGGCAAAAAATGTTTTCTAAAAGCAGAATCAACGAACCCGGTCCCAAGGCGGATGGCGATAACAAGGCGCGTCCCCAGGACGGGCAATCGCCCAAGGCGCAGGAACAGTCCGCGGCTGGCTCAAAGGGCAAGCCCGCAGCATCGGTTCTTTCCTCGGATCTGACGATTACCGGCAATGTCCGCACGACCGGCGATATTCAGGTCGAAGGCACGGTTGAGGGCGATATCCGCGCCCACCTCCTGACGGTCGGGGAAAGTGCGACGATCCGTGGCGAAATCGTGGCTGACGATATCGTTGTCAATGGGCGCGTCATTGGCCGGGTGCGTGGTCTCAAGGTTCGTCTGGCGGCCAGCGCACGGGTCGAAGGCGATATCATTCACAAGACCATTGCCATCGAAAGCGGCGCGCATTTCGAAGGTTCCGTGCAGCGCCAGGACGATCCTCTGTCAAACGGGCGTCCCGCCGTGGCCTCAACCCCGGCAGCGGCAAGCAGCAATCCCGCACCTGCGGCAGCAGCGACAACTGCCACCCCCGCCCCGGCGGCCAAGCCTGCGGCAACAGGAAGCGGAAACTGACGGTTATCCCTTTCTTTCGCGGCTTTGCGCAAGCCTGCGATGGGCGCCCCCTTCGGGCGCCCTTTCCTTTTGTGCGGGTAAATTCCCACGCGTGCGACCTTTCAATCCAATGCCCTCCGATAAAGATGCCAGCTTGCATGGCCGAGTACCGGCAGGACGATAAATAACCCGAGAAAAGCCGGAACCATTCCCAGAAAAAGAAATACGGCAATCAAAAGCCCCCAGATCAGCATCGTGGCCGGGTTATGAAGGACCACCGAAATACTGGTCAGCATCGCCGTGACGAAATCCACCTCCCGATCCAGCAACATCGGAAGGCTGACCACGGTCAGGGAAAACAGCACCACGGCAAAACCTGCCCCGATCAGCGATCCCACAAGAAGCATCGCAATCCCGTTCAGTGTCGTGAAAACGGCCAGTGATGACGAAATATTCGTCATGACCTGAAGCCCCATGAAAAGCGCAAAGATCATATGGGCAAGGAAGTTCCAGAAAAGGAAAAACACCACGATCACGGCGGCGATTGATGGGATCTGACGGTCTTTCTGTGCAAGGATGACCCTCAGGATGCCACGCCATTCGATGGGTTCCCGGCATTCGATCCTGCGGCTGACCTCATAAAGCCCGCAGGCAATGAATGGCCCCAGAATGGGGAATCCGGTCGCTGCGGGCAAAGTCCACCAGATCTGCCCGGAAGCGATAAGCGCATAAAGGATCAGCCAGCCACCCGCAACATAGACCGCCGCGAAGAACAACCCGAATTGAGGTGCCTTTCGGAAATCATCCCAGCCCGCGTGCAGTACCTCCCCCAGATCGGTCAGGCGGACCTGCCGTACATTCGGCGTGGTACCATCCCGCTGCCCGGGCGCACCCGCATCTCCTGCCCCATCTGTCATGCGCCCCCCTTATCAAATGACAGGATAGGGAATTTCCTGCTTGCATCGAATTGAATTTCATTCTGATCCGGATGGCGGAAAAAGGGCAGATATGCCTATTCTTCGGCCGTTGCCTCGGCGCGGGATTTTCCTGCCACATCCATCGCCAGCGTTGCCGCCATGAATTTGTCAAGATCGCCATCCAGCGTTCCCTGCGTGTCGGAGGTTTCCACCCCGGTTCGCAGGTCTTTCACCATCTGATAGGGCTGCAGCACATAGGAACGGATCTGATTGCCCCAACCGGCATCGCCCTTGGATTCATGTGCGGCATTGATCGCGGCGTTTCGTTTGTCGAGTTCAAGCTGATAGAGCCGCGAACGCAGTGCATTCATGGCAATATCGCGGTTCTGGTGCTGCGATTTCATCGAAGATGTTACAACGATTCCCGTGGGCAGGTGGGTAATCCGGACCGCCGAGTCGGTCGTGTTCACATGCTGCCCGCCAGCGCCGGAGGATCGGTAGGTGTCGATGCGGATCTCATTGGGTGGAATTTCGATTTCGATATTATCGTCAACCACTGGATAGACCCAGACCGAACTGAAGGATGTATGCCGCCGCGCCGAGGACTCATAGGGGGAGATCCGCACCAGCCGATGTACTCCGCGTTCCGATTTCAGCCAGCCATAGGCATTGGGGCCGGATATCTTGTAGGAGGCTGATTTAATCCCGGCCTCTTCGCCGTCACTCATTGATTGCAATTCGACGGTGTAGCCCTTCTTTTCAGCCCAGCGGACATACATCCGCGCCAGCATGGCCGCCCAGTCGCAGCTTTCGGTGCCACCGGCCCCGGCATTGATTTCCAGGAAGGTATCGTTGCCATCGGCCTCACCATTCAGGAGTGCCTCCAGTTCCTTTTCCTGTGCCAGGGCCAACAATTCACGAAGACTGTCTTCGGCTTCGGTGACGATTTCCGTATCGCCTTCGGCCTCGCCCATCTCGATCAGTTCGACATTGTCGTTCAGGCCGGTTTCGATCCGTTCATAGGTGGTGATCGCATCGGTAAGCTGCTGGCGATCGCGCATCAGCTTCTGCGCCTTGGCCGGATCGTTCCACAGATCCGGATCCTCGATCATGGCATTGAATTCCTCAAGCCGGTGCGGCGCGGTTTCCAGATCCATCCGCTGTCCCAGAAGGATCAGGCTTTTGCGGATGCTCTCCACATGGCTCTGCGTTTCGGCGCGCATCTTGATCTTCCCGATTGGTCCCGGATGGCTAGATAGCCGCTCCGCCCCGGCGGGACAAGGGCGGTGGGCGTATCAATAAAGTCCGCCGGAACTGAGCGTACCGAAATCGGCCTTTTTCGGGATGACCTTGGTCTGGCCCGTCGCGGTCGTTATCGCCGCGCCATCCGCACCTTCGGTTTCGCCATAGCCGAAAAGTGGCAGGTTAGATCCCATGCCGAAACCGCCATCGACGTAAAGCCCCATGCCATAAGGATCCTCGCCCTCACGAAAATATTCGGAAATCACATTGGGACCGGAGGCATCTTCCGACAGGACGGCGCCCGTGAAACGGTCGATCTTCACGAAATAGCCCCCCGGAGGGACCCGGAACCGGCTGCCGCCATATTTCTGGATTGCCTGCTGCATGAAGGATTGGAAGACAGGCCCGCAAAACCCGCCACCCGAAGCGCCCCGGCCCAGGCTGCGCGGCTGGTCATAACCAATGTAGCAGCCCGCCACGATATTGGAGGAAAACCCGATAAACCAGACATCCTTGGAATCGTTCGTGGTCCCCGTCTTGCCGGCAATGGGTACCGGCAGGTTGATCCCCCGCGCCGTACCGCGTGCCACCACCCCTTCCATCATCGAGGTCAGCTGATAGGCGGTGATTGCATCCATCACCCTTTCGCGGCTGGAGGAAATCCGCGGCAATTCACCCTGACCAAGGCTGGCAAGGCGGCAATCGTCGCAAACGCGATTGTCATGGCGATAGATCGTGCGACCGCGCCGGTCCTGCACCCGGTCCACCAGTGTGGGTTCAACCCGTTCCCCGCCATTGGCAAACATCGCATAGGCGGCAACCATCTTGAACAGCGTGGTTTCTTCCGAGCCAAGCGCATTGGCCAGAAACGGCCCCATCCGGTCATAGACCCCGAAACGTTCGGCATAGGAGGCCACGACATCCATCCCGATTTCTTCGGCGATCCGCACCGTCATCAGGTTACGGGACTGTTCGACACCCATGCGCAGCGGTGTCGGACCGTAAAACCGGTTGGAGGCATTTTTCGGTCGCCAGAGCCCCTGGGGCGTATTCACCTCAATCGGCGCGTCCACCACGATTGTATTGGGGGTAAAGCCACTGTCGAGCGCTGCGGCATAGACGAAGGGCTTGAAGCTGGATCCGGGCTGGCGTTGCGCCTGCGTTGCGCGGTTGAAGACGGAATCCTGATAGGAAAATCCGCCCTGCATCGCCAGAACGCGACCGGAATTGACATCCATTGCCATGAACCCGCCCTGTACCTGCGGTACCTGGCGCAACGTCCAGCGAAGGAAACTGCCATCTTCATCCCTGGTCATCTGGCGCACCAGGACCACATCGCCGACCGATACGAGATCACCTGCCACACGTGCCTTGCGGCCCAAACGCCCATCGGCCTGACGTTTGCGTGCCCAGGTTACATCCTCGGCAGGGATGAAATGGCCATCTTCATCTTCGGCCACATCCTCGATCCCGATCCGGGCGGAGCTTTCGCCTACAGCAAGGACCACGGCCGCATGCCAGCCTGCAACATCACGGGGCACATCGACCTCTGCCAGGGCAGCGCGCCAGCTTTCCTCGGATCCGAGTTGATCAGTCGCAATGGTCTTGCGCGTGCCGCGCCAGATCCCCTGACCCCGATCAAATTTTTCAAGGGCCTGCCGCAATGCGGCGGCAGCGGCGGTCTGCAAATCGGGATCCACCGTGGCTCGGATCGTCAGCCCCCCGGTGAAGAATTCCTCTTCGCCAAAGCTGTTGGAAAGCTGGCGGCGGATCTCGTCGGTGAAATAGTCACGCGGCGGCAGGGAGTTCTGGAAACCTTCGAAATCACCGTTTTGCACGGTGCGCAGCGGCTTTTCCCTTTCGGATCTGTAGGTCGCCTCATCGATATGACCGTTCTGCCACATTTCCCGCAGCACATAATTGCGCCGCTGTGTCACCCGTTCCTTTGCCCGGACGGGATGATATTTGGACGGCGCCTGCGGCATGGCGGCAAGCATCGCGGCCTCATGCGGTTCCAGTTCGCTCAGCGTCTTGTTGAAATAGCTTTGCGAGGCCGCCGCGACGCCGTAGGAGTTCTGGCCGAGAAAAATCTCGTTGAGGTAAAGTTCAAGGATCTGTTCCTTGTTCAGCGTTTCCTCGATCCGGGTTGCCAGGATGATTTCCTTGATCTTCCGTTCGACGCGCCGTTCGCCGCCCAGCAGGAAGTTCTTCATTACCTGCTGCGTGATGGTCGAGGCGCCACGTACATCGCGCCCGCGGGTGCGTACCGCCTCCCAGGCGGCAGCGGCGATACCACGTGCATCATACCCTTTATGGGAATAGAAATTCTTGTCCTCGGCGCTGATGAAGGCCTCCTTGACCAGTTCGGGAATTTCCTCACTGGCCGCATAGATCCGGCGTTCACGGGCAAATTCATCCATCATCCGCCCCTCGCCGGAATAGATCCGGCTGATTGTCGGGGGGGAATATTGCGCAAGGCTCTCATGGCTCGGCAGGTCGCGCGAATACATGTAGAAGACCGCGCCAATCGTGAGCGCGACAAAAAGTAGCCCCAGTGTGACCAATGTGAAGAGCCCGCCGAAGAAGGAGCCGATATATCTGAGCAAGAGAAGCCTGCCTTCCTGTGTCTTGCGAAGCCCGAATATACATCATGGCAGCGACGGTCAAAAGGCCAAGCCGATGACCAAGGCGTGATGCTGCCGAATTTTACCGCTTTGCGGTCTTGTGGCGCGGTTGCAGCGCAACCCAGACTTGCGGATCGGACAGAATCGCCCAGATTATCGACGCAAGACAGGTGCAGGGCGCATTACCGCCCGTTCCTCTTTCGTGCGGCCATGAAGGTCTGCAGCCGCTGTAACCCTTCGGCAATTTCCGCCGTGCTGCGGGCATAGGAAAAGCGCAGGCTGCGGGTTCCCCTTATCGGGTCGAAATCCAGCCCCGGCGTCACCGCCACCCCCGCACCGTCCAGGATTTCGGCGGCAAATGCCAGGCTGTCCTCTGTCAGATCGGAAACATCGGCATAGATATAGAAGGCCCCATCGGGTGGGGCGATCCGGTCAAACCCCGCGCGCGGCAAACCTTCCAGCATCAGACGGCGATTTTCCACATAGACGGCACGATTTGCCTCAAGCTCCTCAATACAGTCAAGCGCGGCAAGGGCGGCAACCTGACTGGCATGGGGCGGGCAGATGAACATGTTCTGCGCCAGCCGTTCCACCAGCCGGATATGCGGCTCCGGGACGACCATCCACCCGATGCGCCAGCCCGTCATTGAAAAATATTTCGAAAAGGAATTGATCACATAGGCCTCATCACCGATTTCCAGCGCCGAAACCGACCGCGCGCCATAATGCAGGCCGTGATAGATCTCATCGGAAATGAAGTTGATATCGCGGGTGGCGCAATGATCCATCAGCGCCGCCAGTGGGTCACGCCCCAGCATCGTCCCCGAAGGGTTACCCGGCGAAGCCACGATCAGCCCGGCCATTTGCCGGCCATCCAGATCCGCCGGGATGGGCTGGAACCGGTTTTCGGCCCGGGTGGGAATGCCAATCGGGTCAAGCGATAGCGCACGCAGAATCTGCCGGTAGGATGGATATCCCGGCTCCCCCAGCCCGACGCGTTCTCCGGCATCGAAAAGTGCGCTGAAGGCCAACAGGAAAGCGGCGGAGGACCCTGCGGTGACAATGACCCGGTCCGGATTCAGATCCAGCCCATACCAGTTCCGGTAAAGCGCCGCGATCCCCACGCGCAATTCCGGCAGGCCAAGTGCGACGGTATAGCCGAGCGGATCTTTCTCCATCGCCCGGGCCAATGCCTCCCGTGCGCCTTTGGGTGCAGGGGTGCCGGGTTGACCAACCTCCATGTGAATCACGGATTTTCCGGCACTTTCACGCTTGCGCGCGGCCTCCATGACATCCATCACGATAAAGGGATCGACCTCACCGCGTCTTGAACTCCGCATTGCCTTGCTCCTATGGTTCGTCTCGTGTGTCCCGGTTCGGGGGCGCAAGGTCAAGTCCGGCCCGATCCGAAAGGAAGACACAGATATGCGCAAGACCATTACCGCCCTCGCCGCCCTGTTGCTGGGTTCCACCGCCGCGCTGGCGGATATGACCGATGCCGAGCGGCAGGAGCTTCGCGATGAGGTCCGCGCCTATCTGCTGGAAGATCCCGAGATCCTGATGGAAGCTTTCGCAGTTCTGGAGGATCGCCGCAATTCTGAAGCCGCAGCCGAAGATATCGAATTGATGGCAGCCAATGCCGATGAGATCTTCAACGATCCGGCAAGCTGGTCAGGTGGTAATCCGGATGGCGATATCACCGTGGTGGAATTCATTGATTATCGCTGCGGATATTGCCGCCGCGCCTATGAGGATGTCGAGGAACTTATCGGCAGCGATGGCAATATTCGTTTCGTGGTCAAGGAATTCCCCATTCTGGGGGAACAGTCTGAAATCTCTTCCCGCTTTGCAATTTCCGTCCTGCAACTGGAAGGGGCCGAAGCCTACAAGAAGGCGCATAACCTGCTGATCGAGGCCAAGGCTGATCTGACCCCGGATGCGCTGACCGCCATGGGTGCCGACCTTGGGCTTGCCGATACCGAGGCGGTCATTGCCCGGATGCAAAGCCCGGAAGTCAGCGCGATCATCGATGCCAATCACGCGCTTGGCCAACGTCTGCAGATCAACGGCACCCCGACCTTCGTGATAGATCAGACCATGGTACGCGGTTATGTCCCCCTTGATGGCATGCGCCAGATCGTGGAACAGCAACGCAAGGAAGGATAAGCCGATCTGTGAAGGCCACCCCCCGTGGCGGTAGGGTCATGGCCCTTATCCGATATCACGATCCCGGTTTTTTGTTGGGGGTCGGCTCTTCGTGGCTTTTCCCTTCCGGTTCAGGCGGGTTTCCTGACATCATGATACGCCATGCCGCCCCGTCGGGGTCGTCGAACTGCCCGTTGCGCAATGCCCAGATATAGCTGACCAGTCCGATCAGGCCCAAGCCGATTGACAGTGGGATCAGAACCAGAAGGCTCATTCGGGATCATCAGGCATGATCGCCCTGTAGGCATGCCATGTGCCGTGCCCCAGAACCGGAAAGATGACGATCAGCCCTATCAGCAGCGTTACGGCGGAAATCATCAGACCGGCGGTAACGATAGCCCCCCAGAGCAGCATCGGCGCGAGATTCTGCACCGTCATGGCAAAGCTTGTCCCCATCGCCGTCAGGGCGTCCATCCTGCGGCTAAGCAACATTGGCACGGAAAAAACGCTGATGGCAAAGGCAAAGGCCGCGAAAAGCCCCCCTACCAGGGTTCCTGTCACGATCAGCCCCCATCCGCGAAACGTGGTGAAGACATTGCTCAGGGCGTCCCCGGCACCGGGAAAGGGGTGCAATCCGAAAAACAGCGCGTAAAGCAGGTCCGCCGCCCGGATCCAGAACAGGATCAACAGGCACAGAAGCAACCCGGCAAAGGCCAGCTGTGCCCCGGAGGCGGGACGAACGGCGATCATGTCAAAAATTGTGGCGCGTTCACCTTCGGCCTGCCTGCGTGTCTTTTCATAAAGACCGATGGCAAAGAATGGCCCGATGATCAGAAATCCCGAGATCGCGGGAAGCGCAAGATAAAGCAGGTTTGTCCTGTAGAAGACATAGAGCACCAGATAGGAAATCAGTGTCAGGACCAATCCGTAGATCAGGCTCGGGACCGGATCGGTTCGCAAATCCCGCCAGCCGGCCCCAAGCCAGCCAAGCGCGGCGCCAGCCGGAAGATGCTGCGCATAGGGCGATTCGGGGCGATGGCGCTTGGCAACGGTAGGAAGGGGTTCAAGCATGGCGAGACTCCTTTCTCAACAAGCGCGCCGGGCGGGCGCGGCATCGGCCCGGGCGGTACAGGCCGGGGCGGAACTGAACGCAACACTCAGCAGATGCGCATTGGCCGCAAGAAAGACCAAGATGGCGGCAAGCGCGGCGGTGATGGCAAGCTTTTTCTGCCGGGCCGGGGTCATGGCGTGCCCTCCGCCATGTTCAACCGTGCGACATAGATTGTCAGCAACCTGATTTCCGCCTCGGAAAGCCGCCCGGTCCAGGCGGGCATGACCCCGGCCCGGCCATGACGCAGCGTATCCAGCACCATTTCCGGGGACTGGCCGTAGATTTCCGCCACATCGGTCAGCGCAGGCGCGCCGTTTTCCATTTGACCGATGCCGCCTTCGGCATGGCAGGAGACGCAGTTTTCGACAAAAAGCTCCGCTGCGGCGCTTTCGGGGTCGGCCTGCCCTGCCTGCAAGGCAACGACATATTCGGCCATTGCCTCCCGGTCGGGGGCTTCCATCCAGTCGAAGGGCGGCATTTCGGCAAAACGCGTTTCATCATGGCCGGAATTGATCCCGTAGCGGATTGTCTGCGCGATTTCTTCAGGGTCACCGCTCCAGAGCCAGTAACCATCCGCCAGAACCGGAAAACCCGGCCCGCCCTGCCCCTGTGTTCCATGACAGGCCATGCAGTTATCCTCATAGAGGCGCAGGGCGGCGGGCATCGCCTTTTCCATGAGGGGGCTGTCGGCTTCAAGTGTCGCGAAATCCTCGGTTGCGAAACGGGGCATCCAATCCTCGCGCAGGGCGACGAGTTCGCGATACCCCTGGACCGCCTCCTCACCCTGATCCAGCCCGAGAAGGCCGCGCGTATAATCCCGCCCGACCGGCCATGCGGGCAGCAGGACCCAGGCAATGACCGAATAGATGAAGGTCAGAACCAGGGCCCAGATCACGATTTTCGGGAAAGGGGTGTTCAGTTCCTTGATACCCGCCCAGTCATGTCCGGTTGTTTCATAACCCGTTACGGGGTCAAGGATGACCTCGCCGGTATGTCCGTTGCCCTTGTTGGCTTTTCCCGCAGCATCAGTCATTTTCACCCTGCCCTTCCAGAATGGACCGGGCCGCACGGTCATAGAAGGCACGACGCGATGGGCTGTAGGCCATGATGACGACAATGATGAAGAACCCCATCAGCCAGATCAGCCCGACGGTCTTGGCCAGGTAGACAAGCAGATCATAGCTCATGGCGTCTCCTCCTCCATCATCCTGTAGGGGGCATTGGTCAGCCTGCCCAGCGACTGCAGATAGGCGACCATCGCGTCAAGTTCTGTCAGCCGCGACGGATCTCCATCGAAATCACGGACGGCGACGCCTTCCCCATAGCGTTCCAGGACGGCATCGGCGCCGTCGCTGTCGGGGTTGCTCTGCGCCCTGACATCGGCTTCGGCGGCGGCGATCATCTCTTCGTCATAGGGCACGCCGAGTTGGGCGAGCGTTGCAAGGGAATCGCGCAGCAGGCTGGTATCGAGTGGACTGTCGAGCCAGGGATAGGCCGGCATGATCGAGGCCGAAACGACATCGCGCGGATTGATGAGGTGGCGGATATGCCAATCGTCGGAATATTTTTCGCCAAGCCGCGCCAAGTCCGGCCCAGTGCGCTTGGACCCCCAGAGCATCGGGCGATCATAGGCACTTTCGGCAGCCATGGAATAAGGGCCGTAACGGTCGAGCTCATCGGCAAGGCTGCGCACCATCTGACTGTGGCAGGCATAGCAGCCCTCACGGATATAGATTTCCCGCCCGGCCAGTTCCAGCGGCGTTTGCGGGCGCAGGTCCTCAGGCAGTTCGACCGTTTCATCCAGCACGAATAGCGGCGCGATTTCGACGATCCCGCCAATCGAGGCTGCCACGATGATCGCCGCAACCAGCCCCATGGAGATTTTTTCAAGGTTGTAATGTAGTTTCAGCATCGCCCTACTCCGCCGGCTCCGAGACAAGCGGCCGGTCAGTTGCCCCGCCCTTCGCCTCACGCATTGTGGCATAGCAGTTCCAGGCACAGATCACCGCGCCCAGAAGGAACATCCCCCCGCCGATCGTGCGCAGCAGGTAATAGGGGGCCATGGCCTCAACCGATTGGATGAAACTGTAGGAAAGCGCACCACTTTCGTTATAGGCCCGCCACATCAGCCCCTGTGTGATACCCGCGTTCCACATCGAAACGACATAAACGAGCGTTCCGCCCACGGCGAGCCAGAAATGCCATTCGACTGCACGGGCGGATGCCATGTTCTCACGCCCGTAAAGCTGCGGCACCAGCGTATAGATCGCCCCGAAGACGATCATCGCGACCCATCCCAGCGTACCGGAATGGACATGCCCCACCGTCCAGTCGGTATAATGGCTCAGCGAATTGACCGGACGGATGGCAAGGAAAGACCCCTCGAAGGTGGAGAGGCCATAAAACACCGCCGCCACGAACATGAAGCGCAACGTCGCATCGTCGCGCACCTTGTGCCAGGCGCCGTTCAGCGTGGCGATGGCATTGCCCGCCGAGGCCCAGCTTGGCACCAGCAACATGACCGAGAAGGTCATCCCCAGGGTCTGCGCCCAATAGGGCAGCGCGGTGTAATGCAGGTGGTGTGAGCCGACCCAGATATAGAAGAAGGTAATCCCCCAGAAGCTGATGATCGACAGCCGGTAGGACCAGATTGGTCGCCCTGATCGTACGGGAAGGAAATAATAGAGCATCCCCAGAAAGCCGGATGTCAGAAAGAAGGCCACGGCATTATGGCCATACCACCACTGCACCATTGCATCCTGCACCCCCGCCCAGACCGGAAAGCTTTCCGCGCTGGTCCAGCGTACCGGGAGCGCGATGTTATTGACGATATGCAGCATCGCCACGACCAGGATGAAGGCCAGGTAATACCAGTTCGCGACATAGATATGTGGCTCCGCCCTGCGGGCCAGCGTGCGGATATAGAGAACGAAATAGGTAACCCAGACTACCACGAGCCAGATATCGGCATACCATTCGGCCTCGGCATATTCCTTGGATTGTGTACTGCCAAGGATATAGCCGGAAGCAGCCCACAGGCAGAATAGATTGAAACCGATCAGGATGAACCAGGGGCTGATGGAATCGGCCAGCCGCGCACGCGATGTGCGTTGAAGGACGTGAAAGGATGTCGCAATCAGCGCATTGCCGCCAAAACCGAAAATGACCCCCGATGTATGCACGGGGCGCAGCCTGCCAAAGCTGGTCCAGCCCACGGCGGGGGTTGCTTCGGGCCAGTAAAGCAGCGCGGCCACCCAGACGCCAACCCCCATCCCGATCATCGCCCAGATCAGGGCCATCACGATGCCGAACCGTGTGGGTTCATCGTAATAACGGCTTGCTCGTCCGGCAGCCGGTTCCGGCTCATAAAGCGTGCCACCGATGACGAAGATCAGGGCAAGCCCGAGGGCCAGTGCCATGAAGCCATGAATGGCCATGACCCCGTGGCGTGCCGTAGCAGCCATTATCAGGCCAAGAATTGCCATAAGGATGGACAGGACCATGCCAAGCTGACGTTCCGAAACCGTCAAGGAATTGATCATATTTCCCCACCCCTACGCATTGCGCCACCGCCAGCACGGATATGTCCGGGCTAGGCCCATGGCATGCCGCCGCCTTGCAGGGCGCCGACAATTCGACTGAAGGCAGGTTTGCCTTCGGTTCCAATCAGACGATAGTGAAAAAAGCCGACCCCTTTCGCGAGGTTGACTTTCGAGAAGGCTATCTCAGGCGCGTTTACCATCAACATCAGCGTTCTCGGCCAATGGCCCACGAAAAACTGCGGGCGCATATTGCCCCGATATCCATTTGAATCGGCATTAATAATGCCTATTGCAACTATCTGCCCAAAATCAAGCCCGAAACCGGAAATACCAATATCTCCGGTTGATCATTTCTGACTGCGATACGTCTGGCAGTCGCATGGGGGATCATCATTGGGTTCTGGAAACATACTGCGGCCGGGGCGAATGAAAAAGGCCGCGCAGGATGGCGCGGCCCTTGATTGTCGGCGGTCTTGATGGCGCTTACATTTCGTCCAACGCTTCAACAGCCTTTTGCAAATCATCCTTGCCGATTTCCTTTTCGGAAACCGTGGCCCCGTCGACGATGAAGTCTACAACCTTGTCTTCAAAGATCGGGGCACGAAGCTGTTGTTGCATCTGCGGGTTTTTCTGCACGAATTCAAAGAACTGCCGTTCCTGCCCGGGATATTGCCTTGCCTGGGTCATCACCGCCTGCGTCATTTCCTGGTCGCTCACGGTCACATCCGCCTTGCGCCCGACCTCGGCCAGCAGCAGGCCAAGGCGCACGCGGCGTTCGGCAAGCTTCGAATGTTCTTCCGTCGGTTCTATCTTGTCGTGGTTGTGATCATGCACATCGGGGTTTTCTTCATGCCAGAGTTGATGCGCAATCTGCCCGGCCTCGGCCTCAACCAGGGAGGGCGGCAATTCAAAGCTCACCATCCCGTCGAGCTGGTCAAGAAGGGCACGTTTCAGGACAGCCCGCGACGCTCCCTTGTATTCTTCCTCCAGCCGTTCGGAAATCTGCCCCTTCAGCGCAGCCAGATCCTCGGCGCCGAATTTCTTGGCCAGCTCATCATTGAGTTCGGCCGGTTTCGGTGCCTTCACGGCCTTGACCGTGCATTCGAAAACGGCGGCTTTTCCGGCCAGATGTTCGGCGCCGTATTCTTCGGGGAAAGTCACCTCCACCTTTTTTTCGTCGCCCGCCTTGGTACCGACAAGCTGTTCCTCGAAACCGGGAATGAAGGAATTGGAGCCGAGAACCAGCGGGTGATCCTCGCCCGAGCCGCCTTCGAAATAGTCACCATCGACCGAGCCCTTGAAATCGATCACGACCTGATCGCCATCCTTGGCCTTGGAGCCCTTGCGGCGATCCGCGAAATCCTGGGCGGATTCGGCGAGGTTCTTCAGTGCCTCCTCGACGGCTTCGTCATCGGCCTTCACCACCAGCCGTTCCAGCTTGACCGCCGATGCATCAACATCGGGGATTTCCGGCAGGGCCTCATAGCTCATCTCGACCACGACATCCTGACCTTCGGCCCATTCCTCGCCATTGGCCATCTTGACCTCGGGCTGCATGGCCGGGCGGTCGCCGGATTTTTCGAAATGATCCTTCATTGCCCCGTCGATGGCATCCTGCATCGCATCGCCCAACAGGCGCTGGCCGAATTGCTTGCGCAGCATTGCCATTGGCACCTTGCCCTTGCGAAAGCCCTTCATTTCCACTTCGGGCTGTGCCTCGACCAGCTTTTCCTGGACCTTCGCGTCAAGTTCGGCTGCCGTCACGGTGATGGTGTAGCCGCGTTTCAGACCTTCGTTCAGGGTCTCATTGACTTGCATTTCATCGTCCTTTGCATATTCGGGCAGGGCGCGCCGCGGCACCCGATCAAATTTGTCCGCCCTTCTAGGGTTGCCGCCTGCGCGATGCAAGCGGGAATAGGCCGATACCTGCCCGCCGATACCTGCCCGGCCAACCGTATCCCGGCCGTTAGCTGCCGAACTGCGGACGGATCAAGGCGCGCGGGCTGCCATGCTTGCTCTTTCGGCGGGCGCACCGTAAGGACATGGCGCAATTTCCCGGCTCCCAAGAAAGGCATCCCATGATCCCGCGCTATTCCCGCCCCGAAATGGTCGCCATCTGGTCGCCCGAAACCAAGTTCCGGATCTGGTATGAAATCGAGGCCCATGCCTGCGACGCCCAGGCCGCGCTTGGGGTGATCCCGAAGGAAAATGCCGAAGCCGTCTGGCGCGCGAAGGATGTGGAATTCGATGTCGCCCGGATTGATGAAATTGAATCCGTGACCAAACATGATGTGATCGCCTTCCTGACCCATCTGGCCGAACATGTCGGCAGTGAGGACGCGCGTTTCGTGCATCAGGGGATGACCTCCTCGGATGTGCTGGATACCACGCTGAACGTGCAGCTGACCCGTGCGGCCGATCTTCTTGTGCAGGCGATGGACCGGGTGCTTGCCGCGCTCAAGGCGCGGGCGCTGGAACACAAGGATACGGTGCGGATCGGCCGGTCCCATGGCATTCATGCCGAACCCACGACCATGGGGCTGACCTTTGCGCGCTTCTATGCGGAAATGGCGCGCGGCAAGGCGCGGCTCGAAGCGGCTCGAACGGAAATTTCAACCGGTGCGATTTCCGGTGCGGTTGGCACTTTTGCCAATATCAATCCGGCGGTGGAACTGCATGTCTGCAAGATGATGGGCCTGCAGCCCGAACCGATTTCCACACAGGTCATCCCGCGTGACCGCCATGCGATGTTCTTTGCCACATTGGGGGTAATCGCCTCCTCTATGGAAAATATAGCAACTGAAATCCGCCATATGCAGCGGACCGAAGTGCTTGAGGCTGAGGAGTTCTTTTCCAAGGGCCAGAAAGGGTCATCGGCAATGCCGCACAAGCGCAACCCGGTGCTGACGGAAAACCTGACCGGCCTGGCACGCCTTGTGCGGATGGCGGTGATCCCGGCAATGGAAAACGTCACGCTTTGGCATGAGCGCGATATTTCCCATTCCTCGGTGGAACGTGCAATCGGGCCGGATGCCACCGTGACACTGGATTTCGCCCTGCACCGACTGGCCGGGGTGATTGAAAAACTTGTCGTCTATCCCGACAACATGCTGAAAAACATGAACCAGTTCCGCGGTCTCGTGATGAGCCAGCGCGTGCTTCTGGCATTGACCCAGGCCGGGGTAAGCCGCGAGGACGCCTATCGGCTGGTTCAGCGCAACGCGATGAAGGTCTGGGAAGAGGGCAAGGATTTCAAGACCGAGCTTCTGGCGGATCCCGAGGTGACAAGGGCGCTCAGCCCGGCCGAGATTGAGGAAAAGTTCGATCTTGGCTATCACACCAAACATGTGGAAACGATCTTTGCCCGCGTCTTCGGGGATTGAAACCATCACGGCCCCGTGATTGGTCTGCCCCGGTTTTTCATCACGGTGGCCCCCCAATTATGCTATATTGCAGACGCGCAAGCGCCCTGTGCCATTTGGCGCAGGGCCTGTCCATTCGCGTTTTTGCCATAGCCAAGGAAAGGACGGCCCATGAGAATCGCGATTGTCTTGATTGCCCTGACCTTTACGCCCTCTGTCGCGGCGGCCTTCTGTGCGGGAAAATCCCATGACAGTGCAGCTATCAGTTGTGCGGAAGGAACCGCATTTGACAGGAACACAGGCACCTGCGTTCCCGTTACGGGGTAAGGCGGCCTTAACCCTATCTGCGCCAGAGTAGACCCCGAACCGGAATCGGAGGGTTTTCATGGCTGATGGAATGACGGGCCTGGCGCGGATCACACCTGAACGTATCGCCGTTCCTGCAACGCAGGCGGGTGGTGCGATTGTTCCCCGTACGTTGTCCGGGCGGGAAAAGGCGGCGGTGATCGTCCGGCTTCTTCTGGCCGAAGGGGCGCCCATTTCACTATCTGCCCTGCCCGAAGACATGCAGGCGGAACTGGCCGAACAGATCGGCAGCATGCGCCTTGTCGACCGCAGAACCCTGGGCGCCGTCGTTGAGGAATTTGCCACCGAACTGGAGGAGGTCGGCCTGTCCTTCCCCGGTGGGCTTGATGGGGCGCTTTCCCTGATGGACGGCCATATCAGCGCTGCAGCGGCCGGGCAGTTGCGCCAGATTGCCGATATTTCCACTCGAAGTGATCCTTGGGAAAGGATTGCCGCCCTGCCCCCGGAACGGCTGATGCCCATCCTTGAGGAGGAGGGAACGGAAGTTGCAGCGGTTATGCTTTCAAAACTTCCCGTGGCGAAGTCCGCCGAACTTCTGGGATGTATGACCGGGGAGCGCGCCCGCCGCGTGGCTTTTGCCGTCTCCCTGACCGGCAATGTGGATCCCGATACTGTCAGCCAGATCGGAAAGGCGCTTGCCGCCCAGCTTGAAAATCAACCCAAGCGGGCTTTTGAGGCCGGTCCGGTGCAACGTGTGGGCGCAATATTGAATGTGGTGCCGGAAGCGACCCGTTCCGAGGTTCTGGCCGGGCTTGATGAGGATGACGCGGGTTTTGCGCAAGAGGTGCGCAAGACGATCTTCACCTTCAACCATATCGCTGCCCGGCTCAATCCGCGGGATGTGTCGAAAATTGCGCGCGCCCTGCCCCAACCTCAACTGGTGGCTGCACTGAAAGCGGGTGCTGCCAGTTCGGAAGGCGCGGCAGTCACGGAATTCATCCTTGCAAACATGTCGCAACGCATGGCCGAAACGCTGCGTGAGGAAATGGCGGAGATTGAAAACCTCAAACCCAGGGATGCCGAAGATGCCATGACCGCCGTCACCAGCGCGATCCGCGAATTGGAGGCAGCCGGAGAGATTGCCCTGATAGCAACGGAAGAATAGCCACGATTATTCATACCGGTTCTTGTCAGGGCATATCGAAAAAACCGCCGCACATCCGAAAGGATGGCGGCGGTCAGTTGCATGTCTGGGGTGAAAACGGGGCGCGCAAGGCGCCCCGGCGTCGCAGAGGCAGGGACACAGGCACGGGGACAGCGTGCAGACACCCGGGATCAGACAGCAGGCAGGTATTCAGATCAGCGAAGGCAGGCTCAACCCCGCAACAAGAACGGCAAAAAGCGCGGCCACACCAAGTGTATCTTCCAACAATGTCGCCCGGGAGCGGATTGCGACATCTTTGAGTTCCGAAAACATTTGGCCTCCTTCCCGATTTGTTTCCGTATTGTTCTCATTAATCTTAACCATTGTAAAGAACTTTTTAAGAACATTTGAGAACAAAAGGGGTTATCCAACGGAAAGAAGGCGGATTGCGCGGTCCTGATCCAGAAGCCAAAGCAAGGCCCGCACGGCTTGCCCCCTTTTACCGGCCAGCGCCGGGTCCTGGTTCAAAAGGGTACGCGCATCGGATTGTGCCGTGGCCATCAAGGCGGTCTGGCGTTCCATATCGGCAACACGAAAACGCGGCAGGCCCGATTGCGCCGTGCCAATCAGATCCCCCGCGCCACGCATGGCAAGATCCTCTTCGGCAATGCGGAACCCGTCTTCGGTATCACGCAGGATTTTCAGCCGCCGTTCCCCCGATTCCGACAGCGGCGTCTGATAAAGAAGCAGGCAGGTCGAGGCTTCTTCCCCGCGACCGACCCGACCCCGTAACTGGTGCAACTGGGCCAGGCCGAAGGTTTCTGCCCGTTCGATCACCATGATCGTAGCGGCGGGCACATTCACCCCCACCTCGATCACCGTGGTTGCCACCAGAACGGCAATGCGCCCCGCCACAAATTCGGCCATCGCGGCATCCTTTTCCGCAATGGGCATCTGCCCATGGACCAATCCAACCACGCCTTCACCCAATGCAGCACGCAGGGCACGAAAACGGGCCTCGGCGGAGGCGTAATCCAGCACCTCGCTATCTTCGACCAATGGACAGACCCAATAGGCCTGTTTTCCTTCGGCAACGGCCTGGCGCAGTTTTTCCACAACCTCGTCAAGCCGCGCGGTGGGGATCAATGCTGTCCGGATCGGATGGCGTCCGGGTGGCTTTTCATCCAGCACCGACACATCCATGTCACCATAGCTCGCGAGGGCAAGGCTGCGCGGGATCGGGGTTGCGGTCATCACCAGCACATCCGCCGCGCGCCCCTTGGTCCCCAGTTCCATCCGTTGCGCCACGCCGAAACGATGTTGTTCATCCACCACTGCAAGGCGTAGATCGAAAAATTCGACGTCGCGCTGAAACACCGCATGGGTCCCGACGAGGATGCCGATCCGCCCTGCTGCCAGATCGGCCAGCTTGGCCGCGCGTTCAGTGCCCTTGTCCCGACCGGTCAGGATTTCCAGCCGGACCCCCGCCAGTGCCGCGAGTCCCGCCAGGCCGTCATGATGCTGTCTGGCAAGGATCTCTGTCGGGGCCATCAGAACCCCCTGCCCTCCAGCCTCAACTGCAATCAGCAGCGACAGGAGCGCAACCAGCGTCTTTCCCGATCCGACATCCCCCTGAAGCAGGCGGTTCATCCGCTGGGGTGCGGCCATATTGGCGCTGATTTCCGCAACGGCCCGGTCCTGCGCGGCGGTTGGCCTGTAGGGAAGCCCCGCGAGCACCTTGTTGCGCAATTGCCCTTCCCCCCGGCTTTCCCGGCCCTTGGCCCTGCGCATTGAGGCCCGCGCCAGCGAAAGTGTCAATTGATGGGCAAGGAATTCGTCATAGGCCAGACGCAGACGTGCGGGGGCCGTTGGTGCGATATCCGCCGGGCCTTGTGGTGCATGGACGGTGCGGATGGCCTGATCCCAATCCGGCCAGCCTTCGCGCATCTTCTGCCCCGGATCTATCCATTCGGGCAGGTCGGGCATACGGGCCAAAGCAGCCGCGATCCCTTTGCCGATGGCCTTTTGCGTTACCCCTGCCGCCAGTGGATAAACGGGTTCAAATGACGGAAGGTTCGCGGCTTCCGCCGTCGCAAGGACATGATCGGGGTGAACCATTTGTGCCAGCCCGTCGAAAAGCTCAACCCGCCCCGACACAACCCGCACCTGCCCTGGCGGCAGGAGCCGCATGAGATAATCCCCCCGCGCATGAAAGAAGACAAGTTGAAAGGAACTTGCCGCATCCTCCACATCCACACGATAGGGACGTCCCTTCTGTTGCGGCGGGCGATGGGCCCCAATCGTCACCTCAACCGTGACCACCCCGGGAAGGGAGGCCTCGCGTATCGTCGCACGGCGGCTGCGGTCGATCCCCGAATGCGGCAGCAGAAACAGCAGGTCTTTGGGCCGCTCAACATCCAGCCCGGCCAGGGCCTGCGCCGTTTTCGGACCGATTCCGTTCAGCGTTTCCAGATCCGCGAAAAGCGGAAAGAGGATCTCGGGGCGGCTCATATCGCCCCGATCAGGGCAAGCCAGGCATCCTCATCGATCAATTCCACGCCCAGCTTTTCGGCCTGCTTCGCCTTGGACCCCGCTCCGGGCCCGGCAATGACCAGATCCGTTTTTGCCGAAACCGAGCCCGCAACCCTGGCCCCTAATGCCTCAGCCCGCGCCTTGGCTTCGGCCCGGGTCATCTTTTCCAGCGTGCCGGTGAAAACCACCGTCTTTCCCGCAACGGGGCTGTCCACCGGCGTGCGTCTTACCATTTGCTGCACATCAAGTTCGGCCACCAGCGCATCAATCGCGGCCCGTTCACGTTCGTTGCCAAAGGCCGAAATGACGGAAGCCGCCAGCACCGCGCCGACCCCGTCAATCGCTGTCAGATCTTCCCATTCGGATCCCTCCCCGATCCGGGCCTTGCGCATCGCCGCCTCGAACACATCCCAGCGGCCGTAATGGGTGGCAAGCAACCCTGCGGAGCTTTCGCCGACATGACGGATCCCCAAGGCAAAGATCAGACGGTTCAGCGGAATTTTCCGTTTGTTATCAATGGCACGAAACAGGTTTTCGGCGGATTTTGCGCCCCAGCCTTCCCGATTGCGCAGCTGTTTTCCCCCGGATCCGAAACGCGCCTCCAGTGCAAAGATATCTGCCGGGGTCCGGATCCAGCCATCTTTCCAGAGCGCCTCGACCTGCTTGGCCCCCAGCCCTTCGATATCAAAGGCGTTTCGGCTGACGAAATGTTTGAGCCGCTCCACTGCCTGCGCCGGACAGATCAACCCGCCGGTACAGCGGCGGACCGAATCGCCCTCCTCCCGGATGGCGGGGCTGTCGCATTCCGGACATCGTATCGGAAATTCGAAGATGTGCGCGCCATCCTTGCGGTATTTCAGATCCACATTGGCAATTTTCGGAATTACATCACCCGCCCGATAGACCTGCACCCTGTCACCGACGCGGATATCCTTTCCATTGCGGATCGGTTCGCCCTTGCTGTTGCGACCGGCGATGTAATCCTCATTATGCAATGTCGCATTGGCCACAACGACCCCCCCCACCGTCACCGGCACAAGCCGCGCAACCGGCGAAAGCGCCCCGGTCCGGCCCACCTGGATATCGATCGCCTGAAGGTCGGTCCAGGCAAGTTCGGCAGGGAATTTATGGGCAATCGCCCAACGTGGCGTGGCGGAACGAAAACCGAGCCGCCCCTGCAAGGCCAAATCATTGACCTTGTAGACAATGCCGTCGATATCGTAGCCCAGCGTTGAACGTTCTGCCTCGATCATCCGGTAATGATCCAGTAATTCCTGCGGGCTGCGACAAAGTTTTGTTAACGGATTGGTCTGGAAACCAAGTACCTTGAGCCGTGCGATCGCATCGAATTGCGTTTTGGCCAGCGGTGCGGATAACTCCCCCCAGGCATAGGCGAAAAAACGCAGGGGCCGGGATGCGGTGATCGCGGCGTCAAGCTGGCGCAGGCTGCCGGCCGCCGCATTGCGCGGATTTGCAAAACTCTTCCCCCCGGTTTCCGCCTGCCGCGCATTCAGCGCGGCAAAATCGGCATGGGACATATAGACCTCGCCACGTACCTCCAGAATATCGGGGGCACCTTCCAGCCGTTGGGGGATGTCGGTAATCACGCGGGCATTGGCGGTCACGTTTTCCCCGACCTCGCCATCGCCCCGGGTTCCGGCCTGTACCAGTTCCCCCCCTTCGTAGCGCAGGGAAAGTGAAAGCCCGTCTATCTTGGGTTCGGCCGTATAGGCCAGGTCGGGATCCCCCCCCAGATAGTTGCGAATCCGTTTTTCGAATTCAACAAGGTCTTCTTCATCAAAGGCATTGGCCAGACTCAGCATACGAACGGCATGGACGACCCGGCCGAAACCTTCCGCTACGGAAGCGCCTACCTTGTCGGAGGGACTGTCGGCGCGTTTCAGATCGGGAAAGCGCGCCTCGATGGCCACATTGCGTCGCCTGAGCGCATCATAATCCGAATCGGCGATCTCCGGCGCATCATGGGTATGATAGGCGATATTCGCCGTTTCGATGACAATGGCGAGGCGGGCAAGCTCCGCCTCCGCCTCTTTCCGTGTCAGTTGATCGACCTCACGATCCTGCATGGGCGCCCCTTTTTCCGTCTGTTCCGGTTTAGGGGCAGCCCGGTTTGAGGTCCAGAGGGTCAGGCGCCCACGGCAAAGCGCGGTTCAACTTCTACCGCGACGGGATCACGAAGCACATACCCGCGCCCCCAAACCGTTTCTATATAGTTATCGCCGCCAGTGGCTTCAGCAAGCTTTTTGCGCAGCTTACATATGAAAACATCAATGATTTTCAATTCCGGTTCATCCATTCCGCCATAAAGATGGTTGAGAAACATTTCTTTCGTCAGGGTTGTTCCCTTACGTAAAGAAAGAAGCTCCAGCATTTGATATTCCTTACCGGTCAGATGCACGGACTGACCTTCGGCCTCAACCGTTTTGGCATCCAGATTGACGGCAATCTTTCCGGTATTAATAATCGATTGCGAATGTCCCTTCGAACGACGGATAATTGCATGAATCCGCGCAACGAGTTCTTCGCGGTGAAAGGGTTTCGTCAGATAATCATCCGCGCCAAAGCCAAATCCCTTGAGCTTGCTGTCGGTATCATCATCGCCCGACAGGATCAGGATCGGCGTTTCCACTCGGGCCAGGCGAAGCTGGCGCAAGACGTCATGCCCGCTCATATCCGGCAGATTCAGATCCAGCAGAATAAGGTCGTAATCATAAAGCTTGGCAAGATCGATACCTTCCTCCCCAAGATCCGTGCAAAACACATTGAGGTTGGCATGGGTCAACATTAATTCTATGCTGCGGGACGTGGTCGGATCATCTTCGACCAAAAGAATTCTCATTTCATAGCTCCAAATCGGTAATTGCCATTATTAACGACAATCCAATGCAATGGTTAATCAGCGGTTACCGTCCCAAATGAATTTCAGGAATCAACCTAAGGTTGTCTATACTTTTGGATGGCAGTTACTCTCAAGCCATTTTCTCCATATTTTTTTACCGCGTCACGCCATAAACTGAACTCCTCTTCGGAAAGGGAATATCGTTCCAGCGCTTCGGGCAATGAAATCAATCCCGATTCGACCGCGCGCACCACAACGGCCTTGCGACTGGCAACCCAGCGTCGCGTATCGGCAGCAGGCAGATCCGCCCGATTGAGAATCGTTCCGTCCCGCAAGGTAACCTGCCGGGGGCCCGGCACTTTCTTGAGATACATTTCACACTCCACATTCATCCCAGGGACAGATTGGGCAAAGAGGCTTAATCAAGAATGAAGCGCGGGGGTTGAGACTATTCGGCATTTTCCTATATTGCCCGATATCTTCCGGAAGGTTTTCCCATGCTCGACCGCCCGCTCAATTCGCTGGGCCTGCCCAAAGCGCCATCTGAAACCCGCGTCGTCGTGGCGATGTCGGGCGGTGTGGACAGTTCCGTTGTCGCCGCGATGCTGGCCGAGGAAGGCTATGACGTGGTGGGGGTGACGCTGCAGCTTTATGATCATGGGGCGGCACTGGCGAAAAAGGGGGCGTGCTGTGCGGGGCGCGATATCCATGACGCGCGACGGGTGGCCGAAACCATGGGCTTTCCCCATTATGTCCTGGACTACGAAAACATCTTCAAGGATGCGGTGATTGACGAATTTGCCGATGCCTATCTGGCAGGGGCAACACCCGTGCCCTGCATCCGGTGTAACGAACGGGTGAAATTCAAGGATCTGCTGGCAACCGCGCACGATCTTGACGCCGATTGCATGGCCACGGGCCATTACATCCAGCGCAAGCTTGGTGTGGCGGGGCCGGAGCTTCATCAGGCAGCAGACCCTGCCCGTGATCAAAGCTATTTTCTGTTCTCCACCACGGCCCAGCAGCTTTCCTATCTGCGCTTTCCGCTGGGACATCTGGAATCCAAGGCGGAAACCCGTGCCCTGGCGGCAAAATACGGCCTGTCTGTGGCCGATAAACCCGACAGTCAGGATATCTGTTTCGTGCCGAACGGAAACTATGCCGCCGTCATTGAAAAACTGCGCCCCGGCGCGGCGGATCCCGGTGAGATTGTGGATATGGATGGCAATGTTCTGGGCGAACATCGAGGTGTCATCCATTACACGATTGGGCAACGCAAGGGATTGGGGATCGGCGGGCTGGAGGATCCGATCTATGTGGTAAAGCTCGACCCGGACACGAAACGGGTGGTGGTGGGGCCGAAAACCGCGCTTTCCACCCGTTCTGTCCCCTTGCGGGAAATCAACTGGCTGGGCGATACGCCGTTGAACGCGTGCGCCGAATGGCCGGTTTCCGTCAAGGTGCGTTCCACCCGCCCCCCCCGCGAAGCAATCCTGCGCCCGCTTTCTGATGGTGAGGCCATGGTGGAACTGCTGAACCCCGAAGAAGGCGTCTCACCGGGGCAGGCCTGCGTGTTTTACGAAACCGGGTCAAGCCGGGTACTGGGCGGGGGCTGGATCTGGAAGGGCCGATAAGGCAGCTTTCCCTTTAATGCGTGGTTTTCCTGCCCGTAACGGCGCCGATCAACGGGCCGATGATGCGGGTTGCAACAGGGATCAGCAAGAGCCCCAGCGCAAAGCCGAAAATCCCGTCCATGACCGCCTTTGCCAGCCATTCGGCCAGCCCCTGAACGTGCGGCAGGCCATGACCGACGGTCGTGGCCACACCTTCAATGGCATGGCCAAGCCAGGACCATCCGAGCACTTCAAGCCCGTGAATTATGATCGAGCCGCCAACCCAGAGCATCGCCGCCGTTCCGACAATGGAAAGCAGCTTGAGGAAGACCGGCATGAAAGCCACAAGCCCGCGCCCGAAGGCACGCAGGACCGCCACATTCGGCTTACCGGCAAGATGCAGTCCGATATCATCCATCTTCACGATTAACGCGACACTGCCATATACGGCGACGGTGATGAAAATCCCCACCACGCCAAGCGTAATCGCCTCTGTCACGAGGTTCGTTTCAGGGATGGCCGCCAGTGAAATCGTCATGATTTCGGCCGAAAGGATAAAATCGGTCTTGATCGCGCCTGCGACCCTTTCTTCTTCCAGATGCGCGGGATCGCGCGGAGACAGGTCCTTTTCGACCTCCGCATCGGCATGTGGGGCCAGCACATGGAATATCTTTTCAGCCCCTTCAAAACACAGATAACCGCCGCCGAGCATCAGAAGCGGTGTAATCGCCTGAGGCAGGAAATAATTGAGCGCCAGAAGCCCCGGCAAAAGCAGGATCAGCTTGTTTTTCACCGAACCAATAGCGATGCGCCCGATGATCGGCAATTCACGGCTGGCATCGAGCCCGGTCACATATTTCGGGGTGACGGCCGCGTCATCAATCACCACACCGGCGGCCTTGGACCCGGCCTTGGCTGCTGCTGCGGCGATATCATCCACCGAAGCCGCCGCCATCTTGGCAATGGCCGCCACATCATCGAGAAGCGCAAGAAGTCCGCTCACATGTCACCTGTTCACTGCCCGCAATCCCGGTGATACCCGAGAGACAAGCCGAGGCCAAGCCACCTGCACCACGCAAATTTCGGCGCTTGCCGCAAATTGGCTGCCGGAGGGATCACACATGTTGACGCTAACATTGAATGTTTGCGTTAACATGCTGAAAACATGTTGTTTTCGACCTTTGAAAAAGGGGAAAACCTGTGTAAGACCCGCGCAATACTGCATTGGGAGATATTTTATGACGATTACCGTTGGCATCAATGGATTTGGCCGGATTGGCCGCTGTACCCTGGCCCATATCGCCGAAAGTGCGCGCAACGATGTTCAGGTGGTGGCGATCAATGCGACCGGCCCTATCGAAACCAACGCCCATCTTCTGAAATACGATTCGGTCCATGGCCGCTTTGCCGGAACGGTTCGGGTATCGGGCAACAGCCTTGACCTCGGGCGCGGACCGATCCGCGTGATGTCGAGCTACGATCCCGAAACCCTGGATTGGGATGGCGTCGATGTCGTGCTTGAATGCACGGGGAAATTCAACGAACGCGACAAGGCTGCGGTACATCTGGGCCGGGGGGCCAAGCGGGTGCTGGTTTCGGCCCCTGCCAGGAACGTGGACAAGACGGTTGTCTACGGGGTGAACCACCGTGCTTTGAAATCTGAGCATCAGGTCGTATCCAACGGAAGTTGCACGACAAATTGCCTGGCGCCCCTGGCCAAGGTGCTGAATGACGCAATCGGGATCGAAAGCGGGATCATGACCACGATCCATTCCTATACCGGCGATCAGCCAACGCTTGACCGGCGTCATGGTGACCTTTACCGCGCGCGTTCTGCGGCCATGGCGATGATCCCCACCTCAACCGGTGCGGCCCGCGCCCTGGGGGAGGTCCTGCCCGAACTCAAGGGCAAGCTTGATGGTAGTGCAATCCGGGTTCCGACCCCCAATGTTTCCGCCGTGGATCTTACCTTCATTGCCGAAAAATCGGTAACGGAACAGGAGGTCAACGAAATCGTGCGCGAGGCGGCTTCGGGCTATATGGGCATGGTCATGGCCTATGATGATGAGCCGAAAGTCTCCATTGACTTCAATCACACGCCCCATTCCTCTATCTTTGCGCCGGACCAGACCAAGGTCGTGGGCCGTTCGGTCCGGGTGCTGGCATGGTATGACAATGAATGGGGCTTTTCCTGCCGTATGGCCGATGTGGCCGGGGCAATGGGGCGGCTCCTTCAGTAAGGAGCGCGATGAGCAACAGGTTTGCCCTTATCTTCGGGCTGCTGATCCTGGTGGCCATAGTTGGGGATCATCTGTTCAATGACGGGGCGACGTCCCTCTTCCTGATGCGGAAATTTGCCGTATTCATCGAATATTTGGCCTTCTGGCGCTGAATGGCGCTATGCTGTGCTTGATTTCTTCGCGTATTTCGCGATGTTAGCGCTAGCGGCGGGCCGGTTTTCAGAACCGCCCGTAAAGAGAGGAGCCTTGCATGACCGTCAAAGTTGCGATTAACGGATTTGGCCGGATCGGCCGTAATGTCCTGCGTGCCATCATCGAATCGGGCCGGACCGATATTGAGGTCGTGGCCATCAACGATCTGGGACCGGTGGAAACCAATGCCCATCTGCTGCGGTTCGATTCGGTTCACGGGCGGTTTCCCGCAACGGTAACCACAACGGAAAAATCGATCGATGTCGGTCGTGGCCCGATTGACGTAAGCGCAATTCGCAACCCTGCGGAACTGCCCTGGGGCCATGTCGATATCGTGCTGGAATGCACCGGTATCTTCACCGCGCGCGACAAGGCGGCGATTCACCTTGAAAACGGGTCGAGCCGGGTACTCGTCTCCGCCCCTTCCTCGGGTGCGGACAAGACCATCGTCTATGGCGTGAACCATGACACGTTGACCGGCGATGACCTCGTTGTTTCCAACGCTTCCTGCACGACGAACTGCCTTAGCCCGGTCGCGAAGGTGCTGAACGATGCCATTGGTATCAGCAAGGGCTTCATGACCACGATCCATTCCTATACCGGCGATCAACCAACGCTGGATACGATGCATAAGGATCTTTATCGCGCCCGTGGCGCTGCGTTGAGCATGATCCCGACCTCCACGGGTGCAGCCAAGGCCGTCGGGCTCGTTCTGCCGGAACTTCAGGGCAAGCTTGATGGCGTCGCAATCCGTGTTCCGACCCCCAATGTCTCGGTTGTCGATCTGGTTTTCGAAGCTGCACGCGAAACCAGCGTTGAAGAGGTGAACGAAGCGGTAACGAAAGCGGCTGCAGGCAAATTGAAGGGCATCCTGGGTATCACTGACCAACCCAATGTCTCCTCCGATTTCAACCATGATCCGCATAGTTCGATCTTTCATCTCGATCAGACCAAGGTCATGGATGGCAATATGGTTCGTATCCTGAGCTGGTATGACAATGAATGGGGCTTTTCCAACCGCATGGCCGATACTGCCGTTGCGATGGGCAAGCTGATCTGACATTTCCCATATCGGAGGCGCCGCATGAAATAGCGGCACCTCCCCCTTCATGGCCATGGCAAAAGGTTACGGCCCGTCACATAAGGTGATCGCAAGGGCTCTGGTCGTCCGGGCATTCCGGGGCTAAGAATTTCGCAGCAGCATCAAGGAAATCCGCGTCCTTTCGGGGCGGAATGAGCCGGTCAGGCACATCGTTTCCGGATCCGCGATGCTTCGGGGAACCGCGAAACGCTATGGGGCCGGTGCATGGATCTGATCGTTCTGCTGACAGTCTTTGCCGCCTTCTTTGTCCTGATCGGCCTCAGTGAACCCCTGGCACAATGGTTGAAGGTGCCGCAGACGGTGATTCTGGCCCTGATGGGGATCGCCATTGGTGCGGGGGCGGCCTTTTTCTGGCGCACCGATCTGACAGATGCGCTGAACCCGGCAGCCCTGGCAATCCTGAACCTGCCGATCCGGTCGAACATATTCCTTTACATCTTTCTGCCGACCTTGATTTTTCAGGTCACGCTGTCGCTTGACCTGCGCCGGATGATCGATGACTGGGTCCCAATCCTGACGCTTGCCGTCCTTGCCGTTGTGGTGGCCACCGTCTTTGTCGGCTATGCGCTTTTCCCGCTGGCGGGAATGCCCCTGACGGCCTGCCTTTTGATCGGCGCCATTGTTTCCACCACTGATCCTTCCGCTGTCGTTTCCATCTTCCGGTCCACCCCGGCACCGCAACGGCTGGCACGGATTGTTGAGGGGGAAAGCCTGCTCAATGATGCGGCGGCAATCGCACTGTTCGGTCTTTTCCTGGGGCTTTCTTCCATGGGGGTGGAAGACCCTTCCACCGGTGAGGCGCTGATGGCCTTTCCGGGGTTGCTTCTGGGGGGGGCGGCCCTGGGCTGGGTTCTGGCGCTGCTGACGCTCTGGGTGGTCAAGCGATTGGTGGAATTCCCGCTTGGGCAAATTTCGGTAACCATCGCCCTGCCCTATTTTTCCTATATCCTGGCCGAACAGATCGGCGTTTCGGGTGTTGTTGCGGTGGTGGCCGGGGGGCTGACCGTGAATCTGCTGGCCGCCGGAAACATGTCCCCGCCCGCGACGGTCAAGCTGCGCGACACATGGGATCTTCTTGCCTATTGGGCTGGCGGGTTAATTTTCGTTCTGGCGGCAATCCTGATCCCCCGGCTGATGGCCGACCTGAACCCCAGGGATTTCGTGCTGATCGGCGTAACGGCCATCGCCGCGCTGGTTGCCCGTGCGGTTATCCTGTTCGGGCTGTTACCGCTATTGTCCACCCTGCGCCTTTCGCCAAGGGTGGAACGCCCCTATCGCGTGGCAATCCTCTGGGGCGGATTGCGTGGGGCGGTTACGCTTGCCCTGGCCCTGGCCGTCACCGAAAGCCTTCTTGTCTCCCCCGAGGTGAAGCGCCATGTCGGTATCGTGGCGACCGGTTTCACGCTTTTCACGTTGATTGCACAGGGAACAACCCTGCGCAGTGTGATCCACAGGCTTGGCCTTGATAAACTGTCGCGCCTTGATATGGCATTGTCGCGGCAGGTTGTGGCGGTGGCCCTGCAAACGGTACGTGAACAGGTTGCCGAAACCGCACGGGATTTCGGCCTGTCGCGCGAAATCGTCCGCGATGAGGCAAAACGGTTCGCAAATCGCCTTGATGAGGCCGTCGACAAGGCCGACGTGGAAAATGAAATCCCTGACCGCGACCGGATTACGCTGGGCCTTGTGGCGCTGGCCGGGCAGGAACGTGAACTGATCCTCCAGATCTTCCGTGATCAGGTCATCCCCGCCCGGATGGCGGAAAAACTGTTGACCGATGCGGATCGCCTGATTGAGGCAACGCGGGCAGGTGGGCGAAGCGGCTATCGCACCACCGCGCGGCGCGCAATTTCGGGAAACCTGGCGCTGCGCATTGCGGAATGGATGCATAACCGGCTGCATCTGTCGCGCAGGCTTTCGCGGCTCAATGAGGACAGGTTTGAAATCATCGTCACCGTCGGACTGATCCTGCCGCAACTGCATGATTTCATCAATTACAGGATCCTGCGTATCCATGGCCGCAGGGTGGCCGACCTCCTGCATGAACTGGTCCAGCGACGGCAGGAGGAGGTTGAAAAGGAACTTGACGGGCTGCGGCTGCAATATCCCGGCTATGCCGATGAGATGGAGCGTCGTCTGATCCGTCGCACCACGTTGCAACTGGAAGACCGCGAATATGATCAGCTTGTCGATGACGGATTGATCGGGCCGGAGCTCCGTTCAATGCTGGCCGCACAGATCTCTGAACGCCGCAAACGGCTTTCGGACCGGCCCCGTCTTGATCTGGCAATGCAGAAGGCGGAACTCGTGCGGCTTTTCCCGCTTTTTGCCGATATGGAGGAAGGTCCGCGTCATAAGCTGGCACGGCGGCTGCGTACCGTCTATGCCGGACCGGGCGATGTGATCCTGCGTCGCGATGAACGGCAGCGGCGGGTCTGGTTCATTGCCTCCGGCGCAGTGGAAACCGTCACTGCGGGGCAAAAGAGCCGCCTCGGCAGGGGGGAAATGTTCGGCTACCTGTCGCTCATTCCCCGTAGCCATCGTCGGATACAGGCGACGGCAATCACCCATTGCACATTGCTTGCACTGGATGAGGCGCGTTTTCTTGAACTGATGCGCCGGAATGCCGCAGTCCATTCCGCCGTCCTGGAAAACGCGGCAAAACGCGGTTTGAAACTGGAATTACCGGGAACGGTGACGGCAGGACAGGCCCCCCGGACAGATCAACCCGGAAACCCGTCAGACGCAGGAAAAACAAACCCGGAACCCGCCAATATTCCCCCGGAGGGCAAGGCACAATCCTGACCGTCGCAAACAAGGAATTGCCCGGCCGCTATTCTGCGGCCTTGGGTGCATTCTTCTTGCTGGCAGCCTTTTTGGTGGTGGTTTTCCGCGTTGTTTTCTTCGCGGATTTCTTGCCCGCCGCTTTCTTCTTTCCCCCCTTGGCCGCTTTTTCGGCAATCAGGGTCATCGCCTCGTCAAGGCTCAGATCCTCCGGTGCGATCTCCTTGGGGATGGTGGCGTTGATCTTTGCCCATTTCACATAGGGGCCGTACCGCCCCGGCATGACCGCGATCACACCTCCGTCGGGATGCTCGCCCAGGGTCTTGATTGGCTCCGCAGGGGCGCGGGTGCGACTTGCCTTCTGGGCCAGAACCTCCACCGCGCGGTTCATGCCAATGGTGAAAACTTCCTCCACCTCGGGCAGATTTGCGTAGATGCGGCCATGTTTGACATAGGGGCCATAGCGGCCGATCCCGGCCTCCACGATTTCCCCGTTATCGGGGTGCGGGCCTACCGGGCGCGGCAGGCTCAACAGCAGCAGGGCGCGTTCAAGCGTGATTTCTTCGGGCAACCAACCCTTGGGCAAGCTTGCGCGCGGAGGTTTCGGAACTTCCTCGCTTGCTTCGCCGCGTTGCACATAGGGGCCGAAGCGTCCCGTGCGCAGGCTGATATCAACCCCGTTTTCATCCTGCCCCAAAACCTGGCCATCCGGTGATATCACCGCGCCTTCATCCCCGCCGGGAACGGAAATCGGCCGTGTGTAACGGCATTCGGGATAGTTGCCGCAACCGATGAAGGCCCCGCCCGAACGGGCCGTTTTCAGATGCAGCCGCCCATTGCCGCAAAGCGGGCAGATCCGCGGATCACTGCCATCTGCGCGTGGCGGATAAAGATGCGGGGCGAGGAAGTCATCCAGTTTGTCCAGCACCTCGCCGATGCGCAAATCCGCCGTTTCCGCCACGGCAGCAGAAAAATCACGCCAGAACCGGCCAAGAACCTCCTTGTAGTCACGATCCCCTGCGGAAACCTCATCCAGCTGGGTTTCCAGATCGGCGGTGAAATCATAGCCGACATAGCGGCGGAAGAAATTCGACAGGAAGGCGGTAACAAGGCGTCCCTTGTCTTCGGGAATAAGGCGGTTCTTTTCCTTGCGGACATAGTCGCGATCCACCAGCGTCGTCAGGATCGAGGCATAGGTGGAGGGGCGGCCGATACCCAGCTCCTCCATGCGTTTCACCAGGCTTGCCTCCGTATAACGAGGTGGCGGTTGGGTGAAATGCTGTTCCGGCTTAATCGCGTTTTTGCCAACGGCCTCGCCCTGGTTGATCTGGGGCAGACGTGCGGCATCTTCCTCCTCTTCGTCGCGGCCTTCCTCATAGACCTTGAGGAACCCGTCGAAAAGCACGACCTGTCCGGTTGCCCGCAACCCGACCTGACCATCCTGGCTGATGATATCCACCGTGGTTCGTTCCAGTCGCGCGGCCGCCATCTGACTGGCGATGGTCCGTTTCCAGATCAGTTCGTACAGCCTGCGCTGATCGCTGTCCGTCAGGCGCAGCACATTGGGCGCGATGGCCAGATCGGTCGGACGAATACATTCATGTGCTTCCTGAGCATTTTTCGCCTTGTTCTTGTAGATACGAGGTTTTTCAGGAACATATCCTTGGCCGAACTGTGCCGCGATCTGGGCACGCGCGGATTGGATCGCCTCTGGCGCCATATCAATCCCGTCGGTCCGCATATAGGTGATGTAGCCCGCTTCATAAAGTCGCTGCGCCGCGCTCATGCATTGCTTGGCCCCCATCCCGAACTTGCGACTTGCCTCCTGTTGCAGGGTTGAGGTCATGAAAGGTGCCGAAGGGTTACGGGATCCGGGTTTCGCCTCAACCGCCTTTACCGACAGATCGCGTGAAGTGACCGCCTGGACCGCAAGTTCCGCAGCCTCTGCTGTCGCGATATCGAACTTGTCGAGCTTCTTGCCGGCCAGGGAGACAAGGCGCGCCGAAAACTCCTGCCCCCGCGCGGATGTCAGCAAGGCACCCACACTCCAGTATTCTCGGGCGCGGAAGGCCTCGATTTCCATCTCGCGTTCCACCACCAGCCGCAGGCAGACGGATTGCACCCGCCCTGCCGACCTTGCCCCGGGGAGCTTTCTCCACAGTACCGGCGACAATGTGAAACCCACCAGATAGTCTAGGGCGCGGCGGGCCAGATAGGCCTCCACCAACGGACGATCGACATCGCGCGGGGATTTCATCGCTTCCGCCACGGCGGATTTGGTAATGGCGTTGAAGGTGACCCGGCTGACCTTTGCACCCTTCCTGATCGATGTGGCAAGGGCCTCTTGCAAATGCCAGGAAATCGCCTCCCCCTCACGATCGGGGTCGGTGGCAAGGATCAGTTCATTATCGCTTTTCAGGGCCTCGGCTATGGCGCGAACATGTTTCTTGCTGTCGCTTGCCACTTCCCATTTCATCGCGAAATCGTCGTCGGGATCGACGGATCCGTTCTTGGGCGGCAAGTCGCGGACATGGCCGTAGGATGCGAGCACCGTGTAATCGGCGCCCAGATATTTGTTGATGGTCTTGGCCTTGGCAGGCGATTCGACAACAACTACAGCCATGAAAACCTCTTTCAGCCCTCGTTCCGGACGCGGCGCAAAATGTGGGCGTTGTTACGGGAATGTCAATGGAGGGTGACAAAGCGATCACGCCCGGGACACCTGATGGCCGCGCAGCACGACACGAAACCTTCAGGCCAGACGGGACAGCAGCCCCCCTGCCTGGCGCTGGATCTTGCCCTCAAGCTCAAGCGTGATGAGTTCGGGTGCGACACTGGCGGGAGGAAGAGCCAGGTCCCGGATCAGTTGATCTTCCGCCAGGGGGCTTGAGCCGAGCCGCGCCAGGATTTCCCCATGCAGGGAGGCCATTTCGGAAAGTGGGCGCTGCGGTGGCGTGGGGCCTTGCAGGGCCATCGGATCATGCTGCGCCTTCATGGCGGGGCGCATCGCAGGCCGCGGCAGTTCACGAAGCGTCGCCCCCAGGGCGTCCATGACATCGGAAGATCCACGAACCAGCAGCGCGCCTTCGCGAATCAACTGATTGCACCCTGCTGAACGCGCATCGAAGGGGTGTCCGGGAACGGCCATCACCTCCCGCCCCTGTTCAAGTGCAAGCTTCGCGGTGATCAGGCTGCCGGATCGCGCGGCCGCCTCAACCACCACAACCGCACGGGAAAGCCCGGTGATGATCCGGTTGCGCAGCGGAAAATGCCGGGCAAAGGCCTCCTGCCCCGGGGGGTGTTCGGATATTCGGCAGCCCTCCGTCGCGATCCGTTCGGCCAATCCCGCGTTTTCCAGCGGATAGACCACATCCACCCCACCCGCCTGCACCGCCACAGTCCCAAGCGGCAAAGCCGCCGCATGGGCTGCCGCATCGATCCCGCGTGCAAGGCCCGAGGCAATGACCAGCCCCGCCTCACCCAGCGTTTCCGCAAGCCGCCGCGCCATTCGCTGCCCAAGGGAGGAGGCATTGCGCGCCCCGACCACGGCAACGATCGGCCGTTGCAGCAGTCCCGCATCGCCAAGCACCCAAAGAACCGGTGGCGCATCCGCAAGCCCGGCCAACGCGGCGGGGTAATCCGCCTCCCCATGCAGGATCAACCTTGCCCCGGCCTTTTCCCCTGCCGTCATTTCCGCCTGTGCCACCGCAGCGGGGCACGGATCATACCCGTTGCCGCTGCCGGTGCTGGCAATCCGGGGCAAGGCCTCCAACGCGGCTTCGGCACTTTCATATTCGGCAATCAACCCATGAAACGTGACAGGGCCAATCCGGCGCGACCGGATCAGCCGCAAACGTGCCAGCCGCTCTGCAGCTGCGAAACATCCATCCTGCGCCACGTTGTCCGCCATCATTGCCAATTCTCCGCCACGTCCCGATCCGGGCCAGAGAGAATCATGAGCATGAAAGGGTTAACGAACCGTAAACGCGAACCGTAAACCATGTCGTGAACATAGGATTTCGTGATTGGCCTGATCGGGGACAGGGGCTATATCAAGACCCATGTTTGATGCTCTGTTACGCCGCCTCGCGGGTCCTGCCCCATCACCCCTGCCCGAAACCGAAGCCCGCTTGGCGCTTGCGGCGCTTCTGGTTCGCCTGGCACGGGCGGATGGCGACTATGCCCCGCTTGAGATTGCGCGAATCGATGCCGTCCTGGCGCATCGCTACGCCCTTTCCTCCGAAGCAGCCGGAAACCTGCGCGCCGAGGCCGAAACGCTGGAGGCCAAGGCGCCCGACACCGTGCGTTTCACCCGCGCGCTGAAGGAAGCCGTGCCGCTGGAAGCGCGCGCAGGGTTGCTGGAGGCAATGTGGTCCGTCGTGCTGACGGATGACCATCGTGACGACAATGAAGATCAGATCATGCGGCTGGTTTCCAGTCTTCTGGGGCTCAGTGACCGCGATTCGGCCGAAGCCCGGCAACGCGCAACCCGCGCATGAATCGTGACGATTTTTCATAACGACCCGTCCTTTAGGTATCCATTCCGCGCGGGGATGACGCGACGGCGCGCATAAAATTGCGTTGCATTGATGCGAATTATGCGCCCTACTCCACATCAGCCCTTCTGCAATTCAAAACAACTGTGTCTGCCGCCTTATCTTCAAATTCCCAAACCCCGGTGATTGAAATCCGGAACCTGCACAAGAGCTATGGATCGCTCGACGTGCTCAAGGGCATCGACATGACCGCCCCGAAAGGCCATGTGATTTCTCTGATCGGTTCATCGGGTTCGGGCAAGTCGACCCTGTTGCGCTGCTGCAATCTGCTTGAAGACAGCCAGCACGGCGAGATCCTGTTTGAAGGCGAGGCCGTCCGCTGGCGCGGTGAGGGGGCAGTGCGCCACCCGGCCGATCGTACGCAGGTCACACGGATACGCACCAATCTTTCGATGGTGTTCCAGCAATTCAACCTCTGGGCCCATATGACCATCCTGCAAAATGTGATGGAAGCGCCGATCACCGTATTAAAACATGATCCGAAAGAGGTTGAAGCCAGGGCGCGCGATTGTCTCGCCAAGGTCGGGATCGGGGATAAATGCGATGTCTGGCCCGCGCAGCTTTCAGGTGGGCAGCAACAACGCGCGGCAATTGCCCGCGCCCTTTGCATGGAACCGCGGGCATTGCTGCTGGATGAACCCACTTCGGCGCTTGACCCGGAACTGGAACAGGAAGTCGTCAAGGTCATCAAGCAGCTTGCCGAAGAGGGGCGCACGATGATCCTTGTCACCCATGACATGCGGCTTGCGGCCGATGTCTCCGACCATGTGGTCTTTCTCCATCAGGGCAAGACCGAAGAAGAAGGACCGCCGGCGGACCTGTTCGGAACCCCTCGCAGCGAAAGGCTGCGCGGTTTCCTGTCCGCCACGGCCTGACCAACCAAGGGAGTAAAAAATGAAAAGACTTATCCTGACGACCGCCCTTCTGGCCCTTACCGCCGGTGCCGGGCTGGCGCAGACCGTGCGCATGGGAACCGAGGGGGCCTACCCTCCCTACAACTTCATCAATGATGCGGGCGAAGTGGACGGGTTTGAACGCGAACTGGGCGACAAGCTTTGTGAAATGGCGGAATTGACCTGTGAATGGGTCACCAATGATTGGGATTCAATCATTCCGAACCTGCAATCGGGTAATTTTGACACGATCATGGCCGGTATGGGGATCACCGAGGAACGTGATTCTGTCATCGATTTCACGGAAAACTACCTGCCCCCTGCGCCAAGTGCCTATCTGGCGCTTTCTACCGATGTCGATATCAAGGGCGGTGTCGTTGCGGCGCAAACGGGGACGCTTCAGGCGGCCTATGTCGCCGAAAGCGGGGCGACATTGCTGGAATTCGCAACACCCGATGAAACCATCGCGGCAGTACGCAATGGGGAGGCCGATGCCGTTTTCGGCGATAAGGATTATGTCGCGCCGATGGCGGAGGAATCCGGGGGGGACCTGATTCTGCTGGATGCGGATGTGATGATCGGTGACGGTATCGGGGTCGGATTGCGCGAATCCGATACTGAATTGAAGGCAAAGTTCAACGACGCCATCGCGGCAATGAAGGCCGATGGCAGCCTGAACGAAATGATCAAGAAATGGTTCGGCGAAGATGCGCTGACCTTCTGATCCGAAAACAAGCGGGCGCCACCAAAGGCGCCCGTTATCCACGATGTTCGAATATTGCACAGATCCATCGACCCAGGAAGGCTTCACCTGGCTTTCATGCTACCTGACCACGGGCAAGCATATTGATTTCTACTGGTCTTTCCTGACGGTTCTGGTGCTTCTGGCGGTGACTGCCCCTTCGGCATTGCTGTTCGGGCTTGGCGGGGCGATGGCCGCACGGTCGCCTTTCTGGCCGCTCAGGATCCTTGGCAAAGGCTATACCGCGATGGTGCGCGGGGTGCCCGATATCGTCTTTTTCCTTTTCTTCGTGGTTGCCCTGGATCAGGGGATCGAATGGGTCATGCACCAGGTCCGTTGCCCGGACTGGAGTGAACCAATCCGCCAGGGGCTGGAATTCCGGGTCTGTCCCGCCGCGAAGGTGCCGCCGGGCAATGCGGCGCAGGATGTCCATGCCCTTTATGGCGCAACGCTTGCCGTACTGACCTTCGCGCTGGTCTTCGGGGCCTTCGTTTCCAATGTGCTGACGGGCGCGATGCAGGCAGTGCCGCGCGCGCAGCTTGAAACGGCGGAGGCCTATGGAATGACATCCCGACAGGTGTTCCGGCGGGTGCTGATGCCGCAGATGTGGGTCTATGCCCTGCCGGGGCTATCCAATATATGGATGATCCTGCTCAAGGCGACGCCGCTTCTGTTTCTGCTCGGGGTACAGGATATCGTCTATTGGGCGCGGGAACTCGGCGGAACGAAGACATCCGCCTATGCCTATCCTCATCCCGACTGGCGATTGTGGTATTTCCTTGCCTTGATGGTCTTTTACCTTCTGATGACCAAACTTTCCGAAATGGTGCTGGAGAGGCTTCAGAAACGGCTCAGCCATGGACAGGCCACGGCTGCGGGCGAGGCGCAAAGGCGGGCTGCCGCATGAGTTGCTGGGAAACGATCCAGGCCTATGGCCTGCGTTCCATCGGCATCGGTGAGAGGCTGCTGCCCCGCACGGATTTCACGCTTTGCCAAGAGTTCACACTGATCGGGTCTGGATTGATCTGGAATATCTATTTCGGGATCCTCGCCCTTCTTGTCGGATTTGTGCTTGCCAATGGCATCGCTCTGGCGAAATCCGCAGCCAGCCCCTGGATCCGCAAACCCGCCGAATGGTTTATCTTCATCTTTCGGGGATCGCCCCTCTTCATCCAGTTCTTCCTGGCCTATCAGGCGCTTGTGATGCTGCCCCGCGCGGGGATCGAAATTCTGGGCCTTACCGTCCAGACAAGCTGGCTTACCAAGGCCTGGGCGGGCGGGCTGATCGTGCTTTTCCTCAATACCGCCGCCTATTCGGCCGAGATTTTTCACGGGGCGCTCAGGTCCATCCCAAAGGGGGATCTGGAGGCGGCGGAGGCCTATGGGTTGACGGGATGGGCAAAGTTCCGCCGCGTGCAATGGCCCACCATGCTGCGGCTGGCATGGCCTTCCTATACCAATGAGGCCATCTTCCTTTTTCATGCCACGACGCTTGTCTTCTTTTCCGGTTTTCCCGCTTTCCAACAACGTGGTGATGCGCTTTATTACGCGGATTATTTTGCCGACAAGACTTTCAACCCCTTCATTCCCTACCCGATCGTCGGCTTTTATTTCATTTTGCTGACGCTCGTACTGATCTGGGTCTTCGGACGGGTCAACAAGCGGCTGAACCGGCATCTGCCGGATAATTTGCGCGGGAAGATGAAGATCCGCCCGCAAATCATCAGGTGAGGCATGAAAGACTGGCTGCGCAAACATCCCGAGGTCCGCACCATTCGCGTGGCGGCGGCGGATCTCAATGGACAGGCGAGGGGCAAACGGGTGCCTGCGCGTTTTGCCGACAAGGTCGTGAAGGATGGTACCAGATTTCCCTTTTCGGTTCTTAATCTCGATATCTGGGGGGAAGATATCGACGACAGCCCGCTGGTTTTCGAGGAAGGCGATCAGGATGGTACGCTGAAACCCACCGAACGCGGCTTTCTGCCCATGCCCTGGCTGGAGGCGCCTACGGCATTGTTGCCAATCTGGATGTTTCGCGAAAATGGCAAACCCTATGAAGGCGATCCGCGTCATGCGCTGGCGCAGGTGGTGGCGGGTTATCGCAACAGGGGGTTGGTGCCGGTCGTGGCGATGGAACTGGAATTTTTTCTGATCGACGATAGCGGCAAGACCCTGCAGGTACCGCTTTCCCCACGATCCGCCAAGCGCCGCAAGGCGGCGGAGACATTGTCAATCCGGGCATTGGACGCTTTCGATGCGTTTTTCACCGATCTCTATGATGCCTGTGAGGAAATGGATATTCCCGCCGACACCACGACATCCGAGGCCGGACTGGGGCAGTTCGAAGTCAATCTCATGCATGATGCGGATCCGCTGCGCGCTGCCGATGATGCCTGGTTCTTCAAGATGCTGGTCAAGGGGCTTGCGCGACGACATGGCTTTGCGGCCTCCTTCATGGCCAAGCCCTATGCGGAATATTCAGGCTCGGGCCTGCATACACATTTTTCCGTCCTCGACGGCACCGGCAGCAATATCTTTGACAGCGGCGGGCCAAAGGGCACGGCGGCGTTGCGCCACGCCGTGGCGGGATGCCTCAGGGCGATGGCGGATTCGACGCTGCTTTTTGCACCCCACGCCAACAGTTACGACCGGTTGGTGCCGGAAGCCCATGCACCGATCAATATCTGCTGGGGCTATGAAAACCGTACCGCCGCGATCCGTATACCTGCCGGAAGCCCCTCGGCCCGACGAATTGAACACCGTGTCGCGGGGGGGGATGTGAACCCCTATCTGATGCTGGCCGTGATCCTGGGGGCCGCTCTGATCGGGATCGAGGAAGAGGAGGATCCCCCCGCCCCTGTCACCGGGAATGCCTATGCGATGCAGGGGCTCGCCACGATCCCCACAAGCTGGGATGCGGCAATAGATGCCTTTGAAAAATCCCCGATCATGGCGCGTATCTTCAGTGCGGAACTGATCCGCAATCTGGTGATGACCAAGCGGCAGGAGATGCATTACCTTGCCGAACTCAGCCCCGAAGAACAGGTGGAGCTTTACCTCGATACGGTATGACTGGCGGCTCTCAACGCCCCTTGCTGCCGCTTCGGGGCGGGCGTATCCTGTAGCCTCCCGAAGCAATGGGTTTCCGATGTTAATTGGTATCTTGCAAACCGGCGCCGCCCCAGACGATCTGCGCTGGAATTTGGGGGATTACCCTGCCATGTTCGAAAAGCTTCTGGATGGACAAGGCTTTACCTTTCGCACCTGGAATGTCGAATTGATGGATTTTCCCGCCGATGTCGCGGATGCCGATGGCTGGCTTATCACCGGATCGCGCCATGGGGCCTATGAAGATCATCGTTTCATCACACCGCTGGAATCCTTCATCCGCGAAGCCTATGACCAAGACGTGCCGGTTGTCGGGATCTGCTTTGGCCATCAGATCATCGCCCAGGCCATGGGCGGCAAGGTGGAAAAATTCGGCAGGGGCTGGTCCATCGGGGCAACGGATTACGATTTGCAGGGCGAAAAGGTGACGCTCAACGCCTGGCATCAGGATCAGGTCACGCGCATACCCGAAGGCGCCAGGGTCGTGGGGCATAGCGGGTTTTGCGAAAACGCGGCATTGCTTTACGATGAACGGATGTTCAGCCTGCAAGCCCATCCCGAATTCCAGCCTGATTTCATCGAGGGGCTGATGCGAACGCGGGGGGAAGGAATTGTTCCAGATGACCTGATGGCGACCGCGCGCGCACGACTTTCCGATCCGCTTTCCAACGAGTCCGTCGCCTGCCAGATCGGTGATTTCTTTCATGCAGGCGCAAAAAGGCGCCGGGTACAAATGAAAAGAAGGCCTGCAAAATACCATGAGGCCCATCGTGGCTGACTGGACGGATCGGATCCCGGAGGCGGCAAGGGACTATATCGCCGGTCGTCGTCTTGATGAGATCGAATGTATCATTGCCGATATTGCCGGGGTGGCACGGGGCAAGGCGATGCCCGCTTCGAAATTCGCGCGCCAGCAGAATTATTTCCTGCCCAATTCCATCTTTTTGCAGACAATTACAGGGGAATGGGCCGATAATCCCGCAGGGCTTTTCACTGAACCTGACATGATCCTGCAACCGGATTATTCCACCACCACTGCCGCACCCTGGACTGCAGATATCACGCTGCAGGTTATCCATGACGCTTTCGACCAGCACGGCGCGCCCATTCCGACCGCGCCACGCAATGTGCTGCGGCGGGTGGTGGATCTCTATAATGCGCGGGGCTGGACACCCATTGTGGCCCCAGAGATGGAATTCTTCCTCGTTGCCCGGAATATTGACCCGAATCAGCCGATCATCCCCCCCATGGGCCGTTCAGGCCGTCGCGCCGCCGCACGACAGGCTTATTCCCTTTCTGCAGTGGATGAATATGGCAAGGTGATTGACGATATCTATGACTTTGCGGAAGCCCAGGGTTTTGAAATCGACGGCATCGTGCAGGAAGGCGGGGCGGGACAGGTGGAAATCAACCTTGCCCATGGCGATCCTGTCCGACTTGCAGATGAAATCTTCTTTTTCAAGCGGCTGATCCGTGAGGCGGCCCTGCGCCATGACTGTTTTGCCACCTTCATGGCCAAACCCATCGAGGGTGAGCCGGGCAGCGCGATGCATATCCACCATTCCGTTGCCGACAGTAAAACCGGCCATAATATCTTTGCAGATCGGGATGGGCAGGAAACCGATGCATTTCTGCATTTCATTGCCGGGCTGCAGAACCATCTTCCCGGGGCGGTGGCCCTGCTTGCGCCCTATGTCAACAGTTACCGCCGCTACGTTCCCGATTTCGCGGCACCGATCAATCTTGAATGGGGTCGTGACAACCGTACCACAGGATTGCGCATTCCGATTGCGACACCCGAGGCGCGGCGCATTGAAAACCGGCTGGCCGGGATGGATTGCAACCCCTATCTTGGCCTCGCAGCCAGTCTTGCCTGTGGTTATCTTGGCCTGATTGAGACCCGTCCACCCGGCCCCGAATGCACGGGTGACGCCTATATGTCGGAAACGGATCTGCCCTATAACCTTGGCGATGCGCTGGATCTTCTGGAAGAAAACGCCCCCCTGCGGGAGGTTCTGGGCACCGAATTCTGCAGCATCTATGATTCGGTGAAGCGTAATGAATACAAGGAGTTCCTGCAGGTCATCAGCCCCTGGGAACGTGAACACCTGCTCTTGAACGTATGAACCTGCTTCATGCCAATGACCAAAGAGGCGAATATCCGCCCTCATGGTATGCCGCAACCGCCACACCTCTTGCCCCTTTTCCCATACTCAAAGGGGCGGTGGAGGCCGATATCGGCATTGTGGGCGGTGGCTATACCGGGCTTTCTGCGGCGCTGCATCTGGCCAAGGCCGGTTTTCACGTCGTGCTGCTGGAGGCCCATCGGGTCGGTTTCGGCGCGTCGGGACGCAACGGCGGACAGATGGGTTCCGGCCAGAGGCTGGAACAGGACGTCCTGGAAAACACGGTCGGCAAGGACCGCGCCCACGCCTTGTGGGATCTGGCCGAAGACGCAAAGGCGCTGGTCCGGTCCCTGATCGACCAATATACCATGCCGGTTTCGTTTCGTCCCGGTATTGCCCATGCCTGTTATGGCAGGCAGGAAGTCGATCATGCCCGGAAACTGGCGGACAAGCTCACCCGGGACTATGGCTATCCGCATCTGGAACCATTGCCGGCAGGGCTGATTGGATCAAAGGCGTTTGCAGGTGGTATCATCGACCGGGGCGCAGGCCATATCCACCCGCTGAATTTTGCCATCGGCCTTGCCCGCGCCGCAATCGCCGCAGGTGTGGTGATCCATGAAAAATCCGAAGTTCACAATATCGTCCATGGGCAACAGCCAATTCTCCGTACCGATTCGGGACAGGTGCGATGCAAACATGTCGTGCTGGCGGGGAATGGTTATCTTGGCCGGTTTGACAGGAAGATTTCTTCGCGTGTGATGCCGATCAATAACTTTATCATCGCAACCGAACCTCTTGGCGATCGCGCAAAACAGATCCTGTCCGAACCCGTCGCTGTTTGCGACACGAAATTCGTGGTCAATTACTGGCGATTGTCGGATGATAACCGCCTGCTTTTTGGCGGTGGGGAAAGCTATGGCTACCGTTTCCCCGATATCGTCAAGACGGTGCGCAAGCCGATGCTGGCAATCTATCCGCAACTTCGTGATATTCGCATAGATCATGCCTGGGGCGGGACCCTTGCGATTACCCCGCACCGCCTGCCCTGCTTCCTCCGCCCAAGGCCGTATCTCTGGGCGGCTGCAGGATATTCCGGCCACGGCGTTGCCCTTGCCACACTGGCGGGAAAGCTGATGGCCAGGGCAATTTCAGGTCAGGAAGGCGGTTTTGACCTGATGGCAAGCCTGCCGCAACCACGCTTTCCCGGCGGCGCGGCATTGCGCTGGCCGCTTCTGGTGACCGCCATGAGCTGGTATGCGATGCGGGACAGGCTTGGGATCTGAGCCACCACCGGATGCTTTCAGATCCGGTCAATCCGCTGGCCTCAATTCATGCCAAGCGCTTCCTTGTAGACTTCCAGGATGGCCTCCTGTTCGGCCACTTCATCCTTGTCCTTCTTGCGCAGGCTCACGATGGCCCTGAGCGCCCGCTGATCATACCCCCGGGCCTTGCTTTCGGCATAGATTTCGCGGATCCGTTCCGCGATATCCTTCTTTTCGGCTTCCAATTGTTCGATCTGTTCGATGAACTGGCGCAATTCATCGGCGGTTACGGTATATTGGTGGGCAGGATCGTTCATCAGGCTTTCCTTCAAGGGCGTTTTGCCTTTCCCTAACCCGCGCCCCGAAGGGGTTCAAGCATCCTTCCCCGCAATACGCATCATCCCGCAACAGGCAGGTGCCACAGCCCTGTTTGCATGAAAAATGTTCCCATCAATGGCCATTTCACCGGATCCAGAATCCCGCGCGTTTGATCTTGTTCCGGATGGCCTGTTCCCTGCGCGGCAGGTTGTCGCGATCAAACAATGCGCGCAGTTTCATTCCCCTGCCCTGATAGATCATCCGCTTGAACGGGGTATGGCCCTTGAGCACCTTCTTTATCGGATTTGGGGCGGTGGTCCTTTCGAGAACCTCAATCGTATGATCGCTGTCGCGTGCATAAAGCAGCGGGATCATCCGCCAATGGCAGGTCATATCACCGTCAAGGCCCGAAAGCTCCGGCCCCGGTCGTCCACCGTTGAATGAATGAATGACAAGCGGCAAAGCCACCTGATCCAGCCAGGGGTCCAGAGATTGCAACAACAGCTCTTGTGGTGGGGTATCGCGGATCGCAACCGCATATTCGGAAAACCGCGTGCCAAATGCGCGGGGGCTTTCGTGGAAAAACCAGCCCGCGTTGAAATACAGGTATTTTTGCCAATATTCATCCGGCTGTCCGGGATCGAGGCTTGTCATGAAATCCAGCCCGAAAAGATCATAAAGCGATTTCCAGATCTGCCCATAGCCGGGACCGTAAAGTTCAATCTGCGGCCAGGTTGCCTCCCGCCGCATTGAGGCCGAGGGTCGCGTGAAATCAAAGGGGATCTGCGAAACCGGGCCGGTAATCAATGTATCGCTATCAAGGAAGAGGAAAGGTTCATCCGGCAGGGCAGACAGGCATTCGATCTTGTTACCATAAGGATAGGAGGCCCCGAAATGGCGGTTTTCGAAAGGCAGGATTTCCGCGCCAAGATCCTTCAGGAGATCACGAACCGGACCATCGGGAAGACGCGGATCTTCCGGCCAGCCGGGCCCGGGCTGTGGCTCGGCTATAAACAACCGTCCGGGAAAGGCCGGATCACTGCCCCGCAGGCTGGCAGCCAGCAAGGCTGCCTCATAGGCAAGCCGCCCGGCCTGCCCCACCGCAACAATATTGAATGTCGTCCCGGGTGCATCTGCCTTCGTCATCTGGATCTCTGCCGATCTGCGTTTCCCCTAGGTTATAGGCCGATCCCTGGTGACTGGAAACAAGACGTCTGGATATCGCCAGGATAAAATATATGGTCAAACGCGCGCTGCCATCTGATTGTGTCGGTCAAATCATCGAAGAGCCATGCGTTTTCTGCAATGCGGCATGAACGAACCAGCATTTGGATTTTTCGCATTTCTGCACCATCTTGTTTGGCGAGGGAGGGAGAACCTTTAAAGGCAAAGGGAACCCAAAATGGCTTATGCAACGACAACCGCAACCCAGAACAGCAATATCCGCAACATCCTGATCGCTCCGTTCCGCGCCGTGTGGAACAGCCTGATCATGCTGGCCGAAACCGGCCCCCGGATGGAACAGATCCGCAAGCTGAACGACACCACGGATGAAGAACTCGCAGCTCGTGGGTTGACCCGCGAAGGCGAAATCCAGCGTATCTTCAGCCCTTACATGTATCTCTGAGGATTTGCCTGCCGCATGTGCTGGCATTCATAAATTGCATTGACTTGCGATCGCAGCCTGTTGATACAAAATAGTTTATTGTCCAGATGATGTAACATGATCGGACAGGAAAAGGCGGGGTATATGCCCCGCCTTTTTTCGAAATCCACCGAAACGTATCTTCCGCCCGGGCTATCGTGTGGGCATTACTGTTTCCGGGTCCAGTTTCCGTCTTCCTCAGACCAGTATTCGGCTTCGATCCCCGCTGCGGTCAGTGCCTTCCATTGCCCGCGCGCATGTTCCAGTGCCGAACCATCAAGCCCGTCGAAAAGTATCCAGATCCGATCAACCCCTTCGGATTCAGTTGCCGAAACCTCCGCCCCCTCAACAGACATGAGCCCCTGCGCTCCTTCCGGAACAGCCCCGGTTCCCAGCAGGATTGGCTGGTGGGGATCATGCGCACCGCCCGCACGGCCATGCGGCAGGAAACTGTCCTTGGGGTTTTCCCAAAGCCACTGATTCAGATGATCGAGCCGCGCCTCATCAGTGCCACGCAGCATCACTTTCCAGCCCATTCCATAGGCGCGCGACAAAAGCATCACCGCCGCGCGTTCCATGGGCGACCGTGTCAGGTGGTAGAATTTGACCACCCCCATCGGATCAGCCTTCGTACTTGTCCCGGATCAACCGGTTCAGCGCCATGACCCCCCAACCGGTCGCCCCCTTTGGCGCCAGTACCGTGTCTTCCTTGACCAGAGCGGTTCCCGCAATATCCAGATGGCACCAGGGCGTGTCTTCCCTGACGAACCGGCCGAGGAACTGCGCGGCCGTGATTGAGCCGCCATCGCGCCCGCCGACATTTTTCATATCCGCGATCCGCGATTTCAGCTTCTTGTCGTAACCCGGCCCCATCGGCAGGCGCCATGCGCCCTCCCCCTCGGCCGATGCCGCCTTGAGGAAAGCATTGCACAGGTCGTCATCATTGGAAAAGACACCGGTATTTTCATGCCCCAGTGCAATGATGACTGCCCCGGTCAGGGTAGCAAGGTTGATCATCCCGCCGGGCTTGAACCGTTCCTGCGCGTACCAAAGGACATCGGCCAGAACCAGCCGTCCCTCGGCATCGGTATTGATCACCTCGATCGTGTCGCCCTTCATCGACGTTACGACATCTCCGGGACGCTGGGCGCGCCCGTCAGGCATATTTTCAACCAGACCAACCAGACCGACGACATTGGCCTTCGCCTTGCGCAGGGCCAGTGCGCGCATCGCGCCCGCCACCGTCCCGGCGCCGCCCATATCCATGGTCATATCTTCCATACCTGCCGCAGGTTTCAGGGAAATCCCGCCGGTATCGAAAACCACCCCCTTGCCGACCAGGGCAAAGGGAGCATCCCCCTTCTTGCCGCCCTTCCACTGCATCACCACCAGCTTGGAAGGGCTTTCCGAGCCCTGCCCGACCCCCAGCAACGCGCCCATGCCAAGCTTGGCCATATCCTTTTCCTCAAGGATCTCAACCTCAAGCCCGATTTCCTGCATCGCGGCAAGACGGGCGGCAAAGTCATCCGTAGTCAGGATATTGGCAGGCTCATTCACCAGATCTCGGGTGAAAAACACCCCTTCGGCCAGGGCCGCGAGCGGCTCTGCATCCGCCGCCACGGATTCGGGGTTGTTGACCATGACGACCACCGGGCCCTTCGGTTTGACTTCGGCCGTCTTGCGGGCCGTAAAATCATAGGCCCGCAGGCAAAGGCCGAAAGAAAGCTCCGCCGCACGCCGCATTCCACCGGCAAGCACGATCACGCCGGAAGTGCCGATCCTCGCGCCGATTGCGGCCCCGGCCTTGCGCGCGGTTTCAACATCTGCGCGCACCGCAAGCTTGACTACCTGCACGGCCTCTGCCGCAAGCCCCGCCGGCCAGGCCAGATCAAGCGCCTCCCCCGGCTTCAGATCGGCAAATGCCCCGGAAGCGACAAACCGGTTCAGCGCGCCCTTCATCAGCTTGTTGAGACGCCGCCCCGCCGGGGTCGTCGCCGCATTTGCATCTGGCGGGATCAGAATCGCAAGACGACCCTCGAAGGAGGCAATTGCCTCAAGATCGGTTTCGCGGAACTGGATCGGCAGGGGTTCGGTCATCGCGGAGATCCCATGATAGGTTTTCGATTGCCCGGAGCGTATCGGTTCCCCCCGGCCTTGGCCAGAGTGGAAACAAGGGAATGGAAACAAGTCCGAAATACCTGCCAAAGAGGCGCATAGGCGGTTTTCCACGACTTTGATTTCCGTTAATATCACTACAAGATATAGCGGAAGCAGAGGCCTTGTTTGACTAGATTCGACCGATATCTTCTGTCGCAACTGCTTCAGCTATTCGGGTTTTTTGCGCTCGTTCTGGTGTTGGTCTATTGGATCAATCGCGCTGTTGGCTTGTTTGATCGGCTGATTGGGGACGGGCAATCCGCCCTGGTTTTTCTGGAAATTTCCCTGCTGACATTGCCCAATGTAATCCGCATCGTCCTGCCCGTCGCGGGGTTTGCCGCCACGGTTTATGTCGCGAACCGCCTGACCCAGGAGGGCGAACTGGTGGTGATGCAGGCCACCGGTTTTTCGGCCTTTCGCCTGGTGCGTCCGGTTTTCTATTTTGGCCTGATCATCGGCGCGATGATGCTGATGCTGATGCATTTCATCGTACCGGCCAGCCGGGCGGTGCTGGCGGATCGCACCGCCGAGATCGGTGCTAATGTCACCTCGCAGCTTTTGGTGGACGGGCAGTTTGTCCATCCAACTGACGGGGTGACCTTCTATATCCGGGAATTGACCGAACGGGGCGAATTGCTGGATATCTTCCTGTCCGACGGGCGCAGTTCCGGCTCCCGGACCACCTATACCGCAAGGCGGGCGCTGCTGCTGCGCGACGGCGACAAGCCCAAGCTGATCATGTTCGAGGGCATGGCCCAGACGCTGGAGTTGCGGACCCAACGCCTGGCGGTCACGCATTTTTCGGATTTCACCTATGATCTGAGCGACGTCCTGTCGCCCGGTATCCGCAATGCCCGTTCGCTGGATGAACTTTCAACCGCCGAATTGCTGCGTGCGACCCCGGATCTTCTTGCCGAAACACGGTCCAGCCGGGCCGTTTTCCTGTCCGAGGCCCATCAGCGCTTTTCCCAACCCCTGTTGGCCCCCGCCACAGCGATGATCGGATTCGCGACGCTGCTTCTTGGCGCGTTCAGTCGCTTCGGCCTCTGGCGGCAGATCCTCAGCGCGATCGTGATCCTGATCTTTGTCCAGCTTTTGGACAATGCCACCATCGCCACCAGCATGCGATCCGATCAAAGCTGGCCGCTGGTCTATCTTGCGCCACTCAGCGGGATTGGCATTGCCTGCCTGCTCTTGTGGATCGCGCAACGACCGAGACGGCGCCATGCGGCCGGCCCCGGCCCCTATTCGGCGGAAAGGGGTGGGGCGGCATGACACTCAGCCTCTATTTCATCTGGCGTTTCACCAAGGTCGTGGCAGGCGTTTTCGTGATATTCTTCGGCATCCTGATGCTGATCGATATCGTCGAACAGCTTCGCCGTTTTTCCGATACTGGAATCGGGCTGACCGACGCCGCCACGCTTGCGGTGCTCAATGTTCCCTCCAGCCTTTACCGGATCCTGCCGCTGATTTTCATCCTTGCCGCCATCGCCCTGTTCCTGAGCCTCGCACGGTCATCGGAATTGGTGATCGTGCGGGCTTCGGGCCGGTCGGGCCTGCGGTTTCTGATGGCCCCGGTAAGTGCGGCGCTGATCCTGGGAGTGGCCTTTGTTGCGATCTTCAACCCGTTCGTTGCGGCCACTTCCAAACAATATGACGCCTTTTACACACGCCAGGCCCGTGGTGCCGATAACACGCTTTCGATCAATGAATCGGGGCTCTGGCTACGTCAGGGCGGGTTGGAGGGCCAGGTCGTGATCCGCGCTGCACGTTCGGATCTGGAAGGAACGCGGCTTTTTGGCACCACCTTCCTGATCCATGATGCCGAAGGCCTGCCCGCAAGCCGGATCGAGGCGGAAGAGGCCGAACTCAGTCCCGGGGCCTGGGCGCTGCGCAATGCCAAGACCTGGGATCTGACGGCCTCCAATCCCGAAGCCGCCGCCAGGATTGAGGAAACGTCACGTCTCGGCTCCGACCTGACACGGGAAGGCATCCGGGACAGCTTCGGTGAACCTTCGGTCATTCCCATCTGGACCCTGCCCGACTATATCGAACGGCTGGAACTGGCCGGGTTTTCGGCCCGACCCTATCGGGTCTGGTTCCAGATGGAGCTTGCCCTGCCCCTGCTTCTGGCCTCGATGGTGCTGATCGCCGCTGGATTTACCATGCGCCATGCGCGTTTCGGCAAAAGCGGGCAGATGGTCCTTTTTGCACTTTTGGGTGGATTTGGCATGTTCTTTCTGCGCAATTTCGCCCAGGTTCTGGGCGATAACGGGCAGATCCCGGTGGCACTTGCGGCCTGGACACCACCCGTTGCGGCGGTACTTTTGTCGCTGGGCCTGCTGTTGCATGTGGAGGATGGGTGATGCGCGCCTTTCTGCTTTACCTTTTTTTCCTCACGCTTGCGACAATCGGCGCTGCCACAAGCGCGCAGACGCAGGATATGGCGACACTGATTGCCGACAATGTTGCGCTTGATGGGCAGGACCGGCTTGTTGCGCAGGGCAATGTCGAGGTCTTCCACGATGGCAAGCGCCTGAAAGCAGCCCGTATCCTTTATGATCGGACGACGGACCGGTTGAACATCGAAGGTCCCATCGTGCTCAGCGATAGTGGGCAGGCACTGGTCGTCGCCGACCAGGCGGATCTTTCCGCGGATCTGACCGAGGGGGTGTTGCGATCCGCCCGGATGGTCCTGAACCGGCAATTGCAGCTTTCAACCTCCGAATTGCAGCGCATCGGTGGGCGCTATACCCAATTGGGTCGTTCTGTTGTTTCCTCCTGCAAGATCTGTGCCGACAATCCGACACCGCTTTGGGAAATCCGCGCAAAACGCGTGATCCATGACCAGCTTGAACGCCAAATCTATTTTGACGGGGCACAGTTGCGCTTTGGCGGAGTGCCGGTTTTCTGGCTGCCCTACCTGCGCATGCCCGACCCCACGCTTGACCGCGCGCGCGGCTTTCTGATGCCCTCGCTGCTCACGACATCCGATCTGGGGACTGGGATCAAGACACCCTATTTCTTTCCCTTGGGGGATAATCGCGACATTACCGTCACGCCTTTCATCACCACAAAAGGTGCACGGTCGCTGGAATTGCGTTACCGTCAGGCCTTCAATAACGGGCGGATAGATATCAGCGGCGCGATCAGCCGCGACGATATCCTGCCCGATAAAACCCGCAGCTATCTTGTCGCGCAAGGTATCTTTGCCCTGCCCCGCGATTTTCTGCTGACCTTCCGGGCAGAAACGGTTTCGGATCGGAGCTATCTTCTGGATTACGAAATCTCCGACAAGGATCGCCTTGATAGCCAGATCGAAATCATGCGCACGCGGCGCAATGAACATATCTCGGCCCGGTTGATCAGCTTTCATTCGATCCGCGCGGGTGAGGTGAATTCCACCCTGCCCTCAATCGTGGCTGATTTCACATGGGAACGGCGTTTTGCCCCCCGCGGAATTGGCGGAGAGGCCGGGTTGCGTTTCCAGACCTATGGCCATTTCAGGTCGTCCGACAGCCCGCTCGACCCCGATGGTGACGGGATCAGCGACGGGCGCGATGTGGGCCGGATGTCGCTGAACGCCGATTGGCGGCGCAACTGGATCCTGGGCGGTGGCGTCCTGGCCTCGATCCTGGGGGAGGTAACGGCCGATTTTTACAATATCAGCCAGGATGCCCTGTTTGAGGGAAGCCGCACGCGCCTGCATGGAGGGCTGGCCGCCGAATTGCGCTGGCCACTTCTGAAGACCCAGTCCAACGGTGTAACCCACGTGATCGAACCCGTCGCCCAACTGATCTGGAGCCCCCGCAAACGCCGTGGCATTCCCTCCGAGGACAGCGCGCTGGTGGAATTCGATGAGGGCAATCTTTTTACCATGTCGCGTTTTCCCGGGGCGGATAAGGTCGAACGGGGACTGCGTGCCAATGTCGGGCTTGGCTATACCCGCCACGATCCCGATGGGTGGTCGCTTGGACTGACCTTCGGACGGGTTTTCCGCAAGCACGATCTGGGCCAGTTCGGCGTCGCCTCGGGGCTGGATGGGCGAAATTCCGACTGGCTGGCCGCGCTGCGATTGACCACGGCGGACGGGCTTGCATTGACCAACCGGATGGTTTTCGACAATGACCTGAACATGAGCAAGACCGAATTGCGCATCGATCTTGACCGCGAAAATTACGGGATCGGCTCTTCCTATGTCTGGATGCTCGCCGATCCGTCCGAAAGCCGTGCCACCCGGGTTTCCGAGATGGTCTTCGACGGGCGCTACCAATTTACCCCCAACTGGCTGGGGCAGATCCATACCCGTTACGATTTCGAGGCCGACCGCGCGGCTTCGGCCGGGGTGGTCATGCAGTTCCGTAACGAATGCATGAAGGTCGACCTTTCACTATCGCGGCGCTTCACCACTTCAACCGCATTGCGGCCAACCACGCGTTTCGGGCTTTCGGTCGATCTTCTGGGCTTTGGAGGCTCGGCAACCGGCGGCCCGGCCCGGCCTTGTCGCGGTTAGGGTGTTGCCATGACCCCAGCCGTCGCGCTACCACTCCCCAACCAGATCGCACCTGAATATCCCGCGATCCCCCTGATGAGATGATACCGATGATCCGCTCAGCTACGCTTATGGCCGCCCTCACTGCCCTCTGCCTTGCAGGCCCGCCTGTTGCTGCACAGAACCTCTTTGCACCGCGGGTAATCGTGAATGACAAGGCGATTACCAATTATGAGGTGCGCCAGCGCATGCTGATGCTGCGGCTTTTCCGCGCCGAGGGCGATATCGAAGAAGAAGCCCTGAAGGCCCTGATCGAGGATCGGCTGCGGCTGCGCGCGGCCGAGGAAATGGACATCGAGGTCGCACCCGAACAGATTGTGGCGGGCATGGAAGAATTTGCCGCCCGCGCCAATCTGACGGGCGAACAATTTGTCGAGGCCCTGGCCCAGGGCGGGGTTTCCGCCGAAAGTTTCCGCGATTTCGTACGGGCGGGACTGGTCTGGCGCGAAGTGGTCCGCGCACGGTTCGGGTCCACCGTGCAGATTACTGACGTCGAGGTTGATCGCGCGATGAGCTCGCTTACACAGGGCGTGAATACCCGGGTCCTGCTATCGGAAATCCGGATCACTGTGGAACAGGGCAATGAATCCGCCGCATTGTCACTGACACGTTCCCTGCAGGGGGCCCTCACCACCGAAGAGGCGTTTTCCCAGGCGGCACGGCGTTATTCCGATGGCCCGACAGCGGGAAATGGCGGACGACTGAACTGGATGGCGCTTTCGGATCTGCCAGAGGATCTGCAGACCCAGGTTCTTTCCCTTGCACCGGGACGGGTGGCAGGGCCAGTGCGTGTCGAGGATGACTATGTGATCTACCAGATGCGCGAAATGGAACGCCGTCCGGGCCAGACGGCCCGTGGCGAACATCTGGAATACGCGCAGTTCATCCTGCCTGCCGGAACGGCGGGCGCGCAGGAAGCCGCGAAGATCCGCAGCCGTGTCGATACCTGCGATGACCTTTATGCCCAGGCGCAGGGCCTGCCTGCAGACAGGCTACTGCGCGAAACCCGGCCGCAAGGGCAGATCCCTGCGGATATCGCGGCGCAGCTTGCACGGCTTGATGCCAATGAAATTGCCGATTTCCCGCGTGGCGGGGCACATGTGCTGTTGATGCTCTGTTCACGCCTGCCCGATATCGGCACACCGCCTTCGCGCGATGAAATCCGCAACCAGCTGCGCAATCAGCGCCTGTCGGCGATGTCCGATGCCTATCTGGAAGAGCTGCGCGCCGACGCCCTCATTCGCGAACCCTGATCCATGTCCCCCCCCGACCCGGCGCTTCCGATTGCGCTGAGCTGCGGTGAACCTGCCGGGATCGGCCCCGAAATCGCGGCGATGGCTTGTACGCGGCTGGGGGCGGATGTGCCGTTTTTCTGGATTGGCGATCCCCGGCATCTGCCTGCGGGGACACGGGTTACGGAAATCACCCGCCCGGAGGAGGCGCTTTCCGTCACTGATGGCCACCTCGCCGTATTGCCACATGAATTTGATGGCCCTGCCCTTCCGGGACAACCGCAAGCGGCCCATGCCCATGCCGTCATCGCGGTAATCGCCCGGGCGGTCGAACTGGCGATGGCCGGTCAGGTTTCCGCGATCTGTACCGCGCCGATTTCCAAGAAGGCACTGAAGGACGGGGCCGGTTTCGCCTTTCCAGGCCATACCGAATATCTTGCCGCCCTGGCCGGGGTGGAACGGGTTGTCATGATGCTCGCCTGTCCGCAACTGCGCGTGGTGCCGGTCACGATCCATGTGCCCCTGTCTGAGGTTCCCGGAATACTGACGGCGGAACTTCTGGAACAGACCCTGCGGATTACGACCACAGGCCTGCAACGTGATTTCGGGCTGTCTTTCCCGAGGCTGGCTGTGTCAGGGCTGAACCCGCATGCGGGCGAAGGCGGCACAATGGGGCAGGAGGAAACAAGCCTGATCATTCCGGTTCTGGACCGGATGCGACGCGAAGGGGCGCGGATTGCGGGGCCGCTTCCGGCGGATACGATGTTTCATGCCGAGGCGCGAGCCGGATATGATGCCGCGATCTGCATGTATCACGATCAGGCGCTGATCCCGATCAAGACCCTGGATTTCGCGGGCGGGGTCAACCTCACCCTGGGCCTGCCATTCATTCGCTGTTCACCCGATCATGGGACGGCTTTTGAAATTGCAGGAACCGGGCGGGCCAACCCATCCAGCCTGATTGCGGCCTTGCGCCAGGCGCGGGATATGGCCCGCATGCGTGCCGGGTCAGATGGTGAAAAGGGCATTTAGAACATGGCACAGATCGATGGGTTGCCACCGTTACGGGAGGTCATTCGCGCAAATGACCTTGTGGCGAAGAAACAGCTTGGCCAGAATTTCCTGCTGGATCTGAACCTGACGGCACGGATTGCCCGCGCGGCAGGGGATCTGAGCCAATGCGACGTGCTGGAGGTCGGACCGGGCCCCGGCGGTCTGACCCGCGGCCTCCTGGCCGAAGGGGCGCGCCATGTTCTGGCAGTGGAAAAGGACAGCCGCTGCCTGCCCGCGCTGGAGGATATTTCAACGGCCTATCCGGGACGCCTGACAATCCTGAATGACGATGCGCTGGATGTCGACGCGATGGCCCATATGAAGCCGCCAGTGCGGGTGGTGGCCAATCTGCCCTATAACGTGGGAACCGAATTATTGATCCGCTGGCTTACGCCGGATCAATGGCCGCCCTTCTGGCAGAGCCTCACCTTGATGTTTCAAAAGGAGGTGGCGGAACGGATCGTGGCGCAGCCCGGATCCAAATCCTATGGGCGGCTGGCAATTCTGGCGCAATGGCGGGCAGATGCGCGGATTGTCCTGACGCTGCCGCCGGAGGCATTCGTCCCCGCGCCCAAGGTACATTCGGCAGTGGTCCACCTGACCCGGCTGGACGAACCGCGCTATCCGGCTGATGGCAGGATCCTGTCGCGGATTACGGCAATGGCCTTCAATCAGCGCCGCAAGATGCTGCGGGCAAGCCTGCGCGGCCTTGCCCCGGATATCGAGGATCGGCTGAAGGCCGCCGGGATTACCCCGACGCAACGCGCCGAGGAGATCGGATTGGAAAAATTCTGTGCGCTGGCCCGTGCAATCATGCCCGCCACAGAAGGCGGGAAATCATCCTGATTCCAGCCCGACCCCACAGGGCCGGATACCTTATTCCGCCGCTTCGCGCGGGTCGTTACCAGGTTCCGGGTTGGAAGGCTTTTCCGCATCGTTTTCGGATTTCGGTTTGCGTGGCCGACGTGGGGCACGCGCCTTCTTGGGCGGAGGCGAAGCTTGTTCTTCCGCACCCTCGGGTGCAGCGGGGGCAGCCTGCTTGTCCTCGGCCTTGTTTTCAGTCTTGTTTTCGACCTTGTTCTCGTCGCGTTTGGTGTCGCGAGGGCGGCGTTCACGCTGCGTATTGCGGCCACGGCGACGGGTTTCAGGGGTTTCGACCAGACCCACTTCCTCTTCGGTGGAGGCGTTGAGGTCAATCACATCGGTCGCGCCTGCAGTTTCGCCCTCGCCCTCCTTCTCCTTGCGGGATTCGCCCCGGTCGTCGCGTGCCCGGTCGTCGCGCGTATCGTTTTCCGCGCGTTCATTGCGTTCGTTTCGCGCGGCATTCTGATTGGCACGCGCTTCCTGCTGCTGGCGGCGGGCCTCCTGTTCGGCGGCAAGCTCCCGCTGGGCTTCGGCCAGCATGCGCGTGTAATGTTCGGCATGCTGCAGAAAGTTCTCGGCGGCCACGCGGTCATTCGACAACTGCGCATCGCGGGCAAGGATGGAATATTTTTCGATAATCTGCTGCGGCGTGCCACGCACCTTGCCTTCTGGGCCGGAGCTGTCGAAGACGCGGTTGACGACATTGCCTAGGCTACGCGGACGGTTCCCCTTGGAACGCGAGCGGGACTTGGAAGATCTCATCTTGTCCTTTGATCCAGATCGGACTGGCTTTTTTCAGATGCCGGTCTCTGGGAGAGCGGCGGGCCCTTCCGGGCATTCATGCGATTTTGGCTTATGGCAAAAGAAGCGGGCCGTAAAACCCTGCCCCTCAGCGCCTCTTTCCTAACCATGCGGATATGAGGTGACAAGCTGATTCGTGGTGAAAGCTCCGAAAAAACGCGAAAACCCGCCGGTTTTTGCCAAATGTGGCGCAGATTCATCAACCTGACAGGCGTTTAGCCACCACGACCCGATCACGCCCGTCCAGATCCGGAAGGATGTGGATATCATCCAGCCCTGCCTCCGCCAGCATCATGGAAACAGCCTCGCCCTGGCTTGGCCCGATTTCCAGGAACACCCGCCCGCCAGGCAACAGATGGGTCATCATCCCCGCAGCGATGGCACGATAGGCATCAAGCCCGTCCCCACCGGGCGTCAGGGCAATACGGGGTTCCCATTCACGCACCTCGGGGGAAAGTGCGGGGATCTCATCAGTAGCGATATAGGGCGGATTTGAAACGATCAGATCGAACTGGCCATCAACATCGGCAAACCAGTCCGACAGGCGCCATTCCGCCCGTTCATCAAGGCCCAGCAGGCGGCCGTTTTCATTCGCGATGGCCAGCGCCGCCAATGACAGATCGGTTCCAAGCCCGGTGGCATCCGGCCGTTCCGCCAGAAGCGTGGCCAATATCGCCCCGGATCCGGTTCCAAGATCCAGCAGGCGCGAAAAAGGCTGCGCCAGCGCGGCGGCAATCAGGGTTTCGGTTTCCGGACGCGGGTCCAGAACATCGGATGAGACACGAAATTCCCGCCCCCAGAAAGCGCGACAACCCGTCAGATGCGAAAGCGGTTCACGCGCGGCACGCCTGCCGATCAGCGCCAGAAATACCGCTTCCGCATCGGGATCGGCCTTTCCCTCCATTTCCAACATGACCCGATCGGCTAAAAGATCCCGGGCATGGGCAAGCAGAAGGCGGGCATCACGCATGGCCCCTTCGACCCCCGCCCTGCGCAGGGTTTCAGCCCCTTCCGCCAAAAGCGTGCGCCAGTTGTTCACAGCCCGCTTTCGGCAAGCTTGCGGGCCTGATCATCCTCGATCAAAGCGGAGATCACCGGATCCAGATCCCCACCCATGATCTGCGGCAAGGCATAGAGCGTAAGATTGATCCGATGGTCGGTCAGGCGGCCCTGCGGGAAATTATAGGTGCGGATCCTTTCGCTGCGATCACCGGAGCCGACCTGCGCCTTGCGATCGGCGGCGCGTTCCCCCGCGGCACGGTCGCGCTCCATCTCATACAGCCGCGCCCGCAGCACCTGCATGGCAACGGCGCGGTTCTGGTGTTGCGATTTCAGCGCGGAAGTTACCACGATCCCGGTTGGCAGATGGGTAATCCGCACCGCCGAATCGGTCGTGTTCACATGCTGCCCCCCTGCCCCCGAAGCGCGCATCGTGTCGATACGGATATCGGCAGCCGGAATATCAAGCTCAACCTCCTCTGCCTCAGGCAGAACGGCAACAGTCGCGGCGGATGTATGAATGCGCCCTCCGGCTTCGGTTTCGGGAACCCGTTGAACACGATGGACCCCGGATTCGAATTTCAGCCGCGCGAAAACCCCTTCCCCCTGCACATGGGCGGTAAGTTCCCGGATACCGCCCAGATCGCTTTCCTGCATCTCAAGGATTTCGAAACGCCAGCCCCGGCTTTCGGCATAACGCTGATACATGCGCGTCAGATCACTGGCGAAAAGGGCAGCTTCCTCACCACCGGTGCCCGGGCGGATTTCCAGAATTGCAGGGCGCGCATCATCGGCATCCCTGGGCAGGAGCGCGAGGCGCAGCGCCTGTTCCATGACAGGCAGTTTTTCGCGCAGTTCCGGAAGTTCCTCCTCCGCGAGTTCACGCATTTCCGGATCGGCCAGCATTGCTTCTGCCACCGCAATATCGGAAAGCGCCCCGCGATAGGCGCCGATCTGTTCAACAATGGGTTTCAGATCAGCATATTCACGGCCGATCCGGGCAATCTCCGCCGCAGATGCCCCCATGGAAAGCTGCGCTTCGAGAAACTCGAAACGTTCGGTGATCTGGGCAAGCGTTTCCAACGGGACCATGGCCTTGCTCTGACCGATGCGGGGCGAGTGGTCAAGCCCCGCCGGCAGCGGGTTTGGGCAGGGCCCCCATACCTAGCCCGCCAGTTCGCGCAACCAGGACCGCAGCCGCGCCCCGTTCACCCCGAAATCGGACCGTCCGAAACGGGATCGCGCATGAAGGTCAAGCCGGGCCCCCGCGCCATCCTCATGTGCCTCGGCAGTGGTGTAATCAGGAAATCCCCAGATAAGGGATCGCGTTTCCCATGTCACCCTGCCCTCGGCGGGGCTGCCCGCAATGGTGCGGGTCCTGGGGGTAGCTGCGGCAATCGAGGCAAGACGGTCAAGCGCCGCCACGGGGGCCATATCGATCAGGCAGGCAACACGCGCACCGTCGGTTTCGACGCGAACGGCCTCCGCCCCGCAAAGAAGCGCGGGGGCCTCACTGTGCAGGGGCTGGTGCCAATGGGCAGCGTCTGTTGGCGCAAGACGGACTACCGCCATCAATATGAGGGCCAAAAGCAATGCGATACCGATCCAGAGCATCAGAAACCTCACTTTCCGGCATGTTTCCAACGGGATGGACTTTCAGTTTCACAAACGACTTGAATCCTGATCCGCGCCATCGTGATGGATAGTACGGCCATTGGTCAAGCCATGATGTCACCGATGCGCAGGAAGTGGCCCGCAAGGCATGGTGGACTTCATCGCATCCGGAAGGGATAAGCGGATAGAAACCAGCCATCCCGGAGCCGAAACCATGTCCCCGCGCCCGCTTCCATTCGCCAAAAGTGCCAATCCCGAAGCAGGGATTTCGCAGCTTCTGGAAATCATGGCCCGGTTGCGCGATCCGCAAACCGGCTGCCCCTGGGACATCGAACAGGATTTTGCCTCCATCGCGCCCTATACAATTGAAGAGGCATATGAAGTTGCCGATGCCATAGAACGGCGGGACTGGGATGATCTGAAGGGCGAATTGGGGGATTTGCTGTTGCAAACCGTCTTTCATGCCCGCATAGCCGAGGAAACCGGGCTTTTCGATTTCGGGGATGTGGTCAGGGCGATATCGGAAAAGATGATCACCCGTCATCCCCATGTTTTCGGATCGGAAAACCGTGACAAGACACCGGAAGAACAGACCGCGGACTGGGAGGCGATCAAGGCCACCGAACGGGCTGGTAAGGCCGAAACCGGTGTCCTTGATGGTGTGGCTCTGGGGCTGCCGGCCCTGACCCGTGCGATCAAGCTGCAAAAACGTGCAGCAAGGGTGGGGTTCGACTGGCCCTCAACCGATCAGGTCGTGGCCAAGATCACCGAGGAGGCCGAAGAACTTGTCGAGGCGCGTGAACGGCTGGACCCCAAGGTGATTGAGGAGGAGTTTGGCGATCTGCTATTCGTCATGGCCAATCTCGCCCGGCATCTGAAGATTGATCCGGAAGCATCCCTGCGGTCCGCAAATGAAAAATTTTCTCGCCGGTTCAGATATATAGAAGGCGCTCTTCTGAAAGAAGGCAAACGACCACAGGATAGCAACCTTGCCGAAATGGATGCGCTTTGGGATCAGGCCAAGGCCAAAGAAAGGGGATGAACATAGCCGGACAGACGCCTTCACCATTGACTTGATGAATTTTGTCGGATTTAACGCCTTAAATTCTGACAAAAGAGGTCAACCATGCGTCTTCCCCTTTTTGCCATTGCCCTTTGCGGCACAGCGCTCCCTGCCCTGGCGCAGGAAGTGAACGTCTATTCCCACCGCCAGCCGGAACTTATCCAGCCACTGACTGACGCCTTTACGGAAGAAACCGGCATCAAGGTGAATGTCGCCCATATCGACAAGGGCATGGCAGAACGACTGACGGCCGAGGGGGACCGTTCCCCCGCCGATGTGGTGATGACCGTTGATATCGCGCGGCTGACCCAGATTGTTGATGCCGGCGTGACCCAGCCAGTGCAATCGGATGTGCTGGAGGCAAATATTCCGGAGGCCCTGCGCGATGCCAATGACAACTGGTTCGGGCTGACGGCACGTGGTCGTATCCTTTACGCCTCAAGGGATCGCGTTGCCGATGATGAGGTGACGACCTATGAGGATCTCGCCTCCGACAAATGGAATGGCCGGATCTGTTCGCGTTCAGGCACCAATGATTACAACCTTGCCCTGCTGAGCGCCGTGATCGTCCATCACGGGGAAGATGCCGCAAAAACCTGGGCCGAGGGGCTCAAGGCCAATCTCGCACGCAAGCCCGCAGGCGGGGATCGCGACCAGGTCAAGGCGATCTGGGCCGGCGAATGCGATATTTCCATCGGCAATACCTATTACATGGGCCAGATGGTCAACAATCCCGAACAGAAGGAATGGGCCGATAGCGTGCGCATCGTCTTTCCGGTTTTCGAAAATGGCGGCACCCACCTGAATGTATCGGGTGTGGCAATGACCAAATCCGCTCCCAACAAGGAAAATGCACTGAAGTTCATGGAATGGCTGTCTTCGGACAATGCCCAGAAGATCTATGCCGAAACCAATCATGAATTCCCGGTCAAACCCGGGGTAGAACGTTCCGAACTGGTGCAAAGTTGGGGCGAATTCACCCCCGACAGTGCCGGCCTGACGGAAGTGGCCGCACAGCGCGCGGCTGCGCTTCGGATCATGGAAGAAATCGATTTCGACGGCTGATCCGCACCCCAACAATATGACGAAACCGCGGCAAGGTAATGTTCTGCCGCGGTTTTTCCATATTAAGGTGCCGGTCGTAACAGATTGGGCACCAATGTGTCAGGCCGGGCTGTCATAGACATTCATTACCTCGTACATGATCGGCGCGAAGGATTTGCTGAGATCGGAAAACTGCCGGTTCCATTCCTGCATTTCCTCGCTGCGCAACAGGGCCTGAAAATCTTCCCGGCTACGCCATTGCGAATAATTGGCAATGCGGGTGTGAGCATCGTTTACATGAATGCCCGCCGCAATGAAGCCAGGTTGATGGCGCAGAAAACGTTCATAGGCCTCCTGCAACTTGTTGAGCAGATCCGTAAAACTGCCCGGCGTGACATCATAGGTAGCTATCACGGTCTGGATATCACCGCGTTTCTCGATATTGAGCATGGCTTCCCTCCCTGCTTTCAAGGAAGCATATCGCGTTTGTGGCGAATTGGAACTCATTGTCTTTCGCAAATGACCCGAAAATCGGGGGCAATATCATCCGGTTTCCTCCTCGCTCGACTGTCGAGCCCACATGGCGGCATAGCGCCCCCTTGCGGAAAGAAGGTCCTCATGACGGCCTTCCTCAATCACCTTGCCCTTTTCCAGCACCACAATTCGATCCGCGTCGGCAATGGTCGAAAGCCTGTGGGCAATGGTAATTACGGTGCGCCCTTGCCCCATGGCCAGCAGGCTGTCCTGAATATCACGTTCCGTCTGCGTATCGAGCGCCGAGGTTGCCTCATCCAGCAGCAGAATCGGCGGGTTTTTCAAAAGTGTCCGCGCAATTCCCACACGCTGCTTTTCCCCGCCCGAAAGTTTCAGCCCGCGTTCGCCGACCGAGGTTTCATAGCCCTGTGGAAGCGAAAGAATAAAATCGTGGATCTTCGCGGCCTTCGCAGCGGCCTCGATTTCGGCGCGGCTGGCATCCGGACGACCATAGGCGATGTTGTAAAGGATCGTATCATTGAACAACACCGTATCCTGAGGCACCACCCCGATGGCGTCATGCAGGCTGTCCTGGGTTATGTCGCGCAAATCCTGCCCATCGATCCGCACTGCACCGCCCGTGACATCATAGAACCGAAACAGCAATCGCCCGATGGTGGATTTCCCCGACCCCGAGGGCCCCACGAGCGCCACCCTTTCACCAGGGCCGACCTGGATCGAAATGCCTTTCAGGATGGGCCGTGCCGCCTCATAGCCAAAGGCGACGTGATCAAAGACGACCTCACCGCCACGCACATCCAGATCCGGTGCTCCGGGTTTGTCGGTCACCTCGGCAGGTTGGGCGAGCAGGCCAAACATCTCCCCCATATCGACAAGGGCCTGGCGAATTTCGCGATAGACCGTACCAAGGAAGTTCAGCGGCATGGTTATCTGGATCATATAGGCGTTGACCATAACGAAATCTCCCACCGTCAGGGCCTGCGCCTGCACCCCCGACGCGGCCATCACCATCACTGCGACCAATCCCGAAGTAATGATCACCGATTGCCCGAAATTGAGAAAGGAAAGGCTCAGCCCCGTCCTGACCGCCGCCGCCTCATAATTGCGCATCGCCGAGTCATAGCGTTCGGCCTCGCGCATCTCGGCCCCGAAATATTTCACGGTTTCGAAATTGAGCAGACTGTCGATCGCCTTCTGGTTCGCATCGGTGTCCTGATCGTTCATCTCACGGCGGATCTTCACCCGCCATTCGGTCACCCGTAGCGTGAAGGTGACGTAAAGGACGATGGTGATCACCACCACCGCCATATAGGAAAATCCGAAAACCCCGGCAAAGATGATCGCCACCATGGTCAGTTCCAGGATCAGCGGCCCGATGGAAAACAGCATGAATCGCAGCAGGAACTCGACCCCCTTCACCCCGCGTTCGATGATCCGCGAAAGCCCGCCAGTCTTGCGCGCGATGTGATAGCGCATCGACAGGCGATGGATATGGGTGAAGGTTTCCAGCGCAAGCTTGCGCAAGGCCCTTTGCCCGACCCGCACGAAAACCGCATCGCGCAATTCGCCGAACCCCACGGTCGCAAGCCGGGCCATTCCATAGGCGACGGTCAGCCCCACGGCACCAAGCCCGAGCATTACGGCAGGCGATGGGGCCTCACCGGCCAGCGCATCCACTGCAGTCTTGTAAAACCAGGGGGTCGCAACGGAAATCACCTTCGCCATGACCAGCATGATCATCGCTATCACCACACGCCGGCGGACCCAGGGGACATCGCGGGGCCAGAGATAAGGGGTAACACGCCGGATCGTCTGCAGGGCCGGCGCGCTTGAGGTCGCGATATCGGCACTGGTGGCATCATTGGTCAGGCGGCGCATCAGGTTCCCTTCACTTGGCCGCGCTGCCTTTATCCGTAGCTGCGACAAATTGCCAGAGGGATGATCAGGGTTGCGGCCCATCCGGGAGGGCAAAAACCTGCCCCGGATAGATCAGATCCGGATCGCGGATCCGGTCCCGGTTCGCCTCGAAAACCTGAACATAAAGAAAACCATCGCCAAACCGCTGCTGGGCAATGCCCCAAAGGGTAAATCCGGGCTGTACCGTCACACTGATAGGTGCGCCTTCAGCCCCTGTTTCCCCCATGGACGATGGGCGCCGGGCGGCCGCCCGGCCCTGTACCGGGTCTTCCTCCGGCACTGATGCCACCGGGGGGAATGTCGTGTTTTCGGGGGGGGCAGGCATGGATTGCGGGGAATCGGAAGGGGGCGCAGGCAGATCCCCTGCGTTGCCCTCCGCCAATCCTGGTTGCGGGCCCGGTTGCGGGACGGCGTTGGTCATTCCGGTTTCCCGCGTTACCGCAGCCAATGCCTCCGGTGTTTCGCGCTGAAATGGAGTTTCAAAGCGCGCGCCGACCTTATCACGGGCATCGACCTGATCAGCACGGATCACATAACGCCCCGGCGCGATATCGGGCAGCACCCCGCCCCAGGCCCCGTCCGCCCCGATTACGAAAACCGCAAGCGGTTCATTGTCAAGATAAAGCCTGACCCGTTCGCCCGGATCACCGCGCCCGGCCATGCGCACGCCTCCCCCGGCAGTATAGGATATCGCATCGATGCTGAGCGGCCTTTCACCATCCCGGGTTTCATCACGCCCCGGCTGCATGAGGCGGACACCATCCGGCCCCAGAAGCAGAGCTGCCATTGAATTATCGGAAGCCCCGATCTGCTCACCCCCTTCGTTCATCCCGGCAGGTTCAGCCGCCTTCCCCGGATTTTCAGGCGGCGCGGTATCGGTATCGAGCGCCATCAGGGCCGGTGGTCCGGGTCTTGTCATTTCGCCGGGCGTCAGCACCACCTGTTCTTCCGAAAACTGTTCGGTCCCGTCAGCCATGCGCATCCGCAAGGTGATTAATCGTGACGTGTCACTGGGGGGCAGATCGAAAAAGGCCACGAATTCCCCCTGCGGATCCGCTGTCACCTCGGCAGCAACCGATTCACCCAGTGCCACCACGACACGCGCACCGGGGCTCGCCCGCCCTGCCACAAGCGCGGAACCATCAGGTTCAATCCGAACCACGTCAAAGGACGGTGCGGCAGGATCGGGGGCTGTGTCGGCCACGACGGGCGAATCCGGCTCCGCCATGGGCTGGATCCCGGCGGTATCGCCGTCCTGCCCTGTTTCATCCGGTTTGCTTATCCCGTCCGGATCCAGCCCTGATATGGTCTGATCGGGGTTTTCAACAGATGTGATTTCATCTGTGGTGCTATTTTCTAAGGTTGCAGCCTCCGGTGGGGGGGGATTGCCGGGATTCTCCCATGTTCGCGCCAAGAAATGTACCGCCACCCCCAGGCCAAGGGCCACGGTTCCTCCAACCAACATTCCCTTGCCCAGGGCCTGCCAACCCTTGCTATCCGCCATGCTCTGCCCTCCGTGCCACGCCTTCCGATGACGCAGCTTTTCTTTGGCCCGAAAGCCCGATACCACGGAAAGTGGTAGTGTTATTGGAGTAGATCATAACATGGAGCGACTCAATTCCGTCTGTGTCTTTTGCGGCGCGCGTGCCGGCGCAACCCCCGCCTATGCCGAGGCCGCCCGCAAAACGGGTGAAATGATCGCCCGGCAAGGCTGGCGGCTGGTCTATGGCGCTGGTGATATCGGCCTGATGGGGGAAGTTGCCCGCGCCGCCCTTGCAGGCGGGGCGCCGACAATGGGGGTAATACCAACCCATCTTATGTCACGTGAAATCGGCAAACGTGATCTGACACAGCTTGTCATCACCGAAGACATGCATGAACGCAAGAAGGTGATGTTCATGAATTCCGATGCGGTGGTTGTCCTGCCCGGTGGTGCGGGCAGCCTTGATGAGTTTTTCGAAGTCCTGACCTGGCGCCAGATCGGGTTGCACGAAAAACCGATTTTCCTGCTGGACCTGGATGGCTATTGGCAGCCGCTCGTGGGCCTGATCAATCATATCGTCCGGGAAGGCTTTGCCGAGCCCGAAATCCGGGATTACTTTCATCCCGTCCCTGACCCCGCCGCGCTGGAGGCCGCTCTCAGTACCCATTTTGGTGGTTAAGGCGCGATCTGTCAGGTCTCCGCATAGCGGCGCAAACGATCTTCAAGCGTGCCGTCATGCAATTCAAACAGGTGATTGTCGTAATCGTAAAAGTAGATTGAGCGACCTTCGCCCGCAACTCGGGACCGATCTTCCTTGATTTCCAGGCCAAGCGACCGGATGCGATTCAGCCTGTCGTCATATTCGACCGGGGCCATTTTAAAGGCGACATGGTTATAAGTTTTCTCCAAAAGGGGATTGCCTGCCATCGTGGCCACCCAGACACCTCCAATATCAAAAAACCTCTCCCTTGAATGGGAATAGGCATTTTCGCCGCTGTCATAGATTTTCCTGGCATCCAGGACAGTTGTCAGCATCTCCTCCATCTTGTCGAGGTCGCTGACGATGAATGTCATGTGACTCAGGCCCCCGATCAATTCCATCCCTCATCATTGCATTGTTGCACAGCATAAAATCTGGCCCAATGCCAAGGCGGCAGACCCGATTTCCGGTCATCTAATACCCGGCCCATATCAATTTTTGACAGAAATTCGATGCCGCATGGACGGCCTCATGTTTCCGAATGGAGCGGGCGATGAGATTCGAACTCACGACCCTTACCTTGGCAAGGTAATGCTCTACCCCTGAGCTACGCCCGCGCTGCCTTTCGGTGAGCGGTGATTTATGGGATGGCGCGGATGGCCGCAAGGGGAAAATGGGGATATCGCGGAGTTTTTTCGCCGTACACGCTGGCGAGGCGCGCTTTGTGCAGGTTTATAAAAACCACCGGACCAACCGGGCCTGCCGGGACCGGGGCCGGGGCCGTGCGACCTGCTGGATAAAGATGGTGCCGAGGGAGGGACTCGAACCCTCACTCCTTGCGGACGCGGTGTTTGAGACCGCTGCGTCTACCATTCCGCCACCCCGGCATCCGCGCCTTGATGGGCGAGCATGCGCCCGGTGTCAAGCCAGCACGATGATGGAAACCGCCCCCTTGACCACTCCGTCCCATCATGATCAGAGGCATAGCTGTATCGAGGGAGACCGGAATGATCCGCGCGCTGTACGACTGGACGATGTCCCTGGCCGAATCGCGCTACGCGCTGCTGGCCTTGGCCCTAGTGGCCTTTGTCGAAAGCTCGGTCTTTCCGATCCCGCCCGATGTCCTGATGATCCCCATGATCCTGGCCGCGCCACGGCGCGCCTTTCTGATTGCGACATTGGCGACGGTTTTTTCCGTTCTGGGCGGGGCTTTCGGTTACTGGATCGGCGCCACGCTCTATGACACGGTTGGTGCGCCGGTTCTTGAATTTTACGGAAAATCCGATCAGGCGGAGGGATTTTTCGAACGTTACAACGCCTATGGTCCATGGGCCGTTCTGATCGCGGGGGTTACGCCCTTTCCCTATAAGGTCATCACGATCATGTCCGGGGTTTCGGGGCTTTCCTTTTCGGTCTTCATGGTTGCAAGCCTGTTGGCGCGGGCGTTACGGTTCTTCGTGGTGGCCGCGCTGTTGTGGAAATTTGGCGCACCGATCCGGGATTTCATCGAAAGGCGTCTGGGGTTAATGTTCACCTTGGCCTGTGTGCTGTTGATCGGAGGATTTGCCGCGGTGAGATATCTATGAGATCGCAAGCGACATTGCGCGCAGAGGGCAGATTGCTGGCCGCCCTGGCGGGGCTGGGTTCAGCAGCATTGCTTCTGGCCGCGTTCGGGTTCCAGTATATTGGTGGGCTTTTTCCCTGCGAACTCTGCCTCTGGCAACGCTGGCCCCATGCCGTGGCCATTGCCATCGCAGTTCTCTCGGCATTCCTTGGCGCGCGGCATCTGGGCTGGCTGGGGGCCCTGGCCGTTCTGACCACCGCCGGTATCGCCTTTTTCCACAGCGGGGTTGAGATGGGCTGGTGGGAGGGGCTTGCTTCCTGCTCGGGTGGTTCGCTTGCGAATATCAGTGCCAGTGATCTGCTCAATCCCGATGTGGTGATTGCGGAACCCGTGCGTTGCGACGCCGTCCCCTGGGCGTTTCTCGGGCTTTCGATGGCAAGCTGGAACGGGATCCTTTCCGTCGCATTGGCCTTCATCTGGATTGCCGCTGCGCGACGGGGATAAATCGGCGCGCCTGGCGCCAATCATGCGAAGGAATGCGGCGCTTTAGCGTTTTGCCTTATCAAGATGTTTGCGCAGCCGTGAGGGTGTGCCGTAATTCTTCTTGTCCTTATAGGGGTTCTTATCCCCCTGCCCCCGGAAAATCAGCCGGATCGGCGTACCCGGCATGTCGAAATGATCCCGCAGCCCGTTGATCAGATAGCGGCGATAACTGTCCTGCATATGTTCGGGATGGGAACACATGACGACGAATCCCGGCGGGCGTGTCTTTACCTGTGTCATGTAACGCAGCTTGATACGGCGCCCCCCTGGTGCAGGGGGGGGATGGGCCTCGGTCATTGCCGAAAGCCAGGAATTGAGCCGCGCCGTAGGAACCCGGCGGTTCCAGATATCATGAGCGCGCAGGATGGCCCCATGAAGACGATCAAGGCCCCGGCCGGTTTTTGCCGAAACCGTAATCAGCGGTGCGCCGCGCAATTGCGGCAGGAGGCGTTCAAACATTTCCTTCAGTTCGGCAAGCTTTTCCTGCTTTGCCTCTTCGACGTCCCATTTATTTACCGCCACGACAACGGCACGCCCCTCGGTTTCGGCGAAATCGGCAATACGGAGATCCTGTTGTTCAAAGGGGATTTCCACATCCAGCAGAACCACCACGACCTCGGCAAAGCGGACGGCACGCAACCCATCGGCAACTGACAGCTTTTCGACCTTATCCGTTACACGGGCCTTCTTGCGCATACCGGCCGTATCGAAAATCCGGATCGGCACCCCCTGCCAATCCGCCCGTACCGAAATCGCATCGCGGGTGATCCCGGCCTCCGGCCCCGTCAACAACCTGTCCTGACCGATGATCTTGTTGATCAGCGTCGATTTCCCGGCATTCGGGCGGCCGATTACCGCAATTTGCAGCGGGCGTTGTGCCGTGGGGCGATGGGCGTCGGGATCTTCCTCCGCATCCTCCGTGACATCCACATCGACCATCGGGGCGTCTGCCACCGCCCGTGCGGCAAATTCGTCGCGCAGCGGGCGCATGGCGTGGTAAAGATCTTCCATCCCCTCGCCATGTTCGGCGGAAATCCGAATGGGTTCCCCCAGCCCCAGGCCCCAGGCCTCAATCGCGCCTCCGTCACCGGCTGCACCCTCGGCCTTGTTCACACCCAGAAAAACCCGCGCATTCTTGCGCCGCAGGATATCGGCAAAGACCTGATCCGTCGCCGTTATCCCGGCGCGCCCATCGATCAGGAACAGGCAGACATCGGCCAGTTCCACGGCATGTTCGGTAAGCCTGCGCATCCGGCCCTGAAGGCTGTCATCGCTTACGTCTTCCAGACCGGCCGTATCTATTACCGTGAAGCGCAGATCGAAAAGCTTTGCGTCGCCCTCACGCAGATCGCGTGTTACCCCGGGCTGGTCATCGACCAGCGCCAGCCTGCGCCCGACCAGGCGGTTGAACAGCGTGGATTTCCCGACATTCGGACGCCCGACAATGGCGACGGTAAAGGTCATAGCACGTTCCCCGGGCTTCGGGTGAAAATCGAACCGCAGCCCTTACACCGGGGCGGGATCAACGGAAAGCGAGAAGTTGCCCCCGCTTGGACACGACATAGAGAACCCCACCCGCCACAGCCGGGGCGGCCGCTGCGCCGCTTGGGATTTCCACTGTACTGACCATTCTGCCATCGGTCGGATTGAACAGCCGCAGCAATCCGTCACCGGAGGCAACAGCAAGCCGCCCACCCGCCAGGATCGGGCCATAATGCGCGGTAATCATCTTGCGGCGGCGTTCCTTGGCATCGGTGTAATATGGCATATCCACCGCCCAGATGGTTTCACCGCTACCCGCATCCAGCCGCGCGAGTTTTGCCTCATCATTGATCAGAAAGACCGAACCGCCCGTGGGAATGACAGGGCCATAGGCGGCTTCCTGCGCCGTCCAGCGGCGGCGGCCGGTGGCACTGTCAACAGCCACGGTGCGCCCGCTTTGATTGCCGATATAGGTCGTCCCCCCGTCGATCACCGGATCGCCGGTGATATCGGTGATGCTGCCATAGCCACGCCCCAGCCGTGATCCCTGCACCTGCGCGGACCAGACCCGTTCACCATCCGCCTTCTGGGCGGCCACGGCCTGCCCATTGGCGAAGGGGAAGATCACGAACCGATCGCTGACAGCGGGACTTCCCGCACCGACAACGCCGGATTTCGATGGAACCCCCGGAAGCTGCCAATCCACGCGGCCATCGGCAAGACGCAACGCCCAGGCACCGCCATCACGGCCCACGACAAAAACCTGATTGCCATCGACCGTCGCGGCACTGGCCGCCGGGGAATCAAGCCGCTGCCGCCATGCAACCGCGCCCGAGGCCGGATCGATGGCCAGAACCTCACCATGGCCGGTGGTTGCCACGACGCGCCCGCCGCCAAAGGCTAGCCCACCGCCTGAAATGCGATCACGTGACCCCTGCGGTGCGGTGGCAACCTGCCAAAGCGTGGCCCCGGAATTGGCCGTCGCCGTCACGACCCCAAGGGCATCCATGGTATAGATCCGTCCGCCTGCAACGACGGGTGCGGCAACGATACGGTTCCGGCGGCTGTTACCCGACCCGATATTCGCCGCCCAGACAAGCTGCGGCGCCCCCGAAAGCGCGACATTGCCCGCCAGGTGGCGCGCATTGCCGGCGCGATGGGTCCAGTCGCCATTCATTCGTGAGGCCGGTATCGAAATCGGCCGGCTTTCGTTATCGATCGCTTCCGATGTATCGGTTGGCGCAGGTTGGCCATCCACGGGAATGGATGCTTCAAGCGGCACGCGCGTGCCGAACCGTTCGCCTTCCAGTATCAGTTCCTTTTCACAGGCCGCCAGAAGGGCAAGCGCGGAAATCAGCGCCACGCTGCTGCGCAGGCCCGTCCGCCGCCCGAGTTGCGAGATCCCCTTCATGTGCTCCGCCTGCCTCTTTACTGGTTTCCTGTATCGCCCATCCGCGCGCGCCCCGATCCCGGGCATCAGCCTTCCGTTGGCGCGCCCCCAAGGGCAACAATCATCTGTCCGGCGCGTTCACGCAAGCCCGGAGGGCTTTGCTGATCATTCGAAACGATCCGAAGTTGTTCCAATGCCGCGTCGATATTGCCCGCCTCGACCTCAAGATAGGCCAGTTGTTCAAGCACCAGCGGCCGGAAAACCCGCCCCGGCACCGCGAGAGGATCAAGGGCCGCACGCCGCGCGGCAACATCCAGCTCTGCCCCGGCCAGCACGACCCGGCGCAAGGTTGCCAGATCCCGGAAATATTGCGTGACGTCCTGGCTGGCTTCAACCCGCGCCAATGCCTCCAGCGCGGCATCACGCATCGTCTCGGGGTCGGATGCAACAATCAGATCGCGGATCGCGGCCTGATCCGCGCCTTCGGCTTCCACCGCCTGCAGCGCGGCAACCCGTGCAGCCGCCTCAGGTTGATCGAGCGCCTGGGCCAAGGTATCCCCGAAACTGCGGGCTTCCGCCGCGCGCTGGGCCTGTTGCCATTGCGTCCAAGCCGTCCCGCCCACCACAAGCAGCACAAGCACCCCGGCAATCCAGCCATATTTGCGGAAAAGCGCAAAAAGGCGGTCGCGGCGGACCTCCTCTGTCACCTCTTCGATAAAGCTGTCGGGGCTACTCACTCGGGACTCCGTTCGTTTGGCCCGTCTTACACGCAAGGGCGCGTGCTTGCCAAGCCCCGCCGTCGCCACGCCCCGAAGCTGCTGTCATGACATCACCCGTCACGACATGCGCATATTGTACGGTCATTCCCTTGCCTTACTACGGCGCAACATCAGGCTGATGCGCGGCATGAGGCCCGTTTCAGGCCGGGAACGGGATTCCAGAACCGGGCTGTTCTTGGATACATTCCCCCCCGCCTCACGCAGCACGATATAGACACCGCTTGCGATAATTACCCCGGCACCAATAAGGGTCATGCGGTCCAGACTTTCACCGAAGATCAGATAGCCATAGATCGCCGCCCAGATCATCTGGCTATATTGCATCGGCGCGACAATCGCGGCCTCCGCCGCGCGATAGGCCCCGATCACCAGCAACAGCCCGATAAAACCGCAAACCGCAATCACCGCGATCATGCCCAAATGTTCGATCGGCATGGGTTCGTAAACAAGCGGCAGTGCCGCTCCGAGAAGAATGAAATTCGCCAGCATGGGGTAAAGAAGCAGCACGACGGAACGTTCTTCCTTCCCGATCCGCCGCACGATCACGGAAGAAAGGGAGGAACAGCCAGCCGAAAGCAATGCCGCTGCGTGACCCAATGTCAGATCTTCCCCGCCGCCGGGGCGCAGCACGATCAGCACCCCCAAAAGCCCCACCACGATGGCAAGCCCCCGACGAATCCCGATCTTTTCGCCGAGAATCGGGATGGCGAGCAGCGTGATGAAAAGTGGTGTCGCAAAGAGAATCGCATAGGTCTGCGCCATGGGCAGCACGGAAAATGCATAAAATGCCGAGAGCGCCGTCAGGACAGTCGAGGCAGTCCGCAGCAATGTCCACCAGGGATGGCGCGGGCGCAGATTGCCATCGACCGGATCCCGGATCAGCAGGAACATCACCAGCGGAAAGCTGAACAATACCGAAAAGAAGATGATCTGAACGGGCGAATAGAACCCGCCAAGCGTTTTGACCACCACGTCATGGCTTGAATAGATCGCAAAGGCGACCAGCGCGAGAAGCGCGCCGCGAATATTGTCATTGGCGATCAGCATGGGCTGGCAATCATCTTGCTAAGACAGATATGCAACCGTATCTGCCCCCAGCCCCGGCAAAGTGCAACCCCGCAAAGCCACCCTGATCCACAAGAATGCAAATCCGCAGCCCATCCCGCCTTTTCGGTATGACTTGACCTGTCTTCCTGTCCCAAAGGATGGTATCGCCGGGGTCGGTTTCTTTTCATGCGCCCTGTTCAGGGATATCCCCCATGTCGATCCATCCACCTGCCCCTTCCGCCATACGTCCAGCCGCAGGGCTTTTTTACGGGTGTATCGGGATGGTGATCTTTGGCGGAACCCTGCCCGCCACACGACTGGCGCTGGAAAGTTTCGATCCGGTCTTCACCATGTTTGCCCGCGCCGTGATCGCGGCCATGGCGGCCGGGGTTGCGATTGTGGTTCTGCGCCGCAAACCGCCCTTTCGCGAATGGCGGATCTATCTTCTGGTTGCGGCCACGCTTGTCTTCGGTTTTCCGCTTTTCGTGAACCTTGCCATGGTGACTGTACCGGCTGCCCATGGCGGGGTTGTGCTGGGCGTCCTGCCCTTGCTGACCGCAGCCTTCGCCATGATCTTTGACGGGGAACGGCCCGGTCCGGCCTTCTGGGGCTGGAGCCTGCTTGGCGCAGCCCTGGTGCTGGCCTTCACATTGGGAGGGTCGCAATTGCAACCGGGGATCGGTCATTTCTGGCTTCTCTGCGCGGCGGCAACCTCTGCCCTGGGATATGTCTTTTCGGCCAGGCTTTCCCGCAGGCGCCCGGGTTGGGAGGTCATTGGCTGGGCCCTTGTCCTGTCGCTTCCGCTGACCCTTGCCGGTACCGTATCAACCTGGAAGGGCTGGACCGCGCCCCCGCCGAACCCCGAAGCCATCGCAGGGCTGGCCTATCTGGGGCTTGGGTCGATGTTTGCCGGTTTCATCTTCTGGAATCACGGCCTTGCCCTTGGTGGTATCGCACGGGTCGGACAGGTCCAGTTGTTCCAGACCTTCGTGACGCTTGGTATCGCCGCGCTTGTGCTGGGCGAAGCCGTTACCCCGACGATGTCGGGATTCGCCGGGGCAGTCGTGTTCACCGTCTGGATGGCAAGCCGCGTGCGGATCGGCCAAACAGATATACGCGGATGAAGCCGCGAATTCCTGCCTAAAGGCTCGCGTCCAGCGCTGCGACAACGGCATCGCCCATATCCGCCGTTGAAACCGGCGTACCGCCTTCGGGGGCCATCAGGTCGGGCGTGCGCAGCCCATCGGCCAGCACCTTTTCAACGGCCTGTTCCACCCGTGTCGCCTCATCCCCCAGGTCGAAGCTGTACCGCAATGCCATGGCAAATGAGAGGATGCAGGCAATCGGATTGGCCTTGCCCTGCCCTGCGATATCGTGGGCAGACCCATGGACCGGTTCATAAAGCGCCTTGGGCCGGCCATTGTCCATCGGCGCCCCCAGGGAGGCCGAGGGCAGCATCCCCAGCGATCCGGTCAGCATCGCGGCCAGATCGGACAGCAGATCGCCAAAAAGGTTATCCGTCACGATCACGTCGAATTGCTTGGGCCAGCGGGTCAGCTGCATCGCCCCGGCATCGGCATACATGTGACTCAATTCCACATCGGAATAGTCCCGGTCATGGACCTCCTGCACCACTTCACGCCAGAGAATGCCCGATTCCATGACATTGGCCTTTTCCATCGAACAGACCTTGTTGTTGCGCCGGCGTGCCAGTTCGAAGGCGGAACGCGCGACCCGTTCGATTTCCGATTCGGTATAGCGCTGGGTGTTGATACCCACGCGTTCATTGCCTTCCTTGAAGATGCCGCGCGGTTCCCCGAAATAGACGCCAGAGGTCAGTTCGCGGATGATCATGATA
>JBKEDF010000068.1:0-24169 GCA_047975325.1 Pseudorhodobacter sp. | reverse complement strand
GTGGCGGTTCCCCAGGAATCCCGTCATTGCCCATGTTCCCTTTCCGGTCTTCACGAAGTGCTGTAGGGGCACGTCCGTTTTCGTCACGGCTGGCATTGGGCTGACGTTGACTTATTAATTTAGTCAGATTTATGAAAGTCGATGCCCATCCCGCCAGTAAATGTCAAGCCGGACCATCTGTTTTCCCCGCCGATGCGTTGAATGGCCGCAGCTGAAGGACGCCAGGAAAGGCTGCGATGTAGCATGCCGGGCGCCTGTCATGGCCGTGACGACTATGCCGCGATGGGCCAATTGGCAAAAGCCAGCTGTCCCATAATCATGTCCCGGCGGTTGAACGGGTTGCGAATGGCACTGCGCCAGAGGTCGCCACTTAACCTGCCGGGGCTTCCTCGGGTGTGTGGATGACCATCTGCGCCGGTTTGAAATCCCGGATATCCATCGCCCATGCCGCACCGGGCCAGCGGAGTTCCATTTTCCCTCGGCGTGGGCGGTAGACGGCAGTATAGAGCGTTCCGAAACCCTGTGCATAGGCGGTGGAATAGAGCGGTGGGCGCAGGAAGGCGGAGATGAATTTTTCTGCCGGCTCGACATGTAGCGTCAGGCGGTTGAGCAGGAATCTTTCGCGTTCGACGGTTGCCGTGAAACGGGCATGGGCCGCCCATTCCACCCGTTCCTGGTGATTGGTGGCCACGGCCGCATGGGTAATCTGGGCGGGTCTGTCCGGTCCCATCAGGGCGGTCAGATAGTGCCTTTTGCGATCCACCACGGTGACGTTATAGCTCATATGCGTGGGGATCCGGGCAAGGGCGCGACCGGCCTCTTCGGCAGTTTCGCAGGTTTGCAGTACATAACGCAGGATTAGCGGAACACCGAAACCATCCCCCACGACGCGCCGCCCCCCGAAGGTAAGCGATACCGCCAGCCCCGCATCGTTCATCCCATCCACCAGCCCCCAAAGGCCGTCAGAGGTACCCAGAACCTTCCGGCCCTGCCAATCCGTATGTAGGATCAGCCGGTCAAACGCCTTGGGGGAATAATCGTAATTGCGCACCAGAACCGGTTCCCTTCCGGGCCAGATCGCCTGGGAACAGCCGGAAAGATAAGGGGGCGGGCAGTGAAAGGACAGAAACCGCGCGGCCAGATCGCCGCCGCCCGCCAATGCGCAAAGCTGTTCATAAAGCGGCACGATTTCGGGCATATGTTCGCGCAGTGCCTGAAGGCCTTCCCAATAGGTCGGACGGAGGCTTTCTCCTTCGCGGAGCCACCAGCGTTCGTAATCAGGCCAGTATTCGGCGAAAAGCCCGGCCCAGACGGGACCGGGCCCTTCATCATGGACCGCGCGCCATAGAAGGTCCATCCGTTCCTCTTTCTACATGATCTTGAAGGCGGAATCAGTGGGCACAGGCCCGGCAGCACCAGCCGTCAGGGGGCGGGCCCTGAAACTTTGCTTGATGCCATGGATCCATTTCTTTGCCCGCTCATTGAGCTTGAAGCCATTCGTCATCGAACGTCCGCGTGTTACCAAAATGCCCAGGTCCGCGCCCTCATAACGATAGTCACCGGGTTTCTGGATGCGCAGGAAGAAGGCCTCGTTTTCGCTTTCCACCGCGCGACGGTGATAGTCGAACCGGTCAAAGATCACGCGGCCATCCTCCAGCATCCGGTAAATGCCTGACTGCGGTGCCTCGGTGATGATGTCGACATTATCCTCGGTATGCTTGATGACCATCTGGCTCCATCCGTCGATCATATCCGGATTTGCCCAGCGGGCATTCAGTTCTGCCACGTCGAGATTGAATTTCTTGCGTGAGAACTGCAATAGGTGGAACAGGAAAAGCGGCGCATCTGCATGGGCAAAGGCGGCGTGGTTGGTCATTGAGGAACACCCGGTGATGCGGGGATTCAATTCGCCCAGCCAAAGTTCACCGGTCTTCTTGTCGATCAGGAAATCAAGTTCGAAATACCCGTGATAGCCTTCCTTGCGGAGCTGTTCACCGAATTTGAAGGTCAGATCACGGGCGCGTTGACGTGCCTTGGGCGGAAAGGCGGTGGCAAAGATTTCATTGCCGCACCAGCCGCCGCGATAGGGGGTCAGTTCCTTGAACCCCACAAGTTCCGTCATCAGCGGGCCAACGATTGTACCTTCGCGGGTCACGCAGGCCTCGATTGCCGATCCACGGCAATCGATCCGTTTCATGATCTTTATTTCACCTTCACCGACGATTTCATGTTCGTGACGGCGGAAATCGGCCTCGGACTTGATGAAGAAGGTCGTATGACCTGAATCACCAAAGGCCGATTGCAATACCAGATCATGACCAAGCCCGGCCTTGTCGCAGGTTTTCTTCAGATCCTCATAGTTTTTCACCTCGGCCAGAACATTGGGGACCGAAGGCACACCGGCCTTGTTGCCGACGCGCACCGTCTGGATCTTGTTGTCGAGCTTGGTGCGCAGTTTCGCCTTGGGAAACCAGACCTCCGCCCCCAGTTCCTTTGCAAGCCGTTCGGTTTCCTCGTCGAACATCAGGAAGACGAATTTCGGCTTGCCGCCCCGCCGTTTCACAAGGTCGATGACCTCCTTGTGCTGGAGCAGGTAATTGTTGATATCCTCGATCGACTGGAATTCCGCATGCGGCTGTTCGGAAGGCACGAATGTGTTCGGATGCCGTCCATCATAGCAGTCGATATAGCAGATATATTTGAAATTCTTGCACCATTCATCAATCCCGAGAAGATTGAAATTGGTTGCGGAGATGAAATAGACCGGATCCTCATTGCGGTGAAAATACCGGCGGATCTCCGACAGGTTCTTCAGCTCCTTCTTGGGCATGTTGTGCCTCCCTTTTTTGTATTATTGCGTTTTATCGGTCATCTGCCCCGCCAGCGCCTCGGGTGTGAAAACCCGCAGGCCCAGATCGGCGCGATAACCATGGATTTCATTCACATCCAGCGCCCGCATGAAAGCCAGGATCTCCTTTGAGACGACCTGCCCTGGCACCAGGATCGGAAAGCCCGGGGGATAGGGGATGATGAAAGAGGCGGAAACCACCTCCTTCCCGCTGTCAAGTGCTGCGGGCAATGCGTTTTCAAGATCAAGATAATCGCAGCTTTCCTCATCATAACTAAGGAAGAAACCACGCCGGATATCGCCTTCGCCGGTTGCCTGATCGGAACAGAAAGCGTCGTGGAAACGGGAAAAATCGGGCAGCGGGGGCAGGTCCTGCATCAGGTTCTTTACCCGCCTGTCAAAGGCCAGCCGTTCCATCTTCGACGCGTCATCCAGCAGGTCGTCCAGATCCTTGGCGATTTCCACCAGAACCTCGATCAGATAGGCGACCGAGGATCGCGTGGTACCGATATTGGTCATGAACAACACGGTATTCCGGGATGTCTTGTTGATCTGGATGCCGTATTTATCCATCAGGATCTTGGTCTTGAACGTATCGCCGTCCCAGCCCGTACCGCCCACCGCCAGTGTGACCCGCGTGGCATCCAGGACGAATTCATCGTTTTCCCAGCAATCCCAGACATCCGTCCAGCCCTGTTCACTATCGTAATAGCTATGGACCCCGCTTTCGCGATGCATCTCGGGGATCATGTCACCGGCGGTCAGGACCTTGAAATATTTCTGCAAAAGCGGATGGGTCGAAATTGCCCTGCGCATGGCCATGGCAGCTTCGACCTGACGCTGGACAAATTCAAACCCTTCCAGTTCCACCTGCCGCCGCCCGACATCAAGGCTGGCGATGATCTGATAGTTCGGCGAGGTGGAGGTATGGGTCATATAGGCTTCGTGGAAGCTTTGTTCGACCTCGCCCTTGAAATCCTGATCGTTGACATGGATCATCGATCCCTGCCGGAGCGAGGTCAGCGTCTTGTGTGTCGATTGTGTGGCATAGACACGTACGCGGGCATCCGGCGGGGGGATCAGCCGGGTTTTCAGCAGTTTTTCCTCATCCGCATCGGCCAGCTTTTCCTGCTGTTTGGCATGGGCCTTGATGTGGATATCGCTGCGCAGTTTTTCACGCAGGTTATTGGCGGAATTCATCGCGGTGCGGCTGCGATAGGTCGGGCCGAAACGGGCAAAGGCAAACCAGGCCTCATCCCAGAGGAAAATCAGATCCGGTTTGATGGCCAGACATTCCTCCATCACCCGTTCAACGTTATAGACGATACCGTCAAAGGTGCAGTTGGTCAGCAGCAGCATGCGCACGCGGTCAAGTTTTCCAGCCGCTTTCAGCTTCAGCAACTGATGTTTGATCTCTTTCAGCGGCACCGCGCCATACATCGAATATTCATTGAGCGGATAGCTGTCGAGATAGCATACCTCGGCACCGGACAGCACCATGCCGTAATGATGCGACTTGTGGCAATCGCGGTCGATCAGCACGATATCGCCGGGCCTGACAAGGGCCTGCACGACGATCTTGTTGCAGGTTGAGGTGCCGTTAGTGGCAAAGAATGTCTGCTTTGCCCCGAAGGCCCGCGCGGCAAGTTCCTGCGCCTCCTTGATCGGCCCATGCGGTTCCAGAAGACTGTCGAGCCCGCCCGAGGTGGCCGATGTTTCCGCCATGAAGATATTGGAGCCGTAAAAGGCACCCATATCCTGGATCCAGTGGCTGCGGGAAACCGATTTTCCACGGCTGATCGGCATGGCATGGAAAACGCCGGTGGGTTGCTTGGAATATTCCTTGAGCGCCGAAAAGAACGGTGTCTTGTACCGCGCCTGAACGCCCCGAAGGATGTTCAGATGCAATTCCATGAAATCTTCCTGATTGTAAAAGACGCGGCGGCAGATCCCCAGATCCAGCCCTGCGATATCCTCCACTGAACGATCGGTTACCAGATAGGCGTCAAGTTCCGGTCGCATCCTGGCCACCATCCGGCATAGTTCGGGGCCATAGTTTTCAGGGGAAAGTTCCTCGAAGCCTTCCGCGCCACCCGCATTGTTGAGATAGCGCGTCAGAACCGGCAAATCGGCATAGCGGCTTTCGAGCCGCAGCCCGGGGCGGATCACGATGGCCTGGATATTGTGGTTGAACAGGATCCCGATCAACGCATCCTGAAGGCTGGGAACGATTACCGGCTCATAGGTGAAAGGGTCTTCCGTCCGGCGCATCTGGGCCATGTTGGACCGCATCCAATGGGCCTGATGTTCATTCATGTCATCGACGATCAACACCTCGAAATAGGGTTTGGCCAGGGCCCTTGCATCAGGTGAAAGGATGGCCTCGTCATCGTGATCATCGGGTTCGGCCAGATCGCGATCCAGTGGAATGTGACGGCGCCGGTAGGCACCGGTTGTCAGCGCCCGTGCAATGCGTTTGACGGTAAAGGAGACCTCATCGATCTTTCCGTTTTCATATTGCCGCCGCAGGTTTTCAAATGCGGTGTGCCCGGGGAAGGCCCAATAGGCCTCCACCGGGGCAAGCTGATCGAACAGCCTGGCTATCTTTTCATGCGTCTGACGGGTATGACGGCCGTTCGGATCCCGCGACAGATGATCACTGGCTTCGCGCAGGGCGCTCCAGCGATCCGATCTGAGCTGTACCGCAGAATAGTAATCCCCCATGGATTGCATCGTGTCTTTTCTCCTCCCTGATGGCTGCAGGTTATGGTCCTGCTTAACCGGTAATTGTCTTTGCCCCTGCGTAGATCCCGGCGGTCTGTTCGAGCGCATCCGCCTCCGGACCGCTGGTCTGGGGTTGCGCGCCATCCATATGGCCAAGCAGCGTGGTATCGCGCAAATCGAGCCCGGCGCGGGATCCCTGTTTGGGGATTTCCAGCGGGCCGAGACCGTGCAGATATGCATCTGCCCCGCTGTTGCGGTCATAGACGGAAAATTCCGCCTCGCGGTCGCGGAAGCTTTTCAGAACCTGACCCAGCCCCTTCATGCCGGTTTCGCGTTGGCGGCGCACCATGGCAAGATCAATTTCAATGGGGAACATGTCCTCCTGCCCGGCCGATTGATGCAGCACGGTCGCAGTGGGATCGACCACACAGGAACGCCCGTTCCCGCCGGCGCCAAGCCCGTTCACGTCGATGACATAGCATTGGAACTGCGCCGCCGTTGCCCGTGCGATGGCCAGTTCCGCCTCGCGGTCGGTGGTTCCCGTCAGGACGGGGTGCAACAGCACCTCCACCCCCTGCGCCGTCAATTGCCGTGTGGTTTCAGGAAACCAGATATCATAACAGATCGACAGGCCGAACCGGCCGACCTCGGGCACGTCGAAGATGCAAAATTCCGTCCCGGCCTCGACCCCCGCCTCATAGGGCCGGAAGGGAAAGATCTTGCGGTAGCTTTTAACGATTGCCCCTTCGGGATCGATCACGACCGAGGTGTTGAAAATCCGGCCATCTTCGGTCTTTTCGAACATCGATCCGGGGATCAGCCAGACATGATGCCTTTGGGCAGCCTGCTGAAAACGTTCCACATGTTCATTCATCAGGGGCAAGGCGAAACGGTGCAGCGGGCCAAGGGGCGCGAGTTCCGAAAACAGCACCATCTGTGTCCAGGGAAAGCGTGCCATCAGGATATCAAGCCGTTGCAGCATCCCGTCGATATTGGGTTGCAATGCGTTCACATACATCTGAACGCCGGCGATCGCGAAAGGGGTCATCTGGGTCTTCGTCTCCGTTGCAAGACCGGGTCACGTGAAGTGCCGGCCAATATGTTCGACACCCTTTTTAACCTCTGACGACAAGAACCGAAACCGGCGATCGGCGAACAACGCGGTCAGCGTGACTACCCACGAGAAATTCCCGTATCCGGTCGGGCGCGTGGGACCCCATGACCATCAGATCGGCGCCGGTTTCCTCAATCACCCTGAGGATTTCATCATGAACCCGTCCATATTCAAGATGCGGCGTGATCTGAATTCCAGCCGGAATTTCCCTTGCGATCAGGGCTTTGAATTCGGCACCGGCCTGTTCCATTGCCTGTTCGTGGAAATCCGGCGGGAACATATGGCCGACCATATCCGCACCCGTATCGGGCACCACGGTGACAAGATGAAGCTCCGCCTGGCTGTTTTGGGCAAGGTTCAGCGCATGGGGCAGGGCATGCTGCCAGGAGGCTTCGTCGGTCAGATCCACGCTTAGCAGAATGCGGCTATACATCGTTTTGTCCTCAACTGGGCGCTGGGCTGGGGGGCGAAGGTTCGGCCCGGCGACGCTGGGTGACCATGATCAGCGCAAGAAGCGCCAGGGCGGGCAGGAACATCCAGTATTTGCTGGGCGCTTCCACAGGGCGCAGGACACGCAGGATTTCCTGATCCCAGTCCAGCCCGGCCTTGGTTGCGGCCGAATCGAATGCTGCATCGTCGATGATGGTCTTGTCCCCATCCTGCCGCAGCGCGAGGCCTGCCGCTGCCAGTTTTTCTTCGCCGGTTTCCCCTTCGCCAATTGGCAGGACCGCGACGAATTCGATGGGATCACCAAGATCGTTTACCCCGGCAACGCGCAACCGCAGATCCTGCCCGGCGCGGGTATCGGCCGCCGCCTGGACCAATGCGGATGGAGGTTCCTCGGCATAGGGTGGGAAGATCATGTCCATCCAGAACCCGGGCCGGAAAAGCGTGAACGCCACCAGAAGCAGCGCAACCGTGTCAAAGATCCGGTTGCGCGTGATGAACCAGCCCTGTGTCGCTGCCGCGAAAAGCAACATTGCAACAGTTGCCACCGCGAAGACAAAGATGCCCTGAAACCAGGTCACATTGATCAGCAGAAGTTCGGTATTGAAGACAAAGAGGAAGGGCAGCGCGGCGGTGCGCAGCGAATAGAAGAACGCCACAACCCCGGTACGGATAGGATCGCCCCCCGAAACTGCCGCTGCGGCAAAGCTTGCCAGCCCCACCGGCGGGGTCACATCGGCCATGATACCGAAATAGAAGACAAAAAGATGCACTGCGATCAGCGGTACGATCAGCCCGTTCTGCTGCCCCAATGTCACGATAACCGGGGCCAGAAGGGCAGAGACCACGATATAGTTCGCCGTGGTCGGCAGTCCCATTCCGAGGATCAGCGACAGGATTGCCGTCAGGAACAGGATCGCCATGATATTGCCGCCGGACAAGACCTCCACCACATCGGCAAGGGCGGAACCCACGCCGGTCTGGCTGACTGCACCCACGATGATGCCTGCCGTAGCGGTAGCGATGCCGATCCCGATCATGTTGCGTGCCCCGGTCACAAGGCCATCAATCAGATCGCCAAAGCCTGCCCAGAATTCCGTTCCGACCTTGCCCGCATTGCGGAAAAGCGCCATGAGCGGGCGCTGTGTCACGAGGATGAAGATCATGTAGGCGGTTGCCCAGAAGGCAGAAAGGCCGGGCGACAGACGGTCCACCATTAACGCCCAGACCAACACCACGACAGGCAGGATGTAATGCAGTCCGGCCCGGATCGTCGGCCCCGGAAGTGGCAGCTTGGTCACCTGTGCCTTGGGGTCGTCCAGCTTCAGCGGTTCCTCACGTGCCGCTACCCAGACGAGGGAGACGTAAACCACGGTCAGGAAGGCAAAGACGATATAGCCCGCAGCGTTGGGGAAGGCGGGGCGAAGCCAGCCCATTCCGTAATAGACCGCGAAGGATACCGCACAGATTACCGCGATGGTGAAGGCGATGCCGATCAGCCGACGCAGGAGCGGCGGCGGCGTATAGGCGCGCGGGAGTCCCTGCATATTCGCCTTCATCGCCTCAAGATGGACGATATAGACCAGCGCGATATAGGAAATCGATGCAGGCAGGAAGGCATGTGTGACCACGTCGAAATAGGGAATACCCACATATTCCACCATCAGAAAGGCCGCAGCCCCCATGACCGGCGGCATGATCTGCCCGTTGACTGAGGAGGCGACCTCAACCGCGCCGGCCTTTTCGGACGAAAAGCCGACCTTCTTCATCAGTGGAATGGTGAACGTGCCGGTGGTGACGACATTGGCAATGGAGGAGCCTGAGATCAGCCCGGTCATTGCGGATGAAACCACCGCCGCCTTGGCCGGACCGCCACGCATGTGACCCATCAGCGAAAAGGCCACCTGGATGAAGTAATTTCCCGCCCCGGCCTTGTCCAGAAGGGACCCGAAAAGCACGAACAGGAACACGAAGCCGGAGGAAACCCCAAGCGCGATACCGAAGACGCCCTCGGTGGTCAGCCATTGGTGATTGACGATCTCGGAAAGGTTGTTGCCCTTGTGGGCGATGATATTCGGCATGTAGGGGCCAAGGATCGTATAGATCAGAAAGACGCTGGCCACGACCATCAATGCCGGGCCAAGTGCGCGGCGTGTGGCCTCCAGCAGGAGCAGCAACCCGAAAACCGATACGACGAAATCCTGCGAAATCGGTGCGCCCACCCTGGTCGAGATCGCGGTGTAGAAGGAATAGAGATAAAGCGCGGTCCCCGCCGAGACGATTGCAAGCCCCCATTCCCAGACCGGGATCCTGTCACGTGGAGATCCCAGGATGATTGCCCCCACGATCAGAAGAACGGGAATGAAGATCCACCAGGTGGAGGTGCCATCCTTGGCGGAGAACATGAAAAGCGCGCCAAGGATAATCGGTACGCCCAGCCCCAGCACCAGCTGCGGCTTGGTCCTTGCGGCGGGAAAGACGGCGAAGGTCAGAAACAGCGCAAAGGCGAGGTGGATCGAACGTACCTCGGTATCGTTGAAGACGCCGAAGCCGAACATGAAGGGCAGGGGCGATGCGAACCAGAGCTGGAACAGCGACCAGGCAAGCGCCACCAGCATGATAAAAACCCCAACCACGCCGGTTGACCCCCGTGAACCGGTATCGGAGGCGGCTACGAGTTCATCCAGGGCCTCCTGGCTTAGCCCCTCTGGCAGATCATTCCCGTTTTCCGTTGCCATCAGTCCCCCCTTCGCCGGAATAACCGACGTTACTTGCCGCAATACACGGACAAATCGCTGAAAATCTTACGTTGAAAGTGGGAGGGGCACTGGTGATGCCCCCCGCCAGGCCGGATCACATCCAGCCGCGTTCCTTGTAATATTTCTCCGCTCCCGGATGCAGGGGTGCGGACAGGCCGTCCTTGACCATTTCCTCTTCCTTGAGGTTGGCGAAGGCGGGATGCAGGCCCTTGAAGCGGTCGAAATTGTCAAAGACGGCTTTGACAACCTCATAGATGACATCTTCGGGAACATCGGCGGATGTGACGAAAGTGGCCTTCACACCGAAGGTGGCCACGTCATCCGGGGTTCCGGGATACATGCCGCCGGGAATCGTGGCCTTGGCATAATAGGAATTATCCGCGACAAGCTGGTCAATCGCCGGGCCTGCAACGGCAACGAGGTTGGCCTCGACTGTCGAAGTTGCCTCCTGAATGGATCCGTTTGGATGCCCGACCGTGTAGCTGATTGCATCTACCTTGTTGTCACCAAGGGCCGCAGCCTGTTCGGCGGGCTTGAGTTCCGAGGAAAGCGTGAAATCGGAAATGGACATGCCCATTGCCTCAAGCACGATATCCATCGTACCGCGTGATCCGGATCCGGGATTGCCGACATTGACACGCTTGCCCTTCAGATCCTCGAAATTGGCGATGCCCGCATCCTTCCTTGCCACCACGGTGAAGGGTTCGCCATGCACCGAAAAGACGGCGCGCAATTTGTCCACCTTCTTGCCCTCATATTCCGAGGTGCCGTTATATGCGTGATATTGCCAGTCGGACTGGGCCACGCCCATATCCATGTCGCCCGCCGCAATGGCATTGATATTGGCGATCGAAGCACTGGTCGATGGGGCGGTGCATTTCAGGTTATGTTGTGCCGTACCGCGATTGACCAAACGGCAGATGGACTGTCCCACCACGAAATAGACCCCGGTTTGTCCGCCGGTCCCGATCGTGACGAACCGTTCCTGTGCGCCAGCCATGCCGCCCGCCAGCGCCAGGGCGCCTGCGAATGTCAAAGTGCCGAAATATTTCATGTAGATGCTCCCTGATCTTTTGGGCCAATTTACTGCAACCCACACTTCCCGGGCGTAACACGCACGCTCCGGGCCAAGCTTGGCCGCTTCTGGATCCTGAGGGAGGGGATTTCCCCGGCCCACCGTTTCCGACCCATCCAGGAAAGCGTAGAACTCTTTGGAAAGCTAATCAATCTCTTATCTGAATCTGTTTTCTTTCCGCCTGGCGCGACCATTCGGGCCGTCAGGGGCGTTGACATTTCAGGCCTGTGCCGCCGAACCTGATATGGTCTTGTCTGCTGATATTGGTCCTGTTGAAAGGAAATCAAATGCGCCTTCTTTCATCTGTCGTGGCGGTTGTGCTGTCTGGCGGTCTTGCCGTACCTCACGCAATGGCCGAAACGCTTGATGCCACACCACGCGTTGCGGTGATGTCGGCCTTCGCGCCGGAATGGGTGATGTTGCAGGAGGCGCTGGAAGAACCGCAAGGCCATGAGCTTAACGGAACACAATTCGTAACCGGGCGGTTGGAAGGCAGGGAGGTTGTCCTCTTCCTGTCGGGGGTATCGATGGTGAATGCCGCGATGACCACGCAACTGGCCCTGGATCATTTCGAGATCACGGAGATTGTTTTTTCCGGCATTGCGGGCGGGGTCGATCCTTCGCTCAATATCGGCGATGTGGTGGTGTCGAGCCAGTGGGGTCAGTATCTTGAGGGCATTCTGGCGCGGGAGACGGCGCCAGATGAATTTGCCATTCCGCCCTTTCTGCAATCGGCCCTGCCCAATTACGGGATGATGTTCACCGCTCCGGTGGAGGTGGCTTCGGCCCGTACCGACAGTCCGGAGGAAAAATACTGGTTCCCCACCGACCCTGCCATGCTGGAAACCGCCGCGCAGGTTGCGGGTGAAATTGCGCTGGAGGCCTGCAATACCGAAAATTCATGCCTGTCGGAGACACCAAGGGTCGTGGTTGGTGGCAACGGGGTTTCGGGCATGTCTTTCCTGGATAATGCGAATTTTCGCAGCTTTATTTTTGACACCTTCAAGGCGCAGGTTGTCGATATGGAAAGTGCGGCCGTTGCCCATGTGGCCTATGTCAACCAGGTTCCCTTCATCGCCTTCCGGTCGCTTTCGGATCTGGCCGGCGGGGGCGAGGGGGAAAACGAAATGGGGACGTTCTTGTCGCTTGCAGCCGCCAATTCCGCCGCTGTGGTCAAAGCCTTCCTTGCAGCGCGGCAATAGGTGATCGGGGCATCGAGGGGCCGCCAGTGATGGATCAGGCCTGTGACCAGCGGGCCTCTCGTTCCTCAATCGCGCGGATGCGTTCAGTTGCCTTGGGGTGGCTGCGCAGCCAGTGCGGAATTTCCCGGCTCGCCGCGCCGGTCAGCGCGTCGAGCTTGTGAAACAGGCTTTTCTGCGGTGCGGTTCCGATCCCGGCCTTGACCAGCAACGCCGAGGCATAGGCGTCAGCCTCAAATTCATCCCGCCGGGACAGCCCGGCAGCCAGAAGGACGGACAGGCTGCGTGCAATCCAGATGCCGACAAACGGGATGATACGGCCCAGCGCGCCTGCCAACAAAAAGAAAATGGCATTCTGCCCGGTTACATCGATCATGCGCCGTTTGGTATGGCCCATGGCGACATGGCCCAGTTCATGCGCAACGACCCCTGCCAGTTCCTCCGCCGTTACCTGGCCGGCCTCATAACGATTGAGAAAACCCCGTGTCAGGAAGATCCTGCCATCTGGTGCGGCAAGCCCGTTGACCGGTTCGATTTCATAGACAAAGACCTTGATCTGTTCCAGTTCGACCACCTCCGCCAGACGGGCCAGAACCTTTTTCAGTGTCGCATCCTCCAGCGGTCGGGATTGCGTATCCAGTATCCGCGCCGTGCGCCAGGCTGAATACTGGTAGAGCACCACGGTATAGAGGATCGGCAGGAGGATCGGCAGAAATTTCAGCATGAAAAAGATCTGGGGGTGCAGGACCGGTGGTGCAAGGGGTCAGTTCAACAGGCGCGTGCCACGGGTCAGTCCTTCAAGCGTCATGGGGACCATCCTCCTACCCAGAATTTCGGTGATCAGCGCCGTGGAATGGGTGTACTGCCAGTGCTTTTCGGGCACCGGATTTATCCATAAATGTCCGGGCCATTGCGCACAAAGCCGTTCCAGCCAGACCTGGCCTGCCTCGGGGTTCCAATGTTCATTGGCGCCGCCCGGATGCAGGATTTCATAGGGGCTCATCGCGGCGTCGCCAACAAAAATGCATTTCCAATCGGGGCCGTAACGGTTCAGCACTTCCCATGTTGGGGTCTGCGCATCCCAGCGGCGGCGATTGTCGCGCCAGAGGCCTTCATAGACGCAATTATGGAAATAGAAATGTTCCAGATGCCGGAATTCCGACCGCGCGGCGCTGAAGAGTTCCTCCACCACTTTCACATGCGGATCCATGGAACCGCCGATATCCAGGAAAAGCAGAACCTTTACCGCATTTTGCCGTTCAGGGCGGGTTCTCACGTCAAGCCAGCCATGTTCCGCCGTGGCCCGGATCGTGCCATCCAGATCCAGTTCTTCCTGTGCGCCGTCACGTGCCCAGCGGCGCAGTCGTTTCAGGGCAACCTTGATATTGCGTGTCCCCAGTTCCACCTGATCGTCAAGGTTACGGAATTCGCGTTTGTCCCAGACCTTGACCGCGCGCTGGTGGCGGGAACGGTCCTGACCGATCCGTACCCCTTCGGGATTGTATCCATAGGCCCCGAAGGGGGAGGTTCCGGCAGTGCCGATCCATTTATTGCCGCCCTGGTGGCGTCCCTTTTGTTCCTCCAGGCGCTTCTTCAGTGTTTCCATGAGCTTGTCAAAGCCGCCCAATGCTTCGATTTCCGCCCTTTCTTCCGGGGTCAGATGGCGTTCGGCCAGCTTTTTCAGCCATTCGCCGGGCAGGTCCATTGCCTGAACCACCGCTTCGGCGGGAATTTCCTCAAGACCCTTGAAGGCGGCGGCAAAAGCACGGTCGAAACGGTCAAGATGGCGTTCATCCTTCACCATCGCGACCCGTGCGAGGTAATAGAAGCCTTCGATCTCATAGGTGGCAAGCCCTGCCGACATACCTTCCAGAAAGGCAAGGAATTCACGCAGGGAAACGGGAACACCAGCCTTTCTGAGCTGTTCGAAGAAGGGCAGGAACATTGAATTCAGGACATTCGTGCAAGGAAGATGGTTACGAAGACGCCCAGAAGCCCAAAGGCAATACCAAACCCGGCGGCATATTGCAGCGCATCCAGCTTGCGACCGCCCTGTTTGATTGCGATGCGCGCGCCTATCGCCGCGCCCAGCACCATGCCTGCAAGAACGATCATATCAACCATTGCCCTTGATCACGGGCAGAGATCCGCCCGTCAGCCCCGCCCGCGCTGGGCCAGTGCTGCGATTTCCTTTATCCGCTCGGTCACGAGCCTGTCCGAGCCGAAGCCATAACGTGCCCAGCCGCGACTGTCCATGCGCAGTGCCTGTGCCTCGTCGCTGCGGCCCAGCATTTCAGCCGCCTCCGCGCGCAGCAACAGCAATGTCGCCATCAGTGCCGCGTTTTCGGTCTTGCTGGCAATCGGGGTGATCCGGGTTGCAATATCATAGGCGGACCGGGCGTCATCATGCATCAGGGCATAGGCGGCAATCTGCATGTCTGCGTGGGCGGCGGGTACGGATCCGCCCGGCAGGCCCCGATAGATCTGCGCGGCGGTCCTGAGCGCGTCCAGGGCGGTCCCGGGATTGTTGCCCAGGGCCTGGCGGCCAAGGGCGAAATAGCTGAAGGCCAGCCGCCCGTCCCGCCATCCCGTTGCCCGGGCCTGCGCCAGGGCCTGTTTTGCCGCAGAAAGCCGTTCTTCCGCGTTCCCCTGATCACCAAGCGCAAGGCGGATTCTGTTGACCCAAAGCTGTGATGTCTGCTCTGGCGCGGCAATCGCCGAAACCTGCCCCCCGGCCGGGTTGATCCGCGCGAGGATTGCCGGAAGACGGGAGGCGACCTGATCCCTGCTCATGCCGCTCTGCAGTTCCGGCGCGTAATAGGCCTGCAGGATCAACATGTCATAGCCGGTCAGCGAGGTATGGAAGTTATCGTCGTTGAAAACCGAATCCGTGAGTTGATAAAGATCGTTGAGCGGGCCAAGCGACTGGGCCAGTTCCTCATGCAGGCAGTCGCGTATCTCTTGCGGGGGGGCGTCGGAGGGCAGGAAGATCGCAATCCGTTTGCGTTCACCAAGCGTGGTCCAGTCAAGCTTGCCGGTATGGCGTGCGGTGCGGAATTCTTCCCAGCTTCCGATGCGGGGTTCCACGAAACAGGCGACATTGGCATAGGTTGTCCGGATTGCACGGCGCGGGACGAATTCGATGGTGATGGAGGCGTTTTCGGAATTGGTTTCGCGGATGTCGATACCCGCTTCGCTGCGCAGCCGCTGCAACAGTCGTGAAAGGTCGGTCGCGGCGGCGCTGGGCACCTGACCCTGCAAGCGCAGGGTGACAGGGCCTTCGAAGCGGCTGAAGCGGGGTAGCTTGCGACCGCTTTCCAGTTCAAATGTAAGGCCAAGGAAATCGCGTGCGATCTCGGTATTGCTGCGATCGGGCTGTTTTCCCGGCGCCAATCCGAAACGGGTAATTTCACTGGGTGTTTCCAGCAGTTCGGGGATGGCAGGACGCGCACCCCCCATGGAGACATCAGCCCCCGGGGATGGCATGCAGGCCGAAAGCAGGCCGATAGTCAGCAGTGGTGCCAGACGCATCCGATCACGCCCTGGTGCGGGCGAATTGCCATCGCAGAAGTCTTTTCAAGGTCACATCCATAACATCCCGTCCGCCAGGGCGGCTTTCCCGTGGGGCAAGATCACAGTTTCGGTAGGGGCCGCGGCGGGAGTCAATCGGCCTGAAAGGGGGTATCGGAAGCCGGATCTAGGGATTGCGGGAATGAACAGGACTGCCCACGATATTTTGCGGCAATTATAACGATATATTTCAAAATGAAATAAACATCACGGAATCCTGAGGGAACAGATAGCAGAAATCCCAACCCGATTCTCTTTTTTCAACAGAACGTTAACGGCTGGTTCTGTGGTTATATCTATCGACCCGCCCGTGCCATGAAGGCAAGACGTTCGAACAGATGTACATCCTGTTCATTTTTCAAAAGCGCCCCGTGAAGCCGGGGCAGGGCAACCTTGCCGCGCGCCAGATCCTCGGGGGTCAGATCCTCTGCCAGCAGCAGCTTGAGCCAGTCGAGCACCTCGCTTGTCGAAGGCTTCTTCTTCAGCCCTGGGACTTCACGGATTTCGAAGAACTGGGTCAGTGCCGTTGTCAGCAATGCTTCCTTGATGCCGGGAAAATGCACCTGGACGATCGCGCGCAGCGTTTCGGTATCGGGGAAGCGGATGAAATGGAAAAAGCAGCGCCGCAGGAAGGCATCGGGCAGCTCCTTTTCGTTATTGGATGTGATGATCACGATCGGGCGATGGCGCGCGCGGATCGTCTCACCCGTCTCATAGACGTGAAATTCCATCCGGTCGAGTTCCTGTAGCAAATCATTGGGAAACTCGATATCGGCCTTGTCGATCTCATCGATCAGCAAAACCACGCGGCCCTCAGCCTCGAAGGCCTGCCAGAGCCTGCCCTTGCGGATATAGTTTTTCACGTCATGGACGCGTTCATCGCCAAGCTGGCTGTCGCGCAGCCGTGATACGGCGTCATATTCATAAAGCCCCTGCTGCGCCCGGGTTGTCGATTTCACATGCCATTCCAGAATGGGCAGGCCCAGCGCTTCGGCCACCTGGCGGGCAAGTTCGGTCTTGCCGGTTCCCGGTTCGCCCTTGACCAGCAGCGGCCGTTCCAGCGTGACAGCCGCATTGACCGCGATGGTCAGGTCTTCGGTGGCGATATATTGATCGGTGGATTTGAATTTCATGGCCGAAACTGCCCCCTGCGACTGATCGGCGCGACCCTATCCGTCAGATGAAATTGTCGCAACCGCTAGTGACATTCACCTGACCTTCGGATAAGTCAGCCACCAATCAGGAGCTTGCCATGACGATTACCCGTTTGCCGAAAGATTTCGGCACCAAGGAGATTGAAGAGATGAAGGCAGAATCCTTCCTCCCGGATGACTACCGCCCAGCTGAAGATGAACCATTCATGAATGCGCGGCAACTGGAATATTTCCGCCGCAAGTTACTGATCTGGCGGCAGGAACTTCTGGATCAGTCGGCAGAGACGATTGAGGGGCTGCAGGGATCGGCCCGTAACGTTCCCGATATTGCCGACCGGGCCTCGGAAGAAACCGACCGTGCATTGGAATTGCGCACCCGTGACCGTCAGCGCAAGCTCGTATCGAAAATCGACTCTGCCCTGCGTCGGATCGAAAGTGGTGAATACGGGTTTTGTGAGGTGACCGGGGAGCCGATTTCGCTGCGGCGGCTGGATGCGCGGCCGATCGCGACGATGACGCTTGAGGCGCAGGAACGGCATGAACGGCGTGAACGGGTCCATCGCGACGACTGACGCGACCGTTGTTCATGCATGATCTTTGCGCCGGGCCAGTCATGGTCCGGCGTTTGTGTTTCGGAGGCGGTATATGGGGTTTGACGGAGGATTGAACGGGGCCGATATCACGGTTCTGGGGGCGGGGGTTGCTGGGCTTGCCGTGGCCCGCGCGCTGGCGCTGCATGGCGCACGGGTGACAGTACTGGAACAGGCCGATGCGATTCGCGAAGTGGGGGCGGGTTTGCAGATCAGTCCCAATGGGGCGGCGGTGCTGAAGGCGCTGGGCCTTGAGCCCGCCTTGCAGGCGGTTTCGGTGCGGGCCTCGGCGGTGCGGCTTTTTCATGGTGAAACCGGGGCCGAGGTGGTGACGCTCGATCTGGCCGGATTACGGCCGGGACAGGGATATCATTTCCTGCATCGCGCCGATCTGATCGAATTTCTGTTACAGGCCGCGATAGAGGTAGGGGTTGAACTGCAGTTGCTGCAACGTATCGAGCGAGTCGATCTGGAGGCTTCGCGCCCCCGGCTGGTGACGGCGCAGGGTGCGGAACGGGAAGTTGATATCCTGATTGGCGCTGATGGGCTTCATTCGCAGGTACGTATTGCGCTGAACGGCAAGGTGGCACCGTTTTTCACCCGCCAGATTGCCTGGCGCGCCACCATCCCCTGTGAACCGGGGGCGGCCCCTGTTGCCGAGGTTCATATGGGTCAGGGGCGTCATCTGGTTTCCTATCCGATGCGGGATGGGGGCCTGCGCAATATCGTTGCCGTGGAAGAACGCCATCGCTGGGTCGAAGAAGGCTGGGCCCTGCGCGATGACCCGATGGAAATGCGGCTGGCCTTTGCCGGGTTTTCATCCCGTGTGCGCGACTGGCTTGATCAGGCAGGGGAAGTCTGGCTCTGGGGTCTGTTCCGGCATCCCGTGGCCAGATCCTGGCATCGGGGGCGTGCCGCGATCCTGGGTGATGCGGCCCATCCGACATTGCCGTTCATGGCACAGGGAGCAAATATGGCGCTGGAGGATGCGTGGATGCTGGCACGCACCCTGGCAGAAGCGGAAAGCGTGGAGACGGGTCTTGCCACCTATCAGGCCGCGCGGCAACACCGCGTGGAACGGGTTGTGGAAGCCGCCAATCGCAATGCCCGCAATTATCACCTGCGCAGCCCACTGCGCGAAATGGCGCATTTCGGGCTGCGTGCCGGGGCCATCTTCGCCCCGGATTTCGCCCTGCGTCGTTTTGACTGGTTATATGAATATGATGTGACGGCGTAAAACGGACTTTCGGTGATCACCGAAAGCCCCGTCCGTGTTTCCGATCATCGCAACGACCTGCAGGCAGTCAGCACTGGAAACCGCCCGCCGGTTGGACTATGGCAGGGCAAGGCAAACGGAGGATTGGAGTCCATGGCTGATCAGAACACCCCCGACATCATCTATACCAAGGTTGACGAAGCGCCTGAACTGGCATCGGCGTCGTTTCTGCCGATCATTCAGTCCTTCGCGCAGGCTGCGGGGGTCAGCGTTGGCACAAGGGATATCAGCCTTGCGGGGCGGATTATCGCAACCTTCCCCGAAAACCTGACCGAGGCGCAACGCCAATCCGACGACCTGGCGGAACTGGGTCGTCTGGTGAAGACACCCGGGGCAAATGTCATCAAGCTGCCGAATATATCGGCCTCGGTCCCTCAGCTCGTTGCTGCGATCAAGGAACTTCAAGGCCAGGGCTACAAGCTGCCCGACTATCCCGAGAAACCCGCCACGGATGCCGAAAAGGCCATCCGTGCACGCTATGACGCGATTAAGGGATCGGCGGTGAACCCGGTTTTGCGGGAAGGCAATTCCGATCGTCGCGCTGCCAAGGCGGTCAAGGCCTATGCCCAGGCAAACCCGCATCGCATGGGCGAATGGACGAAGGCCAGCAAGACCCGTGTGGCCGCGATGGCGGACGGGGATTTCCGGTCCAATGAAGTTTCCGCCACCTTGCCTGCGGAGGCCACGGCACGGATCGTTCTGGAAACCGCCTCTGGCGAGACCGTCCTGAAGGAGGGGGTGAGCTATCCGGCAGGAACCGTTGTTGACGCGACCTATATGAGTGCGAAGGCGCTGGATGCCTTCCTTGCCACGGAAATCGAAAAGACCACGGTGGATGGCACGCTGTTTTCGTTGCATATGAAGGCCACGATGATGAAGGTTTCCGACCCGATCATCTTTGGTCATGCGGTCAAGGCCTGGCTTCAGCCGGTCTTTGACAAGTTCGGTGATGACATGAAGGCCCTTGGCGTCAATCCGAATTCCGGGTTGGGCGATCTGCTGGCACGGGTCAAGGACAAGCCTGAAATCCTGGCGGCGATTGAGGCTGTGACCGCCAAACGTCCGCCAATGTATATGGTGAATTCCGACAAGGGCATCACCAATCTGCATGTACCTTCGGATGTGATCATCGATGCCTCGATGCCCGCATTGATCCGTGCGGGTGGCAAGGGCTGGGGTCCCGATGGCAAGGAAGCGGATACCAATTGCGTGATCCCTGATAATTCCTATGCACCGGTCTATGATGAGGCGATCAGGTATTTCAAGGAAACCGGCAAGCTTGACCCTGCCACGGCAGGGACAGTGCAGAATATCGGCCTGATGGCGCAGAAAGCCGAAGAATACGGATCCCACCCCACCACTTTTGAAATCCCCGCAGATGGTGTGGTCAAGATGGTTCTTGATGATGGCAGTGTATTGCACCAGCACAAGGTCGAAGCGGGGGATATCTGGCGTTCAGCCTCGGCCCGCAAGGCCCCGATCGAGGATTGGGTAAACCTCGCCATTGATCGACAGAAGGCGGAAGGCTGCGAGGCGATCTTCTGGCTGGATGAAACCCGTGCCCATGATGCGGAACTGATCAAATATGTCCGTCCGGTCCTCAAGGCGAAGGGCGTGGAAAACAAGTTTCAGATCCTCGCCCCGCGCGAGGCCACCCGCAAGACGCTGGAGACGATCCGTTCGGGCGGAAATTCCATTGCGATTACCGGCAATGTGCTGCGCGATTATCTGACCGACCTTTTCCCGATCCTTGAACTTGCCACCTCGGCCAAGATGCTTTCCATCGTCAAGCTGATGCAGGGCGGTGGGTTGTTCGAAACCGGCGCGGGTGGTTCCGCGCCCAAGCATGTCCAGCAGCTTGTCGAGGAAAACCACCTGCGTTGGGATTCCCTTGGCGAATTCTGTGCCTTGGGCGAAAGCCTGAAATTCCTTGCCGATGCCCGCGGCAATGAAAAGGCGCGCGTGCTGGGCAATGCGGTGGATACCGCAACACAGGGCATCCTGGATCATAACCGTTCCCCCAGCCGCAAGGTTGGTGAACCCGATAACCGCGACAGTCATTACTGGTTCGCCCGTTATTGGGCCGAGGCGCTGGCTGCGCAGCAGGAAGATGCGGAACTTGCAGCCCATTTCGGACCGGTTGCCAAGGCGCTGGCCGATGGTGAGGCGAAGATCCTTGCCGAGCTGGCAGGTGTGCAGGGAAAATCCGCCGATCTGGGGGGCTATTATCACGGTGATGCAGTCAAAACCGCGGCCGTCATGCGCCCCAGTGCGACGCTGAACGCGATCTTCGGGTAAGACAGATCCCGAGGGTATTGATCCCGCCGATACGCAACGGTATCGGCGGGATTTCCGTGCCATCAACCCGTTGAGCCGGGCGAAAAAATTAACGGATGGGCCCGGATTCCATGCAATCTCTGGTGAATTCCTGTCGCCTGTGTTTTTTCAGGTATCGTCGCATGGGATGGCGGTGATTCGTCCAATCCGCCCGGCAATAACAGTGCAGAGGCCATAAGGCCCGTCGCAAGGGGGACAAGATGGAACAGTCCGGGGGTCTGGGGCCCATTCTGGCCTTTGCATTGGTAGGTATGCTGGGGGTCGGTTCGCAATGGATGGCCTGGCGGTTGCGGCTGCCTGCCATCGTCCTGATGCTGCTGGCCGGAATGCTGGTTGGTCCGGCGACGGGGTTTTTCGACCCTGCGCGCGACATCGGACCACTGGTTGAACCCATGATCTCCCTGGCTGTGGCGGTGATCCTGTTTGAGGGCGGGCTGAGCCTCAATCTGCATGAATTGCGTGATGCGGCACATGGCGTGCGGCGGCTGATTGCGGTGGGGGCACCGCTTGGCTGGCTACTGTCAGCCCTGGCACTGCATTTCGGGGCCGGGCTTTCCTGGGCCTCCTCGGCGGTGTTCGGCGGGGTGCTGATCGTGACCGGCCCCACCGTCATTGCGCCGCTCCTGCGGCAGGCGCGGTTGCCACGGCGACCTGCGGCCTTGCTGCAATGGGAAGCCATCGTGAATGATCCGCTTGGTGCATTGGCGGCGGTGCTGGCCTTTGAAACGGTCCGGGTTTTCAGCGGCGGTAGTGGTGGGCTCTGGGTTGCGCTTGGAAATTCGGTTTTCGGATTCGCCGTGGCGCTGGCGGTGGGCTATCTTGCGGGGCGTATCATTGCCTGGTTTTTCCGCAATGGCTGGATTCCGGAATATATGAAGGTTCCGATCCTCTTTGCCAGTGTGCTTGCGGTCTTTGCCGTCACTGATACGTTCCGCCATGAAAGCGGGCTTTTGGCGGTTACCATCATGGGCCTTGTCATTGCCAACGCCAATCTGCCAAGCTTTGAGGAATTGCGCCGTTTCAAGGAATACGCCACGATCCTGCTGGTTTCGGGTGTGTTCATCCTGTTGACCGCACAGATGGAATTTTCCGCCCTTGGGACGTTGGACTGGCGGTCGATCGTCGGGGTGATCGTGGTGGTCCTTGTTGCGCGACCCCTGACGGTGATGGCCGCCCTCCTGGGGACGGACGTCCCCTGGAAGGAACGCTGGCTGGTGGCGCTGACGGGGCCGCGCGGGGTTGTTCTTGTGGCTGTGGCCGGGCTTTTCAGTGAACGGCTTGTCTCTGCCGGGGTGATGGATGGTGCGCTTGTTGCCCCCCTGGCCTTTGCCTTTGTCATCATCACGGTTGTTGCCTGCGGTTTCGGATTTGCGCCTTTGGCGCGGTTGCTTGGACTGTCGGGGCAGGAACCGCCCGGTCTCCTGATCGTGGGGGGCTCACGGCTGGCCCGGGTTCTGGCCGAAACCATGGCAAAGGCAGAGATCCCCGTTTTGGTGGCAGATGAAAACCCGGCCCGCCTGCGACGGCTTCGTGCCGATGGCATTCCGGTTTTCTTTGGGGATATCCTGTCGCAGGCGGCGGAAAATTCGATTGAACTGGCACGCTATGGCACATTGATCGCGGCAACCCCGAATGAGGCCTATAATACGCTGATCACATCGAATTTCGTGCATGAGTTCGGCCGCAACCAGATCTGGACGGTTGGTCGTGAAGGCGCTGAAAAATCCCGCAATGCCCTTCCCATGGCCTTGACCGCGCAGACGCTTGGAAGCGGGCAGACCCTTGCGCAGATCGAACTGGCCTTACAAAACGGCTGGACGGTGCAGCTTTCCCGCCTGACTGCGGAATTTACCTATGCCGCCTGGAACAAAACCAATCCCGATGCCATCGAATTCGGCCGTCTTTCGCCGCAGAGGGAATTGATGCTGCTTTCCACGGATCAGAAAAACACGGAAGAGAACCTGCCGCAGGAGACACGTATCCTTGCCCTGCTGCCGCCCCAGGCGGTGGAGGCGCGTGCCGCCGAACGGCAGGCCCGGCGCGCAACCCCGCCCGAGAGGTGATCGACCGGTCGGTTCTTCAGGCGCCCGGATCAATCCTGTCCAGCGCCGCGCGGCCATCAGCGGTCAGCGGTGCGAAAGGTGGTACGACATTGGCCCAGATCGGATCACCGCTGCGCCGCGCAACCATATGCTTGACCGCAGGGATCAGGGGCTGGGCGGCGATATCGCTGCGGATCCCGGCAATGCGTTCGGCCGTGCCGGGGCTTGTTTCCTTCCCGGACCAGAACCGTGCACAAAGCGGGGCCGAGGCATTGACCGTCGCCGAAATGCAGCCCGCAAACCCATCTGCCCGCGCCACACCAAGCGCCGTTTCGGAACTGGGAAAAACAGCCAGGCCGGAATTTGCGGCGACAATTGCGCGGCAATAATCCAAATCGCCAGAGGAATCCTTGATACCCCGGAACCGGTCCGGGAAATCCACCGCCAGTCGGGCGATGACCGAAACCGGAATGACAATCCCCGTCATCTGCGGGTAGTTATAGAAATAGATCGCTATCTTTCGGGCACCAAGCGCCTCGTGCAGCGTGCGATACCAGTTATAAAGTCCGGTTTCGCTGACAGGTTTGTAATAGTAAGGCGGCAGTACCAGAGCGACGCTATAACCCAGGTCATCGGCATGCCCCGTCATGGCGATGGTTTCGGCCAGTGAAGGCGTTGCCGTTCCCACCATCAGGCGCGCGCGATCAAGTTCCCCCGCGGCACAGGCCATCACCGTTTTGCGGGTGGCGCTATCGAAGGAATTCGCCTCCCCCGTTGAGCCGAGGATATTCAGTCCGTCGCAGCCATTGGCCAGTGCCCATTTGGCATGTTCCAGATAGGGGGCCGACTGAAATGTCAGATTGCTGTCGACAGGGGTCGGGACTGCGGCAATAATTCCGCGCATGATTGCTCCTTGTTCATTGCCGCATGAAACTGGTCTGCGGACTTTGCCTGATCCAGGCCCTGTATGGCCTGTCCGGGCGATCATCGGTACTACATGGCCATGAATATAACAGAGCCCCCCGCCTTCCTAG
>JBKEDF010000067.1:0-35562 GCA_047975325.1 Pseudorhodobacter sp. | reverse complement strand
GGCGGATCTTTGACAAGGTGATTGTGACAAAAGGCTATCCAAGGCGCGATGACGCGGCACGGCGGATTATACGCCCCTGGCGCGGCTTCGATATCCGAACAATCACACATGAACACTTTGGCGCAGATCCGGTCGATGTGTTTGCAATCGATGTTTCCGTCTGATTCGGAGCAATACACCGATTCCATTTCACCTTCTGGCATCACAACTTTAGATTGAAATGATCGCCCAAAAAGCCGTCTGAAAAACCCCGTTCACTCTAAAATCAGTTCCTAGTTCAAGCTTAAAATAATGCATGCCTGAAAAATCTATCACATTGTTATTAAATGTGTATTCCCGAACTTGGAACTGGAGATCAAACTTGGCCACCCAGTTCCCAGTTCCGATCCTGAAAATGCCTGCCTTAAGGCTCATTATTCCCTTAAGGCCATCAAAAACGCCATTTTAAAACAGTAGTTTAAAAGCCAACCCTGAAAATCCCCTCATTCTCCCCATACATCGCCTCCACACGCCCTACAGGCCCATTTTGACGGTTTACTGCAAACTTTGCCCGCCGCCTTTGTGAGCCCCCCATGCCCCTCCTAAATCCCTTGTTTTCATGATCTTTCCCAGCTTATCCTACGTCTCATCACTTATAACCACATCACTGCAGGTTTTCATGTCATCGCACACAAGCCATGAACACACGGCAGCAATATCTGCTGCATGACTTTTTCGATTATTGGCCAGTGTGAACGAACCGGCGCTTTCGGGGCCGCTATAACGACTTCCGATCTTGCGGTCGGATCGCGTTGTGCGCGGCTGGCACATGGCAAGGGCGCGATCCTGTCACAGCACCGCACCGACAGCCGCCTTGGCGATCTGGGCATTGCCCTGCTGCAAAAAGGGATCAATGCGGCGGATACGGTCAGACAGGTTGTCGCCTCCAGTACGGATATCGAATGGCGGCAGATCGGCGTTCTGGACGCCAGGGGGCAAACCGCAGTTTATCACGGGCGCAAGATGTATTCGATCCATGCCCATACTGCGGAAAGCGGCTGTCTGGCCCTGGGCAACATCCTTGACAATGATCAGGTGACCGCCGCAATGGCCGCCGCATTTCAAGCCGATCACAAGCTGCCACTGGCCGAAAAGCTTTTGCGCGCATTGGAAGCCGGATATGAAGCAGGGGGCGAGGTTGCAGGTAGGCTGCGCTCAGCTGCCCTGCAGGTAACGGGGGAACACGATATCCCGAGCTATGACTTGCGCATCGATATATCGGCAGGCCGTGCCGTCGAGGATCTGCGCGGGCTGTTTGAGGCCTACAAGGGACGTGAGGAAACGCTGCGCGATGTCGCGCTGGCACCCGACAAGGTCCCGGTGCAGGCAGGCCTGTTCGAGGCAAGCATCCGCCGCATCGAGGAACTTGGCCTCAGCGACCGCTTTCCAACCGCGAAGAACCGTGATCTCTGGACCGTGTCCGGACAATAGGCGACAGGCATAAAAAGGGGATAACGCATGGAATTCGATACCGTCATCCATTCTGGCACGATCGTCACAGATGACTACAGCGCAAAAGGCGATCTGGGCCTGCGCGATGGTCGTATCGTTGCGATTGCGGAAAAACTGTCAGGCGGTGCGGAACGAATCGATGCCGGAGGTCGCCTGGTTCTTCCCGGGGGGATTGAGGCGCATGCCCATATCGCGCAGGAAAGTTCCAGCGGCATCATGACGGCAGATGACTATCTTTCCGGGTCCATTTCGGCAGCTTTTGGCGGAAATTCAACCATCATTCCCTTCGCCGCGCAGCATCGGGGGCAGTCAATCGATGATGTGATCGCCACCTATTCCAGCCGCGCATCGGTTTCGGTACTGGATTATTCATGGCACCTGATCGTTTCTGATCCGTCAGAGGCGGTCCTGCATGACCAGCTCCCCCGCGCCTTTGCGAAGGGAATTACCAGTTTCAAGGTATTTATGACCTATGATCTGATGAATCTTGGCGATGGCGGGATGCTGGATATCCTGGCCGTGGCGCGAACACATGGCGCCATCACCATGGTTCATGCCGAAAATAACGACATGGTCAAATGGATGAACCGCCAGCTTGCCGCAAAAGGGCTGACTACACCGAAATACCACGCCATATCACGCCCGCAACTGGCCGAGGAAGAGGCGATCAACCGGGCAATCCAACTGGCAAAGCTGGTCGATGCACCCCTGTTTGTCGTTCATGTTTCAACCGCCGGCGGAGCCGAGATCGTGCGACGCGAAAAATTCAACGGTGCGAAACTATTTGCCGAAACCTGTCCGCAATATCTTGCGCTCACCCGCAATGACCTGGACCGACCGGGGATGGAAGGTGCGAAATATATCTGCTCCCCACCCCTGCGGGGCAGTGATACACAGGATGCGCTTTGGCATCATATCGCGATGGGGACATTCGAAAGCGTAAGTTCGGATCATGCACCCTATCGCGCCGATGCAACCGGAAAGTTCATGAACGGTGCAGAGGCGGCCTATCCGAAAATTGCCAATGGAATGCCCGGTATTGCCGCGCGGCTGCCCTGGCTGTTCTCGGAAGGCGTCGTGAAGGGCCGGATCACGGCCGAACAGTTCGTCGCATTAAGTTCAACCAATGCCGCAAAGGTTTTCGGCTGTTCCACAAAAGGCCGGATAGCACCGGGGATGGATGCCGATATTGCAATCTGGGATCCCGAAACGCGGCGGATCGTGACACAGGCCGATCAGCACGACAATATGGATTACACCCCGTTTGAGGGAATGGAGTTGCAGGGCATTCCCGAACGGGTTCTGAGCCGTGGCGAAACCATCGTCAATCAGGGCAACCTGATGGTCCAACCGGGGCGTGGTCGCTTCTTTGGGCGTTCTCCGGCTGATCTGCGCGGACGCCCCGGCTTTACCGTACCCGAATTCGATCCGGCACAGAATTTCGGCACGGTCCTGCGCTAATGGTCAACGAAAATCGTATTGCCAAAGACACGAGGCCAGGAATGGGGGAATAACCCCCCATCCCGGTTTTCATGTTCCTCAACCGTTCACATCGCCTGAACCAGCCAGAGCGACAGCCAGGGAACGGTGATCAACAGGATCAGCCGCATCACATCAGCCAGCCAGAAGGGCAGCACCCCCCGGAAAATTGTTCCAATCCGGACATCGCGCAGCACTGCCTTGAGGACAAAGACATTCATCCCGACCGGTGGGGTGATCAGGCTGATCTCGGTCGCGACCACCACCACGATGGCAAACCAGATCAGCGCATATTCCGGATCCAGCAGCAATTCGCTGGTAAACGGCAGGCTATACATCAGCGGATAGAAAACCGGCACAGTCAAAAGCACCATCGACAGGCTTTCCAATACGCAACCCAGAATCATGTAGATCACGATAATCATCAGGATCACCGCCCAGACGGGCATCTGCCATTCGCTTACCAATTCCGCCAGCGCATCGGGCAACCCCGCAAAATTGATGAAATTGGTGAACATTTCCGCGCCGATGATAACGGCAAAGATCATAGCCGTCGCGCGAACGGTTTCCAGCGTCGCGGTGCCGAATTCCTGCCACCCCATCGTGCGCAGGGCCAGCGCGATCAGGACGGCAGCGCCTGCGCCCATGCCCGCAGCCTCCGTCGGGGTAAAGAAACCACCATAGATCCCCACCATGATAAAAAGAAAAAGTCCGGTAACACATGTTACCCCGATGATATCCTGCCGGGTCAGCGGATTGCGTTCCTGCACTTCGGGCGCAAGATCGGGATTGTGCCAAACGGCAATCTTGACCGCGATCAGATAGAAGATTACCCCCATGATCCCCGGAATAACCCCCGCGATGAAAAGCTTGGCAATATTGCTTTCGGTCAGCAGCCCGTAGATGATCAGGATGACCGAAGGTGGGATCAGGATCCCCAACGTGCCGCCTGCGGCGATGGAGCCCGTTGCCAGCCGGTCATCATAACCGAGCCGCCGCATCGAAGGCATGGCCACCTTGGACATGGTCGCCGCCGTGGCCAACGACGATCCGCAAACAGCCGAAAAACCGCCACAGGAAAAGACCGAAGCCATGGCCAACCCGCCGCGCGTCCGGCCAAACAGCCGGTCCGCCGCCGCATAAAGCCCCTGCGCAATGCCTGAAGCCGCCAGCACATTGCCCATGAAAATGAAAAGCGGGATGACCGAAAGCGAATAGGATAGCGCGCTGTCAAAGGCGATCTGGCCGGTCATGGCCCAGGCCGGTTCCCATCCGCGCAGCAGTGCGAAACCGATACCACCCACAGCGGCCATGGCGAAGGCAATCGGCACATGCAGCATGATCAGGCCCAGAAGGACCATAAAACCGATAAGGGAAACGGTCATGACGGATCACCCCCTTCATCCGACTGACGGGGTTGGAAGGCGCGTATGACCGCAATCACGGCACTGATCGCACAGGACAGGCAAGCCAGCCAGGCCAATGGTGCAAGGGGAACCGAAAGCGCATTGGTCATCGTGCCATCGCCAGCCGCTTTTATGGCCTGGATGCCAAGCCGCCAGGAAAATGTGGCCAGCACTGCTGCGGAAAAAAGCCCGGCAAACAGCACCAGAAATTGCTGTATCCTTGGCTTCAGCAGCATATTGACGAGATCGACCTCCACATGTTCACCCCGTTCGGTGGTAAGCGGCAGCGCCAGAAAGACCAGCGCCGCCAAAAGAACCTCGGTCAGTTCAAATGCACCGGTAAGCGGGGTATCAAGGAAATACCTCCCGACAACATCGATGCAGGTAATCAGAACAAGTGCGAACAGGATCAACCCGGCCGCAACACCAAGCATACGACCAGAAACGGGCCCGCGCAGCAGGCCCGTTCCGGGTCCGGATATCCCGTCTCCCTCCCGGATATCGGTCATGTATCAGAACTCCACGCCAGTTTGGCTGCGCAGCTCCCGCAGCGCGGCAGCACCGTCAAAACCATCCTTCGCAATGGTTTCCGACCAGGCCTTTTCATAACCAGCGGCAGTTTTCCTGATTTCTTCCAGAAGGCCATCGGGGGCCTGGGAGATTTCAATCCCTGCCGCATTGATCTTTTCAAGGGCCGCCTTGTCGGCATCGTTCCATGCCTGACCAACCAGTTCGGCAAAAGCCTCACCAGAAACCGCTTCGATGGCCGCCTGATCCTCGGATGAAATCCCGGCCCATTTGTCATCATTCATCACCAGAAACCAGGTGGTGTTATAAAGCCCACCCGGTACGGTCATGGCATATTTCAGGTCATCCACCAGCTTGAAGGCGGTCAGTGCCTCATAGGTAAATGTCACGCCATCGATCACGCCCCGGGACAGTTTTTCATAGACCTCCGGCGACGACATGAAAAGCGTCTCCGCCCCAAGATCCTTTGTCATTTCGGCAACATAGCCACCCGGCACACGGATCTTCAGCCCGGCAATATCATCCTTCGTCGCAATCTTCTTCTTGTTGTTGTAAAACAGGCCCGGCCCATGAACGAAAAGACCAAGAAGCTTCACACTCTCATGTTCGGTCACCGCATCAAGCTGCCCGGTATAGACATTCCAGAACGCCCTGGAACTTGAGACCGCATCATCGCCAATAAAGGAAAACTGGCCAATCCGAGAACGTTGGAAACGATCATCGGTGGTAAAGGAATGCAGCCCATAGGTGATATCGGCAATACCCTCGGCGGCCATGTCATAATGCGCAGGCGGGGCGCCCAATGGCTTCGCCAGCACCCGGATCCTGACCCGGCCTTCGGTGACTTCCTCAACCTGCTTGGCCCAGGGTTTGATCGCATTGACGACGATCGGATGGCGCGGCGGCAGCCAGCTTGACAGGGCAAGCTGCACTTCCGCAAAAGCGGTGCCGGCCGTCATGCCCGCGCCCAGGATCGCGCCGGCCAACAGGCTGGCAAAGGTATTCTTCAGTTTCACTTATATGGTCTCCCGTTACACAAGATCTTGTTCTTTTTTGGTTCGGAATTGCGGAAATGCACCACCAGAAATACCCCCGACAGCCACCGGCCATGTGCCCATTGCGGGAAATCCGCAGCAACAGCATGGCCGGTTTCCCGAACATCCATATTTACATCTGCACGGATAAAATCACCCGGCCCCAGCCGGGGCCTTACATGTCACAATTGGTTGCATTGGAAACAATGTCAATCATTTTGTTTCATGTGATACCATATGGGCATACCCCTCTTTCCGAAGGGTCATCCCTGCGCCGAAAAGAAATCACTGATCTTGCGCGCCAGGGGTTCGGAAATCCCGTCCACCGCCATCAGATCCGGGATTGCGGCACGACTGACGGCCTTTGCAGAACCGAAATGCGCCAGAAGCGCACGCTTGCGGGCCGCGCCGACCCCGGGGATATCATCCAGCGGTGTCGCACTGACCGATTTCGCGCGTTTGGCGCGATGCGCCCCTATGGCCCAGCGATGCGCCTCATCACGCAGCCGTTGAATGAAATAGAGAACGGGATCATTCATTTTCAACGCGAAGGGCGGGTGCCCCGGGCGGTGGAATTCCTCCTTGCCATGGTCGCGGTCCACACCCTTGGAGACACCGATCATGGGGATATCTTCCACCCCCAGTTCCGCCATGACCTCGGCCACGGCCGAAACCTGCCCCGCCCCGCCATCAATCAACAGCAGATCGGGCCAGGTCTCCCCTTCCCGGTCGGGATCTTCTTTCAACAGGCGTTCGAAACGACGGGTAAGGACCTCTCGCATCATGCCGAAATCATCACTCTTCGCACCCGCATCGGATTTGATGTTGAATTTGCGATATTGCGATTTCAGGAACCCGTCCGAACCCGCCACGATCATGCCGCCAACGGCATGAGCCCCCTGAATATGGGAGTTGTCATAGACCTCTATCCGCTGCGGCGGTGCATCCAGATCAAAAGCTTCGGCCAGCCCCCCCAGCAGGCGGCGCTGGGTGGCGCTTTCGGCCATCTTCCGGGCCAGGCTTTCCCGGGCATTCCGGGCGGCATTTTCCACCAGTTCTGCCTTTTCCCCCCTTTTGGGCAGGGCAATTTCCACCTTCCGGCCAATTTTGGCAGCAAGCGCCTCCACCAGAAGATCCTCATTTTCGACCGGATGGGACAGCAGCAACAGGCGCGGTGGCTCCTTGCCATCATAGAATTGCGCCAGAAAGGCTTCCATGATTTCGGAGGCTTCCGCCCCCGCCCCGGTCCGGGGGTAGAAATCCCGGTTTCCCCAGCTTTGATTGGCACGGATGAAAAAGACCTGCACACAGGCCTGGCCGCCTTCAAGATGAAGCGCGATCACATCGGCCTCGCGCACGCCACGCGGATTGATACCCTGCGCCGACTGTACGGCGGTCAGTGCCTTGATCCTGTCACGCAGGGCGGCAGCGCGTTCAAATTCCAGCGCTTCGGACGCCGCCTGCATCTCGGCCGCCAGGGCGGCCTGAACATCGGTCGTCCGACCTTCCAGAAACCGGCGGGCATCGGAAACCAGCGCCGCGTAATCGGCTTCGCTGATTTTGCCGACGCATGGTCCGGCGCAGCGCTTGATCTGATAAAGCAGGCAAGGTCGCGTACGCCCGGAATAGACGGTATCCGTACAGGTGCGCAGCAAGAATACACGCTGAAGCTGATTCAACGTTCGGTTGACCGCACCCGCACTGGCAAAGGGGCCAAAGTAATGTCCCTTGGTTGATCGTTTTCCACGATGTTTGCGGATCATCGGGAAGGGGTGATCCGTGGGAATGATGATATCCGGAAAACTCTTGTCATCGCGCAAAAGGACATTGTAGCGCGGCTTGAGCTGCTTGATGAGGTTCTGTTCCAGCAGCAGGGCCTCGGTTTCCGTCCGCGTGGTGAGGAACATCATCGACGCGGTTTCCGAAATCATTCGCATGATCCGGCCAGAATGACCGGTCGGGCGCGCATAGTTCGAAACCCGCGCCCGCAGGTTCCGCGCCTTGCCGACATAAAGGACCTCGGAGGCGGCATTGAGCATGCGATAGACACCGGGGGAGTTGTCCAGCATCTTCAGATAAGCCTGAATTACGGCAGGCCCGGTCGGTGTTTCCGGTGCTTGCGTCATTCTGCCACACCTCCATTGGTCAACACTGCGATTCCAACCCCGGCTGCAATGATACGCTGCCAGAGGCAAGAGAAAAGCTATCCCCGATTTCTGTGGATAACTCTGTTGGAAATCTTCTGCTCCGCCCGAATTTACCTTGTATCCGGCCCCTTTCCGTGATTTGCCTAATTTTTAGGCAATTATTTAGGCTATTGATATTAAACGATAAATTTTCTTACCTTGGGCAAATGACTGAAAATGAAGGGAAAATTGTAACACTCCTGTGACATTGATGCCTGAGGTGCAAAACTTTGCAGATTCGCACAGGCCGACTTTATTCCACACCGGTTACATCCGCCGTTTCCCAGGCAAGATGCTGACCGCCATCGGTGCAAATTAACTGCCCGGTTACCGATGGGCTATCAAGGAAAAACCCGAGCGCTGCACAGATGTCATTCGGGTTGGCCCCGCGTTTCAGTATTGTCGCCGCACGCTGTGCGGTAAATTGCCCGGCGCTTTGATGACTACCCTGCAGGGTTGGCCCCGGGCCAATCGCATTGACACGGATCCGCGGCGCCAGCGCCTGCGCCGCCATCCGTGTCATGGCCCAGAGCCCGGCCTTGGCAATACCATAGGTCATATGACCCGGAACCGGTTTGAGCACCCGCTGATCAATCATGTTGACGATCAGCCCGGCGGCCACCGGCTCCCCCGCCATATCCGTTTCCAGCGGCAAATCCTGCGCGGCAAAAGCCTGGCTCAGGACGAAGGGCGCCCGCAGGTTGGACCCCATATGCCGATCCCAACTTTGACGCGTGGCACTGGTCAGGGTGTCCTGTTCAAAGATCGAGGCATTGTTGACAAGCACAGTTGCAGGTTGATCAAGCGCCGCAACAACGCGCGGCAACAAGGCGGCAAGCTGATCTTCGCAAAGCAGATTGGCCTGAAGCGCAACCGCACGGCGCCCCATGCCCTGCAATTCGGCCACCACCCCCTGCGCCGCCTCAGCAGAACGATCATAATGGACAGCCACATCATAGCCACGCCGCCCCAGATAGAGTGCCATGGCGCGCCCCAGCCGCCGTGCCGCCCCGGTTACAAGTGCCGCCGTCATCCGTTCAGCACCAGCATCGTGGAATAGCCCGCATAAAGCAGAACAAAGACGATGCCGACCTTTCGCGTGATATCATGGGTCATGAGGATAAAGGGAAACAGCAACAATGAAACCCCTATCATGAACCACAGGTCACGATGCAGCATCACGTCAGGAACCGGGATCGGGCCGACCATCCCCGCCACGCCGATAATCCCCAGAAGGTTGAACATGTTGGATCCGATGACGTTGCCCATCGCCACCTCGGCCTGTTTCTTGAAAGCCGCGATCACCGATGTTGCGAGTTCCGGCAGGGACGTTCCGACAGCCACAAGGGTCATCCCGATCACCACCTCACTGATCCCGAAGGCACGGGCGATATTCGTCGCCCCATCCACCAGGAAATCCGCTCCCAGCGGCAGGCCAATCATACCTGCAATCAGATAGAGCCCGATCTTCCATTGCGCCATGGAGGCATCCGCCCCCTCCAGTTCACCCTGTTGGCTTTCACGATGGGCCTTCGCGCTGCGATAATTGTCCCAGAGCATCCCGCCCAGCATGACAAGCAACAGCAGCGCATGCAGCCGTGTGATCGGCCCGGCAAGACAGATCAGCACGAAAAACACCGTCGCCAACAGCATTGCCAGATAGCTGCGCCGTAATCCCAGTTGCGAAGAGTGAATCGTCGCGATCGTCGCCGGAACCCCCAACACCAGCAGGATATTGGCAATGTTCGACCCAACGACATTCCCCAATGCACTCCCCGGCGCCCCTGCACCAACCGCCTGAACGGAAACCAGAAGTTCCGGGGCGGAGGTACCAAAAGCCACCACCGTCAGCCCGACAATCAGGGGCGGTATCCCCAGCCGCAGGGAAAGGTTCACCGCCCCCTTGACCAGCGCATCACCAGACAGAACCAGCAACGCAAGCCCGCCCACAACGGATAGCAGATCAATCAGCACTATTGCCCCCATCCCCGGAGGAGGATGAACAAGGGCAGTCCGATTTTCCGACAAGTGGCGCGCCACAGCGGGAACAGCGCCGGGACCTTGCCTTCCGCCTTGATTGGCGCGGATCCAGATATCCCAGCCAACCCAATTTGCCGAATATCGCCAGAATGACGATCACGGTCAGGAAAAGAGTTACCGCCTTGATCACGTCACAACCCGTAACGCGACCAGATCCCGCGCTCCTCCACCGCAGTCATCACCCCGCCAGCCAGTTCCCCGGCAATCCCGGCCGCTCCGAGCCGTTGCAGCAGGGAACGCCGTTTACCCAGCACCCGAAGCCGGACCTTGCCGCCATAGAGTTCTTTCATTTTTGGCACCAGATGCGCGATGCCATCAATCAGTCCCAGGGTCTGGGCCTGCTCCCCCGTCCAGACATCCGCATTGAACAGATCGGCCGAAAGATCCAGCCGTTCCCCGCGCCGCGCCTTTACATGGTCGATAAAGGCCTCATGGATCGGGGTCTGAAGCGCCTTGAGCCTTTCGATATCCTCCGGCTTTTGCGGCTGGAACGGATCGGCCAGCGATTTCGATTTTCCCGCTGTCACAACGCGCCGTTCAATACCCTGCCGGGCCATCAGTTCGGGAAACCCGAAAGAGGCAAAAATCACGCCGATGGATCCGACAATGGACGTCCTGTCCGCCCAGATATGATCCGCCGCACAGGCCAGCCAGTAGCCACCTGATGCCGCGACATCCTCCACAAAGGCATGGACCGGAATGTTTTTTTCTTCCGAAAGCCGCCGGATCCGCGCCGCAATAAGCGATGACTGCACCGGGGATCCCCCCGGCGAATTCACGACAATCGCCACAGCCGCAGGTTTGCCCCGCGTGAAGGCCCGATCGATAATCGGTGCCAATGCGGCATCATTCAATGCCGAGCCCAGCCTGCCGCCCGTGCCAATCACCCCGGCAAGCGGGATCACGGGAACAACCGGTGGTTTTTTCAGAAATGGTATAAGGTTGCGCATGGCTGAGATCTAGAACATTCCGGGTCTGCGGGAAATGGGAATCCACGCCCGCGCAATCAGCAATTCGCCAATCCGGAACGCAAATCCCGCTGCCCGCGTTTCAACGAAAACAGAAAAAGCCATATATGCCCCCGCAAGGATGGGAACAAGATAGCAGGCGCTGAATTCCAATAGCAGGAATTCATACCCAGTCTTCACACCGTCCTGTTTTCCCACCAAAGGGGCAAGGCCCCTCCCCCGGCCTCAATGTCCGAGGATCTGGCTCAGGAACAGTTTTGTGCGTTCGCTCTTGGGATTGTTGAAGAATTCGGTCGGCTCATTCTGTTCGACGATCTGGCCCTGATCCATGAAGATAACCCGGTTCGCCACGGCCTGGGCAAAACCCATTTCATGGGTCACGCAAAGCATGGTCATGCCTTCTTCGGCCAGTTCGATCATCGTGTCGAGCACCTCCTTGATCATCTCCGGATCAAGCGCCGAGGTCGGTTCATCAAAAAGCATGATCCGTGGTCGCATGCAAAGTGAACGCGCAATTGCCACACGCTGCTGCTGCCCACCCGAAAGCTGACCAGGGTATTTGTCGGCCTGTTCCGGGATCTTTACCTTTTCAAGGAAATGCATCGCCGTTTCCTCGGCCTCCCGTTTCGGGATTTTCCGAACCCAGATCGGGGCGAGGGTGCAGTTTTCCAGGATCGTCAGGTGGGGAAAAAGGTTGAAATGCTGAAATACCATCCCGACTTCCGAGCGCACCTTGTCAATGTTCTTGAGGTCGGATGAAAGTTCGGTCCCGTCCACGACAATCTGCCCGGCCTGATGCTCCTCCAGCCGGTTGATGCAGCGGATCATGGTGGATTTTCCCGACCCTGACGGCCCCGCGATAACGATGCGTTCCCCACGTCGTACGGTCAGGTCGATATCCCGCAGCACGTGGAACTGGCCGTACCATTTATTCATCTTGGTGATCTGGATCGCGATATCATCCGATACCGTCATGTTGCTGCGCTTGATCTCACGCTCTGCGATTGCTTCTGACATAAGCGGCTCCTTAATGATGATCGGTCTTCAGCTTGCGCTCCAGATATTGGGAATAGCGCGACATGCTGAAGCAGAAAATGAAGAAACAAAGGCCAACAAACCCGAACAGTTCCCAATAGATACCGTTCCAGTCGCTATCGGCGCGAATGGCACTTGAAAGGCCGATCGGATCAAGAATACCGATAAAGACCACCAGTGTCGTATCCTTGAACAATCCGATGAAGGTATTGACGATGCCCGGGATCGATATCTTGAGCGCCTGCGGCATGATGATCAGCCGCTGCGCCTTCCAGTAGTCAAGCCCCAGCGCATCCGCTGCCTCATATTGCCCGCGCGGCAGCGCCGCCAGCCCACCCCTGACCACCTCGGCCATGTAGGCGGAGGCGAAAAGCGTCACCATAATGATGACCCGCAGGATAATGTCAAAATTCGTACCGGGCGGCAGGAAATAGTTCAGCAACAGTGATGCCGTGAACAGCAGCGTGATCAGCGGCACGCCGCGGATAAATTCAATAAAGCCGATCGACACGGCCCTGACCAGGAACATGTCCGATCGCCGTCCAAGCGCCAGGACGATCCCGATGGGCAATGAAAAGGCAATCCCCGTCACACCGATCACGGTGGACACCAGGAAACCCCCGAATTCATCGGAATCAACAGCCCTGAGGCGGATCGACAGCATCCTTGCCAACTGATCGGAAAGCGGATCTGCCGCAAACAGCCACCACAATATCGTGACCAATACGCAAAGGATAATCGCGGCAAGGGGCGAAACCTGCGCCAGAACCCTGTAGGTGACGTAACCGACAACAAAGCCAACCATCGTCATGATCGGCAGCCAGATCGTCCCGCCCCATAGCAGCCAGAAGGCCAGAAAGGGGTAAACAGCGCTGAACCAGAACAATTTGCGCGGCACTTCGGCAAAAAGGACCGGTGCCATCGCCACGATCATCAGGAAAAAGGCCAGGATCGGGCGCCAGTAGGAACCCGACGGATAGAAACCGAAGATAAGCTGATGCCAGCGATCCCGGATCACGGCCAGGCAGGCGCCGGAAGCGCCTTGCAGGATTTCACGACATTCGGAAAGACTGTCCACGCCCCAGACGGAGTTCAGCAGCCAGGGGCCGATTTCCATTACCACGAAGGCCACCGCGCCCAACCCCAGCACTGTCAGCAGGATATTCAACCAACTGGACAGGAGGTTTTCACGCATCCACCCCACGACGCCCACCTCACTTGCCGGAGGTGGCGCGGCTTCGATCATCGTGTTGCGGACGAAAGGAACGGTTTGGGCGTGCAGATCACTCATCTCAACGCTCCTTCAGTTTCACGCGGCTGTTATAAAGGTTCATCACGCCTGAGATAATCAGGCTGATGACAAGATAGATGACCATCAGCAACAGCATGCATTCCAGTTCCCGCCCGGTCTGGTTCAGGGAAATACCCCCCAGGGTCGAACGCAGGTCCATATAACCTACGGCAATGCCCAGCGAAGTATTCTTGGTGATATTGAGATACTGGGAAATCAACGGCGGGATGATCACGCGCAGAGCCTGTGGCAGGATCACGAGATTCATCGTCCAGGAAGGCCGCATGCCAAGTGCATAGGCGGCCTCGGTCTGGCCGCGTGAGATCGCCAGAATACCCGCGCGCACGTTTTCGGCAATGAAGGCACCGGTATAGAAGGTCAACGCAAGCCACATCGCCGAAAAGGAGTTTCGCAGATATCCACCCCCGGAAAAGTTGAACCCCTTCAGTTCGGGATATTCCAGATGAAACCCCAGCAGTGCCAGAAGCGCGATGATCGGGCCGAACAGGATCAACAGTGATTTCCACCAGGTCACGGGGCGCGTGCCCGTTTCCTCCTGCACGGCATTTGCCCGATGACGGAGCCGGTTATTGGCCCAGACCGACCCCGCGATCACCGCGAGGATCAGGATCAGATTGACGGAAACGCTGAACGCGCCAAGGCTGAAATGACCCAGGGAATTGGTAAAGAGCGGTCCGGGAAAATAGATCCCGCGATTGGTGATGGCAATAGTGTCGAAAAACAGCATCGATGAAGCCGGGTTTTCCCCACGGAAGGCCGAAGGCGGGGGCATGCTTTCCGTCATCACCGCAAAGAAGACCAGGATCCACAGAAGCAGTGGCACATTGCGGAAACCTTCGACATAGATCGCCATCAGCCGCGAAACGATCCAGTTGTTCGAAAGCCGCAAAACCCCCGCAAAAACACCGACAATGGTTGCCGTCAGGCAGGAAATGATGGCCAGAACAAGCGTATTCAGAAGCCCCACCAGCAACGCCCGCGCATGGGTACTGTCATTGGTATATTCGACAAGCCGCTGATTGATGTCATATCCCGCGCGCACACCAAGGAAACTGAAATTGAAATCCTTGCCCAGCGCATGAAGGTTGGCAATCGTGTTGTCGATCAGCCAGGCGGCCGCAGCCATCAGCGCGAAAAGCACGACAATCTGAATGGTGATGGATCGATAACGGGTATCATAGAGCAGCATGCTCAGATGAAAATTCGACCCGGTATTTTCGGTCGCTGTTGTCATGTATATTGTCCCCTGTCCCTGAACGGCGCTTTGTTACGCTCTGGACGCATTCGTTTCGACGCATCCGTCAGAGTATTGGTTGGGTGATTGGGAAAAGGGCGCGGTTTGCACCGCGCCCTTTTCAGGATATCTGCCTTACCGGAACGGCGGGGAATAAAGCAGCCCGCCCTGGGTCCATTGGGCGTTCAGCCCGCGCGCAAGGCCAATCGGAGTGGATTCCCCGATGGTCGAGGCAAAGATTTCACCATAGTTGCCCCCCGCCTTGATGGCGCGCACGGCCCAGTCGGCATCAAGGCCATACATCGCGCCCAGATCACCCTCGACACCCAGAAGACGGTTGATTTCCGGGTTCTGCGTACCCTTGGCCAGTTCATCGATATTGGCCGAGGTAACGCCAAGCTCTTCCGCGGCGATCAGCGCGTTCAGCGTCCAGCGGGCAATATCGGCCCATTGGTCATCGCCTTGCGCGACCAGAGGGCCCAGCGGTTCCTTGGAGATGATCTCCGGCAGGATGACATGGTTTTCCGCATCCGCAAAGGTTGCGCGCGTTGCCGCAAGGCCCGAAGCATCGGTCGTATAGGCATCACAGGCCCCGGCCAGATATTGCTGCTGTGCCTCGGCATTGGTTTCGACCGGAACCGGTTCATAGCTCATGTTGTTGTTCTTGAAGAAATCCGCGAGATTGAGCTCTGTCGTGGTACCGGTCTGGATGCAGACCGTCGCACCATCCAGTTCCTTGGCGGAGGAAACACCCAGTTCCTTCTTCACCATGAAACCCTGACCGTCATAATAGTTGACGCCGATAAAGGTGAATTTCAAGTCCACATCACGCGAAAAGGTCCATGTGCTGTTCCGTGCGAGGATGTCGATCTCACCCGATGCCAGTGCGGTAAAACGGGTCTGGCCCGTGGTGGAAACAAATTTGACTTTCTTGGGATCGCCCAGAACAGCCGCAGCAATGGCACGGCAAACGGCAACGTCGAAACCTTGCCATTCACCAGCAGAATCCGGTGCCGAAAACCCGTTGACACCAGTGGACACGCCACAACTTAGTTCCCCGCGTGCCTTGACTTCGTCCAGCGTGGCGGCCGAAGCCATACCCGTGACGGCGGCGGCGGCTGTCAGCGTGCCGACGAATAGGGTCTTTTTCATGATTACCTCTTCCTGATGATCCATCGGCATTCCGATGACGTTAGTTCTTTTTCACCCTTGATCAGGGCGGAACGGACCGAAGATATCGCCCCCGATGGCGATCAGTTTCCTCCGAAGCGATTTAAAAGGTCAAGAGTAAGCCGCAGGCGAAACGTATTTTTTCTTAATTTTTGGGCGATCTTCAGCGCTTCGTGATCAATTTGGTCAATTCGCCCGCGAAACCGTCAAATTGTTACCCGCACAATTTGTAGAATCGGGCCGCATGGTTGAAAGCAGCACGTTTCAGAACCATTGCTTCGGTGGCCAGTTCATCCTCGCCCCATCGTTCCATCTGCCAGATTTCATCGATCCGGGAAAGGTCAAAGGCACGTTCCGGCGCCAGTTGCGACCGCGCAACCGCCAACCCCAGGACAAGCGAGCCCGAGATTGCAACCAGATCATGGATCGCCGCAAGCCGGAATGGATCCAGGTCGCGCAATTCTTCCTCAAGGCGGGAAATGGCCTCCGGCGGCTGATCGACGGGAATGACCCCTGTTGTCACTGTCAGGCACGTTCCGAGGGTTTCGGCAGCCCAGTCAAGAACAGGATCCCACGCATCGGACTGACGCGCCACCAACTCCTCCGGATCCCCGGCGCGATAGCAAAGAAGGTCAGAGGCACCATAGGCGGCAATGACCCCCACCACCGCATCGAATTGCGGTGCAACCTTGTCAATTGCGGAATTGGCAATGCGCGTGAAGGGCATGGTTTCGGGCTGCACCTCCTCCTGCTGCGCATCCCATTCCGTGGCGATTGCCGCCGCGAGGTCCCGTTTTGGCAGTATCAGGGCGGCCTTGGCCGGGCTTCGCAGCGAGCGGCCATCGAGCATGACGGAAAACCCCTCCGCAGCCTCCTCAACGCTTGCCGTTTTCCAGAACCTTTTCGGTGCCCAGCCCGTCATCCCCTGATCTCCCCGAACGGATCGGCGGGAACATCATTTTCGCCCCAGTCAAACGTTTTCCACGTTCTGGCCATATGCGGCGGCAACGGGGCGATAAAGGTCATCAATGCCTTCGTTACCGGATGTTCGATGGTCAGGCTGCGGGCATGCAGATGCAGTTTCTTGCTGATCTCCCCCCCGATGGACGCCCCCCAGCCATCACCCCGGTTTTCCGCCGCCGAGCCACCATATTTGCCATCACCCAAAATCGGGTGGCCCAGTTCCGCCATATGGGCGCGAAGCTGGTGCGTGCGGCCCGTAATCGGCTCCAGCGCCATCCACGAAAGCCGCGTCCCCAGAAACCAGAGCGTGAAGAAATCGGTCTGGGCGCGCTTGGCACCGGGATAATTCGCCACTTTCGCAGGATGGACGCAGATCATCTTTTCGCCTTCACCACCGCGCCCCCGGCCGGGCGCCTTCATCAGCGCATATTTGATCGAGCCCTGTTTCGGGCTTGGCACTCCGGCCACAGCCGCCCAATAGATCTTGCGCGTATCGTGATGGCGCAGCGCCTCCGACAACCTGCGCGCCACCCGATCCGTGCGCGCCAGCATCAAAACGCCCGACGTATCCTTGTCCAGCCGATGGACCAGCTTGGGCCGGTCCTTGTAGCCAAATTTCAACGCCTCGCTCAGCCCGTCCACATGGCGCTGCCCCTGGCCCGACCCCCCCTGGCTGGGCAGGCCCGGCGGTTTGTTCAGGATAATCAGGTGGTCATCCCGGAAAAGCACCGCCGCCTGGATCATCCTGGCATCCGCAGCCGGGATTCCTTCCGCCTGCATGCGGGTGGATGCCGCCACGGCCGGGATGGGCGGCACACGGATCTGCATTCCCGGGATAATGCGATCAGCCGCCTTGACCCGTCCGCCATCTACCCGCACCTGCCCCTTGCGGCAGAATTTTTCCACCATGCCCTGGGTCAGTTGCGGGAACCGGCGCTTCAGCCAGCGATCCAGGCGCTGTTCGCCCTCATCCTCGGTCACGGTCAGAATTTCCACGCCGCTCATATCCATTGCCTCGCCAACCAATGCCCTGCCGCAATCCCCGCCAGTGACAAACAGACCGTCCCGGCCACATAAACAAAGGCCAGCCCCGCCTCCCCCCTTTCCCAAAGTGTCGCCGCATCCAGCGAAAAGGCGGAAAAGGTCGTGAAACCACCCAGCAGCCCCGTCATCAGAAACGGGGCAAGGCGATTTTCACCAACCTTTGCAAGCGTCACCACCAGCATTCCCATCAGCACGGAACCAGACACGTTCACGATAAAAGTGCCGAAAGGAAACCCCACTCCAAGGGCCCGGCCCACGCCGATATTCGCCAGATGGCGCAGACAGGCGCCAATGGCCCCACCGAGGGCAACTTGAAGAAGGGTCAGGAACATCGTGCCTGTCTCCGTCCGATGGCGCAAATTGTCAACGGGGATATCCGTTTCGATTGGCAACCCGCCCCGCCGCCCGTCAATCACCCTGCCGCCTGGCCCGCAGTTTCGTGAAATATTCGATACGTTTGTGCAATTCGCGTTCGAAGCCCCTCTCGGGCGGATTGTAAAAGACCGGACGGCGCACACCCTCAGGAAAGTAGTTCTGCCCCGAAAAGGCATCTTCCTGATCATGGTCATAGGCATAGCCCGCGCCATAGCCGATATCCTTCATCAACCGTGTTGGCGCGTTGAGGATATGGGCAGGGGGCATCAGGCTGCCGGTTTCCTTCGCCAGCTTCCGTGCGGCCTTGTAGGCGGTATAGACCCCGTTCGATTTCGGCGCCAGCGCGAGATAGACAATCGCCTGCGCCAGTGCAAGTTCACCCTCGGGGCTGCCCAGCCGTTCATAGGTGGCCCAGCCATCAAGACAGACCGCCTGCGCCTGCGGATCGGCAAGACCGATATCTTCCACCGCCATCCGTGTCAGGCGACGGGCAAGAAACCGTGGATCCTCCCCCCCTTCCAGCATCCGCGCAAACCAGTAAAGCGCTGCATCGGGGTCCGATCCACGCACGGATTTATGAAGCGCCGATATGAGGTTGTAATGTTCTTCACCGGATTTGTCGTATTTCGCCGCACGGCGCATCAGGCGCGAGGCCAGCGCCTCCCGGCCCTGTGGTTTGGCCACCTTCCAGGCCATGACCTGTTCGATCAGGTTTAAAAGCGCACGGCCATCGCCATCCGCCATTTCCAGCAGCGCCTCACGCGCATTGCCTGTCAGGGGCAGTGCCTGATCCAATTCCTTTTCCGCCCGCTGCGCCAGAAGTTCCAGATCCGCCAGCAAAAGCCGCTCCAGCACGATCACCTGCGCACGGCTCATGAGGGCGGCATTGAGTTCAAAGGAAGGGTTTTCGGTCGTCGCCCCGACCAGCAGGATCGTGCCATCTTCCATATGCGGCAGAAACCCGTCCTGTTGTGCCTTGTTGAAACGATGGATCTCATCAACGAAAAGCAGCGTCCCCTTCCCATTACGACGCCGCAGCTTCGCTGCCTCGAACACCTTTCGCAATTCCGGCACACCAGTGAAAATAGCGGAGATCTGAACGAAAGCCAGGTCGGTCTCATCCGCCAACAGCCGCGCGATAGTTGTCTTGCCGACACCCGGTGGCCCCCAGAAAATCAGCGACGAAAGCGACCCTGCCGCAAGCATCGCCCCAAGCGGCCCCTCATCGGCAAGGACCTTGTCCTGCCCGATGACATCACCCAGCCGCGTCGGGCGCAGGCGGTCTGCCAAAGGGCGCGGACCTTCGGATTTCGGAACATCCGGGGATTGATCGAAAAGATCGGCCATGGGTGCAGGCTATGCCTTCCACGAGGCGGGTGGAAGCCCTGTCAAAGACGGAACTGCAGCCGGATACGATGCGCGCCCGCGCGCAGGATATCGACAATCCAGCGGCGCCCTTCCGATCTGGCCGCCGCAGCAATATCGGCAAGCCTGTTCATCCGCACATCATTGATCGCCAGGATCTGATCCCCAGGCTGTAATCCGGACCGGACCAGGAACCCTTCCACATTCGTTACGACAACACCCGTTGCACTAAGTGGCAACTGCATTTCCGAGATCAGTGCCGGACCGATTTCCGCCACAGACAAGCCAGCCAACCCGCCTTCGGAAATTGCCAGTACCGCATCTGACCTATCGGGGGCCGTATCAAGGCGCAGGGTAACCTCCTGGCGCACCCCTTCCCGGCTATAGACAACAATCACCTCGCTGCCCGGACCCGCCACGGCAAGGCGGAACATCACCTCCTGCGGGCTGTTGACCGCCGCCCCACCCAGGGCAAGGATCACATCACCTGCCTGCAGGCCCCCCGCGCCAAACGGGCTTTGCGGATGCAATTCGGTAATCACGACACCGCCGGGCCGGTCGAGCCCCAATGCGTCGGCCATTTGCGCATCCACCGACTGGCCACCAATTCCGGCCCAGGGGCGTTCGAAGCGGGTCTTGCCCTGTTCGGCCTGACGCAGCACTTCATCCACCAGATTGGCCGGGATCGCAAAGCCGATCCCGTTGGATCCGCCCGAACGCGACATGATGGCGGTATTCACGCCAATAAGCCGCCCGTTTACATCGATGAGCGCCCCACCGGAATTGCCCGGGTTGATCGCTGCATCGGTCTGAATGAAATACCCGCGCCCCAGGGACGCCGCCGAACGTTCCAGCGCCGACACGATGCCGGAGGTCACAGTCTGCCCCACACCAAACGGATTGCCGATGGCCATGACCAATTCGCCAACCTCGATGGTATCGCTGTCGCGCAGATCCAGCGCATGAAGGCCACTGGCACCTTCCAGCTGCAACACGGCAAGATCGGCCTCCCGATCTGCCAGCAGTACCCTGGCCGAATATTCGCGACGATCTGTCAAAACAACCCGGATATCCGTCGCATCTTCCACAACGTGATGGTTGGACACGACCAATCCATCAGGTCGCAATATCACACCTGATCCCAATGAATTCTGCATCTGCGGGCGTCGGGCCCCGAAATCCCCGAAAAGCGGGCCAAAGAAGGGATCATCTGCAAATGGGTTGGCCCGCCCCTGAACCACGCGCCGGGCATAGATACTTACCACCGCGGGCGCGGCCTCCCTGACCAATGGGGCAAAGGACAGCGCAATCTCGGAGGAGCTTTGCGGAACGGATTGTGCGGCAACCGGATGCGCCAACAGGCCAAGCGCCAGAACGGCGCCGATAATTGATTTTACTCTCATCTTACCCTCTTGCAACGGTTTGCGCCGCCGATATGGCGTCCCGGCGGCGCCGCTGCAATTGATACCAACATGGTTCAATGCATCTTTGATGCCATGTTGATCGTCACGCAAACACAAGGCAACCCGTCAAAATCGAGAATCGGCCCGGCCTGTTCACATTCCAGGCCAACCCGGCGCCCGATCCGGCGTGATGCTTCCGGGATCAGCCCCAGAACGGAAGTCGCCCCAAGCTGGCGCGCGGAACTCACCATCTCCTGACGGAGCTGGAGCTGAACCCGCAGCCGTTCGCGCGCAGGGACGGATTCCGATACGAAAACCCGGCTGCTTTCCCAGATATGGTCACCAACCGGCGCCTCATCATAAAGCAGGTTTTGCGGGATCGTGTCGAGCAGACCCAGCTGCGCGTCGCGAATCATATAGCTGTAGATCCCGCAACGATGCGTTGTCGGGGTCAGGCGGATCCCGGCCAGAACACGGCCGTTTTCATGCACGGCCACCCAGCGGCTTGCCGGAGTGTCATATTGATCGAACTCCATGCCGTCGGCCTGAGGCAGATCCCATTTGTTGTGCACGATGAACGCCTGATGTCTTGCGCGAAGCAAGTTTGCGAACAACTCCCCATGATTGTGCATATTGTCGAAAGACAGCGTTGTTACTTCCATTTTTTGTCTCCTTCTGGACATGAAAACCGTTCAGAGGGAGCCAAACACCCCAGCTAGAGCAATCTGTATTCTCGTGCCTTTTTCACGGCTTCTGATGTCGTACGGGCTTCCAGCCGTGTACGAGCAGAAGACAACCGAGCCTTTAACGCACTTTCCGATATCCCCAGTTTTGCTGCGGCAGCTGTGTGCCGGTCCCCATTCGCGATGCATTGCAGCGCTTCGATCTGTGCCTTTGTCAGTTCGGAAGACGGTTTTGCCGCAGCATGCATGCGCGCGGTTATATCCGCCAAAATCAGCAATTCGTCATCGGTAAACTCACGATCGGACCGGCAGGCGCCCGTCATGGAACGGGACGTGATTGGTCCATAGGACGACACGGCGCCATAACTCATGTTATGCGCGGCGGCCTTTTTGAGAACACCAAATGGATCGGGAAGTGGAATTTCGCTCCACCTTGCGGTCCCCGTCGTTCCGATACACCAGAACACGAGAGGATCACGAAGATAGTAGGAATTCGCATTATAGTACTCGACCCAGTCGGCTGGGTACTTACTAAGGTAGATCAGGGGAGTTGCGTAACGAATATGGAGACCAACGGCATATCCTTCAGGTGCAAGGGCCGCTAATTCCCCATATAAGTGGGCAAGATTCTCTTTCGTCGTCATCAACCAACACAGCTTCTACTGTTGAGTAACTCAACCCTAATGCCATATTTAAGGATCTGCCAGTAATAGACTTAAGAATTGGTTTATAAAAATTGTATCTTCATTTCATGTTTCTACCATTACGCGAAAAGCCCGCTAATAAAGCGGGCTTTTTAGGCATTTCAGCCAATCCAAAGGCCGAAAAACGAGGTGGAATCAGGCCTCGGCCTCTTCAGATTCGACTCGTGCCTTATCGGCGGCCCCTTTTGCAGCCGGATCACGATCAACCAATTCGATAATTGCCATCGGGGCCATGTCACCATAGCGGAAGCCGGCCTTCAGCACTCGGGCATAGCCGCCCTGACGATCCTTGTAGCGCGGACCGAGAACCTCAAAGAGTTTCTTGACATCCTTGACTTCCTTGAGCTGCGCCGCAGCCTGACGGCGGGCGTGCAGATCACCACGCTTGGCCAGCGTGATCAGCTTTTCGATCACCGGGCGCAATTCCTTGGCCTTGGGCAGTGTCGTCTTGATCTGTTCATGTTCGATCAATGAACCGGCCATGTTGGAGAACAGCGCCTTGCGGTGCTCATGGGTTCTGTTGAGGCGGCGGTATCCGCGGGCGTGACGCATGGGTTAACTCCTAATTTGCATTTTTACTTTGTGTTGCCGGGCTTGCGTTGGACCCGGCGTCGTTGGGGCGGGATTGCCCGGGGTCTTGTCCTGCGGGGGCGGCGAACCGCCCCCGGCAAATCAGAACTGATCTTCGAAGCGCTTGGCGAGATCCTCGATATTTTCCGGCGGCCAATCCTCGACATCCATGCCAAGGTGAAGTCCCATGCCCGAAAGCACTTCCTTGATCTCATTAAGCGACTTGCGGCCGAAATTCGGGGTGCGCAGCATCTCCGCTTCGGTCTTCTGGATCAGATCGCCGATATAAACGATATTGTCGTTCTTCAGGCAATTGGCCGAACGGACCGACAATTCCAGTTCATCCACTTTCTTCAGAAGCAGCGGATTGAATTCCAGCCCGTCATCGGCATCCGCACGGGTGGCCGATTCGGGTTCATCGAAGTTGACGAATACCGAAAGCTGATCCTGCAGGATCCGCGCGGCATAGGCCACGGCATCCTCAGGTGAAAGCGACCCATCGGTTTCAATCTTCATGGTCAGCTTGTCATAGTCCAGCACCTGGCCCTCACGGGTCGGAGAGACTTCATAGGACACTTTCTTGACCGGTGAATAGATCGCATCGATCGGGATAAGGCCGATCGGCGCATCTTCGGGACGGTTCTTGTCGGCCGAGACGTAGCCCTTGCCGGTATTCACCGTCAGTTCCATGAACACATCGGCGCCGTCATCAAGATGGCAAATCACATGTTCCTTGTTCAGGATGGTGATTCCGTTGGTTTCGGCAATATCACCCGCCGTCACGACACCGGGTCCCTTGGCCGAAATCGACAACCGCTTCGGTCCTTCGACTTCCATCTTCAGGGCCACGCCCTTGAGATTGAGAACGATATCGGTCACGTCTTCCCGAACACCGGCCACCGAGGAAAATTCGTGCAGCACATTGTCGATCTGCACGCTGGTGATCGCGCCCCCCTGCAACGAAGACATCAGCACCCGGCGCAGGGCATTGCCCAGCGTCAGGCCGAAACCCCGTTCCAGCGGCTCGGCGACAACCGTCGCGCTGCGATGCGTATCGGCACCCGGCTTGATTGCCAGTTGCGTCGGTTTGATGAGCTCTGCCCAATTCTTATGGATCATGCGTCTTGCCTCCATACCTGTCTGCTGCCCATGTCCAAAAGCTGCAGACGCCCGAGGATCAGAAATGCCGAAACCGGGCCCCGCAATCCTCTGCATGGCCCGGCAAATTCATATTGCCTTAAACGCGGCGGCGTTTCGGCGGACGGCAACCGTTATGTGCAAGCGGCGTGACATCCCGGATCGAAGTAATGTTCAGCCCGGCAGCAGCCAGTGCGCGCAGCGCCGATTCACGGCCCGATCCGGGCCCCTGAACCTGAACTTCCAACGTCTTGACGCCATGCTCCTGCGCCTTGCGGGCAGCGTCCTCAGCCGCCATCTGCGCAGCATAAGGGGTCGATTTGCGGGAACCCTTGAACCCCATGGTCCCCGAAGAGGACCAGGAGATCGCATTGCCCTGCACATCGGAAATCAGGATCTTGGTATTGTTGAAGGACGAATTCACATGCGCCACACCAGCGGCGATGTTCTTGCGTTCCTTGCGCTTCATGCGGGTCTTGTCGCGTGCCATCTCTGCGCCCCCTTATTTCTTCTTGCCGGCAATGGCCTTTGCCGGGCCTTTGCGGGTACGGGCATTGGTGTGGGTCCGCTGACCACGCACCGGCAGGTTGCGGCGATGGCGCAATCCGCGATAGCAACCCAGATCCATCAGACGCTTGATATTCATCGTGACTTCACGACGCAGATCGCCTTCAACCGAATAATTCGCGTCGATATGTTCGCGGATCGCCAGAACTTCGGCATCGGACAGATCGTTCACGCGACGAGCGCCGTCGATCTTGCAGGCCTCACAGATCTGTTGGGCGGACCGGGTACCGATCCCGGTGATATAAGTCAAAGCGATGGGGACGCGTTTCCCCGTCGGGATATTGACGCCAGCAATACGTGCCACGCGTGCTTCCTTTCGTTGCGGTTCCGTAGTGCCAGAACCTTTTTTCACAACCGAGGGGACGGCGCATCCGCCCCCTGTCCAATTTTTCCGTTTCGGAAAATCCGCCCGTCAGGACGATTCCCTTGCGGGACGCTGTGCCATATGGGCTTTTCGACCGCCCGTCAAGGGCAGGAATCCGAATCAACCCTAATTGTCAAGAACAGCCGCAATAGCCGCCGCCACGGCATCCATCTCACCCAGCCCGTCCACGCTGCGCAAACTGCCCTTGGCATGGTAATATCCCAGCAGGGGTGAGGTTTTCTTGTAATATTCCATCAGGCGGGTGCGCAGCGCTTCTTCATTGTCATCCGCGCGCCGAACCATCTGATCGGAACCACAGACATCGCAGGTTCCTTCTGTCCTGGTCGGGTTGGTCACATCATGATAGACGGCACCACATTTGCCACAGGTAAAACGCCCGGTGATCCGCGCCACCAGCGCCGCATCATCCACCTGCATCTCAATGACCGAATCAAGGCTGAGGCCAAGCTGCGACAGCAGATCGCCAAGTGCATCGGCCTGGGCCAGGGTCCGCGGGAAGCCATCAAAGATGAAACCCTTCCCCCCCTGGGCAAGCTTTTCGCGGATCAGCCCGATCACGATCTCATCGGTAACCAGTTCCCCCCGCTCCATCACATCGGCAACACAGCGCCCCATTTCCGAGCCGGAACTTTTTGCCTCGCGCAGCATGTCACCGGTCGAAAGCTGGACCATGCCCCGTTCTTCGACCAGCCTTTTTGCCTGTGTGCCCTTCCCCGCGCCCGGCGGCCCCAACAGAATGATATTTGCCATTACCCCCCCTTACCGCCGTGTCGGACGACGTGAACCCGACCGTTTCCTTCCGCGAAGCTGTGACCTTTCGATCAGCCCCTCATATTGATGCGCAAGCAGATGCGACTGAACCTGGTTGATCGTATCCATCGTCACCGACACCACGATCAGAACCGAGGTTCCCCCGAAATAGAAGGGGATTGCAAACTGGTTTCGCAGGAACTCGGGCAACAGGCAGACAGCCGCCAGATAGGCAGAGCCCAGCACCAGGATACGGTTTACCACATATTCAAGATATTCCGCCGTTTTCTTGCCTGGCCGGATACCCGGAACAAACCCGTTCTGGTTCTTCAGGTTGTCGGCCACATCATCGGTCTTGAAGGACACGTTATGAGTATAGAAATAGGTGAAAAACACGATCATGACCGTGAAGAACAGCAGATAGAGCGGCTGCCCCGGCCCGAAATAGGCCAGAAGGGTCGACATTATCGGCCCGGTCTGCTGCCCCGAGAAGGTTGAGACCGTTACAGGCAAAAGCAACAGGGAGGAGGCAAAGATAGCCGGGATCACATTGGCCGGGTTCACCTTGATGGGCAGGTGGCTCGACCCGCCCTCATAGATCTTCATCCCCTGTTGGCGACGCGGATACTGGATCGTGATCTTGCGCAGCGCCCGTTCCATGAACACCACAAAACCGATCACCACCACGACCATCACGATGACCCCGATGATTACGGGGGGCGAAAGCGCACCGGAACGACCCTGACTAAAGAACTGTGCAAGTGCCGCGGGAATTTCCGCCACGATACCGACGAAGATGATCAGCGAAACACCATTGCCGATACCGCGCGCGGTAATCTGTTCGCCAAGCCACATCAGGAACATCGTCCCGCCAACCAATGTAATCACGCAAGCCACGCGAAAGAACATCCCCGGATCATGCGCAAGCCCACCGGATTCAAGCGAAACCGCAATCCCCCATGCCTGGAATACCGCCAGCGCCACGGTACCGTAGCGGGTATATTGGTTCAGCTTCTTGCGCCCCTGTTCCCCCTCTTTCTTGAGCTGTTCAAGCGAGGGAACCATCGCCGCCAGAAGCTGCACGATGATGGAGGCGGAGATATAGGGCATGATCCCCAGCGCGAAGATCCCCATCCGGGAAATCGCCCCACCGGTGAACATATTCAGCATCCCACCAATCCCGGTGGAAAGGCTTTCCATGAATTCCCGCAATGCGGTCCCGTCAATCCCCGGAACGGGGATATAGGTGCCGATCCGGTAGACAATCAGAAGTCCGATGGTGAAAAAGATACGATGACGAAGATCCGTGGCCTTGCCGAGTGCGCTCCAGCTCAGGTTGGCGGCCATTTGTTCCGCAGCAGATGCCATGTCGTCCTTACTCCGAGGGCGCTAAGGAAAACGCCGCCAGACCAGCCTCGCGGTCGGCGGCGCAAGAGTTGCACGAGATGTAAGCAGTCTTGCGACCGCTCACAACCTCTTATTCCGCCGCCGGCACCGGGGCTGCCAGTTTCAGCGAGCCGCCTGCCTTTTCCACCGCCGCAATCGCAGAGGCTGATGCACCGGTGACAACCAGATTGAGCTTCGCCTTGACCTCACCCTTGGCAAGGATGCGGATCCCATCCAGTTTCTGCTTGGTCAGGCCTGCGGCAATCAGCGCATCCTCGTTCAGCTCTGCCTTGGCATCAAGCTTTCCGGCATCGACAAATTTCTGGATCAGGCCCAGATTGATGACGGCGAATTTCTTGGCATTGGGCTTGGTAAAGCCACGTTTCGGCAAGCGCCGATAAAGCGGCATCTGGCCACCTTCATAGCCGTTCAGCGCCACGCCAGAACGGGATTTCTGACCCTTGATCCCGCGACCACCCGTCTTGCCCGTGCCGGAGCCGGGACCACGACCAATACGCTTGCGCTTGCGCGCAGCGCCATCATTATCCGAAAGTTCATGCAGTTTCATTGTCGCTTCTCCTTGGCCGGAAACACCCTCACAAGCGACAGAAGGGCGCACACGGCGTTTCTTGTTGATTCTCATGCCCGACAGGGCACCGGGGGCATATAGATGGGATTTCGCGGCAGTGCAAGAAAGGGGTCAGTGCAGATCCCGCACAAGCCGTCGCCAACGGCGTTGCCGATGCGCATAAAACAATCGTGCACATAGGGCCACAAGGCCGGTAAGGATGCCTGCCTCGATCTCAACCCGGTCAGTATAGCGGGTCTTTGCCCCTTCGGGCGCAATACTTATCAGATGATCCCAGCGACGGATAAACCTGCCATGCCCATTGTCCCGCAAATAGCGCGTTTGTCCTTCAGGCACGGGAAAGGAGATTGAAATAACCTGCCATCCGATTGGCAGGACCCCAAACAACCGCATGGCAAGACGATATTCCCCGGCAACCCAGATTTCGGGCAGGGATGCAGGCTCCAGCGGGGTAAATTTCACCAACGGATAGGTTACGAAATCCAACAATTCCGTCCGCATGGCAATCTGCCACAACCGATCCGCATCCTGATCCAGAATGGTGGTCAGTTCGATATGCACCATCCACAAAAGCCAAGGGCCGGGTTTCCCCGGCCCTTGCCCAATATCAGTTTTTTTCTTCGATGATCTGCACCAGATGCGGGATCTTGTTGACCATGCCGCGGATTGACGGCGTGTCTTCCAGTTCCCGGGTCCGGTTCATCTTGTTCAGGCCAAGCCCTTTGAGCGTGGCCGTCTGGATCGCGGGGCGACGGGCGGCAGAGGCCACCTGTTTGACGACAATGGTTTTCTTCTTCGCAGCCATGATCAAGCCTCCGCAGGTTCAGCTTCGGGCTTTTTCAGGATCTCGGCAACTTTCTTGCCGCGACGCTGCGCCACCATGCGGGGCGAAGATTCATTCTTCAGGCCATCCATGGTTGCCCGGATCATGTTATAGGGGTTTTGTGACCCGGTCGATTTCGCGACGATGTCCTGGACGCCCAGCATCTCGAACACGGCACGCATCGGACCACCGGCGATGATCCCCGTCCCCGGAACGGCCGTGCGCATCACCACCTTGCCAGCACCGTGGCGCCCCTGGATATCGTGATGCAGCGTGCGGCTATCCTTCAGCGGCACACGGATCATCTGGCGCTTGGCCTGTTCCGTTGCCTTGCGGATCGCCTCCGGCACTTCCTTGGCCTTGCCCTTGCCAAAGCCCACGCGACCGCGTTGATCACCCACGACCACAAGCGCGGCGAAGCCGAAACGCTTACCACCCTTCACGGTCTTGGACACACGGTTGATCGCAACGAGGCGATCGGCGAATTCGGGGGTTTCATCGCGTGCTTCGCGACGGCCCCGACGATTATCACGTTCAGCCATTCTCGCCTCCTTAGAACTTCAGGCCGCCTTCACGGGCAGCGTCGGCCAGGGCCTTGACTTTCCCGTGAAAGAGGAAACCACCGCGGTCGAAATAACATTCTTCAACCCCGGCCTTCTTGGCCCGCTCGGCAATCGCCGTGCCGACTTTTGTCGCCGCCTCGACGTTATTCTTGCCGACAAACCCCAGATCCTTTTCGAGGGTCGAAGCCGCGGCAAGCGTCACACCATTGACGTCGTCAATCAGTTGCACGCTGATATTCTTGCTGGACCGATGGACGGACAGGCGCACACGCCCGTTCGCCATCGCCTTGATCTTGTTCCGTACGCGCAGGCGGCGCTTGAGGAACAGCTTTCTCTTGTTGTTCGCCATTTTATGCGCCCCTTACTTTTTCTTGCCTTCCTTACGGAAGACATATTCATCCTTGTAGCGGATCCCCTTGCCCTTGTAGGGCTCAGGCTTGCGCCATTCACGGATATTTGCGGCAACCTGACCGACCAGTTGCTGATCGATACCTTCCACGACGATTTCCGTCTGTTTCGGAGCGGTCACGGTAACCCCGTCCGGCACTTCGAAATTCACGTCATGGCTATAGCCGAGCGAAAGCTTGAGCACCTTGCCCTGCATCTGCGCACGATAACCGACGCCCTGGATTTCAAGCTCTTTCTTGAAACCTTCGGTCACGCCGGTCACCAGGTTGGCGATCTGGCTGCGGGCCATGCCCCATTGCTGGCGCGCCCGCTTGGATGTACCGCGCGGATTGACGGTCACGGTGGAACCATCAAGTTCGATGGAAACATCATCCGTCGCGCCGAAGCTGCGGGTGCCCTTGGGGCCCTTCACCTCAATGGTCTGGCCGGAGAGCGACGCAGTCACCCCCTTGGGCAGCTCGACCGGTTTTTTCCCAATACGAGACATCTTGCCCTCCTCAGAACACGGTGCAAAGCACTTCGCCGCCAACATTGGCAGCCCGTGCATTCGCATCCGACAGAATGCCCTTCGGCGTTGACACGATGGCAACACCAAGGCCATTGCGGACCGACGGGATTTCCTGCGAACCGGCGTAAACGCGGCGGCCAGGCTTGGAGACCCGCTTCAGATCACGAATGACCGGCGTGCCCTCAAAATATTTCAGGCTGATTACCAGTTCACCCTGACCATTGGCGCTGTCCTTGCGCTCATAGCCGCGGATGTAACCTTCGGACTGGAGCACATCCAGAACCCAGGCACGCAACTTGGAGGCCGGGGAAGAAACGGTCGATTTGCCACGCATCTGCGCATTGCGGATGCGGGTCAGCATATCGCCGAGAGGATCGTTCATCGACATTGACTGACCTCCTTACCAGCTGGACTTGACCATGCCGGGGATCTGGCCGTTGGAGGCCAGGTCACGCAGCATGATACGCGAGAGTTTGAGCTTGCGATAATACGCATGCGGACGACCCGTCAGCTGGCAGCGGTTATGCAGCCGGGTGGCGGAGGAATTGCGCGGCAGTTTCGCCAGTTTCAGCGATGCCTTGAAACGCTCTTCCATGGGCAGGGACTGATCTTCGATTACCGCTTTCAGCGCGGCGCGCTTGGCGGCATAACGTTCCACCAGCCGGGCGCGCTTCACTTCGCGGTTCACCATTGATTTCTTAGCCATATCTTTACTTCCTCCGCGATCAGCTGGTGAAGGGCATGTTGAAATGCTTCAACAGCGACTTCGCTTCCGCGTCGGTTTTCGCGGTGGTGCAGATGATGATGTCCATCCCCAGGATCTCATCGACCTTGTCGAAATCGATTTCCGGGAACACGATCTGTTCCTTCAGGCCCATGGCATAGTTGCCGCGGCCATCGAAGGAACTGCCCTTCACGCCACGAAAATCACGAACGCGCGGCAGGGCAATATTGATCAGGCGGTCAAGGAATTCATACATGCGGTCACCGCGCAGCGTCACCTTGCAGCCAAGCGGCATCTCTTCACGCACGCGGAAACCCGCGATGGATTTCTTGGCATGGGTAATGACGGCCTTCTGCCCTGCAATGGCAGAAAGTTCCTCAGCGGCCTTGCGGACTTTCTTGGTGTCCTTCACGGCTTCGCCGACACCCATGTTCAGGACGATCTTGTCCAGACGCGGGGTCTGCATGTCATTCTTGTAGCCGAATTCGGATTTCATCTCCGCGCGGATCTTGTCCTTGTAGATCGCCTTGTAGCGCGGGGTGTAATTGGCCTGGTCGAGCATCAGATCGTCTCCCCCGTGGTCTTGGCGAAACGCACCTTCTTGCCATCTTCCTCACGGAAGCCGACCCGGGTGGCCTTGCCGTTCTTGTCCAGCAGCGCAAGGTTCGACAGATCGATCGGCATCGCCTTGGGGATGCGACCGCCCTGGTTGGCCTGGCTCTGGCGGGTATGGCGGATGGCAATGTTCACGCCATCGACGATAGCCTTGTTTTCGGACGGCATGACGGAGGTGATCTCACCTTCCCTGCCCTTGTCCTTACCGGCCAATACGACGACCTTGTCGCCTTTCTTGAGCTTCGCAGCCATCAGAGCACCTCCGGAGCCAGCGAAATGATCTTCATGAAGTTCTTGGCACGCAATTCACGAACGACCGGCCCGAAAATCCGGGTGCCGACCGGCTCACCCTGATTGCTCAGGATGACGGCGGCATTGCGGTCAAAACGAATGGCGGTACCGTCTTCACGGCGAACTTCCTTGGCGGTGCGCACGACGACGGCCTTGCGGACATCGCCCTTCTTCACGCGGCCGCGCGGAATGGCTTCCTTGACGGACACCACGATGATGTCGCCAACGGATGCATAGCGGCGATGCGAGCCGCCCAAGACCTTGATGCACTGCACCCGGCGTGCGCCGGAGTTGTCAGCGACATCCAGATTGGTCTGCATCTGGATCATTTGGTTTCTCCCGACCTTTGGGGACTGAGATCAGCAGCCCCAGGGTTTCGACATGTCTTTACGGCAGTGTCACGCGGTTGCGTCGACCACGACCGTCCAGCGCTTGCTCTTCGAGATCGGGGCGCATTCCTCAATGCGGACGACGTCACCGACCTTGAATTTGTTTTCCGCGTCGTGGGCGCGGTATTTCTTGGATTTCCGAACCGTCTTTTGCAGCAGCGGATGTTTGAAACGACGTTCGACCGAAACGGTGATAGTCTGGTCATTCGTGTCCGAGGTCACGGTGCCTTGCAGGATACGTTTGGGCATGGTCCGGCTCCTCAGTTCGCTGCGGCGGCTTCGGCCGCCTTCTGGTTCAGGATCGTCTTGATGCGGGCAACCTCACGGCGCACCACCCGCATCCGGGCGGTATTTTCAAGCTGGCCGGTGGCCTGCTGAAAACGGAGGTTGAACGCTTCTTTCTTCAGCGCAACAAGCTGATCGCGCAGCTCATCGGGCGTCTTGGTCTTCAGTTCCTGGGCGCTCATGCGCTTTTCCTTTTCACATCACCAGAGGGCCCCGTAGCGGGTCACCTGCGACCTGGTGGATAAATGATAGATCAACGATTCCAAGCAAGGCCGGAATCGCGGATGCGGCTCAATACCGAAGGCGCGCCGGAAGGGCAAGGAAAACTTGGAAATTTCACAAAGAATAGCCAAAAGACACCTCAGACGGCCATCCTTGCCCCATTCCACTACCCTTGCCGCCCAACAAGAAAACCCCCGCCGAACCCGGCGGGGGTAAAAAACATGCGCCGCAGCATCCCGGCTTCAGCCCGAAGCCGAAACACCGGGGATCGACTTACCAGTCTTCACGCACAATCACGCGGGTCTGGATCGGCAGTTTCATTGCGCCAAGACGCAGGGCTTCACGCGCAATGCTTTCGTTCACACCGTCGATTTCGAACATTACGCGACCGGGCTTGACCTTGGCCGCCCAATAATCGACCGAGCCTTTACCCTTACCCATCCGTACTTCCGTCGGCTTGGATGAAACCGGCACATCCGGGAAAATCCGGATCCAGACCCGTCCCTGACGTTTCATATGGCGCGTGATCGCGCGGCGGGCCGCCTCGATCTGACGGGCGGTAACGCGTTCGGGCTGGATCGCTTTCAGGCCATAGGTGCCAAAGTTCAATTCGAACCCGCCCTTGGCCTTGCCGTGAATCCGGCCCTTGTGCTGTTTGCGGAACTTGGTCCGTTTCGGTTGCAGCATCGTGCTTCTCCCTTACGCGCGCTCGCGGCGCTGCCGCGGCATTCCGCCTTCCTGGGCCTCGGCATGGCGACGATCATGCGCCTGCGGATCATGCTCCAGGATCTCACCCTTGAAGATCCAGACCTTCACACCGATGATCCCATAGGGCGTCTGCGCCTCATGCAGTGCATAGTCGATATCGGCACGGAGCGTATGCAGCGGCACACGGCCTTCGCGATACCATTCGGTCCGCGCGATTTCAGCACCGCCCAGGCGGCCCGAAACATTCACCCGGATACCAAGGGCACCCATCCGCATGGCGTTCTGAACACCACGTTTCATCGCGCGGCGGAAGGACACCCGGCGTTCCAGTTGCTGGCAAATCGATTCCGCCACCAGCTTGGCATCCATCTCCGGCTTGCGGATCTCAACGATATTGAGATGCAATTCAGAGGTGGTGAAGGCCGAAAGCCTTTTGCGCAGCGTTTCGATATCGGCGCCTTTCTTGCCGATGATGACGCCCGGGCGGGCGGCATGGATCGTCACGCGGCACTTCTTGTGCGGCCGTTCGATGATCACCTTGGACACACCTGCCTGCTTGGCCTCGGCGTGAATGAAATCACGGATCTTGAGATCCTCTAGCAGCAGATCGCCATATTCCCTGGTATTGGCAAACCAGCGGCTATCCCAGGTCCGGTTGACCTGAAGACGCATCCCGATCGGGTTAACCTTCTGTCCCATTACGCAGACTCCCCGACTTGACGCACCTTGATCGTCAGTTGACTGAACGGTTTCATGATCTTGCCGAACCGGCCCCGCGCCCGCGGGCGGCCCCTCTTCAGCGTCAGGTTCTTGCCGCAATAGGCTTCTGCCACAATGAGTTCATCCACATCCAAACCGTGGTTGTTCTCGGCATTGGCAATGGCCGATTGCAGGCATTTCTTTACCTCCTGCGCGATCCGCTTCTTGGAGAAGGTCAGATCGGCAAGGGCCTGCTCCACCTTCTTGCCACGGATCATCCCGGCAACGAGGTTGAGCTTTTGCGGCGAGGTCCGAAGCATCTTGGCCAATGCCATCGCTTCGTTGTCGGCCACGCGGCGCGGGTTCTTTACCTTACCCATGGCGATTATTTCCTCTTGGCTTTCTTATCGGCAGCGTGGCCGTAATAGGTCCGCGTCGGTGAATATTCACCGAACTTCTGGCCGATCATCTCTTCGGTCACATTCACGGGGATATGTTTCCGACCGTTGTAAACACCAAAGGTCAGCCCCACGAATTGCGGCAGGATCGTCGAACGGCGCGACCAGATCTTGATCACCTCGTTGCGGCCTGACTCACGCGATTTTTCTGCCTTTTTCAGCAGGTAGCCGTCAACAAACGGCCCTTTCCAAACAGCACGTGCCATAGATCAGCGCCCTTTCTTCGCGTGACGCGAGCGGACAATATACTTGTCCGTCTTCCTGTTCGTCCGGGTCTTGGCACCCTTGGTGGGCTTGCCCCAGGGGGTTACCGGGTGACGGCCGCCGGAGGTCCGGCCCTCACCACCACCATGCGGGTGATCAATCGGGTTCATCGCGACACCGCGCACCGTCGGGCGCACGCCCTTGTGACGCATCCGGCCTGCTTTCCCGAAGTTCTGGTTCGAATGATCGGCATTCGACACGGCACCCACGGTTGCCAGGCATTCCTGACGCACCATCCGCAGTTCGCCTGAGCTTAAACGGATCTGTGCATAGCCGCCGTCACGACCAACGAATTGCGCATAGGTCCCCGCGGCACGTGCAAGCTGACCACCCTTGCCGGGCTTGAGTTCCACATTATGAACGATCGTACCGATGGGCATGCCGGAAAACGGCATCGTATTGCCCGGCTTTACATCCGTCTTTTCACCGGCAACTACCTGATCGCCCACTGCCAGACGCTGCGGCGCGAGAATATAGGACAGCTCACCATCCTCATATTTCACCAGCGCGATAAAGGCAGTCCGGTTCGGGTCATACTCGATCCGTTCGACCGTTGCGGGGATGTCGAATTTGCGGCGTTTGAAATCCACCACGCGGTAAAGGCGCTTTGCCCCACCGCCCTTGTGCCACATCGTGATCCGTCCGGTATTGTTCCGGCCACCTGTCTTGGTCAGACCCTGGGTAAGGGTTTTGACCGGACGGCCTTTCCAAAGCTCCGAACGGTCGATCAGAACCAGCCCACGCTGGCCAGGCGTCGTCGGCTTATACGACTTGAGTGCCATGCTTTCTGTCTTCCGTCAC
>JBKEDF010000018.1:0-4372 GCA_047975325.1 Pseudorhodobacter sp. | reverse complement strand
AAATTAATAAGTCAACGTCAGCCCAATGCCAGCCGTGACGAAAACGGACGTGCCCCTACAGCACTTCGTGAAGACCGGAAAGGGAACATGGGCAATGACGGGATTCCTGGGGAACCGCCACTTTCGGACAGGGCTGCTGGCCGGAGCTGTCACCATATCAGCCCTATATGTCGCGAATGCGCAGGAGGCCGAAGACAGGTCAACCGATCTGGGGGCAATTTCATTGCTGGGCACCGGGCTAGAGACAACAGTCTTCGAAAACCCGTCTGCGGTGTCGGTTGTGGATGAGGACAGGATATCCAGCATACCCCCCGCACGTGCCGCAGATTTCCTCAGGGATATCCCCGGTATCCGTGTTGAGGAACAAGGTATCGCCCGCATCCGGATTCGTGGTGAGGAAGCCAGGCGGGTGCGTATCCTGATCAATGGCCAGGCGATCACCGATCATACGACCTATGGCCCGCCGGTGGTGGTCGATCCGGCCACGATCGAACGGATCGAGGTGGTGCGCGGCGCCTCTTCGGTCATCAGCGGACAACGCGCAATCGGAGGGACCATCAACATCATAACCAGGCGGGGTACAGACAAGCCGTTTGAGGCCCTGTCCACCCTGTCTTATTTCGGCGCAACTGACGGTTGGCGGATCTCCAACTCGGTCGCGGGGCGACAAGGCAATTTCACCTGGCGGCTCAGCCAGGGGAAATCCGTTCTGGACAATCGCCATGCAGCCGGGATTGGCGAGTTGGACCCTTCGGGCGTTGAGGATCAGAATCTCTCGGGCTATCTGGGTTATGACCTCGGAAACCACTCATTCGGGCTCGAAGCACAGGCCTTCGATCTGTCATCCGATGTCTATACGGGCAATCCGAATTTTGTCATCGAGCTACCAAAGCGTGACCTGCGCAAGCTCGGGTTCTTTTACGAGGGAACGGACCTGACACCATGGATGCCATCGTTGAAGATCGATGCGTTCAGCCAGACCATAGGTCGGGAATTCCATAACCTGATCGCACCGGGGCCCTTCGCGCCCGTAATCGAAACAACCAATAACGATGAACAGGAAACATATGGCGTGAATGCCACGGCCGAATTTCGGTTTGGTGACAACATTCGCACCATAGTTGGCGGGCAATATGAAAACGACTTTCTGGACGTGAACGCGCGCAGCCTCGTGACGCCGCCCGGTGCCCCTTTTCCACCACCCGCAACCCTGCGCCGGGACGAGGCGCGTATCGTCACGGCATCGCTTTTTGCCCAGAACGAAATTACGTTGTCTTCACAATGGGCGCTGCATTTTGGCGGGCGTTATTACAATGTCGAGGCGGAACTGGAACGCAGCAGTTCCGCGCCGCTTTCAAAGAATTCGGATGACAGGTTTCTCGCAAGCGCCGGTATCGTCTGGACACCGAATGACATCTGGGCACTGCGAGGACTGTTTTCGCAGGGTTATAATTATCCAACGCTGAACCAGTTGTTCACGCAAACGACGGCGGGTGGGCAACTGACCCTGCCCAACCCGGATCTGGAACCGGAAACCGCCAATAACTTTGAACTTGGCGCACGTTTCGACAATGGGACAGTGCTTCTTGATGCGACGTTGTTTTATACTGATGCAAAGGATTACATCATCCGTCAGGGCCTGCCCCCGACAGGTGGACCGCCGCGCGCGCAATATCAGAATGTTGATGGCGCAAGGACCGTCGGTTTTGAACTCCACGCCGAACATGATCTGGGCAATGGGCTTATACCCTATATTTCGGGGGCGATCCTCAATCGCAAGCTGGAATATGGCAACGGTTTTACGACCTCCGACAGCGGCACACCCGGGATTTCGGCCACGCTTGGCCTGCGCGGGGAGTTCGATTTCAAAGGAATGCCCGCATCATTCGATCTTTTCGCAACCGGCGAAAGCAGTGCCAAACTGCGCAACAATACCGGCGTGGTCACATCTGATGCCGGTGGCTGGATGACCGTCAATCTGCGCGGATCTCTGGATCTGGGTGAACATGCATCGCTTACGGTGCAGTTGAACAACCTTTTCGACAAATCCTATGAACCATTCGACCAGCTTCCCGGCGGTGAACGTAGCATCGACCTTGTTCTATCGGCCCGGTTCTGAACCTTTTCAAAGGAGTGGCCCCATGATGAAGATCGCGCTGATCATCCTGACACTTGGCGGGACGGGAAACATGCAACTGGCACTCAGCAAAGCGGAATCAATGGAGGACTGCGCCGCCAAGGCCGATGTCGTTGAACAGATCCTGTCAGGCGCAGGCTATGCCATTGAGGCAATGCGCTGTGGCGAAACCGATCTTGTCCTCACCCCATATGAACATGGCCGTGGCGAGGCCGACATGCGCTGGACCTATCACATCACACTGAAAGGCGCCGCGCTTGAAGACGGGTTTGAACTGCGCCCGGCAGAATCCGGCAACTGCCAGGCCGACGCCGGTGCGGGACAATATTGTGCCATCTCGGCGCAAGGCCAGATCGCACAATGATGCAGGGTACAATCAGGAAACAGGCCGTACCCGAAACCCAGGACGATTGCAGAACATATTTCGCACGGATCAGCGATACACCACTCAGGGATGCATTTGACGATGCACGTCGTGCCCATCCACCATCACAGGGCGCGTCAATCCCGACCGAGGATCTGCCTGCCGTCTGGAAACGGCTGCTGAACACACCGCGCAGGAAACCGGGCGTCGCCTATGTGCATATCCCCTTTTGTGAAAACCATTGCCTGTTTTGTGGCTTCTACCAGAACGCCTGGCACGAAGGGGCGGGGGCACCTTATGTCACTTCGCTTCTCGCCCAGCTTGATCGGCTCTCGGATCGTGCGGTGTTGCAGGGGCCGCCCTTGCGGGCGCTATATCTTGGGGGTGGCACGCCAACCGCCCTGTCCACCCGGGATATCGGCAGGCTGATTGCCGCATTGCGCAATCACTTGCCGCTGGCGCCGGATTGCGAGATCACGCTGGAAGGACGGATCTGGAATTTCACGGAAGACAAGATAGCCGCGGCCTTTGCCGCCGGGGTCAACCGTATCTCCCTGGGTGTGCAGACATTTGATGAAACCGTCCGGCGCGCCATGGGTCGCAAGGCGTCGCGGGCCGAGGTGATCGGTCGGCTTGAACGGCTGGTGGCTGCGGACAGCGGCAGCATCGTCGTCGATCTGATGTATGGCCTGCCCAGGCAATCCTTGCAGACATGGGCTGATGACCTCCGTATTGTCGGCCAGATCGGGCTGGACGGGGTGGATCTTTACGGGTTGAACCTGATCCCCGGCACGCCGCTTCTTTCGGCCATTGAAAAGGGCAAGCTCGCCCCCGTCACGCGTGAGAAACTGGGCCATTTCTATGCGGCAGGGGCCGAGGCTCTGGAGCATGCAGGTTGGGAGCCGATCTCAACCACCCATTGGCGCAGCCCGTCATTGCGCGAACGGTCAGTCTATAATTATGAGGTCAAAACCGGCGCGGATTGCATCGCCATTGGTGCAGGTGCCGGCGGGGCACTGGCAGGGCATGGCTTCCGGAATACCCCGGTGCTCGATGACTATATGGAACGTGTCGCGAATGGCGGGCAGCTGGTAAAGGGTATGACCAAACCGCTGGCATCAGCGCCGGTCTTCAACGCCATTCGGGCCGGGATGGAACGTGGACGGCTGGATCCCGATCGTATCGCCGCTATGCCCTCGGGCCAAACCGCCCTGACACGAATTGCACCGATCCTGTCACAATGGACAACCGCCGGTCTGCTGCGGCCACACCATCGGTTTCACGATCTGACCCTCGCCGGCAGGTTCTGGCAGGTCCAGATGACCGGACGACTGCTCACATGTCTTGCCGGTATTGAAACCTTCCCCAACCAACCCCCTGATGAAAGGAGCAACCCATGACCGAACAGGACCCGGACCTGCGTATCAAAACGGCAATGGCCGAAACCCCTACCGCCGCGCTGGAAGACATAGCCAGGGCAGCCGGAACAAATGTGGCAAGCGTGCTGCGCGCCCTGCCGGAAGGCGAGGCGCATTGCATTCCCGGTGCGCATTTCGTGTCAGTCATGGACAGTTTTGGCGACTGGGGCGACATGACCCTCATCGTCAATACCGGCAATGTCATTCTTGAGGCGAAAGGCCAGGTGACGGGATCCGTCGGGCGCGGTTTTTACAACCTTGGCGGCAAGGCGGTCGGGGGACATCTGAAATTTGATGCCTGTGACATGATTGCCTTTGTCTCACGCAAGCTTTTCGGGTCCGACACGCATTCGATCCAGTTCTACGATACCAAAGGGGATTGCATGTTCAAAATCTACCTGGGTCGCGATGCGGATCGAAAACTGATCCCCAGCCAGGTGCAGAACTATCACG
>JBKEDF010000037.1:0-5596 GCA_047975325.1 Pseudorhodobacter sp. | reverse complement strand
GCTCTGCCGTTTCCTGAAAGCTCAAACACTCCCGATCCCGGGTCGATAAAACATGGCAACAAAAATCTGCGCTGTAAGTCATGCAATCCATATAATCACGTTGAAATTGTTTGGCTATATCATCAGCAGCTTGCGGTTCCATAGCGTGACATCGGTAAGGCCGCGTGAGCAAAACAGGATCAGCCCGAGCGCAAGCATCCCGTAGACGCCGAACAGAGCACCGTGGGCGTGGTTCGCCGTCGTATTCAAGCCCTGGATGTAATAGAGGGCGATCGGCGTGTTGACCAGAAAGCCGAAGATGCCCGCGCCGACGAGGTTCCAGAAGAGCACCGCCGCAAAGAACATGAAGGGGCCCTCATAGGTGGCCTCCCATTCCTCGGTGTGCTCGATCTGCCGACGGCTGTAGGCCACAAAACCGACGACGAGAAGCGGGACGACCTCAAGCGCGGAGATCATGCCGCCAAGGGCAATCGCCGAGGTTGGCGTGCCGCTGAAGTAGAGATGATGGAACGTGCCGAGTACGCCGCCGAACAGGAATATGATCGTCGCAAAAAGGACCATCACGGTGGCGGTGGAAAGTCGCAGGATGTTCATACGAACAAACATTATGGAGACGATGACGGCCGTGAATACCTCAAAGATCCCCTCCAGCCACAGGTGCGCCAGCCACCAGCGCCAGTATTCCATGACGGAGATGTGGCTGTATTGACCCCACATCAGGCCGGGCGCATAGAGCAATGCAACGCCAAGGACCGCGATCATGAAAAGCCAGGCCATCGACCGGTTCACCTTTTCGCGCAGCACGGGGACAACCGCGCGAATGACGAGCGTGGCCCAGAGGATAAGGCCAATGGTCAGGTAGATCTGCCAGAAACGGCCGAGGTCGACGTATTCATAGCCCTGATGGCCGAACCAGAAATTGACGGTCAGATTCTCAATAAAGCGGTGAACGGCCGCCCATTGCCCCGCGAAGGACGCGACGACGATCAGGATCAGGCTGATGAACAGGAAGTTCATGCCGAGAAGCTGGTATTTCGGGTCGTTGCCCGTCACCAATGGCGGGAAGTAGAGGCCGGCACCGAGGAAGGCCGTCACGATCCAGAGGATAGCAAGCTGCGTGTGCCAGGTTCGCGTGACCGGATAGGGGAAATAATCGGCAAGCGGCAGCCCGTAAAGGCGTAATCCTTTCGCAGTTCAAGCGCCTCGGGACTCCCGCCCTGGTAGAGATCGAGGTAGTGCGCCTGAACATGCCTGATTGCCGTCGTGCGCTGGTCACTGACGGTTATAGTGCCGGTTGCGGGATCATAGGTGTTTTCCCGCATCTCCTTGACCAAGGCTGCATTCTGCAACGCCACTATTTGTTCGTCATCCAGACCATCGGGGGACTGTCCTATCAGGATCGCGCGCAGTGCTTCCGCCTCGCGGTGCAGCCAGTCCGCGCTCCAGTCGGGCGCGAGGTAGCCGCCGTGACCCCAGATTGAGCCCTGCTGCATTCCACCGATCGACTGCCAGACATTCTGACCGGTCAGTATATCCTTTCGGGTGAACAGCGTTTCACCGGAAGCGGAAACGATGGTTTCCGGGACAGGCGGCGCCTTCTGGTAGATCTCGCCGCCCATGAAAAGCAAAACCCCAAAGCTGACAAGCATGCCCGCCGCAAGTATGGCCCAGAGCTTTGAGATGCTAAACGTCTTCAAATATGAGGTCACAGCTCTCTCCGCGATCATTTTATATGCACGAAGCCAGATGCCGGCGTACCTGAGGTCGCAGGTTACTTAACCTTAGGCTGAACTAAATAAATTGCGAAATGCAAGAGATCAGGGTGAACTTGCCTGTTCGGTGGCCTGCAGACGGTGGAACAGATGGGTGAAGGTCGCAGCACCCAGGACCGGGATCAGCAGGTTTACCAGCGGGATGGAAAGTGGTGCGGCCATCAATGCGCCGGCCAGCCAGATTTCGGCCCGATGCCGCCGCCGCATCGCCTGCGCACCCTGCCGGCCCAGCCTGCGCATCGCGACCAGTGTAAAATATTCCCGCCCAAGCAGCAGCCCATTCACCGCCCAGAACACCACCGGAATGAACGGCCCCGCAAAAGCATACAGGATAAGCGCAAACACATTGACCGCGATCAGCAGGCCAAAGAAATTCACGCTATCCACCAGCCCATCCATGAAGGAGGTCCGTGGAACAGGTGGCAACGCAGGGTAGTGGCGATCCTCCACCGCCTGGGCCACATCATCCAGGAAGAACGAGGTGAAGACCGAGGCAACAGGCATCATCAAAAAGACCGACAGCCCGATCATCAAAACGGCAGAACCCCAGGAAAGCAGGGTATCCAGCCCCCCCACCGGCCCGACAAAGGGAATCGAAACCGAATCCGGCACGAAAATCTGGATCACCCAGAGGAAGGCCGCATAGATCGCAACCAGAAGCGCAAGCGACAGCCCCACGCCGATCAGCATGACGCGCCGAAACCGCGGGTCGTCCATCTGGCTGACCGCACGAAAGAAATCCTTGAATATCATTACTCAAGCCAGGTTGTGAGATTGGGAATATCAGGGCGCGGCCGTTCCGGAACGGGGCCGGGCGCGGTGGCGATATGAATGATACCTGCCACGAATTCCTGCGGCTTGAGGCCCAGTCCCTCCTCGACAAAACCCCGATCCATCGAGGCCCAGCCCGTAAGCCAACCCGCCCCCCAGCCTGCGGCAAGTGCCGCATTGACCAGTGCCAGACAGACAGCACCTGCCGAAAGTGTCTGTTCGATCCCGGGGATCTTTTCCGACGCCTTGGGGCTGGCCACCACGGCAACCGCGCAGATCCCGGCATCATACTGGCTGCGCGCCTTGGCCGTCGCTTCGGCATCGAGACCGGCCTCAAGCGCGCGGATTTCGGCCAGTTCCGCCAGCCGCGGCATGGCCTTTTCACCAATGACCACAAAGCGCCAGGGTTCCAGCTTGCCATGATCGGGACTACGCGCCGCAGCCGTCAGCAGATCCATCAGGGCCGTTCGGTCAGGCGCAGGCCGTTTGAGAAGTTTCGGCGGAACGGAACGGCGGGACAGCAGGAAATCGCTGACCTCGGGTCTGGGTTCGGGCATCATCGGGCCTCCTGTCATGGTCCTGCAAAGATGTCGGGTCTTGTGACGGCGGGGTCAAGGGGCAGCGCCGGATGATTTGCGTCACATCCCGCCATTCAGGCCGGATTGACCCTGAGCCAGACCCCGCCTTCGGGCCGCAGCGTCAGGATCATCACCGGCTTTGGTGCGCGTCCCGAAACGGGTGTGAAACGATGTCGTGCCAGCAGGGTTGCCAATATGATCACCGCCTCCTGTATTGCGAAATTCGCCCCTATACAGATGCGCGGCCCATCCCCGAAGGGTAGAAAGGCAAAGCGATCTATCGCTTTGGGATCCTGGAATCTTTCGGGATCGAACCTGTCGGGATCCTGCCAGCGGGCATGATGCCGGTGAAGCGCATAGATCGGCAGGATGATCGTATCGCCGGGACGGACCTCACGCCCGCAAAGCGCATCATGCGCCCGCGCCGTGCGCGACAGGAAGGCCGCCGGGGGATACAGGCGCAATGTCTCTTCCACGATCCGGCGGATCAGCGGAAGATCCGGAATGTCCCCGGCCCTTGCCGCATCCGCGCCGAGGACGGCCTGTGCCTCCGCACGGGCGGCGGCCTGCACCTTCGGATCAAAGGCGCAAAGATAGAGCGCCCAGGCCAGCGTAAGCGCCGTTGTCTCATGACCCGCGACGATGAAGGTCAGCAGATTGTCACGCAGTTCCGCCGTTGTCATGCGCCGTCCGGTCTTGGGATCCTCCCCCGCCATCAGCAGATCAAGAAGATCCGGAAGCGGTCTTGCCCCCTCAGCCCGGCGTCTTTCGATGGCGGTGTCGGCAATGCGCTTCATTTGTCGCATGGCCGGGCCCGAAACCATCCGTCCCGGCCGGGGGACCCAGGTCGGTGCACCCATTATGTCAAGCAGCGATACCCTTGCCGTCTGCGCGATATAGGATTCAATCGCCCGATGAACAGCTTTTCGATCAAACCCCTCGCCACCTGAAAAGGTTACATCGGAAATCACCTCGAAGGTGGCGGCGACCATCTCTTCGAAAAGATCGGCGGCACGGCCATGGGCGGCGGCAATGCGCGCGCTGGAACGTTCAGCGGCCGCAGTCATGACAGGGGCCAGCGCCGCCACATTACGATGGCTGAAGACGGGGGCGGCGGTGCGCCGTTGCCACATCCATTCCGTGCCTTCGGCAATGAACAGGCTATTGCCGATGGCCGGGCCGAGGATCAGCTTGGTCACATCCGATTTCGGGTAATCGGCAACCCGGTCACGCAGGATCTGTTTCAGCGCCTCGGGATCCATCACCATATGCCAGCGTTTTACCAATCGTCCCGAAATGATTGGGGCATGGGTCGCAATATCGGGGATCAGTTCCAGAACATTGCGCCGTCCTGCCTGAAACGATGCCCAAAGGCCCAGCGGTTCATTATGCAGCGGCACGCGCACCGGATAGGGCTGGTCGGGACCGATCAACATGGCATCCTCCTTGGATCTGCGGCGATAGTCTAGCCTGCCGGGCGCAGGGATAAAGGGACAGTTGCGCGACGAAGGGCCAGACTGTATGCACGGGCAAGCTGTCATAGCGGGAGAAAGACCAGATGTTGCCAAGCCGCCTGAGCGCCATTTGCGCGCTGATTGTGATGCTACTTGCGGGTTGTGCGCAGGATAACGTGGTGGAACCACCCGTGGAACTGGGCAATTTCAAACTTGGTTTTGCCGTGGTCGTTGCCGATAGCGCCGAAAAGGTTCCGATCTCCCGCACTGCGGATCCGGCTGCCTGGAAAAAATCGCTGACCGACGCATTGAACCGGCGATTGAAACGCTATGATGGGGAAAAGTTCTTTAACCTCGGCGTCTCGGTGGATGCCTATGCCCTGGCACCCCCGGGTGTGCCGCTGGTCATCTCACCAAAATCGGCGCTGGTGATTTCGGTTACGGTCTGGGATGATGCAGCCGGAAAGAAGCTTAATGAAAAACCGGAACAATTCACCATCTTTGAAGGATTGAGCGGGGATACAATTGTTGGATCGGGGTTGACGAAAACCGCCGAAGAACAGATGGCAACGCTGAGTTTCAATGCCGCACGGCGGGTGGAACGGTATCTGGCGGATAATCCGCAGCTGTTCGGCCTGCCGCCGAAACCACCCAGGCCCACGGAATCCTCCAGGTAATACTTGATTTTCCCTGATTTCCTGTCTATCTCGCGGCGCGAGTGAATCGGGCCGCGCAATGGCCCCCTAACCAGATGAGGCGCCCCGGCGATGGCAAAGGCAAAGTTTGAACGTACGAAACCGCATGTAAACATCGGCACGATTGGTCACGTTGACCACGGCAAGACGACGCTGACGGCGGCGATCACGAAGTATTTCGGTGATTTTCAGGCCTATGATCAGATTGACGGCGCACCGGAGGAAAAGGCCCGCGGGATCACGATCTCGACGGCGCATGTTGAATATGAATCCGACACGCGCCACTATGCGCATGTCGACTGCCCCGGCCATGCCGATTATGTGAA
>JBKEDF010000004.1:0-4750 GCA_047975325.1 Pseudorhodobacter sp. | reverse complement strand
GGTTCGGCGTTGCGCCATCGACGGCAATCCGCAGGCGATCACAGCACCGCGCGACGGGTGACTTCGCCCCCAAACCACAGGGCGGCGACATGCGATCCGAACGGGTGGAGGAGCGGGCGGCAGACATCCTCGCCATCCGGGAAGAGCGCAAGGATAGGCGTCGGGGTGGTCACGCACGTCCTGCGCCAGTTTCTCAAGATAGATCTTCAGTCCCCGCTTACGGCGATACGCCTTGGGCTCAAGCTTCACGCTCCAGCGCACCAGACTGGCGATGCCGACCGAAAACCGCTCGGCCGCCTCGGCGAATGTCAGCCCGTCACGCTCCTTGACCGCAAGGACATGACGGCGAAACGAAATCGAGTAACTCATATCTCAGTATAATCAATATTCAGTCGTTTGGCTATACCTCTGGCGGAAAACAGGTCCGAATGGCATATGGGGCTGGAAGGCATCAAGGGAACAGAGATGATGGAAATCCTGATCTGGGTCGGAACGGCTGCAACGCTGACCGGTTTCATTGGCCTGGTCTATTGCATTCTAAGGGCCATGCGCGCCCGCAAGGCAGGGCTGGACGATGACGCCATGCGTGATGAGTTGCGCCGTCTGGTAATTTTCAACATGGCCGCATTCGGCATTTCCGCCCTTGGTCTGGCGCTTGTCATCATGGGCGTTATCCTGACCCGATAATCACCTTCGATCCCTTGCAATAATCCGCTGTGTGTCCTTCCGCGCAATCGGGGGTCTTGCGCAGATGCGCGCAGGTTGGATCATTCTTCCGGTCGGGGCCGAAACCCGACTTGCAGGCTGGTCAGCGGCCCCGGGCCGGTTTAAATATGCGGAATGCGTCAGACCCTTACAGATATTTATGAAACGAAGGTGGCAGCGGGGGAAATCCGGGAGGATCCCGCGCAACGGGCCGTCTTGCCAATGCTGGAAGAACTGCGCAACTGGGCGGAAACGCAAGGAAGCCGCCGGGGCGGGGTCCTTTCGGGCCTGTTTCGCAAGGAAGTATCTTCGCCCGGGGGGCTTTATATCTGGGGCGGGGTGGGGCGCGGCAAATCCATGTTGATGGATCTTTTCCACGCCGCCACCGATACGAAGGCAAAACGCCGCGTGCATTTTCATGCCTTCATGCAGGAAATCCATCACGGGATCCATGCCGCGCGCAAGAAAGGGGTGGAGGACCCGATCGTTCCCGTGGCCGAGACGATCATACGGGACCTGCGGCTGCTGGCCTTCGATGAAATGCAGATTACCGATATTACCGATGCGATGATCGTGGGGCGGCTTTTCGAAAAGCTCTTTGAGGGCGGCGTGGCGATTGTGACGACATCCAACCGCGTGCCGGAAGATCTTTACAAGGACGGGTTGAACCGTAACCTTTTCCTGCCTTTCATTGCGCTTTTGCGTGATCGCCTGACAGTGGTTGAACTGAAAAGCCCGAATGATTACCGCCAGCACCGGCTGGCCGGGGTGCAGGTCTATTTTCATCCCGCAGGGGCTGCACGGCAGGAAATGGACGCAATCTGGCAGGATCTGTCGGGCGGACAACCCGGTGAACCCCTTTGCTTGCCGGTAAATGGCCGTGAGGTTGAGGTGCCGTGCTTTGCCAATGGTGTTGGGCGGGCGAGTTTCTGGGACCTTTGTGCACAACCGCTGGGCCCGGCCGACTATCTGGCCATTGCCGGTTCCGTCCGCGTGCTGATGCTGGAGGATATTCCGCAGCTGAGTTCCTCCAACTATAATGAGGCCAAACGTTTCGTGACCCTGATCGATGCGCTTTATGAGGCAAAGGTGCGTCTGATCGCCTCTGCTGCGGATGCGCCGGAACGGCTTTATCTTGAAGGGGCGGGTTCCTTCGAGTTTGAACGAACCGCTTCCCGTTTGCGGGAAATGCAGGGAGCCGATTGGGGCATTGCACCCGGCACGCCGGTGGTAATGGAGGCCGCAGGCCCGGCCAATGCGGCAGCCGCCGCGCTGCGCGTTGCGGAATGAAACCCGAACGGGACATCCCATTTGAACCGGTACAGGGTCATGACAGGTTACATTGACGCAGCCGAGGGCGGCAAATTGGACGCAATCCTCGTGGCCCATGGGGCGCCAGCCGATCCCGTGTCACAGGACGCAGCAATGGCAAGGCTTGCCTTGCAGGTTGCCGCACGGCTTCCGGGGTGGGATATCCGCGGCGCGACGCTTGCAATGGAAGGGTCGCTTGCCCGCGCCGTTGCGGCAATGGACGCGCCGCTGATCTATCCGTTCTTCATGGCGGAAGGCTGGTTTACCCGCACGCTTTTGCCGCAGCGGCTTGTGGATGCGGGGGGAACGGATCTGAAAATCCTGCGGCCCTTCGGGGCCAATCCCGCCCTGCCTGAATTGATGATCCGTGCTGCCCGTGATGGGGCGGCCGGGGCGGGGCTGGTTCCATCTCAAACCACGTTGCTGATTGCCGCCCATGGTTCCCAGGTGGCACGCAGCTCAGCGGAGATGACGGAGGATCTTGCCCGAATAATGCGCGAACGTGCCGGTTTTGCCCGGGTGGTAACCGGTTTTGTCGAGGAAGCTCCCTTTTTGCAGGAGGCTGCCTGCGGGATCGGCCCGGCGCTTTGCCTGCCGCTCTTTGCCCTTTCGGCAGGTCATGTCACGGGTGACGTTCCGGAGGCGCTGGCCGCGGCCTGTTTTACGGGCCCGATCCTGCCGCCGGTCGGGGCCATGCCGGAGGTGCCGGATATTATCGCAGCGACGCTGCAAGGGGTGCTTAACGCCGAAGGCTCGCGGTGACGTAGTTTACCGAAAGATCACGATCTGAAAGCGACCATTGCCAGCTTATCGGATTGAAGATCATGCCCTTGCGATCCACCGGTGCCAATCCTGCACCCGCCATCAGGGCATAGAGTTCATCGGGGGTGATGAATTTCTTCCAGTCATGTGTGCCCTTGGGCAGCCAGCGCATCACCCATTCCGCCCCGACAATCCCCATCATGAAGGATTTGGCATTCCGGTTCAGTGTGGAGCAGATCATCAACCCCCCGGGTTTGAGCAGGTCGTGACAGGCGCGCAGATAGGCAGGCGGGTCAGCGACATGTTCGACGACCTCCATATTGAGCACGATATCGAATTCTTCCCCGGCTTCGACCAGATCCTCTGCCGTACAGTGGCGGTAATCGATATCGAGGCCCACCTGTCCGGCGTGAAGCCGCGCCACCGGGATATTGCGTTCCGCCGCATCCGCGCCCACGACATCCGCACCAAGCCGTGCCATCGGTTCGCATAACAGCCCGCCACCACAGCCGATATCGAGAATCCGAAGCCCCGCAAAGGGTTTGGTGGTTTTCAGATCCCGCGCAAATTCAGCGGCGATCTGGGTGGTGATGTAGTCCAGCCTGCAAGGATTCATCATATGGAGGGGTTTGAATTTCCCCGTCGGATCCCACCATTCGGCGGCCATCGCCTCGAATTTTGCGACCTCGGCGGGGTCTATCGTGGTCGGGTTCATCCATATCTCCTTGCGCTTGCACCCATGGACGGGCAGGCTCGCCCCATTATATAGGGCGAATATGGATCATAGATCAGGTCAAAAGCGCACAGTTGATTATCTTTACCCGCCGGTCGATCCTTTCGACCGGCGGATGATGGACCGTGGGGATGGGCATCATATCTATGTCGAACAATGCGGGCGGACGGATGGCATACCGGTGATCGTCGTGCATGGTGGGCCCGGGGGCGGATGTAGTCCGTCAATGCGGCGCTATTTCGATCCCGCCGTTTACCGCATCATCCTGTTCGATCAGCGCGGCTGCGGCCGTTCCCGGCCCCAGGCCTCCGTGGAGGCCAATACGACCTGGCATCTGGTTGAGGATATGGAGGCGATTCGCCTCGAACTGGGCCTCGAACGTGTGATCCTGTTTGGCGGAAGCTGGGGTGCCACATTATCGTTGATCTATGCCATCACCTATCCCGCGAATGTCATGCATCTGGTATTGCGCGGGGTCTTCACCATGACCCGGGCGGAGCTTGACTGGTTCTATGGTGGGGGGGCAGGGGGGTTCTTTCCCGAGTTCTGGGCACGGTTTGTGGAACTTGTCCCGCCCGGGGAACGTGACAATCTGATCGCGGCCTATCACCGGCGCCTGTTTTCGGGGGATATGGCCCAGGAGATGCTGTTTGCCCGGCGCTGGACGAATTGGGAAAATGCGCTGGCAACCATTCAAACCGGGGGAATGGCGGGCGACGGGCCTTCCGAATACGCGCGTATCTTTGCCCGTCTGGAAAGTCATTACTTCATCAATCACGGCTTTCTGGAAAGTGATGGCTGGATCCTGGCGAACCGAAACCGGATCAGGGCAATAGGCGCCGATATCGTACAAGGACGCTATGATATGGTCTGCCCCCCACGCGCGGCCCACAAACTGGCGGATGGCTGGACGGCAGCCCGGCTGCACCTGATACCGATAGCCGGGCATGCCCTGTCAGAGCCGGGCATCTCCGCCGCCCTTGTCCGGATCATGGATGGGTTGCGAAAGGACGCAGGATAATTCGCATCCCGATGCGATTGACCGCCAATCGCCCCGGGAACAGAAAAGGTTCTGCCGAGGTAAATCCATCCGCCTTGGCATATTGACGTCGTTGAGGGGGATCGTCAAGCTATTGACACGAGGGTGACTTGTTGCCTCCGCGCCCTGTTCAGGCGACCATTGCGCCCGCGCATTGGTTCCAATAAACAAAGATGTGGCGCGCTTCTGGCGATAGGCGG
>JBKEDF010000028.1:0-6505 GCA_047975325.1 Pseudorhodobacter sp. | reverse complement strand
TAGCGATCCGCCCCTTCCGAGCCCACGAGCCAGTCGTAATCGCCCAGACCCCGGATCCGGTTATCGCCATCATCGCCCGTGATCGTATCGCCATGGACCGATCCGGTGACGTTTTCGATATTGACCAGCCGGTCGTTCTTGTCCTCTGCAATGGCCAGGCCCGTGTTCAGATCGATCAGCATGCCCTGGGTCTGATTGACATAACTGATCATGTCCGTCCCCGTCCCGCCATCGATCAGGTCATGCCCCGAGCCGGGATTGATCCAGTTATTGCCAGTGCTGCCAAGGATCAGGTCATCCCCATCCGTGCCATTCCCGGTCAGTACCGTTCCGCCCGCGATCTGGGCCACTTCCAGGGTGCTGAGCGTCCGGTCGCTGAAGGCGAACAGTTCAACATCGGTGAAGGCGATCTCCGTGCGCCCGTCGACTTCAAGCTGGAGGCGTTGCCATCCCGCTTCATAGATCACGCTTGTCAGGGAAGAGGCCGGTGTATCGAATTCCACCGTGTCATGACCCGTACCGCCGCGATAGAGGTTTTCCCCCAATCCGCCACGCATCGTGTCGTCCCCGCCGCGTCCATCGAAATGATCCCCGTCCGATCCACCCCTGAGGCGGTTATTGGCCTCATTGCCATAGGCATAGCCCCCCAGGTCGCCGAGGCGGATATCCTCGATATTGCGGATCGTATAGCTGAAATCGCGATCGTCCCAGGTTCCGGTGGCCGTGCCCGCGGCCAGATCGACCGTGACGACGGATGTAACCTGATTGCGGTCGAAACGCAGCAGATCCCGGCCCGCGCCGCCATCGACCGTATCGAAGCCCGCATCGAGGATGAACCGATCCCGTCCGATACCCCCGCGAATGGAATCGTCATTGGCGGTGCCATAGATTTCCAGACGGCCTTCCCCGGTCAGATAACTGCCACCCACGGTCAGCACCCCTGACCCGCCGAAGCCGTTATTGTCGATCCGGCCTGCGGCGACATCGATATCAACCCCGGATGTGGCGGGGACCCTGGCATCATTGGTCACATCGCCGAAGTCGCGGAAAGTCAGCCGGGCGTTGCTGTTGCCATTGATGTTGAGTGTGTAATTGTCATTTCCGGAACCGCCGAAGATATTGGCCCATTGCCGCTCGGCCAGGGTCAGGGAAAAGCTGTCATTATAGGCGGTGCCGGTCAGTTCGAAGCCGCCATCAACATTGTCGAGCGCGCGGGCGATATCGGTGATCGTATCGGTTCCGGCCGCGCCCTTGGCGATCTGGGCACTGTTGGTCGATCCGTTGATCGTGGCGCTGATCCCCGTGCCGGGGGTGAGGCTGCTATAGTAAAACGCAACCCCGTTGGAACTGTCCTGAAAATCGCTCAGTACGATCTGGTCATTGCCCGGGGAGGCGACGATCACATCTGCCCAGCTCCCCAGATGCGCGCTGAGCGGGTTGAGCAGGTCATTGCCATTGCCGCCCGTGATTACGTCATCGTAATTCGTCCCGGTCAGGGTTGCGGGGACGGAAATGCCACTGGCATCAAGTTCAACCCAGCCGCTGACGTCACTGGCATCATATTCGAACGGTTGTGCCGAAAGCAGGGCCAGAAGCGGCCCTTCATTCCCGGCATCCGCCGTATTTACCGCGTTCAGGAAGGTCTGGATGTTCCAGTTGACGCCGCTGAGTTCAAAAGCCACATCGCCCGTGGCATTGCGTGAGGTCCAGCCCGTCATGGTGCCTGCGACGAATGTATCGCCGGACCGGATGAAACCGGAGCCGGTTATTACCGTATCGGAATTGTAAACAGGGTTGTGAAGCGTAATTTGCGTGCTACTGGAAGAAACGATGGAAGCTTCGCCAATTGCATATTCGATAAAATCGTCGTCAGGATCTGTATGCCTGGTTTGAATGACCTTCATTCGAAAGAGCCTTTGTTTTCTGTTAGATGCGGTCTTGGGCCGCTGATGATGGTATAGGGATGAACAAGGATAGTGTCAGCGTCTTTATTAGGATTTCTTTATCTGTCCCCCCGGATATATCTGTAAAAATCTACCCATATCCTGTGTGAATAATTTTATGCAAGAAGGGCCGGGGCAATTATTCCGATTATGACCTAAGGTCAATTATCGGGGGTGAATTGGAATATCCGATATTGTTTCGCATATCGGGGATATTCGCCCTGTCTGGGCGTTTCGGGCTGCCCGGCGCGTTATTCGGGGCGTTGCGCCAGAAGGCGCCGCCAGGCCCGACGCATCCGGGAAGGCCGCCGGTACCGCTGTGTGATCCTGTCCCAGAAATCCGGGGGCAGGTCGTCACGCCACAGATCGATCCCGGTTTCGGGGATCGGCGGGATCGTGAACCCGGGTTGTTCCTGCGCGATCCGGCGGGCCAGGGCGGCATTGCCCGGGGCGAAGGTTTCCGCAATCCTGGCCTGTTCCGCCCGGGTCAGAAGCGTGGTGCGCAGCCGGGGGCCATATTCCGCCCTGATCCACCGCTGCACCTGCCGGATCAGGGCCGGGTCCGGCGGTTCGGGCCGGGACAGCCAGGCGGCGGCATGGGCGGCCAGTGGCGGGGGGGATATATTGGCCCGTCGCTGCGGGATCGGGGCCAGATCGGCTTGCCGCAAGGGCAGATCGAGCGCGCGCAGATAGGTTCCGACGATGCCGTCTTCCTCATGCAGCGCGGCATCATAGGAGATCAGCCGGATTTGCCGGCGCGAAAACCCGCCCAGCAGATGCGAATAAAGCCGGTCATAATCCAGGGTCAGCCCATCGGCCATATGTGTCTGCATCACGGTTTCGAAGATATCTTCCCAGATGGGGGTGGGCTGGCGCTTGAGGATTTCCTGATAGACTGATTGCAGGAACCCGGCCTGATTGCGCAGGCTGCAGAGGATCCGGACCTCCCCGAAGGGGGCGGTCAGTTCGGCCAGTTCCGCCATGTCGATGCGCCGGGGTGAAAGGCGGGAAAACTCCTCACTGGACAGGAAGACCGTCTGATCCTCATCCGCATATGCGGTGGCCAGCCCGGCCCAGGCGGCGCGAGGGTCGAAATCCCCATCGGGGCACAGGCGCGGGTTCCACACCCCCACCAGCGGATGATGGCCATGCCTCCGCCTGAATTGCGGATAGATCACCCCGTGGCGGGCCAGGATCGCATGGTTATGGCGAAACAGGTTCTGGATCCGGGTGGTTGCCGTCTTGTGGGTGCCGATATGAAGGACAAGCCGTGCCATGTTTACCTGCCGTCCCGTCCTGTGCCGTCCTGTGCCATTCGGGGCGCGGCGGGTGGCCGGTCCAGATCCCGAGCCTCGATCAGTGCCAGCCCGGCCTGCCGCGCCACCAGCCCGAAGGCGCGTTCCAGTGCATGGGCGGTGGTGCCGTCGACCTGCCCCATTTCCTCTTCGAAATCTTCCGGTCCGACGGGCAGGGCGGCCAGATGCAACAGCAATTCCGGCCGGATCCAGTAGATCGACCCGGCAGCGAAACGCAGATCGCCCGGTGCGATGCCGGCCCGGTTGAGAATTTCGCCCGCCCGGGCGCGGTTCGGCCCCCACCAGTCCGGCCCTTCGAGGATCTGCCCATTGGCCACCCAGATCCCGGCATCGGGCCAGGTGAGGAAGGCCTCCAGCCGCCGCGCCACCCTGGCGGGATCGCCCAGCACCCCGTCAAGCAGTCGGTCACGCCAGGTTTCGCCATCGGCGCGATGCGGGGACCGTTTGGTATGGATCTTGCAAATTGCGCGATATCCCGAAAGTGCACCTGACCGCGCCAGATGCAGGAAGGGCAGGATATCACGGCCATGATTGGGAAAGCTTGTGATCCGGGCTTGTGGAAAATCGGCCCTGATGCGGGCGCGGATCGCGGCATCGGGCACAGCGGGGTCTTTGGTCAGGGTTACGAACAGATCGAAGGCAAAACGCTGCCGGGCAAGGCGCCGGGCCAGATCGGGCCAGTTTTCGCGATAGTAAAGATGCAGGATCACGGCAAAGGGCGCCTCCGGCGGGGCCGGGGCGATCACGGGCAGGGCCGGGGCATTCTGCCCGGCGGGGTGTTCGCGCATCTCCCGGGCCTCGCCGGAGGTAATGTAATGGGCAAACTCCCCCACCCCTTCGGGCAGGCCGGGCGTGCGATGACGATAGGCGCGGGGTGAAAATCCGGGGCTGGGACAAAGCCCGAGGGCCTCTCCGACAAGGACGTAATGGCGTTCGGGCAGCCAGCGGCAGATCCGGGGCAGGCGGGGATTGCAGGCCAGATACCAGGTCCGGTCGAAAAGGCCGCTTTCGCGGATCAGCCGGGCCTGACGGCGTTCCTCCCGGCTCGGCAGCAGGATCCGCGCGCCCAGCACGGCATAGCGAAGATAACGCCTCATGGATCCTGTCACTGCCCTAACCCTTCGCGCCCCTTTTTGCGCCAGCCCCCATATGGGGGTTCCGGCGGGAAAAGGCCATGGGGCAAGGCGGGTCCCCGCAAGATGGAGCCTGCAAAGCGAAATCCCGCAAACGGAATCCCGGTGCGGACGGTTTCCCTGCCGCCATGGCAGCAGGTGGACAAAGACCTTTACTTCGGGGCCGAAGGGGGCCATTCACCGCCAGAACCCGCCCGGAAATCCGCATGTCCGACCCCGATCCCATCTTTGCCGGTTTTTCACCCGAATTCCGGGCCGAACAGGCCCGGGCCGAGGCCCGTTTCATGGTGGTCATGGCGGCAGAACAGGCGCGCATGGCGCAGGAGGCGGCCCTGCCCGACGGATTTTCCCCGTCCGCCCGCCCGGGACGATGGGCGCGGGCGTTGATGCGGGCGCTGCCCCCGCTGGCGCGGCTCTGGCAATTGCGCATCCTGCGGGAATCGGGTCTGTTCGTGCCGGATTGGTATCGTAGCCAGAACCCCGATCTTGCCCCCGAGGAGGATCCCGCCCGGCATTACCTGCGGATTGGTGGTGCCGAAGGGCGTGCGCCCGGACCTTGGTTTGATGGTGCGCATTACCTGCGGCTTTATCCCGATGTGGCGGCTTCGGGGATCAACCCGCTGATCCATTTCCTGACCGATGGCTGGCGCGAGGGCCGTTCCGCCCATCCCCGGATGCCGGAACGGCGCGTATGAGCCCGGATCTGCCCCCCGACTGGCGCTGGCCGAACCGGCTGGCCTATGTGGTCAGCCATAGCCAGCCCTGGTCTTCCAACGGTTATGCGATACGCAGCCTTGCCATCGCCCGGGCCCTGCGGGAGGCGGGCCATGAGGTGATTGTCTTTACCCGGCCCGGACGACCCTGGGATATCGGGGGGTTTGAGGCATCCGGCCCGGTGCCGCTTGACCATCATCTGGAAGGTATCCGCCATATCCACCTGCCCGCCCTACCCCAGCCCGGGGCGGGGGAGGATGCGCACAGCGAAACCGCCGCGCACATCCTGACCAGGGCTTTTGCCGTTTTTCGTCCTGCCGCGGTGCTGGGTGCCTCGAATTGGGAAACCGCCGGACCGGCGCTGCGGGCAGCACGGGCCACGGGGGCGGAATTTATGGCTGAACAACGCGGCTTCTGGGAAATGGGGGCGGGGCTTTCCAAAGCCGAAACCCGGGCTGCCGCCGCCCGGGAAGCCGATATTGCCCGGGCCGCCCGGGCGGTTTTTACCCTCAATGAGGAAATGCGGGCGGAACTGGCCCGGCGCGGTGTGCCCGAAGATCGGATCCTGCTGGTGCCCAATGGCCTGACCCGCCCGGCCGCCGCAGATGCCGGCATCCCGCAGGGCCCGGGCCGGGCCGCGATCGGCTGTCAGGCGCGTTACCTTCTGGGTTATATCGGCTCGCTTTCCGCCTATGAGGGGGTTGGGGATCTGCCGGATCTGCTGGCGCGGCTGCGCCGGCCGGGGCAGGGCGCGCCGCTTGATGTGGCCCTGCTGGTCGTGGGTTCGGATACGCCCAAGGGGCTGATCGGGGCGGACCGGGGTGGCAGCCATGCGACGCTGCGGGCCCGGGCGCGGGATCTGGGCGTGGCGGAGCATCTCCATATCCTGCCGCAGCGGCCCGAGGCGGAGGCGGCGGAGCTGTTTCGCCTGTGCGACCTGATCGTGCTGCCCCGTCGCCGCACGGCGGTCACGGCGCTTGTGCCACCGATCAAACCCTATGCGGCGGCGGCCCAGGGCGTGCGGGTGGTACTGTCGGACCTGCCGCCCCTGGCACGGATCGCGCGGGAAATCGGCGGATATCTTTTTCCCGAAGGCGATGTTGCGGCGATGGCCGATGTCGTGCGCGAGGCCCTGCGGAACCCATCGCCACCACCGCCGCCTGACCCCGCGCTTGCCTGGGCCGAACGCATTCGTCCGATATCGACCCATCTGCGGCAGATCGCTCGCAGTGAGGCCATGCGGCTGGGGTTGTGACGGGGATCGTGATAGGGGCTGAGATCACCCCGTTCACGGATGGCGGCAAAGGCAGGATAATCGGGCCTGGCCTTCTTGGATTGTGGAAGATTGACTTTTGTGGCGCCGGGCTGATAGCAGTCCGGATGGTTGAAATCGGCTTGG
>JBKEDF010000069.1:0-12156 GCA_047975325.1 Pseudorhodobacter sp. | reverse complement strand
CAGCCAGAGCGACCGGAGCACGGTTGTCGTTGGCAACTGTACTTGTCGGACCGATAACGGTGGTACCTCACCGAGCGAAAGCTGGCCTCTTTAGACGTTCGTCGATCCTGTTTCGGCCCCTTACCCCCGCAACGCCGGGTGTCTGGTGGAGCCGCCGGGTACCGCCCCCGGGTCCGATCCGCTTATTACAGGTGCGTTTATCGCCATAGCCCGGGCGAACCCGAACAGGAACAATATAGGCAGGCTGGGGATAGCCTGCAAGCGGCTTGACGCAAACCTCCCGGCCAAGGCGATATCTGCGCCTTTGCCCACGAATACCCGCTTGGGCCTGTTTGATTTTGCAGGGTTTTATCTGAAAACCGGTGCCCACTTTTTTTGGAAAACCCTGCCTGGGGGCGGGCCTGTCTTTTGCGCGCCCACTGGACGTGTCTTTCCCCCGGGGGCATTCTGCCCGTGAAGGGAGGATCGATGATGCGGGAATTGACACTGCGCCAGGTGGAGGTGATCCGCGCGGTGATGATGGCCGGGACGATCCAGGGGGCGGCGAAACTGCTGAATGTTTCCGCGCCGGGGATCAGCCGTTTGGTCAAACATACCGAATCGACCCTTGGTGTGCGGCTTTTTGAACGCCGGGCGGGGCTTTTTGTTCCGGCGGCCGAGGCTGCGGGTATTTTCGAGATGATCCACCAAGTCTACCAGCAGGTGGAAAACCTCAACAGTGCCGTTTCCTCACTGCAGAAGGGGGAGGAATTCCGGCTTTCCTTCGCTTCCGCCCCGTCGATTGCGCAATTCATCGCGGCACGGGCAATCCGGCGCATCAGGGCGCGCTTTCCGGATCTTTTTATCGATCTCAACATTCTGAAGATAGAGGAGACGCTGGACTATCTGTTGCTGGAACGGGGTGAGTTCGTCATCATGTCCTCTGCAATCGACAATGCGGCCCTTGATAATCAATTGCTTGCACGGGGGCGGCTGGTTGCCATCGTGCCGGACGGGCATCGTTTTGCCTCCATGCCGGCGGTATCGGTGGCGGATCTGGCGCAAGAGCCCTTTGTGGGCGTCGATCCGGGCGATCCTTATGGTGCAACACTGGCGCGCCCCTTTGTCGATGCCGGAATTACGCCCCGCCTGACCATGCGAGGGCGTTTTGCACAAACGGTGGTCAGTCTGGTCCGTCACGGGCTTGGCGTGGCGGTCATCGATGAATTTTCCGTGGCAGAGGTCTATATGCCCGGCCTGACACGTATCCCTTTGAAAGAAAATGCGGAAATATCCATTTGGGTTGTCACAAAGAAGGGCCGGCAGCCTTCCAGCTTTGCCGAATTTTCGGTGGCGTCCTTCCGCCGTGAACTGGCCAGTGCAATGGATGGAAAACCGAAACATTCCAACGATTAATTAACACTACGTTAATAGTATTAATAGATCGGCATTTGTAGTTATCTTATGCCTTTGCCATGCTTTCAGGGTAACGCGGCGAATCGTCGCAGGATCGCAACTCTGGGAGGACTTCATGAAGAAATCCATTATCGGCGCCGCTCTGGTGCTTGGCCTCGCAGCCGTTCCGGCACTGGCCGAATATCCGGAAAAGGAAATTCAGGGCATTATCCAATGGGGGGCCGGTGGTTCGACCGATACGGTGTCCCGGGCGGTTACGCCTCATGCCGAAAAGGTGCTGGGTGGCAAGGTCGTGCTGCAAAATGTAACCGGCGGCGTGGGGGCGATCGCGCTCAATCAGGTTGTGGCGCAGGATGCCGATGGCTATACGCTGCTTTTCGGTGCCGAAAACCCGCTGCTTTACAAGGTGCTGGGTCTTGGCACCAAGGATTACGGCGATTTCACCCCGATCAACGTGCTGGCGCGTGGTGTACCGCTGCTGGTTGCGAATATGGATGCCCCGTTTGATTCATATGCCGAAATGGTTGCCTATGCGCAGGAAAACCCCCGCACGGTCAAGATAGGTTCCACCGGGCCGGGTGGTCTGCCTTCGGTTATCTCGGCAATGATGGCGGCCAAGACCCCGATGGAAATGACCGTGATCCCCTATGATGGCGACGGGCCGGCACTGACCGCGCTGATGGGTGGCGCGATTGATGTGATGCCGGCGGTTCTTGGCGCCGCCATCGAAAATATCAAGGCGGGCAAGATGAAGCCCATCGCGCTTTTTGATACGGAGGCCAATGCGGCCCTGCCGGATCTGGAGCCGCTGACGGTATCCAATCCCGAGTTTGCCGATGTTCTGCCCTGGGGGCCGTTTTTTGGCATCTTTGTCAAGGATGGCACGCCGGATGATGTGGTGGCCAGGATCCAGGCCGCCTATCACGAGGCCGCCCAGACCGAAGACTTCAATGCGCTTTTGGAAAATCGCGGCTATTCGCTGATGAATATTTCCGGGCAGGAGGCGGAAGACTTCCTTTCCAACTGGCAGCGCAGCACGGCCTGGCTGATCCATGATGCAGGGCTGACCAAGGTGTCGCCCGCCGATGCCGGTATCGAAAAACCCTGATCTTCATTCCGGCCGACGTCATGTAAAGCCGCCCCCTTGCCCGCAAGCGGGGCGGCTTTTTCATCCTGCCGCAAGGTAAAATTCAGGAGGAAACGCAATGCAAGACCCCGAATCTCATCCCCAGGCACCGCCCCGGCGCCCCGGTGAACTGACTTTCCACGCCCTGGTCGTTCTGGTCAGCCTCTGGTTGTTATGGACCGCTTATGGGATTTCAGGCTTCGATGCCCTAAGCGGCGCAGGCGCGTTGCCGATGGCTGCAACCGCCGTTATGCTCATTACTGCCGTGATCACGTTTGTGCAGGCGCTGCAGCGTTCGGGCAAGACCAATGAACGGCTGATCCGTGATATCCTGCCCCTTGCCGTCATGGCGATAATCGGGCTGATTGCGGCCTATGCCGTGGCGTTGCAACCAATTGGTTTCCTGCCTACATCTTTCGTTTTTCTGGTGATTGCCATCAAGATGCTGAGCCGCCGCAGCCTGGGCTGGGCAGCGCTGATGTCCTTTATCTCGGTCGCGGTCATCTATCTGATCTTCCGTCTTGTCTTTTCGGTTCTGATGCCTGCGGGGGTCGTGCCGGAAGCGGAAATACTTGCCGCGCTGCGCGGCTTTTTCGGCGGGGGGAACTGATATGGATGTCATTTCCAGTCTTCTCATACCAATTCTGGACCTGAAGCTGTTCTCACTTGTGGCGCTGGGCGTTTTTGCAGGCATGTATGTTGGTGCCATTCCGGGCTTGTCGGTCACGATGGCAGTTTCGATCCTGATCTCCTTTACCTTTTCCTGGGAGGTTTATCCCGCGCTTTGCCTGATGATCGGCATCTATATGGGCGGTGTCTATGGCGGTTCGCGGACGGCGATCCTGCTGAATATCCCTGGCGCGCCTTCGGCAATTGCCACGGCGCTGGATGGATACCCCATGGCCCAGAAGGGTGAGGCGGGCGAGGCCATTGGCATTACCACGGTAATGAGCTTTGTCGGTGGCCTGATCGGGATTGCCGTGCTGGCCATTGCCGCCCCGGCGGTGTCCGATTTCGCACTTCGCTTTCAGCCGCGGGACTACATGCTGCTCGCGATCCTGGGGATCCTGCTGGTTGGCTCCCTTTCGGGTGGCAGCCTTGTGAAGGGGATCTTTGCAGGCGCGATGGGGATCATGATCGGCACGGTCGGTCTTGACCCATTGACGATGACACAGCGTTTCACCTTCGGTCTTCCGACATTGATGGGCGGGGTCAGTTTCATCGCGGTGATGATCGGCATGTTCGGCGTTTCGGAGGCGCTGATGCAGCTTCATACGATCAACGCCGCCGCCGTGAAGCAAAAGCTTTCCCGGATCGTACCGCGATTGAGCACGGTACGTCGCTACCTTGGCCTGACGGCGCAGACATCAACCATCGGCGTCATTGTCGGCGCCTTGCCGGGGACGGGGGGCGATATTGCCGCGCTGATGGCCTATGATCATGCCAAGCGCGTCACGAAAAAGCCCGAAGTTCCCTTTGGCCAGGGGGCCAGGGAAGGGCTGGTCGCCCCGGAAACTGCCAATAATGCGGCCGTTGGCGGGGCGTTCATCCCGATGATGACGCTTGGTATTCCCGGCGATGCAGTGACCGCAATCATGATCGGCGCGCTGTTCATCCATGGGCTCAATCCCGGGCCGATGCTGATGATCAATCAGCCGGATATGTTCTGGTTCATCGTTGGCGCCCTGCTGATCGCCAATGTCTTCATGCTGATCTTCGGCTTGACCGGGATCCGGCTTTTCGTGAAGATCGTGGAATTGCCGCGGACGGTCCTGGTGCCGGTGATCCTGCTTTTGTCCATCGTGGGTGCCTATGCGGTGAACAATTCGCTGATGGATGTCTACTGGATGCTCGGCTTTGGCGTATTGGGCTATTTCATGCGGCTATATGGCTACAGCCTTGGCCCGGTGATCCTGGGCGTTATCCTGTCGCGGCTGCTGGATGACAACTGGCGCCGGGCGATTATCTCGGATCAGGAAGATATCGGTTTGCTGTTCCAGGGGATTGTGACGAGCCCGCTTTCGCTCGTGCTGTTTCTCGCGGTTCTCTATATCCTGTTCTCCAAGATGCCGATCCGGCGCTGGTTGGGCCGTCCGGTAGTTTCGAAAGGCTGAAGCATGACCACCGCACCCCTGAAACTTGGTCTTGTCGGCGATAATATCGCCAAATCCCAGGCGCCGCGCCTGCATCGGCTGGCCGGAAGGCAAAACGGGGTTGCGGTGCAATATGACCGGCTGATCCCGAAAGAGGAGGAGGTCGAATTCGACCCCCTCTTTGCGGGGCTTGAGGCGGCCGGATATCGGGGGGTGAATGTCACCTATCCCTATAAGGAACGCGCCGCTGCCAGGGTGGCTATCGATGATCCGCTGGTGCGGGCCATCGGCGCGGTGAATACGGTCATTTTCGATGATGACGGGCCGCATGGTTTCAATACCGATTATACCGGTTTCATTGCGGCCTACCGCCGGGTGCGGGGACAGGTGGATCCGGGCGTGACTTGCATGATTGGCGCGGGCGGAGTTGGCAAGGCCGTGGCTTTCGGCCTCGTGGCGCTTGGTGCGCCGGAAATCCGGATTATCGATCATGACCTGCCCAAGGCCGAGGCGCTTTGCGCCGCGCTCATTGCTGCACGCCCTGGTTTGGTGGCCCGCGCTGGCAGCGAGGCCACAGCCGGCGCGACCGGGGCAAAGGGGCTGATCAATTGTACGCCGGTGGGGATGGTCGGATATGGTGGCACGCCACTGCCGCGTACTGCAATGGCCGGGGCGGAATGGGTTTTCGATGCGGTTTACACCCCCATCGACACGCCTTTCCTGCAGGATGCGGCAGCCGAGGGGCTTGCCGTGATCACCGGATACGAACTTTTCTTGGGTCAGGGTGTCGATGCCTGGGCAATCTTTACCGGCCTGCCGCTTGATGAGGTGCGGCTGCGTGCCGACCTGGAGGCAGGAGAGGAGGTCGAGGCATGAAAACCTCCATTGCGACAGTTTCGGTTTCCGGGAGCTTTACCGAGAAACTTGCGGCAATACAGGCGGCGGGCTTCGACGGGATAGAGATTTTTGAACAGGACTTCCTGGCCTCTGATATCAGTGCCCGCGATGCAGGCCGGATTGTGCGCGATCATGGGCTGGAAATTACGCTTTTTCAGCCGTTTCGTGATTTTGAAGGCTTACCGGAACCGCATCGGAGCCGGGCTTTTGCCCGCGCGCAGCGCAAGTTTGACCTGATGGCCGAACTTGGTACAGATCTTGTGCTCTTTTGTTCCTCCACCCATCCGGCCACGATGGGCGGTATCGATCGCGCGGCAGAGGACTTTGCCGAATTGGGCGACATTGCGGCGCAGCGGGGTATCCGCGTCGGCTATGAGGCGCTGGCTTGGGGGCGCCATATCAACGATCATCGGGATGCCTGGGAAGTGGTGCGCCGTGCGGGTCACCCCAATATCGGGGTGATCCTCGACAGTTTCCATACGCTGGGTCGCGGGATCGATCCCGAAACGATCCGCGCCATTCCCGGTGATCGGATCTTCTTTGTCCAGCTTGCGGATGCCCCGGCGATTCCGATGGATCTGCTCTATTGGTCGCGACACTTTCGCAATATGCCCGGGGAAGGTGACCTGGATGTGACCCGTTTCCTGCGCGCCGTGATGGCGACCGGATATAAGGGGCCGCTATCGCTTGAGATCTTCAATGACCAGTTCCGGTCCGGCCTGCCCCGGCTTGTGGCGCAGGATGGCCATCGCAGCCTGATCCATCTGATGGACCGTGTCAGGCGGGCCGAACCGGCGCTGAAGCCATCCGGAGATCCCCTTCCGCCCCCGATGCCGGTGGAAAGGGTGGAATTCATCGAATTCGCAACCTCCGACGAAGATGCGCCGGGTCTTGAGGTACAGCTGGGGCAGATGGGTTTTCACCGCGCCGGGACGCACAGGTCCAAGTCGGTAACCCTTTGGCGGCAGGGCGGGGTGAACATCCTTGTCAATCGTGAAACCGATGGGTTTGCCCATGCGGCTTATGCCAATCACGGCACCACGGTTTCCGAGATCGCGTTTTCGGTATCTGATGCGCGGGCGGTGTTTGACAGGGCCCGGGCGTTGCGTGCCGACAGCTATGTACAACCCCATGGTGCGGAAGAACTGGATATCCCGGCGATCCGGGGCGTTGGTGGCTCAATGATCCGTTTTCTTGATCATGGGCCGGATCTTTCACGGATCTGGGAGGTGGATTTTCATCTCGATGAAGGGGTGGATACGAGTGCCGGTCTGACCGCCGTGGACCATATCGGCCAGACCATGGCCTATGATGAGATGCTGTCCTGGACGTTGTTTTACACTTCGATCTTTGAAGCGGAAAAATCGCCCATGGTCGATGTGATCGATCCCGACGGTCTGGTGCGCAGCCAGGCAATATGTTCGGGCGGATTACGCGTGACACTGAATGGCGCGGAGGCGCGCCGGACCCTCGCAGGGCGTTTCGTGGAAGAAAGCTTCGGTTCCGCCGTGCAACATATCGCGCTTGCAAGCCGGGACATTTTCGCAACTGCCGGGGCGATGGCCCAACGTGGCTTTGTGCCGCTTCAGATCGGTCCGAACTATTATGATGACCTGGAGGCGCGTTTCGGACTTGAGACAGATTTTGCAGCACGGTTGAAGGCGGCGAATATCCTTTATGATGAGGATGATGCAGGCCAGTTTCTGCAATTCTATTCACCAGCGCGCCCCGATGGCATGTTTTTCGAAATCGTGGAACGGCGTGGGGGGTATGCAGGTTATGGCGCGCCCAATGCCCCCTTCCGGATTGCCGCGCAAAAGCGCGCGGCCCGCCCGGCCGGTATCCCGCGTTACTGAGGCGGGATTTTGCGCCGGTCACGTAGCCTCGGTTGCCCCGCTCTGATGGCGGTTAAGCGCTGCGGCGATCTCGACTTCCATGCGTGAAGGATGCAGTGGCTTGGCGATATAGCCATCCATCCCGCTTGCAAGATAACGGTCGCGATGTTCACTCAGTGCATCTGCCGTCATGGCTATGACGGCCGTTCCCTCCCCCCCGGGAAGTGCCCGGATGCGGCGCAGCGTTTCCTCACCGTTCATGCCGGGCATGTTCATGTCGAGCAGGACCAGATCGATCTTGCCCCCCGCGAGCCGTTCAAGTGCCTCGGCACCGCTTTCGGCCTCGATCGTATTGGCACCCAGCATGCGCAGATAGGTTGAGGCAACCAGCCGGTTGGTGGCGATATCGTCCACCACCAGAATGGAAAGCCCGGCGGCAGCACTTGTTCCCGCCGCCGGAGGTTTTGTTGCGGTGGCGGCGACAGGCGGGATGGTAACACTGTCACGCGGGGCCGTCGGCATGGCCAGATGAAGCCGGAAGGTCGTGCCGGTTCGGTTGTCATTCGTGCTATCGGCGACCTTACTTTCCAGAATGACCAGATCCCCGCCCATCTGCCGTGCCAGGGCGCGGCTGATCGAAAGGCCAAGCCCGTTGCTTTTCCGCTTTTCGGTGGCCGGGCCGCCCTGCACGGGACGGGGCAGATCGGGGGATTGGGCAAATGGCTGAAATATGAGGTCAAGCAGATGGGTGGGAATGCCGCTGCCAGTATCCGCAATGTCGATTTCAAGCGTGGGGTCCTGTTCCGGGTCATCGGCCATGATCAGCCTTGCGGTCAGGCGAACCTCCCCTTCCGAGGTATATTTCAAGGCGTTGGAAAGCAGATTGGACAGGCATTGCCGCAGCCGTTGCGGATCAAGCATCGCCGGATATATCAAAGACCTGTCCAGATCATTCGCCAGACCTAGCCCCGCCTCATCGGCGCCGGGTTGAAACAGGGCCAATGTGGCAAGGATTTCCTGACGTGGAATAACAGGGACCCGTCGGATCGGCATCCGTCCTTCCTCAATTGCGGAAAGGTCCAGGATATCGTCGAGAATGGTCGCAAGCCCCTCCGCCGAGGCCATGAGGACGCTCAACCGTTGCTGGCTTACCCCATCCCGGTTGCGGCGCATTTCCGCATGGCCCATTCCCAGGATGGCATTCAGCGGCGTGCGCAATTCATGGCTCATCTGTGCCAGAAAGCGGCTTTTGGTGCGTTCGGCCGCCTGTGCTGCAACCCGAACCTCGGCATTTTCCTTTTGCAGCCGGTTGTTTGACTGGATTGCAACCGCAGCATAGCTCATTGCCGTGAAGATGCCGATGGTGGACATCAGAAGGCCCGTCATTTCATCGCGCTGAAGCCAGTAATAGGTGTTTCCGATCAGGGTTGGCAGGGCGACCCCGGCGATCCCGATCAGGCCGGTGGGCAGATGCAGGGAACGCACGGTGGCCAGATGCAACAGGGTGGCCAGGATCATGCCCACGGCAAAGGCATGGGCATAGGGCAGGTCGGTTTGCCAGCACAGCACTGGGATGGTCGTAAAGACCAGTTCCATCACGAAGGTGAGGATCAGGAAAAGGGTATAGCGTTTCCTGTGCTGCCTCGGGTCGAGCCCGGGCATGAGGCGCATCGAAGTGATTTCGGCAAAGATATTGGCCGATGCCGTGGCTATCGGGATCCACAGCGGCAGGAAGAGTGCCCCCATGAGATGACCGACTGTTGTCAGCAGGATCCGGGGCCAGCGTTCATGCCAGACCAGGTCATATTGCCGTGCGATTTCGTCCTGTGGATTGAGGCCTAGCATTATCCGCCCTGCTCTGTCGTCGCGACAGGAAAGGCCGGGAGGGCAGAACTGTCAAGCTTCGGCCTTGTCCTGCCCATCAGATAATGGCCTGCCTGCCTGTCCGGCAATCAGCGCGTCTCGATCTGCACTTCCTGCAGCAACGTGCCATCCGGTGCAAAGATCAGCAGCCGGTTATCGGTGGTTGCCACGGCCAGCCAGCCTTCGCCAAAGGTAATGGCGCGTGGGTTTGCACCATCGGGCAATGTTACGGCATCCGGCAGGGTGGGCAGCGGGGCAGAAGCCTTCGGCATGCGGGTGACAAAGACCGCAACCATGGTTATCACGCCGATAATCAGGGTGAACGTGAGTATGATCACGAGTGTCCTGAGGAAACGCAGCCCGGGCGGAAGCCCGATCTCTTCTTGCGGAGCCTGTCCCATGCCGGAGCTTTCCACCCTTGTCGTGACCATCGGGGAGGCACCCCCGAACCGTCTTGATAAGGCGCTGGCCCGCGATGTGCCAGAGAAAGCGGCACTGTCCCGGTCGCGCCTGGCGCGGATGATTGCCGACGGCATGGTCAGCCTGAAAGGCGAAGTCGTCACGGATCCACGTGCGAAGGTTACCGAAGGGCAGGCCTATGCGCTGCTCCTCGTCCCCCCGGCGGAGGTTGATACCCGGCCGGAGGACATCCCGCTTTGCGTGATATGGGAAGATGACGACCTGATCGTGATAGACAAGCCCGCCGGAATGGTGGTCCATCCTGCGCCGGGATCCCCGTCGGGTACATTGGTCAATGCGCTGCTGCATCATTTCGGCGGCAGGCTTTCGGGGGTGGGCGGGGAAATGCGGCCCGGAATCGTTCACCGGATCGACAAGGATACCAGCGGCCTTCTGGTGGTGGCCAAGTCGGATCGCGCGCATCACGGCCTTGCCGCGCAATTTGAATCCCATAGCGCCCAACGTCGTTATCTTGCAGTGACCTACGGCCTGCCCGATGCCGCCGATCCGCGATTGCGCGGCCTTCGCGGGGTTGGTTTTGAACCGGGTGGTATCCTGTGTATCCGCACCGGGCTTGCCCGGCACCGCACGGACAGGCAACGGCAGGCGGTTTATTTCGATGGGCTTGGGCGGCGTGCCGTTACCCGCGCAAGGGTTCTGGAAGGTTTTGGCAGCCCTGCGGCGGCGGCTCTGGTGGAGTGCAGGCTTGAAACCGGACGAACTCATCAGATCCGGGTGCATATGGCCTATGCGGGACATGGGTTGATCGGTGATCCGGTCTATGGTGGGCGCCGGCGGCTGGCGGCCCGGGCCTTGGGTTCCGATGGCATCAACGCGGCGGAACGCTTTTCCCGACAGGCGCTTCATGCTGCAACGCTTGGTTTCGATCATCCGGTAAGCGGCGAAAAACTGGCCTTCGAGGCCCCCGTTCCGCCAGATATGGAGGTGTTGATCGCCGCGTTGCGTGGGGAATGACCCCCCCGTGTTTGGGTCGAAAATGCCCGAACTTGCCCCCTGAATGTGTCACAAACGCTGACATAATTGTGAGCAACGTTACGTCAGACTGTTTTTGCGACGGAACAGCCGCCATCTTTCGTTCAGAAAGGGACGGTAAGCTTGCCGAGGCAATGCATGCCGGAACACCCTAACCGGCCGTTCCCCCGGGCTGCAGAGATTGCAAACAGGGGAAGGAGGACAGTGAAATGAGTAGTTATGCAAATTTACCCGCCCCGAGCCCCGAACAGGGGCTGAACCGCTATATGCAGGAAATCCGGAAATTCCCGCTTCTGGAACCGGAAGAGGAGTATATGCTGGCCAAGCGCTGGGTTGATCATGAGGATACCGGGGCTGCGCATCAGCTTGTCACCTCGCATCTGCGTCTCGCGGCGAAGATCGCGATGGGGTATCGCGGTTATGGCCTGCCGCAGGCGGAGGTCATTTCAGAGGCCAATGTCGGCCTGATGCAGGCAGTGAAGCGGTTTGACCCGGAAAAGGGTTTTCGCCTGGCGACCTATGCAATGTGGTGGATCCGTGCCTCGATTCAGGAATATATCCTGCGATCATGGAGCCTGGTGAAACTGGGTACGACCTCAGCGCAAAAGAAGCTGTTTTTCAATTTGCGCAAGGCCAAGGCCAAGCTTGGTGCGTTGGAAGACGGTGATCTTCGGCCCGAAAACGTGGCTCGTATCGCGCGCGACCTGAATGTGACCGAGGATGAGGTCGTCCAGATGAACCGCCGCCTTTCGGGCAGCGATGCCTCGCTCAACGTGATGGTTGGCGCCGATGATGGCGGTGGTTCGCAATGGCAGGACTGGCTGGAAGATGAAGATAGCGATCAGGCCGCCGATTATGCCGAAAAGGATGAACTTGAGGCTCGCCGCGCCATGCTGGAGGAGGCGATGTCGGTTCTGAACAACCGCGAAAAGGATATCCTCGTGCAGCGTCGGCTGAATGAAACGCCGGTGACCCTGGAAGAACTTTCCGAAGTCTATGATGTCAGCCGTGAACGTATCCGCCAGATCGAGGTCCGTGCCTTTGAAAAGATCCAGGGCAAGATGCGCGAACTGGCCAGGGAAAAGGGCATGGCCGTTCCAGCCTGATCCTTATGTATAGCTGACGGAAGCAGATTTGATCATCAAATTTGCGCAGTATCAGCGTAAAATCAAAAAGTTATGGCCTGACAAGAGGATCAAAACAAAGTCGTCAGGCCGTAACCGACCTTTCCTCCTAACCTTCCGACCTCCGGGCGAGGAAGGTTTCCAGTGCTGCAATCTCCTCACCCAGGCCGGTGTTATACCGCCCTTACTGCAAAACCCGAAATTCCTGATGGTTTAGGACCCTGAAGTTGTCGGTGACCTGGCTTCGGAAGGATTTCCATTTGTTCGGGATGGTTTCATGGAAAAACCTGAGGATAGCATCTGCGAACTGCTTTTGCGTTGGGTAATGCCGATTGTGGGTCACGCATTGGTGCATGACGGCCCATAATCGC
>JBKEDF010000063.1:0-45791 GCA_047975325.1 Pseudorhodobacter sp. | reverse complement strand
AACATACGAAAACAGGCTCCCCTGATCCTCAAAACCGCCCCGCATCCCAATCTCCCTACTCCAACAAAAAAAGGGAATCATGATCCCGGAAAAATGGCGAGGTTTTTCCGCAGACTGATAGGGCGTGCCGCCGGGGACGACCGTCATATGGCGAGGATTCTCCCGCCTCGCCGACCCCGTTGAAGGTTCCAGTCTCGCAAAGCCCCCAACGGACACTTATGGGTAACTGCAAGCCAGGCCGAACGCTCTGGCGTAATTTTCGAAACGGCGTTATGTTGCCTGCGCAGCGTAGCGCCAAGGCATGAGTTCATCGAGTTTGTTGGTTTTGTGGTCCGGGATGTGGGTCAGCACCCAGATCAGCCAAGCTTGGGTATCGACGCCGTTGAGCTTGGCGGTTCGATGAGGGTGTAGGCGATTGCCGCCGCTTTCCGAGCCCATGAAGAGGTAGATGAGATGACCGTTTCCGCGGACGCATAGAGCAGTGCGAAGCTCAGAGCGTTCAAAAGGAGAGCGCTCATGCAAGATATTGACGTCTACGTCGGTCTCGACGTGCACAAGGATACGATTACGGTTGCAATTGCGGAAGCTGGACGAGATGGCGAAGTACGCTTGTGGGGCACAATCCCCCACGAGAGCACGATGATCGACAAGATGCTGAAGAAAGTGACAGCGCGGCACGCGGTGGCCTCGTATGTCTACGAGGCAGGTCCGTGCGGCTACGGTCTGTATCGGCACCTTGCCGCAAAAGGAATCGACTGCCGGGTGACCGCGCCGTCGAAGATGCCGGTACATGCGACGCACCGCCGGCAGAAAAATGACACGCGGGATGCGATTGCGTTGGCTCGTCTGCACCGCGCGGGAGAACTGAGTTACATCTGGACACCAGATGAGGTTCAACGAGGCGATGCAAGACCTCGTTCGAGCCCGGCGCATCGCATCCCACCAGGTTCGCAAGGCTCGGCAGCTGCGTGCGCCACGGGTCTCGTCTGCAGCGGGGTGCGCAGCTGGCACTGCTCGCCGTCTTCGGTAATGACGGTCATGTTCTCCCGCAGGCGGATGGTGAAGGGAATGGATTTTTCATGGAGATATCTCAGCCATTCACCGCCGATGAACTCGCGGTCGGCCAGCAGCATCTTCACCGATCCGGCGCCGAACAGAGCCAGATAGCGCTCCATCAGCGCGATGCGCGTGGCGGTCGGAGAGTTGCCCGGACCGTCCAGCATGCGCCACATCAGTGGCACCCGGTGGCGCCGTGTCACCAGCGCCAGCACCAGAACATTCACATGCTTCGCGCCGATCTGCCAGTTGGTACGGTCGAGGCACAGAAGCCACGGCCCGCGTGCGCCGAGCAGTGTCACGATCAGTCTGGCGGCCCAATCCTCATTCGGTGTGACATGCTGGAAAAACCGCTGCAGACGACGATAGGTCGAGCGTAAGCGCTGTCTGGCGATCCACGCTCGCTGGCGATATGGCTCAGATTGACCGTCCGGGCGCCGATCATGCCCGTGATCAGCAGCGCCAGCGTCTCCAGCCGGCTCTTGCTCAGATCGATAGGCGGCGATAGCTTTTCGGTGAGGGCAGCGCTGAGTTTCGTGACCATCCGGCGATCCTGTTTGCAAGTCAGAACCCGTCAGAAAATTACCTCGCGCCGCCCTCAACCACCCCTGTGTCGTGTAGTGTGCTCTAACGCTAAACTGCTCGGACTACGATCTTGCCAAGGCGTTGATCGGGATCCGTTCAATGCTCGAGCGTGGTATTGATGCTCTGATCCTCCTGGGTGAAAACTTCTCGTCCGAAGTCTGGCATTTGCTTGACGTTCAGCAGGTCCCTTTCCTGATTATTTATTCCTACCGCAGTGATACCGGTCGCGCCTATGTTGGCGTCGACAATACGCGTGCCGCGCGACTTTCAGCCCAGTATTTGCTCGACCTTGGGCATCGAGATATTGTGATACTCTCGCAGGATATCACCAATAATGATCGGGTGGCGGCACGAATGTACGGGTTCACTGAGGCGCTTCGTGATCGGGGCGTTCTACTTCCGCCGGAACGCGTTATCTACCGTTCAAATTCTATCGCATCAGGCTTCGCCGTTGCAATCGAACTGATTGAGGCGGGAACGCTGCCGACGGGTATCCTGTGTACCAATGATAACCATGCTGCCGGTATTCTTAGTGCCTGCCAAGGCCGGGGGATAGAGGTGCCAGGGGACTTGTCGGTTATCGGGTTTGACGACCTTGAAATTGCCGCTTTTTCGACACCACCAATGACCACTATAAAAGTGCCGGCGCGGGATATAGGTGTCGTCGCAGCGCGCCAGATTGTTGCGCATCTTGAGCAGGATCAAGAGCTCGATTCAGTTGAATTCCAAGTTTCACTCATGAAGCGTCGTTCCACTGCGTCAGTAAGCAAGTAAGCAAGTTGCCGGTAGTGTCGCAAATTTTTCCGCAGTCTTTCGTTCCCGGACTTCCTTAGCATAGATTCCCTGTCAGATAGCTTTTATCAGCCGGTCAGGCCTTCGGCTTTCAATGCCGCCTGAACCGCAGGGCGTTTGGAAACCCGTGCGCGCAGGGCATTGATTTTCGGATAGGCTGATAAATCGTGGCCCAGCATTCCCGACCAGTTGGTCACGGTGAACAGATACGCATCCGCCGGGGAATAGTTCTTTCCTCCCAGATAGCTGCGGTCATCGGACAGTACGTTTTCCAGCCATGACAGCTTGCCGTTCAGAACCTGTGTCGCCGCCGCCTTTGCGTCTTCCGTGATGGCCGGGTTGAAGAAGGGGCTGTAGGATTTGTGAACCTCACTTGCGACGTAGTTCAGCATTTCCTGTACCCGTGCACGTTCCAATGTACCAGCAGGGGGCATGATCGATGTCGCCCCGGCGCTGTCCGAAACATATTGCATGATCGCCACGCCTTCGGTCAGCACCTCGCCGTTGTCGAGTTCAAGGGCTGGAACAGCGCCCTTGGGGTTGATCTGTCGGAAATCACCACCGCTGGCGGTTGTCTTGGCGCGGATATCGACCTGTTCGGTCTCAAAAGGCTGCCCAACTTCGTTCAGCGTAATATGCGATGCCAATGAACAGGCTCCAGGCGAATAGTACAGCTTCATCTCAATTGTTCCTCTGACACAGGAGGGAGCTTTGGGTCATTCGGCCGCCTGTCCCTCGATCTACAGCCCCATGCAGCATGTCTCCGGCAGGGTCCGCCTGCCCTTGGTTCTACCCGGTCAAGCAGGGTTTGACCAGAAGCGGCACGATCCGCCCGAAGAATTCCACAACCAGCCGATCACGGCTCAATCCGGCGGCTGATTGGGTAGGGTTGATGTGCAATGTCAGGTCGTTCCGGGAAGCGGGGGGAAGAGGCCCTGGCTGCGAAATATCTTCCAGACCTCGGGATCGATCCAGTAACCGGTATGGCCAGCGGCGCGAACCGGGTGGTTTTGGGCACCATGCCCGGTGATATAGGTGCCGACAAAATCATCACGACGATAGATATTATGCCAACTCTCCAGCCAATCGGGGCATTCCCCCGGCATCTGGTAATTCAGGGCAAAGTAATGGGTATAGACATGTGTAAGCGGTGAACCCATCGTCACGAGGGTGGGTTTCACCGGAAGCTGGCTGCGCATCTGTTGCAGCCCCCTCGTCACCACGACGGTGCCCTGCGAATGTGAGATAACAGTGATCTTGTCGGCGTGTTCCTGAATGAGAAGTTTCTTCAATGTGGAACGGAAACGACCCTCTATGCGCTCGGCATGGACATAGTGATTGGGCTGACCCGCGACCCGGGGATTTGCAGCGCCGGAACGGGTTGCATAGACTACGATGTCAAGCGCGACACCGAGAAAATTCGCGATGGCATTGGAATAGTTGACCAACACAAAGCCGAGCAGAGTACTGGCACCCAGTGCGAGTGATCCTGCCGATCCACTGATGAAAGCATCGATGTTACATGCAGCACGGGCAAGCATCCAGGTCTGGCTGGCGCAATCAAGACCCCCGCCGGAGATACCGCCACCGGAATATTCAAAGGTGGCATAGAACACCCCGAAGGACTGTACGAGAATCGCGCCGAACAGGCCAAGGTTGAGAATGGGATTCAGGATGAGGCGTCCGAACCAGAGATCGTGTCTGGTAGGGTTTTTCGGATCATGGGCAAGATCGTCCTTGATGCGGTTGCGAAGGATGCCGACGATGGCCCCGGCAAATGTGAGTACCGCGATCGCGAGGACAGCATAAACAAGCGTACGCGTCGCCGCAGGGAAATAATTGTTGAACATCATCATGAGCGGGACATCCGGATGGGAACCGACCAGGGCGATAACCGCCTGTTCGAAGGCGGCCCAGAGGGCGACCGCGAATATCCCCCAGAACAAGACCATGGCAGCACAGATGGCAAGATAGATTGAGCGCTTGTTGTCCAGATCCCATTTCATGCCCGGCACCGACACGAATACCATCAGAAAAAGCAGTACAATGGCCGTCAGCCACCCAAGGTTCAGCAAAAATACGCCGCAACCGACAAAGCCGTCGATGCCGGCCAGTCCGGGCGTCACCGATGCTACCATGTTGGGCGGCGCACATTCGACAGATATGCCAAAGGGCATGATCAGGCCGATGCAGGTCGTGATAACGCCCATCACGAAAAGGCCGCGAAAGAAACTGCGCGCCATATAGGTTCGGGCATGACGGGCAAGGTACCCGCCGGCAAGGCCGACCACGAGACCAAGCAAGATCAGAAGGATTGCCGGGCTTCTTTCATATGCGGTGAAACGGAAAATGAGGGGATCGGCCAGCAGCGAAATTGCACCAAGAAAGAGAAAGGCATTGAGCGGGGCGATAACTGCATAAAAAATCCAGACAAAAAGCGGGGTCAGTTTTTGCACATATGCGGTTTTGGGGACCGCATTGTTCTGTACATTGTCGAGCGCCAGATAACCAAGGCCAAGCACCACATGCAGCAAGGCAACCGAGGTGGCCAAAAAGCCCTTGGGTGCAGGTGAAAGGTCGGCCCAATGGATCTCGGCAAAAACGAGTTCCGTGGCACTGGTTTGTTGCAAGCGCCGGATATGGCAGGGATAAAGCTGGAGCAGCTTGGCGTCCTGGGGCGGTTCATTGGCCAAGAGCACGGAATTGTGTGTAACGGGGCCTGACAGGTCAAGCTGCTGCCTGGTGGCGCCGACAAAATTGTCTACGGTTTCACCTGGCGTCTGTTCGCCAATTCCATGTACCAATAGGACCAGGTGGGTCGTCATGGCAGACCATCAAATACCTCAGCTATGCCAAAGTATAGCACGGGGTAATGAATGCAGAAAGCCCGCCTGATGATTTGAGATGGGATTGTCAGGCTGCCTGTTCGACCCCGATATCTGCTACAGCCATGCCCCTTGCTTGCTGCCGACTGCGTCGCGGATCGTCGTGTACCCATCCCGTGCAAGCAGATTGTCAATGCCGTGCGCAATCTTAGAAACAAGGCCCAGCCCACCAAAAACCATGCTGGAATAAAGTTGTACGGCCGAGGCCCCTGCGCAGATCTTGGCATAGGCGTCTTCGGCATTGGCGATCCCGCCGACGCCGATCAGTGGCAATCGCCCTTCGGTCAATTTTGAAAGATGGGCCAGGATCCGCGTGGATTTTTTGAAAAGAGGTACACCGGAAAGGCCCCCTGCCTCATCACGGTGAACGCTTGTCAGCCCTTCGCGTGACAGGGTAGTATTCGTTGCGATAATCCCCGCAAGCCCCGAGGTGAGCGCGACCTCGGCGATTTCCGCCAATTCGTCATTGTGCAGATCGGGGGCGATCTTCAGGAAAACCGGGATCTGCCGGGACAAGGTATTGCGGGTTTCCATTACCCCTTCCAGAAGGGCGCTCAGCGCGTTCTTGCCCTGCAAATCACGCAGTTTTTCCGTATTGGGGGAGGAGACATTGACCGTTGCGAAATCCACATGCGGGCCGCAATGGGCCAGCACCCTTGCGAAATCCGCTGCGCGGTCGGCGGAGGTCTTGTTGGCCCCCAGATTGATCCCCACCGGAATGCCCACGGGTTTTGCCGCCAGCCTCGGGGCGATAGCCTCCATCCCCTGATTGTTGAAACCGAAACGATTGATCACCGCCCGATCCTCCGTCAGGCGAAAAAGGCGCGGTTTGGGATTACCGGGCTGCGGGAGTGGCGTTGCGGCCCCAACCTCCAGAAATCCGAAACCGCCGCGCATCAGTGGGGCCAGTGCCTCGGCATTTTTGTCATAACCCGCAGCAAGCCCGACCGGGTTAGGCAATCTGAGCCCCGCCAGATCGGTGACAAGGCGCGGTGTGTCAACCGGGCCGGGCAGGGGAACCAGCCCCAGCCGCAATGCCCTTAACGACAACCCATGCGCGGTTTCGGGATCCATCCGATGCAGCAGGGCAAGCCCCAGCCGTTCCATCCGGTTCATTTCTGTACCCCCGAAAAGAGATGCCCTTCGGGAAAGATATGACCCGAAGCCCCCAGTGGCAGGGATTTGTCCCAGACCACGTCCGACCGTTGCAAGGGGCGATAGAGATGCGGAAAAAGTGCACCCCCCCGGGAAGGTTCCCATTTCAGATCGCCCCCCAGTGTCCCGGCCTCCACCGCCACCAGGACCAGATCGCTTTCCTGCGCAAAATGACGCGCGGCAGTTTCGACAACCTGCGTGGCGGTGGAAAAATGGATATATCCATCGTCCAGATCGACCGGCGCCCCGCGGGTTTCACCCGCAGCGGAAAAGATATTCCATTCGGCCCGGCGAAAAATCTTGAAGATCAGCATGGCAGCGTCATGCCCGCAGATGCGGCGGTGGTCAATGGCCTTATCGGCGCAACAGGCTTTGACTCCGCCGCACAACCGCCGCACTCTGTTCCGGACTCTATGTGAGGAGACGATGATGATTGCGAAATTTCTGGCCTCGACAGCCCTGATTTGCGCTGCAACGGCAGTTTCGGCAGACTACAAGCTGAACATCCTGCATACAAATGACATGCATAGCCGGATCGAGCCCATCAATCGATTCGACTCGACATGTACGGATGAGGATGCCGCGGAAAACAAGTGCTTTGGCGGTGTTGCCCGGGTCTATGCCAAGATCAATGAGCTGCGTGATGAATTGCGGGCGGATGGGCAGAATGTGATCGTGCTGGATGCGGGTGACCAGTTCCAGGGCAGCCTGATGTATACGACCTACAAGGGTGCGGTTGAAGCCGAGATGATGGAAAAGATCGGCTATGATGTCATGTCCATCGGAAACCATGAATTTGACGATGGCCCCGATGGGCTGGCCGATTTTCTGGAGCGCGTCAGTTTCCCGGTTCTTTCAGGCAATATCGATGTCAGCCAGAATGAAAGGCTGAAGGACCGGATCCACAAACGCATCACACTGGATGTCGGAGGAGAAAAGGTCGGCATCATTGCGTCGCTGGCTACTGATACACCGGAAACATCCAGCCCTGGCCCGACAGTGATCTTTCAGGATGAAATCGAAAGCCTGAAAGGTCTGGTTGCTGAACTTGAGGCCGAAGGCGTGAACAAGATCATCGCGCTCAACCATGTCGGATATGTCAAGGATCAGGAAATCGCGGCCAGGGTGGCGGGGATCGATATCGTGGTGGGTGGACATTCGCATACCTATCTTTCCGCCTCGGACCCGGATCGTCATGGCCCCTATCCCACCTGGATCACGAATGAGGCAGGCGGCATGGTTCCCGTGGTTCAGGCCTATGCCTATTCGAAATATCTTGGCCATGCGGAATTGACCTTCGATGATGCAGGTGTGCTGACCTATGCCGGTGGCGATACCATCCTGTTGGATGCCTCGGTCACCCCGGACCCGGAAATCGAGGCCCGGATTGGTGAACTGGCTGGTCCCATCGATGAGCTGAAATCGAGGATCGTTGCCGAAACATCCGTGGATCTTGATGGGAGCAGGGACAACTGTCGCACACGGGAATGTGCCATGGGCAACCTGATTGCCGAGGCCATGCTTGATCGCGTGCGGGATCAGGGGGTGACCATCGCCATACAGAACGGCGGTGGGATCCGCGCCAGTATCGGCGCAGGGGAAATTTCCATGGGGGAGGTCCTGGCCGTTCTGCCGTTTCAGAATACGCTTTCCACCTTTGAGGTCAGCGGAGAGGCGATATTGTCTGCGCTGGAAAACGGCGTCAGCCGCCTTGAGGAGGGCGCAGGCCGTTTTGCACAGGTTGCGGGTTTGAAATACAGCTTTGATGCGGGTGCCGAATCCGGTAACCGGGTTTCCGACGTGATGGTGCAGTCTGAAAATGAATGGGCACCGCTTGATCCGGCCCAGGCCTATTACGTTGTTTCCAACAACTATGTGCGTGGCGGCGGCGATGGTTACAGCATGTTTGTCGACGCGCAGAAGGTTTATGATTTCGGCCCGGATCTGGCTGATGTCCTGGCCGAATATATTGCCGCAAACGGTGTGGAAAAATCCGGCCTCGACGGTCGTATCACCGCCAGGTAATCGATCCGGCGGGATGGCGTAAAATCACGATGCCCCGTCGCACGAAGGGTTGCGAAGCCGTGGATCCGCGGCTATATCCCTAGCCGCCGCGGGTGTTGTGTAATGGTAAGACCCTAGCCTTCCAAGCTAGAGATACGGGTTCGATTCCCGTCACCCGCTCCATCCCCCATGATACGGTTTTGCCGCCGATAGCCCCGGTGGTCCTATCAATGTCCGATCATGGGGGAATGCGCGGACAAGTTGTCAATCCCAGCCTTGCTTTTGGCCCTTTCTCCGCTTAGGCCAGAAGGCAAGCTGCGGGACAGGCCCGCGTGCATCGGCCAAGGAAGAGGACCAGATTCATGACCAATGTCGTCATCGTTTCCGCAGCGCGTACCGCTGTTGGCAGCTTCAGCGGCGCTTTCGCCAATACCCCCGCGCATGATCTCGGTGCTGCCGTGATCAGTGAGGTTGTGTCCAGGGCGGGCGTGGAAAAAGGCGAGATCGAGGAAACGATCCTGGGTCAGGTTCTGACGGCGGGGCAGGGGCAGAACCCGGCGCGTCAGGCCCATATCAATGCGGGCCTGCCGCAGGAATCGAGTGCGTGGTCAATCAATCAGGTCTGTGGCTCGGGCCTGCGTTCCGTTGCGCTTGGCGCACAGCATGTCCAACTGGGTGATGCGAAGATTGTTGTCGCGGGTGGGCAGGAAAACATGTCGCTTTCCCCCCATGTCGCACATCTGCGCGCGGGTCATAAGATGGGCGATGTAAAATTCATCGACTCGATGATTCGTGATGGGCTCTGGGATGCATTCAACGGCTATCACATGGGGCAGACCGCCGAAAATGTTGCCAACCAATGGCAGATAAGCCGTGACATGCAGGACGAATTTGCCCTGGCAAGTCAGAACAAGGCGGAAGCTGCGCAAAAGGCAGGCAAGTTTGCCGATGAGATTGTCGCCTTCACGATCAAGACCCGCAAAGGCGAGATCACCGTGGATGCGGATGAATATATCCGCCATGGGGCCACGATTGAGGGGATGCAGAAACTGCGCCCGGCCTTCACCAAGGATGGTTCGGTGACGGCGGCGAATGCCTCGGGGATCAATGATGGTGCGGCGGCCGTGCTTCTGATGTCGGAGGAGGAAGCCTCCAGGCGTGGTCTGACGCCGCTGGCGCGCATTGCTTCCTACGCAACTGCCGGGCTTGATCCGGCAATCATGGGTGTCGGCCCGATCCATGCCAGCCGCAAGGCATTGGACAAGGCGGGCTGGAAGGTCGGTGATCTGGATCTGGTTGAGGCGAATGAAGCCTTTGCCGCCCAGGCCTGCGCAGTCAACAAGGATATGGGCTGGGATCCAGCCATCGTGAACGTGAATGGCGGGGCGATTGCCATTGGTCACCCGATTGGGGCCTCAGGTGCGCGGATCCTCAACACGCTGCTCTTTGCGATGAAACGCGGCGATGCGAAAAAGGGCCTTGCCACGCTTTGCATCGGTGGCGGCATGGGTGTTGCCATGTGCCTGGAACGGGCCTGATCTTCAGGATTTTGAAAAAAGCGGGCGCAATATTATTGCGCCCGCTTTTTCTGTTCGGTAATAGTATTTCAATAACAAACACCTGGAGGAGGTATCATGTCCAGAACTGCCCTTGTAACCGGTGGCTCGCGCGGAATCGGCGCGGCCATTTCCAATGCTCTCAAAGCGGCCGGTTGCACCGTTGCGGCAAGCTATGCGGGCAATGACGAGGCTGCATCGAAATTCACTGCAGAAACCGGTATCAAGACCTATAAGTGGAATGTTGCGGATTACGAAGCTTCCAAGGCCGGGATAGTACAGGTCGAGGCAGATCTTGGCCCGATTGATATTGTCGTGGCCAATGCCGGAATCACGCGCGACGCACCTTTTCACAAGATGACGCCGGAACAGTGGGGGCAGGTGATCGACACCAATCTCACAGGTGTGTTCAATACTGTCCATCCGCTCTGGCCCGGTATGCGCGAACGTAAATTCGGCCGGGTCGTGGTGATTTCCTCGATCAATGGACAAAAGGGCCAGTTTGGTCAGGTCAACTATGCGGCGACCAAGGCCGGAGATCTGGGCATTGTCAAAAGCCTTGCGCAGGAAGGCGCGCGTTACAACATTACCGCAAATGCCATCTGCCCGGGCTATATCGCGACGGAAATGGTGATGGCGGTGCCGGAAAAGGTGCGCGAATCGATTATTGCGGGGATCCCGGCAGGGCGCTTGGGGGAACCCGAGGAAATCGCGCGCTGCGTGGCATTTCTTGCCTCGGACGATGCGGGATTCGTCAATGGTTCCACCATCAGCGCCAATGGGGCGCAGTTTTTCGCCTGATTGGCGGTCTTTCCGGAAGGGGGCGGGTCGTTCAGACCCGCCCTTTTTCCATGCAGACGGGGAATGAGATGTCACGCAGCCGCGCCACAGCCATTGGTTTTACCGCCATTTTGATGTGGGCCTTGCTGGCCCTGCTGACTGTGGGTTCTGCGCCGGTACCGCCGTTTCTTCTAAGTGTGATCTGTTTCGGGATCGGCGGCGGACTGGCGTTGATATGGGTCCTTGCCGGGCGGGGTCCAGGTGTTTTCCGGGGCATACCTGTATCTGCCTATGTTTTCGGGACAGCGGGGCTTTTTGGCTATCATTTCCTGTATTTCTCCGCCCTGCGGATTGCGCCAGCGGCTGAGGCGGGGTTGATTGCCTATCTCTGGCCCTTGTTGATCGTGCTGTTATCCGGGCTGCTGCCGGGGGAGAAGTTGCGCGCAGGTCATCTGATCGGTGCGGCACTGGCCTTTGCGGGGGCTGCGATAATCCTGCTGCCCGATGAAGCTGGATTGGCGGCCGAGGCCCTGCCTGGCTATGGCCTGGCTTTTCTATGTGCGATTACCTGGGCGATTTATTCAGTTGGATCGCGCCGGTTTGGCATGGTTCCGACGGAGGTCGTCACGATCTATTGCCTTGCAACAGCGGTGCTGTCCCTCATTGCCCATCTCGGATTTGAGGAAACCGTCTGGCCCGAAAGTACGACCGGTTGGATTTCCATTGTCGCGCTGGGGATAGGGCCGGTCGGTGCGGCGTTTTTCACCTGGGATATCGGCATGAAGAAAGGCGACATCCAGTTTCTGGGTGTCGCCTCCTATGCTGCGCCGCTGCTGTCAACCCTGGCGCTTATCCTGGCTGGGATTGCAGCGGCAACTCCGGTCATTGTCGCGGCAGCTGTTCTGATAGCTGCCGGTGCCGCCATAGCGGCACGCGCGGGCCGGTCATCTATTGGGAAAGGCGGTTGATTTCCTCTTTGAGACGAAGCTTCTGCTTCTTCATGTCAGCGATCTTGAGGTCATCAATGGCGGGGCTTCGCTGGGCCTCTTCCACCAGGTTAGAGAGGTTTTCGTGTTTACGACGCAACTCCTGCAGGTGCGAAGTAACTGTCATTTCATTCCTCCTATATCTGGATCTCGTTGTCTGATTGCATCACAAGAATCCCGCCTTGTCACGAAAAACCGGAAAGAACAGCCGAAGGTTTTATCGCGGCTTAGCCGAAAAGATGTGTCAAACTTTGTCCATGGCGGAAAACGGCTTCGGCCTCGATGGAATGGTGATCGCGATCGCCGGGGTGGTTGTCATGGTCATGCAGAACGAACGGGGCCAACAGGCGCATACCTGCCCGTCCGCCCTTGCGCGCGCGAATTGTGATGCGCCCGGCGGCCCTGGCCTTTCGTGGCGCAAAGGGCAGGATCGTGACGGATCCCATCTTGGGCCCAAGGGCCGCAAGCCCGTCCCCCAACCGATCCGCCCGCAGGATCATGGTCAGCCAGCCGCCCGGGCGCAATCGCCTCGTGGCGGTTTCCGTCCATGTGGCCAGATCGATATTTTCATGCAGGGCGATATTGCGGCCTGCATCCCGAGCACGGGTGCCACCCGGCGGATAATAGGGCGGATTGGTGATCACATGGTCGAAATCACGCCGCAGAACCTGCGGCATGGCCAGGACGGAACCTTCCGTGACTTCAAACTCGATCCCGGCTCGTGTGGCATTACGTCGCGCCAGATCGGCATAGGCGGGCTGCAATTCGAGCCCTGCAAGCCTGAGGCCTGGCACCCGCCAGCCAAGGCAAAGCGCCGCCGCACCGGCACCGCAGCCAAGATCAAGCACGCTTTGCCCGGCGGAAGCGCCGCAACAGGCCGCAAGCAGGACCGGGTCCGTCGCGGCGCGATATCCACGCCGCGGTTGAAACAGCCGTAGCTTACCCCCCAAAAAGGCGTCGTCTGTCAGTTCGTTTTCAGAAAACACGGCCTAAAGCCCTGTCGTAATATCGTTATCCGCCAGGACGGCGCGTGCGCGAAACAGATCGGCGTCGCGAACCATCAGCCGCCGGGGAATGGCCCCGATCGCACCGTGCAGATTGCTCATGTGCAGATCCAGATCGAAAGCTTCGATCCCTTCGCCTTGCAAAAGGGCCGTTGCAAAAGCAATGACGGTGGGATCGGTGGTACGCAGAAGCTCTTTCATGCTTTGCACATAGCGCTGGGCAGGCTATCTGTCGAGGCGAAGCAAGAGGGCAGATTGGGGAAACGGGCGTTGGACAAGGCAATGGGCAAACCTCAGGATAGGCTGGCTGCGGCCCTTGAGGCCGATATGACCGCTGTGAACGAGCTGATCCGCAAAAGGATGGCATCGGAACATGCTCCACGTATTCCCGAGGTGACGGCGCATCTGGTGGAAGCGGGGGGCAAGCGCCTGCGCCCGCTGCTGACGCTCGCCGCAGCGCGGCTTTGCGGTTATGACGGCACGATGCATCACAATCTGGCGGCAGCGGTGGAGTTTATCCATACCGCGACACTTTTGCATGACGATGTGGTGGATGAAAGTGCGCGACGGCGCGGCCGGCCCACCGCCAACCTGCTTTGGGACAACAAATCTTCGGTCCTGGTGGGGGACTACCTTTTTGCCCGCAGCTTCCAGCTTATGGTGGAAACCGGAAATTTGCGTGTGCTGGACATCCTGGCCAATGCTTCGGCCACCATTGCGGAAGGGGAGGTGTTGCAACTGACTACCGCGCAGGACCTGGCAACGACGGAGGCAATCTATTTGCAGGTGGTGCGGGGCAAGACGGCCGCATTGTTTTCCGCCGCGACCGAGGCGGGCGGTGTGCTTGCAGGGGTTGCGGAAGACAAGATCCGTGCGCTTTATGCTTATGGCGATGCGTTGGGGATTGCCTTTCAGATCGCGGATGATCTGCTGGATTATTCGGGGGCGGTTGAAACCATCGGCAAGAACCCCGGCGATGATTTCCGGGAACGCAAGCTGACCCTGCCGGTGATCAAGGCCGTGGCGCGGGCAGATACGGGTGAACGGGAATTCTGGACCCGCACGATTGCGAAGGGCGATCAGCGGGAAAATGATCTGGAGGAAGCGCTGGCCATCATGGCCCGTCATGGTGCGATGGAAGCCGCCCGCGAAGATGCGATGGGTTGGGCGGCACGGGCCCGTTCCGCGCTGGATATCCTGCCCGCACATGAATTGCGTGAAACATTGGGCGACCTGGCGGATTACGTGGTGTCCCGGATCGCCTGAAGGTCAGCGCAGCATCGGGCCTTCCGCGACCCACCAGCCGGGATTTTCCCTGCGGATTGCCCTTGCGGCGGCTTTGGCACCTTTGGCTGTTGGGAAAAGACCGAAACAGGTTGCGCCTGACCCGGACATCCGCGCCAGCAGGCAGTCGGGTCTGGCCTTCATCAAGGTCAGGACGGATCCGATTTCCGGCGCGATATCGCATGCGGCGGGTTCCAGATCATTGCGCTGAAGGGAAAGCCAGTCGGCGAGCGCACTGATATCGGGCCATTGCGGCAGTGTTTCGGGCAGGGGCGGGTTTTCGGCGTTTTTCAAGGCCAGGAAAACGGCCGGCGTCGAAAGTGTGATGCGTGGATTGACCAGCAGCAGATGCGCCCCGGGTAAGGCCGGAAGCGCCTCCAGGCATTCGCCGATCCCGCGCATCCGGGCGGGGTTCCCGGCAAGGCAAACGGGTAGATCCGCACCAAGCGGCAATACCATCCGGGCCGAAGGCAGACCCGTTTCATGGAGGCGTGACAGCGCACGGATCACTGCGGCGGCATCGGCCGTGCCGCCACCGATGCCCGATGCGGGGGGGAGGTGTTTTTCAAGCGTGATAGCCGCCGCCCTGCCAAGATGACGGGCTGCGCGTATCACCAGATTGTCGTCACCTGCCGGAACTTCCCCGGCAAAAGGCCCGCGCAGGGTCAATGAAAGTGAGTTGGCCGGGCGTGCCTCCACCCGATCCCCGATACCGCAAAAAACCACCAGGCTGTCGAGCAGATGATACCCGTCATCCTGCTTCCCCGTCACATGCAGGCAAAGATTGATCTTGGCGGGGGCGAATTCAGTTGCGTGGCTGGTTGTCATCGGCGGAATTCAGGGGCGGGGCGTCTTCTTCGGTCAGAACGGCATCAAGCCCGATTTCCAGCTTGCGGCGGATCCGGACGGCGTCCTTTTCCTCCGGTTCGAATGAAAGGGCACGGCGCCATTGGAACCGGGCCTCCATCTTGCGGCCCACAGCCCAATATATATCGCCTAGATGATCCGTCACGATCGGATCCACGGGTTCAAGCAGGCTTGCCCGTTCCATCGGTTCCACTGCCTCGTCATACTGACCAAGAAGGAACTTCCCCCAGGCGAGGCTGTCCACGATATAGCCGCTATCGGGGCTGGCCGCGACGGCGCGTTCGATCATCGTCATGGCTTCCTCGATCCGGTCGCGCCGTTCCAGCAGCGAATAGCCGAGGTAATTGAGCACCTGTGGCTGGCCGGGGTTCATTTCCAGCGCCTTGCGGAAATCTTCTTCGGCCCGATCCCAGATCTTTTGGCGTTCCAATGTGATGGCGCGGCTGTAATAGACAGTCCAGTAGGGCTCAGGAACGGGATCCTTGAGAAGACCGATGGCCGCATCATAGGCGCCGGTGGCTTCCGCCCAGCGTTCGGATTGGCGCAGCGTATCGCCCAGTGAAAGATGTACCGCAAGGACCTTGGGGTAGCTTCCCGCAAGATTGGTAAGGACCTGCACGGCCTCGTCCGCCTTTTCGGCCTTGTTCAATGTCCGCGCAAGGCCGGTCTGGGCCGGGATCCAGGCGTCACTGTCTTTCGCGATCGTGCCATAGGCTTCCGTCGCAAGATCGAACTGGTCCCGGTTTTCAAGCATCCCCGCCGTCAGCAACATCGCATCGGAATGGTCCGGCCGCAGCCAAGAGGCGAGACGGCTGTAGAGCAAGATGAGGCTTTCATCCGCTTCGCCGTTCAACGCAACACCCAGGGTAAAGTAAACTTCCGCCACGCCTTCCGTTGCGTTGCGGGCGGCATCGAATTCCAGCATCTCGCCGTTTTCCAGCCGTTCGATCATCGTGGTGATGGTCGGATCCGTTTCATTGGGGAAGGCATCACGGAGCACTTCGAGGGCGTCGTCATTGCGTTCAAGCTGGCTCAGGATCTGGATATGGGCAAGGGTGCCGCGCCGCATTGCGTGGACGGGCTGTTGGCCATCACCTGACAGGATCTTTTCCGCCGCTTCGAAATTTCCGATCGAACCCAGTGCCAGCGCCTTGTGATACTGGCCAAAGATTTCCAGCCCGCGTGTAGCGATTACCTTGTCGAATTCTTCCAGCGCTTCGGAAATCTGGCCGCTGCCCAGTTCTGCCCAGCCCAGAAGCAACCCGTCCGTCAATTTTCCGGCGCTGCGCCCGGCGCGCAGATCATTCAGCAGGCCGGAAAAATCGCCACGTTTCGTCTGATCGGCGATCAGGGCCATGGCCATTGGCTGGGCCTCCCCGCCAGCCGCGTCAAGACTGCGGGAAATTTCCAGTGCTGGTGGAATATTCCCCGCACAAATCAGGGCAACGATTGCCCCTTCCATGAAGGAGATGTTTTCCGGATCGGCGGCCAGGGCCTGCCTGAACCAATGCCCTGCTTCGCGGAAATCCCCGTTCACGCCGGCCACCCTTGCGGCAAGATAGGCACCGGGATCCTCCGCCCGGGCGGGCGCCGCCCAGGAAAAGGCCGCCAATATCAGCGGGGCCAGGATCGGTGCGATATGTCGCGGCATGACGCCTGTTCCTTCTTCAGATCATGTCGCGCAGCCTAGATCCGCCCGGTGGGCATGGCAATGCGCCCAACGCCCCCGTCGGGTCAGCCCGTTACAAAATGGCGTTACATATTCGGGTAATTTGGCCCGTCGCCACCTTGCGGCGTCGTCCAGTTGATATTTTGTGACGGATCCTTGATATCGCAGGTCTTGCAATGGACGCAGTTCTGGAAATTGATCTGGAACCGTGGCCCGTCATCGCCTTCCAGCACCTCATAGACGCCGGCGGGGCAGTATCGTTGCGCCGGTTCATCATATTCGGGCAGGTTTACCTTGATCGGGGTGTTGGGGTCGATCAGCTGCAGGTGGCAGGGCTGACTTTCCTCATGATTGGTGGCGCTGAAGGAAACATTTGTCAGCCGATCAAAGGAAAGCACCCCATCGGGTCTGGGGTATTCGATCGATTTGAAATCCCTTGCCTTGCCGGTGGAGGCGGCATCTGTCTTGCCATGTTTCAGGGTCCCGAGAGGGGACCATCCGAAAAGGTTGTTCATCCACATATCGAACCCGCCAAGCGCCAGGGAGGCCGTCAGCCCCCATTTTGACCAGATCGGCTTCATGTTCCGGACGCGTTTCAGATCCTTGCCGATTGCGCCCTCGCGCAGTTCGGTTTCATAGGTGGCAAGTTCATCGCCTGCCCGTCCGGCCTGAATGGCGGCATGGGCGGCTTCGGCAGCGGCCTTGCCCGATAGCATCGCATTGTGATTGCCCTTGATCCGCGGCACGTTTACCAACCCCGCGGAACAGCCAAGGATTGCGACGCCCGGCGCCACCACCTTGGGGATCGATTGCCAGCCGCCTTCCGATATGGCCCTTGCGCCATAGGCCACGCGTTTGCCGCCTTTCAGCAGTTCCGCCACGACCGGATGGTGTTTGAAACGCTGGAATTCCATATAGGGGTACAGATGTGGATTGCGGTAATTCAGATGCACCACGAAGCCGACAAAGACCTGGTTGTTTTCCAGATGATAGATGAAGGACCCACCACCGGCATTCTTGCCCAGAGGCCAACCCATCGTATGGGTTACGGTGCCTTCGCGGTGCTTTTCGGGGTCGATCTCCCATATTTCCTTCATGCCAAGGCCGAATTTCTGCGGGCAATGGCCTTTGGACAGATCGAACCTTGCCATCACTTCCTTGGTGAGGGAACCGCGCACGCCTTCGGCAAGGAACACATATTTTCCCAAAAGCTCCATTCCGGGTTCATATTGCGGGCCAGGTGAACCATCGGTGTTTAGCCCCATTTCCCCTGCCACGACCCCTGTCACGCGATCCCCGTCCCAGACCAGTGCGGAACAGGCCATACCGGGAAAGATCTCCACGCCCAGTGCTTCGGCCTGTTCGGCCATCCAGCGGCAGACATTGGCCATGGAGACAATGTAATTGCCATGGTTATGCATCAGGGGTGGCATTGGCCAGTTCGGCACCCGGATCTTGCCGGATGGGCCGAGAATATAAAAGTTGTCCTTCGTGACGGGCGTATTCAGGGGCGCACCCTTTTCCCTCCAGTCGGGGATCAGCGCATCGAGCCCGGAGGGATCCAGGACCGCACCCGACAGGATATGAGCACCGACTTCGGAGCCCTTTTCGAGCACGACCACGTTCAGTTCCGAATCGAGCTGCTTTAGCCGGATCGCCGCCGAAAGCCCTGCCGGGCCCGCACCGACGATAACGACGTCGTATTCCATTTGCTCGCGCGTCACTTGATCGGTCATGCCTTCCCCCTGACAGCTGGCGATATATTGTTCCTTAACGGGTTTGCCTGAAGCAATCCGCCCGGTCAATCGTGTGAGATAAGCAAATTGCCGCGTTGCGGCAATCGGGACGATGCCAATTCGGTTGCATTTGTCGAACCGGTGGTGTTGGGTAATCGGAATGCAACTGTGAATGAGGTCATGGCCCCCGGGCTGTGGCTTCTTGCTTTATGTGAAGGCCGATGGAAAAAATACCGATGACCCGCGCCGGCCATACGGCGCTTGATGAAGAGCTGAAGACGCTCAAGTCCGCTGAGCGTCCGGCAGTGATCCGTGCCATTGCGGAGGCCCGCGAACATGGCGATCTTTCAGAAAATGCCGAATATCATGCCGCGCGCGAAAAGCAGAGCTTCATCGAAGGCCGGATCAAGGAGATCGAGGCGATTCTGTCCCTGGCCGAAGTGATCGACCCCGCCAAGCTTTCCGGTGCCATCAAATTTGGTGCGACGGTAAAGCTGGTGGATGAGGACACCGATGAGGAACGCAGCTTTCAGATTGTCGGCGAACCCGAAGCGGATCTTGAAAAGGGGCTTTTGAACCTCAAATCGCCGCTTGCCCGGGCGCTGATCGGCAAGGAAGAGGGCGATAGCGTGGAAGTGAAGACCCCCGGCGGTGTACGCAGCTACGAAATCCTGTCGATTCGATATATCTGATCAGGGCTTGCGGCGGGGAAGGGGCAAGAGCGGGAAACGAGAATGACCAGTACTCCGCAGGAAAACCCGACCCCAGTTGGCACGCCGCCGCCGCGCGGGCCTGATGGGCGTCCGGTTCCGGAAATTGCCGCATTGGCGCTGGCGGTGGTCTGGGTTGCGGTTGTCATCACGCAATTCGTGGTGGCCCCGGATGCGTTTTCGGCTGAACCGCTTTCCGTTCTGACGATGTTGCTGGTGGCATTCCTGCCGCTTGCGCTGATCTGGATGGTGGTTTCCACCGTGCGCACGATCCGGGATCTGCGTGAAGAGGCCGCACGGCTTCAGGTTGCGGTGGATGCGATGCGGCATGCCTATGTGGTGGGGCAGCAGACCGGGGCTACGAAACCCTCCGTTGAAAAGAAACTGGAGGAAATCGCCGCCGCACAGCGCAAGACCGAAAGTCAGCTTGCGATGTTCACATCGCGCCGGGATACGGCATTGTCGGTTCCCTCCGCCGATCGCAAGGCTGCCTTGGCGGCACCTGTGCCAACGGCGGAGGATGAGCAGCCCGCCCTTGCGCTTGGCACGCCGGCCGAGGCAATGCGCGCGCCATTGTCGATCGCCGATTTCATCCGTGCGCTGCATTTTCCGGAAAGCCCGGATGACAAGGCGGGTTTTCGCGCCTTGCGCCTTGCGTTGGAGGATCATCAGACCGCGCGATTGATCCGCGCGGCGCAGGATGTGCTGACGTTGCTGAGCCAGGAAGGCATCTATATGGATGACCTGAAACCCGAACGCTGCCGTCCCGAAGTGTGGCGGCGTTTTGCGGCCGGTGAAAGGGGACGTGCCATTGCCGGCCTCGGCGGTGTGCGGGATCGTTCAAGCCTGGCCCTGACGGCGGCGCGGATGCGTGAAGATCCGGTCTTCCGCGATGCCGCGCATCACTTCCTGCGCAGTTTCGACAAGACCCTGGCCGAGTTTGAAAAGAACGCCACCGATTCCGAACTGGCGGATCTGGCTGAAACCCGTACCTCCCGCGCCTTCATGCTTTTTGGCCGGGTGGCCGGGATTTTTGACTGACGACCGACCGGGAGGCCGAAGCCCGTTATCCTTGCGTGGATGTCAAAGCGGACGCACCATCACATGGCTTCCGCCAACACCGAAGGCCCGGCCCAGAAACCCCGCATGATCATGGCGGTGCACGGTAAAGCCCAGCCGTTCATATAATGCCCGGGCCCGGTGATTGGTATCAATCACATCAAGCCGGATGGCGTCATAGCCCCGTGACCGACCTTCCTCGAAAATTGCCTCCAGCAGGGCCGTGCCGATGCCGTGGCCCCGTTCCTCTGGTGCCACGCAAATCCCGTCGAGCAGGAAGTGGTGATTGTCCACTTCATGGTTCAGAAGTCGCAACAAACCGGCGCGCCAGATGGATCCCGGGATGCCATAGACGGCGCGCAGATCGGCCGGGCTGCCCCCGGCCAGGGATCCTTGCGGGGATTTGAACCCGGCGAGCCCCAGAAGTTCGCCACGTTCCGACAGGGCGATGAAGGCGTGATCGGCCCGGATGGCCCGGGTCAGAAAACGACAGGCGCGATCCTGCGGCCCCATGATGCGACCAAGCTTGCTGCCGAAAGCCTGCCAATAAATGCCGACGGCCCGGGGCCGCAGGGCCTCGGGCAATCCGCGCTGGATGGTGACCACCACAGGGTTCAGTTCAAACGGGGATCGCCCGCCTGTACAAGCAGAACACCATGATTGTTATCGGTGTCATCGTCCTCGTAGGTTCGGGATTGCACCCCTGGAAGCTGTCCGAAGGCTTCCATCAATGTATCCGGGAACCAGGTCGAAGGCAGGTTTTCAAAGCCGGGTACACCGCGCAGAACGGCAGAGGTTGCAACAGTGCATTGTGCCTTGGGCACCGCGCCATAGGCCAGCGCGCGTTGCAGGACAAGCTCCGCCACCCCTGGTGAGACATTGATGGTCTGTTCCACCACGTCATAGGTCTCACGCGCATGGTAATCGATATAGAAGCTGACCATCCGCGGGGTCATGCCGAAATGCACGTCATTGCGTTCCGGCAGTCTGGGATGGTGCCAGGTGCCGGCGGGGTCAAACATTACCCGCTGTGATGCGTTGATCAGGATACCGGAATGGGCACCGCCCTTGCTGCGTTTGCTCAGCACAGTATAAAGCGTGATCGATGACGGGCCGGGATGGACATAGCGCGCAGCCTGTACCTGTTCTTCGGGGGCCCATTTGGGTTCGGCCATACCGCAAGCGGCCAAGGTCAGAAGGGCCGCAAAACAAAGAAACAAACGACGCATGGGATTACTTTCTAAAATACGGGTTGGATAAAATCAGCTATTGGCCAGGGCCAGGAAAATCAGCACGGCAATGGTAATACCCGTGCCCCAGGCGACCATCCGGATGAAGCCCGCAAATGTTTTTTCCTGTACGGCGATATTCATGCTGCCGGGCTGATATTCGGTTTCGTTCTGTTCGGTTGCCATTGTCGAGGTCCTCGGTTCCGGTCGTTTTCTGCCCTTTAGCCGATTCATCGTGTACTGTCACGGGCAGAGGGGCTGCGGTTTCAGCTTTTGGCATTCGTCGTGCCATTACGGCTACGGCGGCTTTTGGGGCTGGTTTCCTCAAGATCGGTTGCAAGGCGAAACCCGATGCGGCGGGCCGGTTCTGCCTCTGCATCCTTGGGAACGGCGCGCAGGATGACGTTGAGCTGCGTGACATGCTGGATAAGCTGCGTGCGCAATCCGTTTTCGTCGCGACCGTAAAAGGTGACAATATCGGGGTCGAAATAACCGATGCCCTCAATGCGCAGCACCCCGGCGTTACTGCCGGTGAAACCCATTGCGGCTTCTTCGTCGAGATTGAGCTGTTCTTCAAAATTCTTCAGATAAAGGATCAGCCGTTCATAGGCCCATTCGGCGGGGCTTTTCTGTGCAACGGGCTTGCGCGCCACGGCGGCGGGCAGGGGTTGTTCCTCGGCGGTTTCGGGGGCATCCGGATCCGCCAGCGCAACCCGTGCGATGGGAAGGGCGATGCCTTCCTCAGCCTCGGCCATTGTTGCGATTTCATCGGTCATTGCGTTCCCACCTCCAGGCTCCATCCTTCCCCATGGTCCGCCGGATTGCGCCCCGATGCAAGAGGTGGTTGAGATGGGCCATTGCCTCGATCAGTGCCAACCCATAGGCGCTGCCGGTAATTTCGCGTTTGAAAACAGGCAGGAAACATTCCGCCGCACGGCGTGGGCGGGACAGGTGATCCAGCAGGCGCATCAGGGCGCCTTCATGGTTCACGACCATCTGGTGCAGGCGCAGGGGCAGGCCGGTAAAGGGCAGCTTGTGTCCGGGCAGAACCAGTTGATCCGCCTGCGCATGGGGCATGAAACGGCGGCAACTTTGCAGCCATTCGGCCAGGGGGTCGGCCATCGGTTCATTGGCATAGACGCCGATATTGGCAGAAATCGACGGCAGGAGCTGATCCCCACCCAGAATCAGTGGCCCGTCCTTTTGCCAAAGCGTCGCATGTTCAGGGGCGTGCCCGTCACCGGTGCGGATCAACCAGTCCCGCCGGCCAAGGCGCAGCATATCGCCGTCGCGCAACCGCGTGAAACCATGGGGCAATGGGGCCACCACATCGGCAAAGTTGAAGGGCCGCTCATTGCGGCGTTCTTCAAGAAGATCGGCGGCCATCCCCGCGCCCTGCCAAAAGGCGATCTCTTCGGGTGAAGGACGGTCCTGTTCGTCCAGCACCAGCATTCTGGCATAGATCCATGCGGTCCGGGTGGTCAGAAGTTCCGCCCCCCTGCGCTGAAACCACCCGGCAAGGCCGATATGATCGGGATGATGATGCGTGATCAGAACCCGGGTGATGGGACGGCCGCCCATTGGCCCCGAAATCAGGCGTTCCCAGATTGCGCGGGTTTCAGGGCTGTCGAACCCGGTATCGATGATGGCCCAGCCGTCGGGTTCTTCCAGGGCAAAGACATTTACATGATCCAGTGCCATGGGCAGGGGCAACCGCATCCAGAGGATCCCGTCAGCGACCTCCAGCGCTTCTCCCGGGACAGGGGGGGTGTCGAACGGGTATCGGATTTCTCCCTTGCGATCCTGTTTCACCCGGCCAGATCCTCATCGCTGAGTGCATAAAGGTCTTCCGCCCCTTCCCGCATCTGCCTGATCAATGCGTCATGGGCCGGAAGCAGGCGCTTGATGGCGATCCGGGCCAGCCGTGCCCGGGGCCCCTGCCGACCCTCGGCATGTGCCGCCCGCAGATGGTAATACGCCATCAGCACCAGTGCGAAAGCCCGCAGATAGGCAACCGCACCTGCAAAACGGTTGTTCATCTCCTGGGTCAGGAGCCATTCCGTTGCTTCCCGCAGACTTTCGGAGGCCTCCCATGTTGCGCTGGCCAGATCGCCATGCGATTTGCGCAGGTCAAGGGCGTTTTGCTGGATTTCCTCGATCAGGCGGAAGGCGGCCTCACCATCATCCATCATCTTTCGGCCGACAAGGTCCATCGCCTGTATCCCGTTGGTCCCTTCATAGATCGAGGTTACGCGCACATCGCGCAAAAGCTGTGCCGCACCGGTTTCCTCGATGAAACCCATCCCGCCATGAACCTGCATCCCCAGGGAAGCAACCTCAATTCCGGTATCGGTGCCGAAAGCCTTGGCAATCGGGGTCAGGAGGGCCGCGCGGGCTTGCCAGTCGGATGATCCGGTGGTGCGGGCCAGGTCAATCGCGACGGCACAGGCCAGTGCAATGGCCCGTGCGCCGAAGGTCTGTGCCTTCATTTCGGCCAGCATCCGGCGCACATCCGCATGGGCGATGATTGTCTGCGTTCCCTTGACGGGGGTCTTGCCCTGCTTGCGTTCCATCGCATAGGCATGCGCCTTCTGGCAGGCGGCTTCCGCCACCGAAATGCCCTGCACGCCGACACCCAGGCGGGCGTTGTTCATCATGGTGAACATCGCGGCCATGCCCTTGTGGGGTTCGCCCAGGATCCAGCCCGTTGCACCATCATATTGCATTACCGCAGTGGGGGAGCCATGCAGGCCAAGCTTGTGTTCGAGGCTTACCACCGAAAGGCTGTTGCGCGCGCCCGGCCTGCCTTCGGCATCGGGAATGAACTTTGGCACCATGAAAAGGCTGATCCCCCTGGTTCCCGGTTCTCCATCCGGCAGTCGTGCCAGAACCAGATGGCAGGTGTTTTCCGCAAAATCACTGTCGGCCCAACTGATGAACACCTTTTGTCCGGTGATCGCATAGGTCCCGTCACCCAGGGGTTCGGCCCGGCTGCCGAGTGCGCCCACATCCGAACCGGCCTGCGGCTCAGTCAGGTTCATCGTGCCACACCATTCACCGGAAATCAGCTTGGGAAGGTAAAGCGCCTTCAATTCATTGCTGGCATGATGTTCCAGCGCCTCGATCTGGCCCTGGGTCAGCAGAGGATTGAGCTGCAATGCCAGGCAGGCCGAACCCATCATTTCGTTCACTGCGGTTGCAACGGAAACCGGCAGGCCCATTCCACCGAATTCGGGATCGGCGGCAATGGCCACCCAACCGCCTTCCGCAATGGCGCGATAGCCATCCGCAAATCCCGGTGAACTGCGTACCACCCCGTTTTCAAGCCGTGCCGGATGGGTGTCCCCTGCTGCATTGAGAGGGACAAGCACCCCTTCGCACAGCTTCCCGGCCTCTGTCAGAATTGCCTCCACCGTTTCGGGACTGGCCTCTGCGAAACGGGGGGTTGCGGTGACCTGATCGAATTCCAGGACATGATCGAACAGGAAACGGAAATCGGATATCGGGGCGCGATAGGACATGACAATCTCCTTCAGCGATGCGGCCTGCGACCGGGTGGCTTGGCATTTGCCGCCTACGGCCTTATGACCTTTTTGCCTTGCCCTATACCGCAAGGCCAGCCCCAGACAATGCCAACGCCGCGTCACAACCATGTCGGACCTTCCCTTTCTGCCCCCTGACCCCAAAGGGATCCGTCGTGCGGCGATGCTCTTGCGGCAGGGCGGGCTTGTCGCCTTTCCGACCGAAACCGTCTATGGCCTTGGTGGCGATGCGCGTGATGACCGGGCCGTTGCGGGGATTTTCGAGGCGAAGGGGCGGCCGCAGTTCAATCCGCTGATCGTGCACCTGCCTGATCTGGAAGCCGCCCGGCGGATTGCCGTTTTCGATGAGCGCGCGCAAGGGGTGGCCAGGGCCCTGTGGCCGGGACCATTGACGCTGGTCCTGCCCTTGCGGGCGGAGGCGGGGATATCCCCCCTGGTGACGGCGGGCCTTGAAACCGTGGCGATCCGGGTTCCGGTACATCCGGTGGCGCAGGCGCTGTTGCGCGCATTCGATGGGCCGCTGGCTGCGCCTTCCGCCAATCCTTCGGGCCGGATATCGCCAACACGGGCGGCGCATGTGGCCGAAGGGCTGACCGGTCGTATCGCCGCCGTGGTGGATGGCGGCGCCTGTTCTGTCGGGGTGGAAAGCACAATCCTTGGTCTGGTCGGCACAGCCACGCTGTTGCGCCCGGGTGGTGTTCCGGCGGAAGATCTGGAGGCGCTGCTTGGCGTTTCCCTTGCCCATGGGGGTGATGCGGCCAAACCCAATGCGCCGGGGCAGCTATTGTCGCATTATGCCCCCGAATCTCCGGTACGGTTGAATGTACGGCAAGCCATACCGGGGCTTTTCCTGATAGGTTTCGGCCCCGAAAGGCCGGGTGCGGCCGCGGATCTGAACCTGTCACCGGGCGGCGATCTGCTGGAGGCTGCCGCCAATCTGTTTCATATGCTGCGTGAGGCTGACCGACGGGCCGGGGACAGGGTGATTGGTGTTGCGCCGGTGCCCGAAACGGGACTGGGTCGCGCGATCAATGACCGATTGCGCCGCGCGGCGGCGCCGCGCGACTGATCGGAGATGACCTGATCAGGGGTCAGTCCTCATGATCGATTTTCAGGACGATCTTGCCGATATGGCCCGGGCTTTCGATCCGCCAATGTGCAGCGGCGGCGTCGTCAAGTCCGAATTCGCTGTCGATCACCGGGCGAAGCGCGCCCCGTTCCACCATTGGCCAGACATGCATTTCCACGGCTTCGGCGATCCTTGCTTTGGCCAGGTCCGATTGCGGACGCAGCGTTGATCCGGTGATTGTCAGGCGGCGGGTCATGACTTGTGCGAAATTCAGTTCCACCTTCGGACCGGTTAAAAAGGCGATCTGAACAAGCCGTCCGTCATCGGTAAGCGCCTTTACATTGCGTGGCAGATAGGATCCGCCAACCATATCGAGGATCAGATCGGCCCCACCGATTTCGGTCATTTCCGCCACAAAATCGTCGTTTTGGTAATTGATTGCCCGTTCGGCACCGAGTTCGAGGCATTTTCGGCATTTTTCATCCGATCCAGCGGTTGCAAAGACCCGCGCGCCAAGGGCCTTCGCGATCTGGATAGCGGTGGTCCCGATCCCTGAGGTGCCCCCGTGAATAAGAAATTTTTCCCCCGCCTTCAGCCCGCCGCGCATGACCATGTTCGACCAGGTGGTGAAACAGGTTTCGGCAAGGCAGGCGGCTTCGCGCAGCGACAGGCCTTCAGGTACCGGCAAGGCATGATCGGCATTGGTGCGGACATATTGCGCATAGCCCCCCCCGGGCAGCAGGGCCGTTACCGCATCACCGGGCTTCCAGCGTGTAACACCCGCACCAATTGCGGCGACATGGCCTGCCGCCTCCAATCCGGGCAGGGGGGATGCGTCGGCGGGCGGGTTGTATTTTCCCGCGCGCTGCAATGCATCAGGGCGGTTCACTCCGGCATAGGCGCTGCGAATGATGATTTCACCATGGCGGGGGACGGGAACCGGGACCGTTGCCGGGATCAGCACATCCGGCGCGCCTGGCTGTGAAATTTCAATGGCGCGCATCGATTCGGGCAGGGTGGTGGTCATGGTTCGACAGGATCCTCGTGCATTGGTCGGCTGGAATGGCCGGGCAGGTCGTCACGGACATCCCGGGCGGTGGGCGGTCGGCACCCGCCCGCCCGGTTCAGGGTGGTATCGAAACCCCGGCCCATCGGGCTGGCGCGAAAGGCGCGGGCAAGGGGATTGTCGCGAAACCCGGCCTTCATCTTTTCGATCCGCATTACATCGGCGATGCGCCGGTCGAGAAATTCCCAGCTTGCAGTCCGGCCGGGACTGTCATCGCCCAGCCAGTAAAGGACCGTTGCGCCATAGACTGCCGATAATGTGGCGCGTTTTGAATACCAGTTAAAATCCCGGGAATTGTCGTCAAGCGCCTTCCAGATGGCATCGGCTGTTCCCCAGATTGCCTTGCTTCCCTCTGCGGCGTGTTGAGGCAGGGCAAAAAGCGTGGTTCCCCGGCGGATCAGTTCCCGATCCTCGATCAGTTCAAGCCGTGTGCGGATTGCATGGGCCACCCGTTCGGAATATCGCATCCGGGCCATTGCCTCCCTTGCTTCGGGTGTTGCCAGGGCGCGGGTCATCTGCGTGTCGCCATCACGATGATAGGCCAATGCCAGATCCACCCCGCCGCGCGGATAAAGCGCGCGCGCAAGCCCCTCCGGCAGGCCCGATGCCGCGATGGCGGCGCGGAAGCTGGTTTCCGTCCATCCATCGAAAGGCACATGCGCGAGCGCGGCCTGAAGAAGCTTTGCCCGCGCATCGGCGGTCGGGTCGGTTTCCTCTTGCTGCATGTCATTCTCCTTTGCCTGGTTGGCTGGACAAGCCAGGGCCAGTTTGATAGAAGCCGCAGGCCTGCACAATCGTGCAAATTCTAACTTAGGAAGGTGGTGACAACCACATGCAGGTCAGCGTTCGTGATAATAACGTCGAACAGGCGCTCCGTGCTCTGAAGAAAAAGCTTCAGCGTGAAGGTGTTTTTCGGGAAATGAAGCTCAAGCAGCATTTCGAAAAGCCTTCCGTGAAACGGGCAAGGGAACAAGCCGAGGCGATCCGCCGTGCGCGCAAGCTCGCGCGCAAGAAGGCGCAACGCGAAGGCGCTCTCTGAGCCGTTCGGGTTTCAAAGACGAAGCTGGGACGGCCTGGCCGTCCTGACGATCAACCCCCGATGCCCTTGGGTGCCGGGGGTTTTTTCATTCTGACCGATGGGTTTTGTGAATCGGGGGATATAGCTGATGGAAGCAAATCTGATACCATCAAAACTGCGCAGCATCAGCGTTACAAGATGAAAATAGCGATATGAACGGATCAAAATCCGGTCGCTTCGTTATAAATGCCTGTGGTTCCCGGCGGTGGCCTATCCGGCAATGTCGGAAATCTCACCCCTTTCGATATGCAGGGTGGAATCGGCAATGGCATCAAGCAGTTTGGGGCTCGATTCCGTGACCAGTATGGCGATATCCTGCTTGTTCTTGTGCAGATGCGCGAGGGTTTGGGCATATTCAAGCGCCAATGCCGGTGCGAGCCCCTGAAAGGGTTCATCCAGCAACAAAACCTTGTCGGCCAGCATCAGGGCCCGTCCGAGCGCGACAATTTTCCCCTGCCCACCAGAGACGCCGCCACCGGGGCGGTCGCGCAGGGTAACAAGCTGCGGTAACAGTCCATAGATTTCGTCCAGGCGCCGCTTTTTCTCGCCTGCCGTCATTTTGCGGACCAGCGCCGGGACAAGGATGTTTTCCTCAACGGTGAATTCCGGAATCAGCCGCCTGTCTTCGGGGGCATATCCGATCCCGAGAGGGGCGCGCCCATAGCCCGGCAGGTTACCCAATTCCGTCCCGTCGATCCGGACCGAGCCACTTTTCCACGGCAAAAGCCCCATGATTGCGCGCAATGTGGTGGTTTTGCCTGCACCATTGCGCCCGACCATGACCGTGGCACGGCCCGCATCCAGTACGAAACTTACATCGCGCAGAACCTCGACGCCTTCGATTTCAACGTTCAGTTTCTCGACAGTCAGCATCAGACAACCCCCACGACACTTTCCAGAACCCGAGGGTCCTGCATCACTTCGCAAGGTGTGCCTTCGGCCATGACATGGCCGGCATTCCAGACCACGACCCGATCTGCATATTTCTCGACAACCTCCATGTCATGTTCGACGAAAAGGGCTGAAAGGCGGCGCTTTCGCATGGCGGCCATCAGCGTTTCCATGATCGTGAACCTTTCCATCGAGGAGACCCCGGATGTAGGCTCGTCCAGCACAAGAAGCTTGGGGTCGAGCGCGAAGGCCAGGGTGATATCGGCCAGTTTGCGCAGGCCTTCGGGCAGCGTTCCCGTCAGGGTTCCGGCATGCTCCTCTAGCCCGAGCAGGGCAAGGATTTCCATGGCTTCATCGCGATAGGCCCTGCGGTTCAATGCCCTGAAGCCCTGCCAGATGCCTTCGCGGGCCGCAATGGCCAGCATCAGATTGTCCAGCAGATTATGATCCGTGAAAAGCTGTGGGATCTGGAAGGCCCGTGCAATTCCTTGTCGCGCAATCTTTCGAGGGGCGAGGCGGGTGATGGAATTCCCGTCCAGCCAGACTTCACCCTTCTGGGGTTTGAGATAGCCGGTAACAAGATTCAGGAAGGTGGTTTTTCCCGCGCCGTTTGGTCCGATAATGGCGACGAATTCATCCTTTTGCAGCGCAAAATCCACGTTATCGGCGGCCTTGATCGCCCCGAAAGAGATGCTGAGCCCTTCGGCACGCAGCAGTGCATTGTCGTGCTTGACAGGCTGTGTCATTGATCAGCCTCCTTCCCGGTCTGTATGCGGCGGGTTTCAAACAGGCCGTAAAGGCCCCGCGGCAGGAAAAAGATCACGGCAATCAGTGCAACCCCGGTGATCAGGTTCCAGGCATCGGCCGCATAGCCCACTGCCACAGTGTGCAGCAGTTCGAGAAAGACCGACCCGACGAATGGCCCCGCCACGCCACCAACCCCGCCCAGAACTGCCGTCAGCACCAGATGCCCGGATTCGGTCCAGAAGGCGAACTCCGGAAGCACATGGCCAATACTCATCGCCGCGATGGCACCGCCCAGCCCGGCCAGGGCGGCCGAGATCGTATAGGCGGACAGCAATGTGGACCAGGCGGAAACCCCCAGATATTCCAGTCGCACCTCGTTGGTGTGGATTGCCGAAAGTGCGTGTCCCAGCGGGCTGCGCATGTAACGATAGACCAGCCAGCCGACCACCACCATCAGCGTCAGGCAAAGTGGAAAAAGAAGGTTGTCAAAAGCGGGTTTTCCCGGTGCCCAGCCAAAGATTGTGGGTACGGCTACCCGCATCCCGTCAGTGCCGCCTGTAAGGCCATAGAGCTTGGATGAGAGTGCAAAGATTACCATTGAAACCGCCAGGTTGAGCATGGCAAAAAAGATTGCCCGATATCGTACCAGAAAGGCCCCGAACACCGCCCCGGCAAGTGCCGCGACAAGGGTTGAGGCAATCAGCAGGAGGGCAAGATCCGTGATGCCCGCCTTTTCGCTTAGAAAAGCCGTGGCATAGGCCCCGATGGCAAAATACATCGCATGGCCGAGTGAAATCAGGCCGCCGCGCAGCAACAATGCCACGCCGAGCGCGGCAAAGCCCTTGGCCACGGCCAGCGTGATGACGAATTTGAGATGGGGAAAGATGAGGGGTATCAGCACCAGCAGCGAAACTGCGGCAATCAGGGCCGGGAGGGTCTTGCGCATCGATCAGATCCTCCGGACCGCAGCCTTGCCGAACAGACCATATGGCCGGATCAGCAGGACGACGAGCATCACGAGATAGGGTGCAACCGCATCCAGTTCGGGGGCGAAGTAGATTGCCAGCACCCGTGCCACGGCGACAATCACGGCGGCAAGCGCGGCCCCTTCGACCTGACCCAGCCCGCCAATGGCGGCAACGGCGAAGGCCAGCACCATGGTTTCCGCCCCAAGCCCCGGTGCAACCCCGGCTGTTGGCGTGGCCAGCGCGCCACCCAGGGCGGCAAGGAAAACGCCAATGGTGAAGGCGATGGTGAACATGCGGCGGGTATTGATCCCGAGAGCTTCGGACACTTCACGATCCGCCACCACGACGGCGAGCAACCGCCCGGTTCGGGTATGGCCAATGAATAGCCGCATGAGGATCAGCACCATGATTGCCAATCCGATCAGCAACAACTGATAGGTCAGGTAGATGATGCCGCCGATCTCGACGCTGCCAAGAAGCATGGCAGGCGTATCCTCATAGTAGGAATTGACGCCGAAGATCAGCCGCTGAAGATCCTCGAGTATCAGGAACAGCCCGAAGGTTACAAGGATCTGCACGGCCTCACCCTTGCCATAGGTCCATTGAACCAGTGTTCGTTCAATTAGTGGCCCGAACAGGGCGGCGACAAGGGCCGCCGACAAGAGCAGGGAAGGATAGGTCAGCCATGGATTCAACCCGGCCCCGACGATCCAGAGCCCGAGGATGACGGCGACATAGGCGCCAATGGAATAGAAACTGCCATGCGCGACATTCAGGATGCGCAGCACGCTGAAAACGAGGGTCAACCCGAAGGCGACAAAGAAGATCAGCGCAGCATTGGCGAGGGCATCCACGAATAGTGGAATCATTGTCTGGAACATCGTCCATCCTGCTGGTGTTGGGAAAAGGTCCGAAACAGCCGAAACATATAAAGACCGGGCGGGACAGGCCCGCCCGGGGTGACCATGTTACTTGTAGCTGCCCGGCTGGGGCTGAGCGGTCAGGAAGTCAGGGCCGAGAGTGCCGATCCAGGCGATCGGATCCTCACCTTCGGGGGCCAGCATGCTGTCACCCTTGTAGCGGACCATATTGGTCAGGACCGGGCGATCGATACCCTCTTCGGTGCCGACGATGCCAATGATCTGATCTACCACGCCATCATTGTCTTCGCGGAAGGTCATGCTGCCGGTCATGGTTTCGGTGGTCATTCCTTCAAGTGCTGCGGCGATCTGTTCATTGCTGGGCCAGTTGCCGTCATTGGCGGCAATTGCCTTGTCATATGCGGCCTGCAGGACGATCAGGGCATTGACCATCTTCATCGTTGGAAAGACCGGATCCTCACCGAATTTCTCACGATAGGTTTTGGCGAAGGTCTCGGCCCTGCCGATGGCCTTGGAATCGGGGGACATCCACCACCCATCGCCCAATACGCCGACAATCGTACCTTCCGGTACATCCACGCGTTCCAGAACGGTTTCACCCAGCGCCAGGACCACCGTGCTTTGCCGGAACAAGCCGCGTGGATTGGCCTGACGGACGAAATTTTCCAGATCGCCGCCCCAGAGATTTGAAAAAATCACGTCAGGCCGCGCGGCTGAAAGACGGGAAATTTCGGTCTGATAGGTCGAGGCCCCAAGTTTCGGAAAGAGTTCGGCAACCACCTCGACATCCGGCTTCATGGATTTCAGGGCTGCCTTGACGATTTCAGCCGCATCATGCCCAAAGGCATAATCGGGATTGATGATGGCTACCCGTGTCACGTCCGGGTGGAGTTGCAGGAAATAGACCGCATAGGCAAGGAATTCTGCAATGGTATTGCCATTCGGACGATAGAAGAATTGCGGCTGGCCCTTGAGATAAAGCTGGTGAGTATCACAGTTCCAGCCGATCGTTGGCATCTTGAACTGATCCGCAAGTGGCGCAAGCGCCAGGCAGTTGCCCGAAGACAGGGCCGCGATCATGGCCTCTGTCTGGCCGTCTTCGGCCAGACGACGATATTCGGCGATAACCCCCTCGGCACCCTGCGCCTCATCCACATAGGTGGCTTTGACCGGTACACCGCCAATGCCCCCATTTGCGTTGATTTCTTCAATCATCAGCTCGGCACCCTGCTTGCCCGGCATGCCATAGGCTGCGGCGGGGCCAGAGGTGAAAGTGAAGACGCCGATATTCAATTCGTCAGGTTTTTCCTGCGCTGAAATCGCGGAGGCGGCGAATGTGGCTGCCGCGAATAGCAACGGGCGAAGGATGGTTGTGCGCATTTCTGGTTCCCTGTCGTTACAAACTTTCAGTTGCGATGATTTAGCATCTTGTGAAATATCACAAGCACATTACAAATACCCCCGTCAAGACCGAATCTCCGGCAATTCCGGTTTCACCCGGATGTTCGAATGATAATGCTGCTTTTTGCAGCGCGCAGCAGGAAGGAACAGCAGAATGAGAATCGATGTGACTCTTGTCAGTTCGGAAAGGACTGCGCCGCTTACCCTGACAGTGGACAATCTGGTCATAGCGGGCTGGGCCGGACGGAATCGTGAGGCAATGGAGCATCATATCCAGGAACTCGAAGCCCTTGGCATCAAACGTCCTGCCACGACGCCTACCTTCTACAGGGTTGCGGCAAGCCGTCTGAGCAAGGACGATCTGCTTGAAAATCCTGGCGGCGCGTCAAGTGGTGAGGTTGAGGCAGTCGTCTTTGCCCAAGGTGGCAAGCTCTATGTCGGGATCGGGTCGGATCACACCGACCGTGAGGTCGAAGCCTATGGCATAACCGTATCAAAGCAACTTTGTGACAAGCCCGTTGGCCCGGAAGTCTGGCCCTTTGCGGAAGTTGCTGACCATTGGGATCAGATCATCATGCGCAGCTGGACAACCGAGGCGGGAAAACGCACACTTTACCAGGAAGGTCGGCTGGGTGATCTGCTTGATCCGCGCGATGTTATCGCGCGTTATACCGACGGTGGAAAACTGGCGGATGGTACCGCACTTTTTGGCGGAACGCCCCCGGCCATTGGCGGGGTGCGTCCCGGTGAACGCTTCGAAGCAGAACTCGATGATCCTGTTCTTTCGCGTAAGTTGCGGCTGGTATATGACATCGGGGAATTGCCCATCGCGGGGTAGGATCAGAGGTATCGATGGATCAGAACACCCGGCAGAGGATTGTGGCCCCGCCCCATGGCAAGGCCCGCGCCGCAAGGAAACTGTCCTTGCGGGATCAGGCCTATGAGACGATCAAACGTCGTATCGTAAGCTGTGAGTTGCGGCCGGGTGAGGCGGTAACGGTCGCCGATCTGGCCGAACAGCTGCAAATCGGCCGCACCCCGGTGTTTCAGGCGATTGACCGGCTGACAGTTGATGGTCTGGTGGAGGTCATGCCCCGCAAGGGGGTTGTCGTTTCCGCAGTCAGCATGGACAGTCTGGTCGAGATCATCGAAATGCGCCTGCTGAATGAAACGCAGGCCGCACAATGGGCCGCGCAAAAGGCAACGCCGCAGGAAATCGCGATGCTTGAAGCCAATCTGGACGCATCTTGGAAAGCGGCGCGCGAACACGCGCTTGAAGAGATGATCGAATATGACCGCGAATTCCACCGTCTCCTCAGCGGGATGGCCGGCAACACGATCCTGGCTGAATTTCTGCGCAATCTGCATGATCGTGCGTTGCGGTTCTGGTTCCTGTCACTCCGTGCGCCCGATCACAATCTCCGGGTTTGCGAACAGCATTCGGCCATTGTGGACGGGATTCGCGCGCATGACCCGAAAGCAGCCGAAAAGGCGATGCGTGAACATGTTTCGGCCTTCCATCAGAACCTGACGCGGCAGACGCTCCGGCTCTGACAGATCCACCGGGTCAGGCGGCCAGCGCCCTTTCAACACTGGCGGCCAGCGCCAGAAGCGCCCGGTCACCCATCGTTTCCCCCATCAGCGTCAAACCCACCGGCAGGCCGTTTACCGCAAGTGGTAATGAGATCGCGCAACGATCAAGGAAATTGGCAACCGTCGGATTGCGCAGCGCCAGAAGGTTCGTGGCCCCGTAGAGCGCCTCATCCCGGTCCAGATCCGCGATCCTCGGGGCAACCATCGGCACTGTTGGCATCAGTATGGCCGCCAACCCGGTGGTTGAGTCATCCGCACGTCGGATAATGGCCTGCCGTTCGGCAAGAAGGGCTTCGTATTCACCTGGTTTGAGCGTTCGCCCCTTGAGAATGCGAACCGAAACGCGCGGATCGAACTCTGCTTCCCGGTTTGCAAGCAATTCATGATGCTGCGCCAGCGCTTCGGCCGCAACAATTCCCCCGCGCGCATTGAGATCCGGCAGGCGATCAAGATCCGGCAGGCGGATCGGGATCAGCCTGACGCCTGCGGCCTGCAATCTGGCCAGCGCAGCCTCATAGGCCGTGGCCACTTCGGGCGTGATATCGTCGATAACATAGTTTTCCAATACACCAAACCGCTGTCCCGAAAGGGGGGGTGGGTCGGGGATGGTGATTGTCGTTGCGGTCAGTGCGGCGTCAATCATGGCACAGCAGGCAACGCTTCGTGCAATTGATCCAATGGAATCGAGCGTGGGTGACAGCGGATATGACCCGGCCTGCGGCACGCGCTGCGCTGTAGGTTTGAAGCCGACCAGACCGCAAAATGCCGCCGGGATCCGGCAGGACCCCCCGGTATCCGTTCCAAGCCCGGCCGCCGCCATGCCATCGGCAACGGAAACGGCGGCACCAGAGGAGGAGCCCCCGGGGATGCGGTCACGATCCGCCGGATTGCCGGGGGTCCCGAAATGGGGATTCATGCCCAGACCAGAATAGGCGAATTCCGTCATGTTGGTATGACCCATCACCGGCATGCCCGCGGCCCTGAGGCGCTGTACTGCCATTGCATCCGTCCGGGCGGGTGGGGCATTTGCCAGCACCTTCGATCCGGCGGTTGTCACCTTGCCCTCGATATCGAAAAGGGCCTTGATCGAAACGGGAATGCCCGTAAGCGGTGAGACCGTGCGGCCTTCGGCCCGGGCCTTGTCGGCAAGTTCCGCGAGTGCGATACTGCGCTCCGGGTCGATCATCGTGAAGGCCCGCGCCCCTTCCCCCGCGGGGTCGAGGATGCGATCCAGTGCCGCCCGGGTCAGGGCGACGCTGCTGGTCTTTCCCGCCGCAAGGCGGCGGGAAAGCGTGGGGAGGCTGTCCATTACTTGTCCTGATCGTAATAATGGATTTCCATAAGCACGCAGCCCGCTTCGGATTTGAAGGGTCCGTGATAGGCACCCGGTGGGCGGCAGGCATAGGTATTGGGCTGGAATGATTCCCCACCTTTGCCGTTTTCGTCATTGCCTACGGTCAGATCGCCCGAAACGAGATAGACCTCCTCCCAATAGTCATGCACGAAAGGCGCGGTTGTGAAGACGCCCGGTTCAAACCGCAAAAGCCGTGTCCGGTTGCCGATCTTGTTGGTTTCATCCAACTTGCCTGCAAGGATTTTTTGTTTGATCCCGGAAGGATAGCCCGGTGGTGTATGCCAGCCATCCGTTCCCATATCGATGCTGAAGAATTCCTTGTGTTCCTTATCGATTGCCATTGTCTTTTCCCCTCATGATTTTGCGTTCAGCCCGGCCAATTCACCATCAAGCGAATAACTGTCGAGCATGCGGTTCACCAGGCCGGTTGCGGCATCCCAGTCATAGGTCCGGAAGGAATGGTTCTTGGTGACGAAAGTCGCCCCTGCATAGAACATTTCATATTGCGTATGCCGCGAGGCAAATTCGGATCCGACCGCATCCCAGGCGAGTTTGAAGAACTTGACCCGCCCTTCGGAATCCGTGCTTGGCGATTGCTGGGTCTTGCCGATCAGGCCGCGCAGTTCGGGATTACCAAAATCCTCCAGCGAAGAGGGCAGCATTATCAATCCGCCGCCGGCAAGCTCCCGCAGGCTGCCGATAAAGGTGTTGTAACTTTGTTGCGTGATCACCTGCGCGGAATAAAGCATCGCGGCATCAGGGGTATAATACCCGTTGCGCATCACCCCCTTGGCTTCCATCCCGTAGACGAAGGCCTCAACCATGCTGGTCTGTGCGGCCAACTGGCCCAGCTGTTCACGCACCTGCGGGAAGGCAAGTATGCCATTGGTTTCGGCGGTCTTGCGGGCGATGCCCAGCAAGAAGCGCATCTTGACCATCAGACGCACCTGTGCCTGGTAGTTCTGATAGACATGGGCGGGGGTCGCATGGAACTGCCCCGATGTCATCTTGATGTCCTGGTTCACGAATACCCGGTCCCACGGCACCTTGACATCATCGAAATACAGCACCGCGTCATTTTCATCGAAACGCGATGACAGCGGATAGTCGAAGACGTGATCGGCATGTTCCTCATAGGATTTGCGCGACAGGATCTTCAACCCCTTGGCATTCATCGGGATGGCAAAGGAAATCGCATAGCGTTCCTCGCCCTCGCGCAGCGGCTGGATGCAGGTCACGAAGACCTCATTGGCGACGACGCCCCCTGTTGCCAGCATCTTTGCGCCACGTACGGTGATACCTTCGCCATCCTGATCCACCACGCCGGCGGTCAGGAAAGGATCGGCCTGTTCATGCGCTGCCTTGGAACGATCCGCCTGCGGGTTGATGATGACATAGGTCAGGTAAAGTTCGTTATCGCGGGCATAGTGATAGTAATCCGCCAGCGCACCGGCACGATCCTTGTCATAGGCTTCGAATTCCGGCAGGCCCATATACATGCCCGAAATGCAGGAGGCGACGTGATCGGGCGCGCGCCCGAGGAACCCGCCATGCAGTTCGGTCCAGGCGACCAGTGCATTACGGCGCTCCACCAGTTCTTCATAGCTTCTGGGCAATTGCCAGATCCGGTTGGCGCGGTCCCCGTTACCGGTATCGAAGGTCATCAATTCCTGATTTTCCGGCCGCGATTGAAAATCGTAGATCCGCGCGACGGACTGCACCGTACGGCGGAAGGCCCGGTGTTGGGTCACATCCCCGGCAACCTGACCGTCGATAAAGATCTGACGATCATCCTTGAGCGAGGCGGTATGTTGCGCTCCGGTTTTCAGCATTGTTTTTCTTCCCTTGTTGGATGTCAGTAATGAATATCCAGCGGCCAGAGCGGCGGTGCCGCATCACCCTGATGCAAGCTGGCATAGCGACCCTTGGCAAAGACCAGTGGGTGGCGTTCCGGATGGGCAGTGAATTTCCTGACCTGCCCTACGAACAGGATGTGATCCCCGCCGTCATGACGTGCGAAGCTGTCACATTCGAAGACGGCCGCTGCGCCGTGCAGGACCGGTGCGCCCCCGTGCCCGTCGGAATAGTCGATACCCGACCATTTTTCGCCGGATCGTGCAAAACGGTTCGACAGGGCCTGCTGATTGTCGGCCAGGACATGCACCGCATAACTTTCCGCAGTTTCCCAGGCGGGCAGTCCGCGCGCACGCCGGTCGATGGAAAAGAGGATCAGGGCCGGATCCAGCGAGAGCGAGTTGAATGAACTCATCGTCATACCCAGAAGGTCACCCCCAACCCGTGCGGTCATGATACACACGCCTGTGGGAAACTGGCCAAGTGCGCGGCGCAGGGCCATTGGGTCCGGTGCTGTCATTTCTCGTCCTTCCCATCGTCAAGCAGATAATTGGCCAGGCTTCTGGCGCGACCGATATTTTGCCGCAGTCGCCGCAGGATCCCGCAAAGCTGGTGAAATTCCGTGGAGGAGAGTTCATCGAAGATCACATCATTGATTTCACGCTGCAGCGGTGCCAGTTGCCGCAGCAGTTCAATACCGCGCGGGGCCAGCGTCAGGTTGACCCGTCGATGATCGTCGGGGTTGGTTTTCTTGTGGATCACGCCAAGCCTGGCAAGCTTCTTGGTTTCGATGGTGACGAACGCCCCGGACAGCCCCAGATGGTCGGCCAGCATTTTTACCCCGACGCCTGTTTCCCCCTGAAGATGCCGGATGGCCGCGAGCATCGTGTATTGTGGGCCTGACAGGCCGATATAAGCGCCGAATCCTTCGCGGATATCCTCAAGGCCAATAAACAGCGACAGCATGTCATGCAGCATGTTGCGGAAGTCGTCATCCGACCCGTCTTGCAACAGTGCCTCATGTCCTATGGTCAGTTCGCGCGCCATATCCTCACCGATAATCTCATTTATCGTCCTGTGATATTTCACAAGACTATCTAAAAAATTACTAACTTGTAAAGCTATTTTTTAAAACTAAATGGTGAAGGATGTTTTCAGCCTGATGAACAAAATGCGTGAAGGGGGGCAAAGCCCTTTGCCATAAAGCCCCGGTCAGGCACTGGAATCAGTGCCGGACGGTTGCCGTGGCTTAACGGTCTTTTGGTGAAAATCGTAAGGCGGGCTAGCCTGCCCGGATGGTTGCGATCAGGCAGCCAGGGCGCCCTCGGTTCTTTTGTTCCTGCGCAGATGGCCCACCGGCCGCGCCAATGGGCCATAAAGGGGCGCTCCAAGATCATTCAGGCATAATTCCGGCATTGCCCGGATGATATCCTGCCGGTGCTGCTCCGGCAGCATCAGCCATGCCTGCGGACCCAGATAAAAGCTCTCTGTCGGGATGCCTTCCGAATAAACGACCTGATGCTGATCCAGCAGGAGGTGGAAATATTCGATGGTGCCTTCCTCGCGCAGTCGGATCCTGTTGCCATCGACAAGCTTCTTTGCGGGGATGAAATATTCGCCGGGGCCTTCGACGCAGCCAAATTCCTGTCCGTCCACCAATATGCGGTGCTGTTGCGATACGACCAGTTCGCGACGATTGCCAAGCACCCCTGCCGCGATATGAACGGCGGCAAGGTTATCCCTTGCGGCCACAGCCTGCGAACCGATCCAGCACAGGGGTTGAAATCCGTTATCCACCGTACGGATCAGATCACCGGCTTTCAGGCATTCAACGGGTGTCGGGCCGTCTTGCGTATCGATCAGGGTTCCCCGGCCGAAACAGACGAAACGTTCGACATCCATCCCGAAATGCGAATTGTTTATGACCGAGTTAAGCGTGATAGACTGAAGGGGTGCGGCATCGAGGGCTAGTTGATCGGAATTCTCAAATCTTTCCGGGGCCAGATATAGCCGGCCATCCGTATCCTGAAAGACTACCGCTGAAATCGTGGCCGGGGGGGTGCCGTCGGTATATGTGATTGTTGCGTTGAAATGCACGACAGAATCAAAGGTTCGTGGTGATCCGCCGTCGATAGAGAATTGATCATTGTAGCTGTTATTGTTGGTCCGATAATAGCTGCCCGGCGACCCGACCGGTGCCATCTGATGAACATTGCCCGAAAGGGGATTGGCTGTGCTCCCATAGGTAACTGGCCCTGCAGCTAGCAAGAGCGCCGCAAATTCAGCTGTAGGGTTCCCTTCGATGAAATCCAGATCAAAAGCAGTTCCCAGATAGTAAACCGGATAGGTATCTTGGACGGGCATGGATCGGCAAACCTCCCAAATATATTTGCAACCCCGGCTCCTCATACCCAAATATTCGGTATAATAGAAGCTGATATTTCCCGAATGGCCTGTCGGTTGATCTTGGGAATGGATTGGATGGCCCTTCGCAGTGTTCAGGCAATCGTCATGGGTATCCCCGTGCAAGGCTTGAAATTCCGTGGGCAAACGCGTATCTGCCCCCCAGAATTCGATGAGTCAGGACAAGATGATGGCCAAGACCAATCCGCTACAATTCATGCAGCAGGTCCGCAACGAGGTTGCCAAGGTTGTCTGGCCCACGCGCCGGGAGGTTCTGTTGACCACTGTGATGGTGTTTGCCATGGCCGCCCTGACTGCGGGCTTCTTTGCGCTGGTCGATCTGACCATCCGTTACGGCCTTGGATTCATTGTTAACGGCTTTAGCTGAAACCGGTCAGAAATCCGTGCAGACCCCTTGAATTTACGGGGCCGGGACTGTATCCGGGCCATTCATCGGGGATGAAGGGCGCGCGGCGATTCGGGTCGCGCGTTGTTTTTTGTCCCGAAGACAGGCTTTAACAGCTTGGAATCAAAAGGTAATTCCGGGGTGGACCTCGGGGCAGGACAGGTGGCGATCAGCATGGCGAAGCGGTGGTATTCGGTGAGCGTTCTCTCGAACTTCGAGAAGAAGATCGCCGAGCAGATCAGGACGGCCGTGGAGGATGAGGGGCTGGAGGACGAGATCGAAGAAGTTCTCGTGCCGACCGAAGAGGTTCTGGAGGTCCGTCGCGGCAAGAAGGTGAAATCCGAACGTCGCTTCATGCCCGGCTATGTGCTGGTGCGCATGGAGATGACGAATCGTGGTTACCATCTGATTTCGTCTATCAATCGCGTGACGGGGTTCCTGGGTCCGCAGGGCAAGCCGATGCCGATGCGCGATGCCGAAGTGAATGCGATCCTGAACCGGGTTGAGGAGGGCGAGGCGCAGCCGCGCAGCCTGATCCAGTTCGAGGTCGGCGAGAATGTGAACGTGACCGATGGGCCCTTTGAGGGCTTTTCCGGCATGGTCGAGGAAGTGGATGACGAAAATGGCCGCCTCAAGGTGACCGTTTCGATCTTTGGCCGGGCAACGCCGGTCGAGTTGGAATTCACGCAGGTGGCCAAGACTGCCTGACGTGCAATCCGTGGGAGGCGAGCGGGCGACCGCAGACCGGACCACTAAACCAGGCCCCGGCCGGGGCGGTGATGAAGGAGAGGCCAGATGGCCAAGAAAGTAGTTGGGCAGCTCAAGCTGCAAGTGAAGGCGCAACAGGCGAACCCTTCCCCGCCGGTTGGTCCGGCGATGGGTCAGCGCGGGCTGAATATCATGGCCTTCGTGAAGGAATTCAACGCCAAGACTGCCGATATCCAGCCGGGCACCCCGACCCCGGTAATCGTGACCTATTATCAGGACAAGTCCTTTACGCTGGAGGTGAAAACACCGCCGGCATCCTATCTGTTGAAGAAGGCTGCGGGTCTTGCCGATGTTGGGAAGCGGAACCGTCCGAAAGGGGCCGAGGCCCCCGGTCGCGAAGTGGCAGGCACCGTGACGGCGGCGCAGATTCGCGAAATCGCCGAGGCCAAGATGAAGGATCTGAACGCAACAGACATCGAAGGCGCGATGCAGATCATCCTTGGCTCTGCCAAGTCCTGCGGTATCGAGGTCAAGGGGTAAGCCATGGCAAAGCTTGGAAAACGGACGCGCGCGGCGCGGGCAGCCTTTGAAGGCAAGGATAATGTTTCCGTCGAGGAGGCCGTGACGCTGATCAAGCAGAACGCGAATGCCAAATTCGACGAGACGCTGGAAATTGCAATGAACCTTGGTGTTGATCCCCGCCATGCCGACCAGATGGTCCGTGGTGTGGTGGCATTGCCCAACGGCACCGGCAAAACGGTGCGCGTGGCGGTTTTTGCCCGTGGCGTTAAGGCTGACGAGGCCAAGGAAGCCGGGGCGGATATCATTGGCGCCGAGGATCTGATGGAAACGGTTCAGGGCGGCAAGATCGAATTCGATCGCTGCATTGCCACTCCGGACATGATGCCGCTGGTTGGTCGCCTGGGGAAAATCCTTGGCCCGCGCAACCTGATGCCGAACCCGAAGGTCGGTACGGTAACAATGGATGTGGCCAAGGCCGTCTCCGCCGCCAAGGGCGGTGAAGTGCAGTTCAAGGTCGAAAAGGCCGGGGTGATTCATGCCGGGATCGGCAAGGTTTCCTTCGATGAGGCCAAACTGGCCGAAAACGTCCATGCCTTTATCGATGCCGTGACCCGCGCGCGCCCCTCCGGCGCCAAGGGCACCTATGTGAAGAAGGTTTCGCTTTCCTCGACAATGGGGCCGGGCGTGTCGCTCGATCTGGCCGCGACGGGGAAATAAGCCTTGCGGCGGGGGTGATCCCCGCCGGTTGAATTCCCGACCCTTTCGGGGGGCGGGATGGGCGGGCGGAGACGCCCGCTCCTGTCCGAGACGGCGGGTGGTGTTCAGGCACCGTAAATCCTGCCCGAGATGGGGAACGAGACGTATCTACCGGGGGTAATCTCCGGGCGGTCTGGCCTCGGGACCTCATGCGGACCCGAACGCCCCTTCGGGGGCAGGAGAGAGCCGGGGGGCAACCCCCAAACTTGGAGTGAAACTGTGGATAGAGCCCAGAAAGAGAAAGTGGTCGAGGAACTCGGCCAGATCTTTGAAAGCTCTGGCGTGGTCGTGGTCGCACACTATGCCGGCATCACGGTTGCACAGATGCAGGACCTGCGCGCGCAAATGCGCGAAGCTGGCGGGTCCATGCGCGTTGCCAAGAACAAGCTCGCCAAGATCGCCCTGGAAGGCAAGCCCAATCAAAAGATGGCTGATCTTCTGACGGGCATGACCGTGCTCGCCTATTCCGAGGACCCCGTCGCAGCTGCGAAGGTGTGTGAGGACTACGCCAAGAAGAACGATCATTTCGTGCTTCTCGGTGGTGCCATGGGCGACACGATCCTGGACCCGGCCGGTGTCAAAGCTGTCGCCGCCATGCCGTCGCGTGAGGAGCTTATTGCTTCGATCGTCGGTTGCATCGGTGCGCCTGCTTCGAACCTTGCCGGTGCCATTGGCGCGCCTGCTTCGAACATCGCAAGCATTCTGTCGACCATCGAGGAGAAGGCTGCGGCCTGACCCGATGCCTGCATGGGGTTGAACATGCCCTGTCGGAACCCATCTAACGTGAATGGAAATGAAAAAAGGCTGATCTGAAAAAACTCGCCGAAGAAATCGTAGGTCTGACCCTTCTGGAAGCCCAGGAACTGAAGACCATCCTCAAGGATGAATATGGCATTGAGCCCGCCGCAGGCGGCGCTGTCATGATGGCTGGCCCGGCTGGCGGCGGCGACGCTGCCGGTGGTGGCGAAGAGCAGACCGAATTCGATGTTGTGCTGACCGAAGCCGGCGGCAACAAGATCGCGGTGATCAAGGAAGTCCGTGGCATCACCGGCCTGGGCCTGAAGGAAGCCAAGGATCTGGTTGAAGCCGGTGGCAAGGTCAAGGAAGGCGCTGCCAAGGAAGAAGCCGAGGAACTGAAGAAGAAGCTTGAGGCTGCCGGCGCCAAGGTGGAACTCAAGTAAGTAAGCAAAAGCGATGTGCCAATGGGATCTATACCCATTGGCACATCCAATTCCGGCAGGGGTTATCGTTGACAAGATTTCTGTTTTATATCCCAGGTCAAACCGGACCCAGCGGTGGTGTCGGCATTCTGCTGCGCTGGATCGAGCTTTTGAACAGCAATGGTTTCGAGGCAATCGCAATTTGCGACAAGCCGGGATATGAATATGTTTTCACGAAATCTGCCGGTCGCACGTATTATTCCCCGGAGATGGACAGGGCCATACGTGCGGGGTTGCGTTGGAATGATCGGCTCAAGTCTGTTCTGGCGGGTTTTCGTCGTGACAGGACAAACGATATAACCATTGGTGCGGATGATATCATTGTCATTCCGGACTTCGCCGCATCATGGTTGCGGGATGTTTTTCCCGAAAATCGTCAGATTCTGGTGATTCAGGCCCAGTACTGGTTGAAAGAGGCGGCGTTTCAGGAGGTTGTGCGCAGGAACCCGTTCAACGCCTATATCGTGACTTCCGATATTTGTTATGATCTTGCACAGATACTGGAATTATCGCCCTTGTCCATGGTGTCCCTGGCTGTCGATCCGGATCTCTTTGTGCCGGCGCCAAAAAACAAGGCGATCGCCTATATGCCGAGACGGCGGGCCGATGATGTTGCCTTGACCATCACCGCCCTCAAGCAGCGCAACGGGATTGCTGGTTATGATCTTGTTCCGATTGATGGTGTTCCCGTCGACAAGGTTGCCGGAATTCTGAGGGACAGCCTGGTGTTCATGTCGTTTTCACAGGATGAAGGTTTCGGCCTTCCCCCGGCGGAAGCGATGGCGGCCGGTTGTATCGTGGTCGGATTTACAGGCGGTGGTGGAGACGAGTATTTCAATCCGGAATGGTCCTTTCCAATCTCTGATGGCCATGTGCCGAGCCTGGTCAGGAAGGTGGAAGAAATTCTTGCTGAATACGAAAATGATCCCAAAAGACTGGACAGCATGAGGTTGCGTGCCTCCCAGATTATCCGGGAACGATATTCCTATCCGCGCCAGCAGGAGGGACTATTGGAAGTGTTTGGACATGTTGCGAATGGTGGTGATTTTCCGGAGAGGCAAGAGCGACTGGCGAGTTAGCAAAGCATGTCTTGAAGGATGGTTTGGGCCGGCGGGCCAAATGCAGACCATCCTTCAGGGCAAGTTCAAGGTTCGGGAGCTTTCCTGTGGGACGGGAGGCATGAATGGAACCTGACCCCCTATCGCCAAGCGGTGTGGTCCCGGAGCCCGACGGGAGCCTGCACCGGCGAAACGATGAAAGGTGACGATGAGCATGGCTCAGAGCTACGTTGGTCAAAAGCGTATCCGCCGCTATTTCGGCAAAATCCGCGAAGTGCTGGAGATGCCGAACCTGATAGAGGTTCAGACATCCTCCTACGACCTCTTCCTGAAGTCGGGGGATGCCCTGCAGCCCACCGATGGTGAGGGTATTCAGGGGGTATTCCAATCGGTTTTCCCGATCAAGGATTTCAACGAAACTGCTGTTCTGGAATTCGTGAAATACGAATTGGAAAAGCCCAAATACGATGTTGAGGAATGTCAATCCCGTGACATGACCTATGCCGCGCCCCTGAAGGTGACGCTGCGGCTGATCGTGTTTGATGTCGATGAAACGACAGGTGCACGGTCGGTCAAGGATATCAAGGAACAGGATGTCTTCATGGGCGACATGCCCCTGATGACGCAAAACGGTACATTCATCGTCAACGGGACGGAACGGGTCGTGGTGTCCCAGATGCACCGGTCTCCGGGTGTGTTCTTCGATCATGACAAGGGCAAGACCCATAGTTCGGGCAAGCTGCTCTTTGCCTGCCGGATCATTCCCTATCGCGGTTCCTGGCTCGATTTCGAGTTTGACGCCAAGGACATCGTCCATGCCCGCATCGACCGTCGCCGCAAGCTGCCGGTCACCACGCTGCTTTATGCGCTCGGCCTCGATCAGGACGCGATCTGCGACGCCTATTACGACACGATCG
>JBKEDF010000075.1:0-96292 GCA_047975325.1 Pseudorhodobacter sp. | reverse complement strand
GCTGATTATCGACAGCATCAACCTGCTCGATCGTCCGGTGATCGTGGCCTACCTGATGATGATGGTCCTGCTTTTCGTGTCGCTGAATTTCATTATCGACATCTGCTATACCTTGCTGGATCCCCGTGTCCGGCTGGACGGGAAGGGATAGCGCCATGCAGCAACCCCACCAGTCCCTTGATCTTCAGGATAGCCCGCCGCCACGACGTCTCTGGCCTGCGGTGAAACGGTTCTTTGCATCGCCCATGACGGTGGTCGGTGCTGTCGGTCTGGTCTCTGTCGTGCTGGCGGCGATCTTTGCGCCCCTGTTGTCGCCGCAAAACCCCTATGACCTGATGCAACTCGATATCATGGATGGCCGCCTGCCCCCGGGTTCGGAAAGCTTTGCCGGCGTGCCCTATATCCTGGGCACTGACGGACAAGGCAGGGATATTCTGTCGGGTATCATGTATGGGCTGCGCACATCGTTGCTTGTCGGGGTTTCCTCAGCGATCGTTGCGGCTTTTCTTGGTACGACGCTGGGGCTTTTTGCTGCCTATGTCGGTGGCCGGACCGAAAGCTTCGTGATGCGGCTGGTGGATCTTCAGCTGTCCTTCCCGACGATCCTGATGGCGCTGATGGTTCTGGCGGTTCTGGGTAATGGCGTTGTCAATGTCGTCTTGGCCATCATCGTTGCGGAATGGGCGACCTATGCCCGTACCGCCCGCGGCACGGCGCTTGTCGAGCGGGAGAAAGAATATATCGAAGCATCGCGCTGCCTGCGGATTCCGGGATACCGGGTGCTTTTGCGCCACCTGCTGCCTAATTGCCTTGCCCCGATCATCGTGATTGCCACGATGCAGGTCGCCCGCGCCATCGGGCTGGAGGCGACGCTGTCATTTCTTGGCCTTGGCGCATCGGTCACGCAGCCTTCGCTGGGGATGCTGATTGCAAACGGTTATCAGTACCTGCTTTCCGGCCTTTACTGGATCAGCTTTTATCCGGGCATCGCGCTTTTGATCACCATTGTGTCGATCAACCTTGTCGGTGACCGGCTGCGCGACGTTCTGAATCCGAGGAATGCCCGATGAGCACATTGCTGGATGTCCGCAACCTGGTAACAGTTTTTCCCGGTGAACAGGGGCAGGATCTGCGCGCGGTCGATGAGGTTTCGTTCCGGCTTGGTCGCGGGGAGGTTCTGGGGCTGGTGGGCGAAAGCGGCTCCGGCAAGAGCGTGACCGGATTTTCCATCATGGGCCTGGTCGACAAACCGGGGCGTGTTGCCTCGGGGCAGATCATCTTTGACGGGATGGATCTTGTCCAAATCGATACGGCCATGCAGCGTTCCCTGCGCGGGCGGCGCATCGCGATGGTCTTTCAGGATCCGATGATGACGCTCAATCCGGTGCTGCGCATCGCGACGCAGATGACCGAGGCGATCCATGCCCATGAAAGGGTTGACAGGCAGGAGGCGCGGAGACGGGCCCGTGATGCCCTTGGCCGGGTGGGCATTCCCAGCCCCGAAGAACGGCTGGACGCCTATCCGCATCAGTTTTCGGGTGGAATGCGGCAGCGGGTCGCCATTGCGATTGCCCTCTTGCACAAGCCCGATCTGATCATTGCGGATGAACCCACCACGGCGCTGGATGTCACCATTCAGGCGCAGATCATATCGGAATTCCAGAGCCTCACCGAAGAGGAGGGAACCGCCGCCATCTGGATCACCCATGATCTGGCCATTGTTTCCGGGCTCGCGGACAGGATTGCGGTGATGTATGCCGGCCGGATCGTCGAGACGGGCGATACCGTTTCGGTTCTGGAAAGGCCGTGCCATCCCTATACACGCGGTCTGATCCGGTCGGTTCCTTCGGAAAACAGCCGTGGCCGGCGCCTTGAGCAGATTCCCGGTGTGACACCGAGCCTGGCGCGGATCCCCCCCGGATGCGCCTTTCGCAGCCGTTGTGACAGATCCGTCCCCGCCTGCCGGGCGCGCCCGGATATCACGGGGGATGAACTGGCCTATTTCCGCTGTTTTCATCCCTGTGAGGAGGTGCGCGCGTGACCGGCAGGATATCTTCCGCTCCCTTGCTGGAACTGCGCGGGATCACCCGTCGTTTCGGTTCAAGGCCCGATCTTGCGGCGCGGATTGCAATTGGCCTCGGGCTGGCCAGAAAGCCGCCGGTGGTACAGGCGCTTGATGCCGTGGATCTGACCATCCGGCAGGGTGAGGTGCTGGGGCTTGTCGGGGAAAGTGGTTGTGGGAAATCCACCCTGGGGCGGATCGCGGCGGGTATCCTGCCGCCCTCGGAGGGTTCCGTGATCTGGAAGGGTCGGGACCGCGCCACATTGTCGGGGCCGGATCAGCGGGGCGCGGATCTGGCCAGCCAGATGATCTTTCAAAATCCGATGGCCGCGCTGAACCCGCGCATGACAGTGGAGGCGCTGGTGGCCGAAGCGCCTGCGATTCACGGGATGATCAAGGGCAACCGGAGTGCCTATGTCGATGATTACCTGCAAAAGGCGGGTTTCGACCCTTCGATGAAGCGCCGCCTGCCGCATCAGTTTTCCGGTGGCCAGCGCGCGCGGATCAACATTGCCCGCGCGCTGGCGGTTCAGCCGGAATTCCTTGTCTGCGATGAAAGCGTTGCTGCGCTGGATGTTTCGATACAGGCACAGATATTGAATCTGTTCATGGACCTGCGGGACCAGCTTGATCTGACCTATCTGTTTGTCAGCCATGATCTGGGCGTGGTGGAACATATCTCTGACCGGGTTGCGATCATGTATCTTGGCCGCGTGGTTGAGGAAGCCCCCGTTGAGGAGGTTTTTACCCGGCCGAACCACCCTTATACGCAGTCCCTGCTTGCCGAAGTGCCGAGGATCCGGCCCGGCAAACGGCGCTTTGATGCCCTGAAGGGTGAATTGCCAAGCCCCCTGAATCCGCCCTCGGGGTGCCATTTTCATCCGCGCTGCCCCTTTGCCATCGAACGCTGCCGTCGCGAGGCGCCTGTAAGGCGGGAGGTTGCGCCAAAGCATGTTTCGGCGTGCCATCTGAATGACAATGGACAGGTATGACATATAAGCCATCGGCCGGATTTACCTTTGCATTGCTTGTCGGAGGTTGTGGCGGTGCCTTATTTTACTGGTTTCGGTTGCCCCTGCCCTGGATGCTGGGTGCAATGATGTTCAGCGGTCTGGCGGCAATCCTGCATCTTCCGGTGCGGGGTTGGGTCAAGGCCCGCCCGCCAATGTCGATGATTATCGGCACGATGCTTGGTTCACAATTCAGCCCTCATACACTTGATCAGGCCCTGCATTGGTGGCCGGCTATTCTGGGTCTGGCCGCCTATCTGCTTGTCGCCACGTCGCTGTCTTATGGATATCTGCGGCGCGTGGTACAGATGGACCGGCCAACGGCCTATTTTTCCGCCATGCCCGGCGGGCTGATCGACATGGTTTTGCTGGGGGCGGAACGGGGCGCGGATGAACGGACCATTGCGCTGATGCACAGCGCGCGGATCTTCCTTGTGGTTTTGGGGCTGCCAGCGCTTATGCAACTGGCGACGGGGGCCGATGCGGGATCCCGCAATGCCATTTACCGCCCGTTTTCAGATTTCAGTCTGATCGACCTTGGCTGGTTTCTTGTCGCGGTGGTCGGGGGGCTGGGCCTTGGAAAACTCTGCCGGCTGCCTGCGCCCTTTCTGATTGGTCCGATGCTGGCCAGCATGGTGTTGCATTGGGCCGGGATATCGGCCTTCACATTGCCAACCATCGTCATCGCGGGCGCCCAGGTGGTTCTTGGCACGACGGTTGGATGCCGCTTTATCGGGACGGCCCCGGCCCGGACGTTGCGGATCCTTGCCGTTGCTGCGGGATCAACCGTCCTGTTGCTGGTGGTGGCCCTGCTTTTTTCCCTCGTGCTGGCCCAGGTTATCGATATCCCGGTCGAGGGTATTCTTCTGGCTTTTTCGCCCGGCGGGTTGGCAGAGATGAGCCTTGTCGCACTTGCCCTGAATATCGAGGTTGCCTTTGTTGTATTATGCCATATCTGCCGGATCGGGATGGTTATCGTCTTTGCGGGCCTGATGTCGGGTTTCCTGGACAGGGCAGGGCGTTGAGGGCCTTAGCGACGGAATGTTCTGATCCGCATCGGTTGCGACAGAAGGAAGGAATTCCCGTCCCTTTTCGCGTATTTGTCGAATTTGGCGTTCATGGTTTCCCTTGCCAGGTCTATCGCCGTGGTGCGGGCTGGTTCGGCCTCAATCAGCCTGGAAAGAAATGTCGCCGCATCGTCGTAGCGATCTGCCCGATCAAAGGTCAAATCCCTTATTGCCGGCAAATCGCAATCATCCAGCGCGGCCTGGGCGAGGTTTCGCACCACCGTTTCGTCATCGACAATCCGGACGATTTCGAACAGCGGCCCTTCGGCCAGCGGTTCGATCACGATCAACCTGCCCTTGTCGACCAGGCAGCGTGCCGCCTCTGACAGGGCCTCCTTCATCACCTTGGCGGGAATGTGATGCAGTGAATTCAGAAAGACCACCGCATCAAAACTGCCGGCATCAAATGGCATGGCCGCGGCGGAGGCCTCAATAAAATGTGCATCGGGGCAGATTTCCCGCGCCTGGTTCAACGGCTGCGGATCAATGCCCGTAACGTCAAAACCTGCCCGCACAAGCGCGCGCGCGAGCCTGCCGGAGCCACAGCCGACATCCAGGACGGTCCTTGCGCCCTGCAGCTCCTGCAGGATATGCGCAAGTACGGGATTGGATTGCCGCTGTTTCTGTTCGACACCCATGTCAGGCCCCCCGTTCGGATTGTTCGATGATGCGATAGGCACGTTCGACCACGGGCAGATCGACAAGCTTTCCATCCAGCCGGATGGCGCCCCTGGCACCGGCAGCCTCGGCGGCGCTTACGATGCGGCGGGCCTCATCCAGTTCGTCCTGTGACGGGGAAAAGCCTTCGTTGACGCCCTTGACCTGACGGGGGTGGATGCACAGCTTGCCCGTCATGCCCAGCCCCCGGGCCATATGGCAATCAAGCGCAAGCTGTTCGCTGTCATCAAGTGCGAGGGTCACGCCATCGACCGGTCCCGCGATTCCCGCGATGGCAGAGGCCTGTACCAGCGCGCTGCGCGCATAAAGCAGGCCCTGCCTGTCATCCGCAATACCGCAGGATGACATGAAATCGACCGACCCGAAAACGAGGCGCCTCACACCTTCGACCGAGGCAATACGCGGCGCGGCCATCAAGCCGATGGCGCATTCCACAAGTGGCAAGAGCGCGACGCCGGGTTTCATGGCCTGCAGGACATCGTGGCAGTCTTCTTCCGATTGCGCCTTGGGCAGGAACACAGCCGTGATGTTTTCGGAGCGCAGCAGATCAAGATCATCCCGATAATATTCGGTATCGCGTGAGTTGATCCGGACAGCCGCACGATTCCCGGCGGCCAGCCAGCCCGACACCTTGCGCCGTGCGGTGGCTTTTTCTTCGGGGCGCACGGCATCTTCAAGGTCGAGGATCGTGCAATCTGCGCCGGCGGCGATTGCCTTGTCGAAACGGTCATCCCGATCACCGGGAACAAACAGGAAGGAACGGGCGGTAGCAATCATGTCGAACTCCTTGATCCGGCGATCGTGCCGGGGCGGCTTCCAAATGCAAGAAACAGTGCCAGGATTGCCATGATGGCGCCTGCGACGCCAAAGGCCGATCCAAACCCGATGTGTGCGACAAGAACCGCAAAAAGGGGCGGCCCGACAACAACACCGGCATAGGTCATGAACAGGACCGCACCCGTGGCCGTGGCAACGGTTTCGCGTGGCACGACCCGCGCAACTTCGGCCAGGAAGACACCGTTCCAGCCGATGGCCGCAGCCCCAAAGACGGCAGATGCGCCGCCCAAAAGCACAAGGGTGCCTGTGTCGGAGCCATAGCAGAAGATGCCCGCGCAAATGGCGGATACGAAGGCCAGAAGCGTCAGCACCTGTCTTGCCGACAGCACATGATCCGCGCACCAACCCCAAAGAAGCCGCCCCCCGACCCCCGCCGCCTGTGCCAACGCCAGCACCGCCCCAGCGGTTGCAAGGGAAAATCCGCGCGCTTCGGTCAGGAAGGTCACGAGAAAGCCGCTGAGGATCAGTTGCATCGCGGCGAATATGAAAGAGATCAGCGCCAGTTCACGCAGGACCTTGTTGTCCAGCAATCCCCTGAACGTCCGAAGCATGCCATTGCCCCTGGTTTGCGATTGCCGGTCCTGATCGAGTATTGCTTGAAAGCCTTGCGCACAGATTGCGACAGCCAGGCAGGCCAGTACGCAAAGCCCGATTGCAACGCGCCATCCCAGGGCACCGGTTACCGGTGGCAGGACCAGCCCGGCAAGGATACCGCCCAGCGGCACGCCGGTTTGTTTCAGGGAAAAGACGATGCCCATCCTGTTGCGTGGCGTTGATTGTGCCAGCAGATGGGAACTTGCCGGAGTGACGACCCCATACCCCAGGCCGATCAGCAATGCGCCCATCGCGATCATGGGGATCGTGCCGACAAGCGACAGCAAGAGCCCGAGGGCCGCAAGGGTCAGGGCGATCTGGCTGGTGCGCATGGCGCCCTGACGGCGAATGATATCGCCCGAGGCCAGCGATGATATTGCCGCTGCCGCATAGATGAGACCGACCTGCACGCCCACAAGCACCGCGCGCAGGCCAATTGCCTCGGCGATTTCCGGCGCCAGGACCGGCCCGGCCAGGGCCGCTGCCGAGATCATTGCCTGAATCGCAAGGGTAATCGCGAGGATTGTCCAGGTCGATTTCATGGGGTGTCCGGCAACTGTGTCTCAACGCGGAAAGTGCTGGTGTAGCTGAACCGTTCACCGGGGTGCAGCGAAATGGCGGTTTCATAGATTTCACCGGAATCGGCGACATAGGTCCGGGTGATCCGCAGCCCCGGCGCCCCCGGGGCGACGCCCAGCCGGCCTGTTGCCTCATCTGTCAGGATCACGGCCTCAACCCTTTGACGGATTTCTGCCGTTGTCAGCCCGTAACGCCGTTCGATCATTGCATAGATTGGTTCGGATGGTGTGACCAGACCGTCGGCAACACCGCGATAGGGGCGGGCAATCCAGATATCGGTCAGGGCGATGGGTGTTGGATCATCCGACATGAATCGTTCGCCCGTCAGGTGCAACCAGGCCCTGCCTTCGCTTGATCCGATGAGGCTGGCCAGATTGCCCGTGGCGATCACATCATCCGAACCGGAAATATGCAGGTTCACATCCCTGACATATCGCATCAGGTCACTGGCATTTTCCCCCGTCTGAACATAGCGCGAAGCGATGCGGTTCGCGCGAACGGTGGTCCCCACGCCGGCCTGTCTGGACAACAGGCCCAGATCGACAAGTCGCCGCAATGCCTCCCGCACGGTATGGCGTGAAACGTCGAATTCGCGACACAGATCCGTTTCTGGCGGTAGCAGGCTGCCGACGGGGTAGCGCCCCGACTGGATATCATCCAGAAGCGCCTCGGCGAGGGCCGCGTAGCGTGTCCGCCCCCCGAAACGGGTTTCCTTGTCCATGCCCTTCATCCTGTGTTTTTCATATCCTCCGGATGCAACATACCGATTGCGCCGAGGATGTCATCGTTATCCGCCCCAAGCGCGGGACCGGGGCGCAGGGGCAGATCATCCCCCGGACATCTGATCGGGCAGGCGACCGTGCCGATCTTGCCCCGTGCCGGATGCGGGACCTCGGCAATCATGCCACGTTCCCGGGCGAAGGGTGCATCCAGCGCGGACCCCACATCATATACGGGCGAGGCGGGTACCTTTCCGCCCAGCCTGGTCATCCAGGCTTCGGCCGTATCTTCCATGAGAACCTGATCCATAACTTCGGTCAGCAGGTCACGGTTTTCGAGGCGTGCCTTGAAAGTGTTGAAACGGCTGTCGGTTTTCCATTCCGGTTTGCCGATCGCATCGCAAAACACCCCCCAGAATTTTTCCTTGTTGCACATGACAAAGATCCAGCCATCGCTGGTTTTATACAGTTGCGAAGGCGTCAGGGAAGGATGTGCCGAACGTGGGTGACGCCCGGTATTGACGCCCTCATTCAGATACCATGTGGCGAGATAGCCAAGATTGTGCATGGCGACTTCGTAAAGCGAGGTATCAATATCGCGTCCCTGACCTGTTGCCCGCGCCCCCAGCACGGCGGAAACCAGCGCCAGCGCCGACATGGTGCCGGTCATCATGTCGATGACCGACAGGCCAAAGCGCGACGGCGGCTGACCGGGTTCGCCGGTTACCGAAAGATACCCGGCTTCGGCCTGCATCAGATAATCGTAGCCCGGCCAGTTCGCGCGCGTCCCGTCCCGGCCATAGGCTGACAGGTGGCAGCAGACGATATCCTTTTTCACCTTGCCAAGCACGGCATAGTCAAGGCCCAGCTTTGCAGGCAGATCACCGCGCAGGTTGTTGAAAACGGCGTCGGCGCCCTCCACCAGCTTGTGCAGCGCCGTGCGACCCTGCGCGGATTTCAGATCCAGCGTGATCGACCGCTTGTTCCGGTTGAAGGCCTGATAGAAATGGCTGTCACCTTCGCCAAAGAAATGCGGCCCCACAAGGCGACCGACATCGCCGCCCTGTGCGGCATTTTCGATCTTGATCACCTCGGCGCCAAGGTCGGCCAGATGCTGGGTACCAAACGGCCCGGCGCCATATTGTTCGACCGCCAGTATCCGCAGCCCGTCCAAGGGAAGTGTCATGCCGGGTTCCTTTCAACCTGCTGCTTCGCGATGATGATGCGCTGCAATTCGTTGGTGCCTTCGCCGATCGTCAGAAGGGGCGCGTCGCGATAAAGGCGTTCCACGTTATATTCCTTGGAATACCCGTAACCGCCATGGATACGCAGGGCAGCCGTGGAATTTTCAAGCGCGGCCTCGGTGGAAAAATACTTGGCCATGCCCGCTTCCATGTCACAGCGTTCACCCCGGTCATAGGCCCGCGCGGCGGAGAGTGTCAGCAAGCGCGCGGCTTCGGCACGGGTGGCCATTTCCCCCAGTTGCAGTTGGATTGCCTGATGTTCGCAGATCGGTTTTCCAAAGGTTCTGCGCGTCTGGGAATAGCGCGTTGCCTCGTCCAGCGCTGCCTGTGCAACGCCAACCCCGCGCGCCGCCACGTTGATGCGGCCCAGTTCCAGCCCGGACAGGATCTGTTTGAGCCCCTTGCCTTCCTCGCCGCCGATGAGGCGGTTGATGGGAACACGGTAGTCCTTGAATTCCAGTTCACAGGTGTCGATTCCACGATAGCCGAGCTTTTCCAGCTTGCGCGCCACGTTGAAACCCGGACCCTTCTGCGCGATCAACAGTGACATGCCGCGATGGCGGGGTTCCGCCTTCGGATCGGTCTTGACCAGCAGGGCGATGCAGTTTCCATACATGGAATTGGTGATCCATGTCTTTGTCCCGTTGACTACGTAATCGTCCCCGTCGCGCCTGGCGACGGTGCGGATGGCCTGCAGGTCGGTCCCCGCATCCGGTTCGGTCAGGCCGATACCGCCACGCAGTTCACCGGTGGCGAATTGGGGCAGGAATTCGGCCTTTTGTTCATCGGTTCCGGCGCGTTGCACCGCCGAAGCCATGATCAGGTGTGAATTGATGATACCCGAGACCGACATCCAGGAGCGGGAGATGCGTTCGATGATCTGGGCGTAAACCTCTGTCGAAAGGCCGAGACCGCCGTATTCCTCGGCGATGATGCAGCCGAAAAGGCCCATCTCCTTCATCTTTTCGACGATCTTTTCGGGATATTCGTCCCGCGCTTCCAGTTCGTGCACATAGGGGTCCACGTCGGTCTTGCAGAAGCGGTCCACGGAATCGAGGATCATGCGATCCTGTTCTTGCATTTCGGTCATTGGGTTATCCCCTCAGTTGGTCTGCCGGGCAAGCGCGCATTCAAGCGGTGCGAGGCTGTCTGCCCCATCGAGTGTCAGGATGGCGTCGCGCAGGCGCGTGATGTTTGCCGGCGCGCAGCTCATGCTGGCGTTTTCGGTAAATTTCCTGGTGATGTCTTCCGCGCTCAGCGGACGATCGGAGGCGCCGCGATTCACGTCCTCGCGATGCCTTATCTTGCGCCCGTCCCTGGTACGGATGATGACCTCACCGGAATAATATTTCGGAAAGCGGGAATTGGGGTCGATCTCATGCCGGACCTTCGGCATGAAGTCCAGGATTTCCGGGGCGGTGAAGGCGTCCTGTTCAAGGTCGGGTAGGCCGAACCTTCCCCGCAACAGGCCGCAGGCCACCGCATAGGGGATCGAGAATTGCGCATCATAGCTGTTCTGGGGCCGGATCTTGGTTTCACGCGGTTCGCAGACCGTCTTGATGACCTCCTCGGGCACAAGCGCCACCACCTCTTCGATGTCACCGGGCTTGAGGCCGTTGGCCGCGTGCAGGGCAACCGCCGCATCGGCGCAGGCATGGGTGAAGTGGCAGGCCGGCATCGGCTTGATCGCGACATTCATGATTTCCCAATCCGTGCCCAATCCGGCGGTTGCGATCCCAAGATCAACGGAAGAGGCGCGTTCACCCAGATAGGCATTGAAAAAGCCGAAACGCCCTTCATAGACGGCCTTTGGTGCGACAAAGCCATGCCGGGCCATGGCCACTGCCGTCAGGGCCGAGGCGGCGGCCCAACCCGGATGCATCCGCTTGGTCCAGGCACCGTCCTGCAGGAATTCGAGCGACCCGCTGGCCATGGACAGGGCAATGCCCTGGGCTGTTGCCAGCTGCGCCCCGGTCAGGCCGCGCAACCGGCCCGCCGCGATGACGGCCCCGAATATGCCAATCACCCCTGTCGGGTGAAAACCGACCTGGTGAAACCCGCCACATGCCACGGTACCCAGCCGCGTCGCGACTTCCATGCCGGCGATATAGGCGGTCTGCATGTCCTCTCCGCTGACGCCGGTTTCAAGGGCCATGGTGAAGGCCGCGGGCAAGACCGAGGCCGTGGCATGGATCACACCCGGCGTATGGGTGTCGTCGTAGTCGAGCCCGTGGATCAGAAGCCCGTTCAGCATTGCCGCATCGCGGGCTTGCAGCCGGGTGCCGAAGCCGATGACATTCCGACTGCCCCCGGCACCAAGTTCGGTCAGGGCCGCATGGGCACGGTGTGCAAAGTCATATTGCGTCGAGGCCAGTGCGATACCGAAAGCGTCCAGCATCAGAAGCCGTGCGCGGGTTTTCACACCATCGGGAATGGCCTTCGGTTCAAGATTGACCGCGAAGGCTGCAAGCTCCTGTGCGATGGGCGTTGCGATCCGGGTATTTGCAGCTTGGTCTTTCATGATTTCCTCCCTCTGTCAGATCAGCGCCAGTGAAATCGCCGGGATGAACGAAACCAGCGCAAGACCGGTCAGGCGCACCGCATAGAAAGGCAGCACCCCGCGCGCGACCTCATGCACCGGGATCCGGGCAATGCCGCTCATCACGAAAAGATTCAGCCCGATTGGCGGCGTCAGTGTCGCGATTTCCACATTGGCCACCATGATGACCGCGAAATGGACGGGATCGATCCCCAGGGCCTGTGCCATGGGAAACAGCAGCGGCGCCGTCAGGACAATCAGGGCGATCCCGTCCAGGAACATGCCCATGGCCAGCAGGACCAGGTTGACCACGATCAGAAACTGCCACCATGTCAGCCCGGCCTCTTGCAGGGAGCCAACCAATTGGGCCGAAACCCCCATCCGGGCAAGGATGAATCCCAGCATGCTCCCGCCCATGACCACGGCGAAGATCATCGAGGTCTGAAGCAGGCTTTCGCGGGTTGTTTCCCAAATGCCGCGCAGGTTGATCGAACGATAGACAAACAGGCAGAGCAACAGGGCATAGGCGGCGGCGAAGGCGGAAACTTCGGTCGGTGTCATGAAGCCCGTGTAGATCGAGCCGAGAACCAGGACGGGCATGAGCAGCGCGGGAAGTGTCCTTGGCAGAAGCTGGCCAAATTTTTTCCAGTCCGGCGCTGTTGTCTTGGCCCCGTAGTTTCCATGCCGGCTGAGCCAGAAGGTTGCAACCGACAGAAGCGTCGCTTCCATTATTCCCGGCAGCAGCCCGGCGATGAACAGCCTGTCAATGGGCAGGCCGACGATGGAGCCGATCAGGATGAAACCAAGGGAAGGCGGAATCATGAGGCCGAGCGTCCCGCCAACGGCGACGATGGCGGCGGCAAAACGGGGTGGATATTCCTCTTCCCTCAGCCCCGCGACTGTGGAGCGGCCGATGGCGGCGGCCGATCCGACCGAAGAGCCGGAAACCGCCGCGAAGAACACCGAACATGTCAGGACTGTCAGTGCCAACCCGCCGCGGATGGCACGCACGATGGAGCCGACAAGATCGATCATCAGTGCCGCGATATTGCCGCGCATCATCAGATTGCCCGCAAGAATGAACATCGGGATTGCGATCAGCGGGTAGGAGTTTACCGAGGAAAACGCGGTCTGTGCGATGACGGTTGCGGGGACACCGCTGACCGACAACACGATAACCGCCGTGACAAGGCCCAGTACCGCGGCGACATGTGCGCCAAGCGACAGGAGGACCAGGATGAGAACCAGGGCTATGGCAAGGATCATGGTTCAGAACTTTCCGGCCACGGCGTTGTGGTCTTCGGCAAAGGGATCCGTACCGCGAACCGCACGCATGAGCAGTTGAATGTAGTAAATCGCAAACAGGACGGCGCCGATCGGCATGGCCATGAAAACCAGCCACATGGGCAGTTCGAGATTGGATTCGGACAGCATTCCCATCGTGTAGTAACGGCGGATCTGCGGGATTGAGCCCCAGAACAGGATGGCCGAAAAGCCAAGACCGATCAGGGCTGCAAGGCCGCCGACGACAACGCGATAGCGCAGGTGCAGCTTTTGAACCATGAGGTCGCTGCGGATGTGATAGCCCCCCGATCCGGCTGCGCCAAGCGTGATGAAAAACGCCCAGAGGATGAGGAAACGCACGGCTTCCTCGGCCCAGAACCAGCTATGATCAAGAAAGGCGCGACCGGCGGCCTCGAACAACATGATGCCCGTTGCGACAAGGAACATGATTGACCCGGCCGCGGTCAGTGGTCCACGTTCGAATTTCTGCCAGAACGTGGGACGAACCGGCGGTGATGTGCCGCCGGTCGTTTCATTGCGATCAGCCGGGGATGCCACACTGGGCCTCCAGTTCCTTCAGGGCATTGGCGGCTTCCGGGTAGCTGTCGGAAAAACTGGCCGAGGTTTCGGCGGTCAGTTCCTTCCATTTCGTGACCTGTTCGTCATCGGCAATCACGAGGTTCGCCCCCTGTGATGTCATCTTGTCAAGCGATTCCTGATCCTTTGCGATGGCTTCTTCCCACTGGGTCGCGGTGATCCCGTCAATACTGGCCTGGATGGCATTGCGGTTGGTATCGGACAGTGACTGGAACCACATGTCATCCACCACCACCGCATAGGTCAGGATCGAAAAACCCGGAACATAAAACGCGTTCTTGCCGGTCATGCCGATCATTTCGGACCAGCCGGCGGGAGATGTGAAAATACCGTCGATCGCACCCTGGCTAAGTGCCGTCGACATTTCGGAAGCTGCCATTGAAACGGGGGAAATCCCAAGTGCGCGCATGGTATCCTGCACCACGCGTCCGCCGGTCACGCGAACCTTGGTGCCCTGCAGGTCGTCCATGGTCGTGACTTCGCGTTCGGAAAAGATGAAATACAAATCGGCGGTGCGAAGCAGCCCCAGGACGCGCAGGCCGGATTGTTTCAGATCCTCGGTCATGAGATCGCGAATGCCGACATTCATGCAATCGTTCTGCATCATCTCATCGGAGATGGCGAAGGGCAGGTTGATCGCGCCGGTTTCGGGCGCAATGGTTTCCAGCCGTACCGAAACCGGCCAGACCATGTGGACAGCGCCGGTGCCAAGGGCGGCCAGGGCCGCCTGATCAGAATAGATCTGCCCGGCGGGAAAGATCTTGACCTCAATATCGCCGTTGGTGGCTTCGCCGACTTCCCTGGCGAAACGTTCCATATATTCCGTTTTCCAATGGGTTGCGGCAACTTCGCTGGGCAATACCAGTTCGCTGGCCATTGCGGTATTCGCACAGATTGCCGCTGCCGCGCATGCGGTGCTTATCATCTTGTGAAACATGGATATTTCCTCCCGTAAATTGGCGACGATATCCTCCCGTCGCCGGATTTGATCAGTAGTTTGTCGGATTTACCTCATCGGCCGCCCGGCTTTTGATCAGCGCAGTGCGTTCGAAACTCATGAATACAGTGCCGTCGTGCTTTTTCCCCAAGGTCCGGACCTTGACAATTCCCTGTCCCGGGCGGGATTTGCTTTCGCGCTTATCCAGCACTTCGCTTTCCGCATAGATCGTATCGCCGGCAAAAACCGGCGCCATCAGCTTGATTTCTTCCCAGCCCAGATTGGCGATTGCCTTGCCGGACACTTCCGGAACGGACATGCCCAGGACCGTTGCGACCGTCAGTCCGCTGTTGATCAGGAGCTTTCCGAACTCGCTTTGCGAAGCGAAATGGGCATCACAGTGCATCGGATGATAGTTCATCGTCATCAGGGAAAACTGGATATTGTCCTGATCGGTCAAGGTGCGTCCCGGACGATGTTCGTAGATATGACCAACTTCAAAATCTTCGAAGTAAAGGCCGATCTCTCCCCTGAATCGATTTGGTCCGATCTGGCGCATTTTACCCTCCATGTCCGAACGTCCATATGTCCGGACATAATGCAATCACATGAGATCTGTCAAGCTTGGGAAACAGTTGAAGGGGGATGTGGCTGAAGGGGGTGTTTACGCACCATGAGAACGCAGCAGGATCCTGCTGCATAAAACACTTGATAGGGAAGGAAGATCAGGCAATCTTGCCGTCACACGGCGGGGTAGTCGGGACTGCCGGCCCGGACATGTTGCAGGAGATAAGTCATATGAGTGAAACGGTTGAACAAGCGAAGCGTCCAATATCCATAACAGTGATCTGCGTACTCGGTTTTATCGGTGCATTGATCGTTGTTCCGCTGATTTTTTCGGATCTGGCGCAGCAGATAGGAGCCTGGTATCCACCGTATCTGGGCTTGTCCTCGATCGTCGGATTGGTCTGCATGGTGGGCTTGTGGATGATGAAGAAATGGGCGGCCTATACCTATACGGCGGTTGTTCTTATCAATCAGGTTATCCTGATTGGTATGGGCGTCTGGACCATCATGGCCCTTGTCATACCAGCGATTATTGTTTTCTTTGCTCTGGCAAATGTCAATAAAATGACCTGACCTGACTGGGCGGTTGCGAAAGCACCGCCGGCAGTTTTACGACGCTAGGTCCGGTATTCATCCGGACATGATTATCCCGGATCCTTGTTCGGTGATGTATCCGGTGGCGCCGGGGCCTTGCCCCATTGGGCTGACATTTTCCGATCAAGCCAGGCCAGCCCGGCCATCGCAAGTCCAAGCCCAAGGAAGGATGCGACCCGGATCAGGCCGCTGAGCCCGGCCATGTCGATCAGGAATACCTTGGCCACGGTCAGCGCCACCCCCGCCATGGCGATCCGGCGCAGGAGGGTATGGCGTCGCCAGAAGGCAACAAGAAGCGTGCCGAGGGCCGCAACCATCATGGCGATCGTGTAGCTGTAAAGTTCGGGCTGGGTAACGCCGGGGCCCGAAAGATTTGGCCCCTGCCAGATTCGGCGGATTTCCAGCGCAACATAGAATATCGCGTAGCTTGCCGAAATTGCCGTCAGGATCCAGCGGGCCACGCGTGGCAGCGTATCGAGCCGCCAGGCGGCAACGGCAAAAACGGCCATGAGTGGCAGGTAGGCCACCGCGAGGCTATTCAGCAATGATGGTCCCTGCACCTGTTCGGTCATATTGACCAAGGGGTTGAACCAGGTGGCCTGAAGCAGGGCGAATATGAGGCCGATGAAGGCAAAAACTGCCGCCAGCACAATACGCAGGATTCTGAAAAACCGTCCCCCGGCGCGTAACCGATAGGCCTGGTTGGCTGCCGAGGCGAACCAGACGGTTGCAATCAGGCCCGCGCCCCAATGGCTATAGAGGCGTTCTTCGTCAAGGATCTGGAACAGCAGGACGCAGGCAAAGACGGCTGATAGCGTCCATATCCCGCTTTCGACCACGATCCGCACGGTATCACCGGCGCGCCGTTCAAGCATCACCCAGCCTGCCCCCAGCAGGGCCAGCGTGCCCCCATAGGCCAGAATGGTTTCGGGCAGTGTCGCCTCGACTGCCCAGATCAGGCCGGGATAGACAATCAGCCGGTAGGCGATGACGATAATCGCAAGCTGGATGAACCAGCCCAGAAGCGGCAGGTCATGGCGCCGGTCGATGAAGGCAACGCCAAGTACCATCACAGATAGTGCCAGCGTCAGGGCGGATCCCGACAACAGCAGGAACAGCGCCAGCGCGATCATGGTCAGTGCCGATACGGCAAACCCTGCCGCGCGCAAGGGGCGTTCGGCCAGATCCGGTCCGGCAACGGTGCGTTCGGCAAGCAGGGTCATGCCTGCGGCAATGGCAATGGCATGCAAGGCCCATCCATAGGATCCCAGAACCCGGCCCGGTTGCCACGCAAATTCCAGAAACAGCACCGCCACAGGGGCGTAACAGGCCGCGCCTATGGCCCAGAGAATTGCGGGGACAGGATCATCCCCTGCCTGTGCCGCGCGCTGCATCCGCCAGAAGCCGAGGCCGGAGCCGACCGCCGCGATAGCCAGCAGGATCGTGATGGTCAGCGGCGTGGAGGTTTCCGGCGGAGCATCCAGCACTGCCAGGAAATCGGTATAGAGCGGACCGAAGTAACCTGCCTGTCCGGCAATCGACACAAGCAGGGCCAGTGCGGGCGCGAGCGTAAGGTCGGCCAGCGCCGGTGCACCGCGAAGCCAGATCAGTGCTGCGGCAAGCATCAGCGAAAGCATTGCCACTGCCTGCCAGGCGCCCGCCGCCGTATCTGCCAGATGCATCACCGTAGCGCCACCAATGGCGGCGGCGGGGATCACCCCGATGGCGATCCGCGTCGGGAAATCGGGTAGGGGCCGGCGGCCCATCACCATACCCAGCAACGAAGTCCCGCCATGTGCGGGGTAGGGGCTGCGTTCGGGAATGGTCAGGGCCATTGCGGTGATTATCAGAAGGAAGATCAGGAAATGCAGCCCGCCCGCGCCGAACGCATAGATCAGCGCAGCCGCGGCAATCGTCGCGATCAGGACCAGCGCCGAAACCCAGGCCCATCGCTTGACCGTATCGACAGCCAGCCCGGCCAGGGCGACCAGGGCAAAATAGTAATAGAGAAACCAGGGCGTATCCGAACTGCCGCCCACCAGAAAGGGTGCGGCAGTGGCGCCAATGATCCCGCCTGCGGTCAGCACCGGGCCGTGGAACCAGCCCAGAACGATGGCAAATGCGGCGACCAGAACCAGCCCCGCCATGGCCGGGCCCGGCCCGATCAGGCCATAAAGCCCGCGTGCGGCCAGAATACCCGCGAAGAGCGCAATCAACCCCGCCGCGGAAAGCGTGGAAGGCAGAAAGCGCGTGGGTTCATCAGTGTCATCGCCATGACGGCGGCGGATCACCTCACCGCCGGTAATAAGTGCTGCGCCAAGGCCAAGCGCCCCCATGACCCGCCAGAATGGCGTCAGCAGCCCGTTTTCGACACCGTATTGCACCATGAAGACCCCCGCCAGGGCCAGGGACAGCCCGGCCAGGGCCAGGGGCCAGTTTCCGCGCAGCCATTGCCCAAGGGCTTGCAGCTTGTCGGTGCTGAAGACGAAGGCGTGGGGGTGATCGTCGGGCGGGGCAGGTTCCGATACCTGCGGTCTTGGAATTGGTGCGGTTTTTTCAACGCTTTGGCCCCCGAGTTCGGCATCAACCTTGTTGCCAGTCGCGGCGGCGGGGCGCGGCACGGTATCGGGGCTTTGGGCCATGTCCGGGCCCGGTGCTGGCCTGTGGGTGGAAAGCTGCCCTTCGAGTGTCCTGATCCGGCGTTTCAGACGTGATTGGGATATCAACAGATAGAGGATACCACCCAGAATCAACAGATCTGCAATGAGATAAATAATGCCACCAAACACGGCAATGGCCCCCGCAAGATTATCTAATGAATCAACAAACCTTGGTACATGGCCTTAGCCGTGCCATGCGATCCCGTCAATAATTATAGGGCATTTGAAGCTGATTTGGGGTTCCATATTGCCGTGGTGCCGAATTGTACCTATGATCCACCGCTGTTTGTTGTGTGGGGGTGGACATGCCATATCTATTGGGCCTTCTTGCCTTGGCTGGCGCCGTTTATTTCTGGATGGTGCGGGCACGGAACGCGGCGGACATGGCCGGGGAAATGGCCGATATGGCGGGGGATGTGATGGCCGCTGCCCGCCGTTTCGGGTTTCGCCGGAAAACCAATATCCATCCGGTCGATGCGGTGGAGGATCCGCGCCTTGCCATCGCCGGGGCGGGGGTGGCCTTTCTGGAAATCGGGGCCTTGCCGTCGGAAGAACAGTACAGGGAACTGGCCAGATCGCTGGAAACCCGGTTCACCATGACCACGGGTGAGGCCGATGAGGCCCTGATCATGGGACGCTGGCTTTCGCAGCAGTCAAATGGCGGGGCTCCGGCCTTTACGCGGTTGTTGAAACGGTTGCGGAACCTGCAGGGTGGCGAAGGGTTCGATCCGTTGATGGCAGTGCTGCGCGATGCGGCCACTGCCGCCGGAACCTTGTCGCCCCTGCAAAAGGATGCGCTGGAGGAAGTCAAGATCGCTTTCCGCCTGCGCTGATCTTTAGCGCCGACTTGAACCGCCCGCGCCGCTGGCATAGAGACGGGGCAAAGCAAGACGGGATGCGGAAATGCTGGATCTGAGCTATGAGACCCCGAAACCCAAGGTGATCGCGGGCGCGAAACATGATTGGGAACTGGTTATCGGGATGGAAATCCACGCCCAGGTTTCTTCCAATGCCAAGCTGTTTTCCGGTGCCTCGACAGCCGTGGGGGCGGAACCGAATTCCAACGTGTCCTTCGTCGATTGCGCCATGCCGGGGATGCTGCCCGTCATCAATGACTACTGTGTTGAACAGGCTGTGCGTTCCGGGCTGGGGCTGAAGGCGCAAATCCACCTTCGTTCGGCATTTGACCGCAAGAATTATTTCTATCCCGACCTGCCGCAGGGTTATCAGATCAGCCAGTTGTATCATCCGATCGTGGGTGAAGGTGAGGTGGTCGTCGAAATGGGGCCGGGTGTCGCGCGGCTGGTACGGATCGAACGGATCCACCTTGAACAGGATGCCGGCAAGTCGATCCATGACATGGATCCGAACCTGTCCTTCGTCGATTTCAACCGGACCGGCGTTGCGTTGATGGAAATCGTTTCCCGTCCCGATATTCGCGGCCCGGAGGAGGCGGCGGCCTATGTCACCAAGCTGCGGCAGATCCTGCGTTATCTGGGGACCTGCGACGGCAATATGCAAAACGGCAACCTGCGGGCCGATGTCAATGTTTCGGTCTGCCGTCCCGGGCAATATGAGAAATATCAGGAAACACAGGATTTTTCCCATCTTGGCACGCGGTGCGAGATCAAGAACATGAATTCCATGCGCTTTATCCAGCAGGCCATTGATCATGAGGCGCGCCGCCAGATTGCAATCCTCGAAGATGGGGGTGAGGTGGAACAGGAAACCCGCCTTTATGATCCCGACAAGGGGGAAACGCGGTCCATGCGATCCAAGGAAGAGGCGCATGATTACCGCTATTTCCCCTGCCCGGACCTGTTGCCACTGGAGATCGAACAGGAATGGGTTGATCAGATCGCGGCCTCCATGCCCGAATTGCCTGATGCCAAGAAGGCCCGCTTCATGGGGGATTTCGGGGTAACGGATTACGATGCCAATGTGCTGACGGCTGAACTGGATGCGGCGGATTTCTTTGAATCCGTGGCCGGGGGACGTGACGGGAAACAGGCCGCGAACTGGGTTATCAATGAACTTTTCGGACGGCTCAACAAGGAAGGGCTGGATATTGCGGATACCCCGGTATCGGCGGCCCAGCTTGGCGGGATCCTTGATCTGATCGGATCGGGTGAAATCTCGGGCAAGATGGCCAAGGACCTGTTTGAAATCGTCTGGACCGAAGGTGGTGATCCCGCCGAGATCGCCGCTGCGCGCGGCATGAAACAGGTTACCGATACCGGCGCGATCGAAGCAGCGGTGGATGAAATCATTGCAGCCAATCCTGCCCAGGTGGAAAAGGCCAGGCAGAACCCGAAACTTGCGGGCTGGTTCGTGGGGCAGGTCATCAAGGCCAGCGGCGGCAAGGCTGCCCCGCAGATGGTAAATCAGTTGGTGAAACAAAAGCTGGGCCTCTGAACGGGTGCATTTGCCGCGCGACTGGCATCGCGAAAACATGCCATAAGCGCCCCCTTGCCGGTCCGCCCCCTTTCGCCACCGATTGTCTTGCGCTATAGACTGTCGCGTTTTTGTGGAAGAAAGCGCGGCCTGCGGATCATGGATCCGGTTGCCGTCAGGCAGGTTGCGGGATCGCGCATCCGATAGGGGAAAAGGCCGATGACGAGATTTGAATACAAGGTCGTGCCGGCCCCGATACGGGGGGAAAAGGCAAAGGGCCTCAAGACGACACAGGACCGTTTTGCCCGGGCGCTGACAAGTGTGATGAACCGGCTGGGGGCGGAGGGCTGGGAATATCTGCGTGCCGATACCCTGCCCTGTGAGGAAAGATCCGGCTTTACCGGCTCAAAGATGAGCACCCAGCACATGCTGATCTTTCGCCGCGTGATCGGGATGGATGACAATCCCGCGATCCCCGGCGAACCCAGTCTTGAGAAACGGCATGGCGCCCCGGAAGATGCGGCTGAACCCCGCCTGGGTCGTCTTGTACCTCCCTTGACGGCGCGTTCGGCAAAAACCACGGATCAGATAACCGAATAGGGCATCTGGCCACCGGGACGAGCCATGAAAACAATTTTGAGCTCGAAATATCCCTTGAAAACATTTTGTGTTATGGCACCATTGCGCCCATAACCGGGCAATCAGCGAAGATAAAACGCCCGGCACAAACAACAGGAGGTTTTCATGATGCCATCCCGCCGCTTCAGCCTGGGACTTCTGGCCGGGTTAGCCCTCGGGCTTGTGGTGCCGTTTTCGGCCCATGCGCAGGATCCGCTTCGCGTCGGATCCTATCCGACCAATCCGCCCTGGGAAAACAAGACCGAAAGCGGAGAATTCGAAGGATTTGAAGTCGATATCGTCCGCGAGATCGCCAAGCGGATGGGTACCACCGCCAATATCGAAAGCATGGATTTCAAGGCGCTTTTCGTCGCCTCGGCCTCGCGGCGCGTGGATATGGTGATCTCCTCGCTGACGATCACGGATGAACGTCTGCAAAGTCAGTCCTTTACCCAGCCCTATTTCGCGGGTGCGCTTGGCGTCGGGGTCAAGGAAGGATCGGAGATCGATTCGGTTGAAGGGTTGAAGGGCAAGATCGTGGGTTCCGTCGCCACCTCCTTTGGTGAAAACTGGTTGAAGGAAAAGGCCGGGGAAATCGGTTTTTCCGATTACAAGAGCTATGACACAACCGCGAACATGCTGACTGATCTGCTTAATGGTCGGGTCGATGCGGTGGTCAACGATGTCGTGGGCCTGCGTTATGCCTTTACCCAGATGAAGGGGCTGACCGTGGGCACCGAAATCGAAACCGGTGAAAAATTCGCGATGATGATGCCCAAGGATGCCGAAATCCTGGAGCAGGTGAACCAGATCATCTCTGACATGAAGACCGATGGCACGATGGCCACGTTTTATGAAAAGTGGATGGGCGTGGCACCCGCCGAGGGCAGCTATACCGTGACGCCGATGCCGGTACCGACATCCGCCAACTGATTTCAATGCAGGAATAGGCCGCAGGCCCATCCGTCTGTTCGTTCAGGCGGGTGGGTCCGGTCATGCCTGCCGCCTGCGATATCATGAAGGAAACGCCATGGACGCCATAGATATTTTCTTCAATGCGGATGTGATGCGCAGATCTTTCCCGATCCTGTTGCGGGGGCTGGGCATGACGATCGTGCTGGGCATGACCGCGATTGTCGTGGGAACGTTTCTGGGCCTTGGCGTGGCCATGTTGCGCCTTTATGCCCCCCGGCCGATCCAGCTTCTGGCCATTGGCTATACCGATCTGATGCGCGCCATGCCGGTATTGGTGGTGCTGATCCTGATCTATTACGCCCTGCCCTTTGCCGGGATCGTGCTGTCTTCCTTTGCGGCGGCCGCGATCGCACTTTCGATGGTGCTCGGGGCCTATACGGCGGAGGTGATGCGGGCCGGGATCCAGGCCGTGCCGAAAGGGCAGTTCGAAGCGGCCTCGGCCCTTGGTGTCGGTTTCTGGCTGACGATGCGCAAGGTGATCCTGCCACAGACCATGCGGATCGTGATCCCGCCGCATGCCTCCAATTGCGTCAGCATCATCAAGGACACCTCGCTGGCTTCGGTCGTTGCCATGTCGGATCTGTTGAAACAGGCGACAGATGCCCAGGCGCTTTTTGCCAATCCAACCCCGCTGATCGGTGCGGCGCTGATTTATGTGGCCATGCTTTGGCCGCTGGTTCGGTTGACCGGATGGCTGGAGCTGCGTTTCCAGCGCGCCTTTGCCCGGTAGGGTAGGCGATGCCCGCTCATTCCGTTGCCGATGTGTCCATGCCCGCCGCCCGGCCCAGAACGCAGGCCGCAAGCAGGCCGTTGCCTGAAAGGTAGCCTGAATCGCCCCTGCCGGAAACGCCGCAGGCGGCGCCACCGCCGGCCCAGAGGTTGGGTAATGCCCCGCCGCCCTGGCGCTGTACCCGCCCCGTCCCATCGGTGACCAGCCCGCCCTGGGTGTGAAACAGGGCGCCCGTCACCCGCACGGCGCAAAACGGGGCCGTCAACAATGTGGTTCCCGACCAGTCACGTCCGAAGCGATCAGTGTGTCCGGCGCTGGCGGCTGTTACCTCCGCCAGTGTTTCCTCCAGGGCGGATGCGGGAAGCGACAGAAGATCCGCAAGGGTGGGGGTGTCGGGGGCCTGACGAATCGCACCCTGCGCCTCCGCATTGCGGAAATCCGCGAATTGCCGGGCAATATTGGCGATGCGGTTGTCGAAGATTGCGAAAGCTTCGCCACCCGGCTGGGCCATGACCGCGCGGGCCGCCTCGGAATAGCCCTGCGCCTCGTTCCAGAACCGTCGTCCTTCGTGATTGACCTGAAATCCGCCCTGGGTGATCACGGCCCATGAAATCAGGATGCCATGAGGATGCGCGACATTGCCATGGCCCTGATAGGCGCCCGGGTGACGAATGGCGCCGCCCAGTGCCTGCCCCCAGATCATCGCATCGCCCTGATTGCCGTCATGGCCGAAATAAAGCGCGGCGGCGATATCCGGCATGTGTTCAGCCACCATCGCGGCATTGCCGCCAAAACCGTTGCACGCCAGGATTAGCCGGTCACAGCCGATCTGGTCTTCGCTGCCATCCGGGCGGGTGATCCCAACCCCGCGTACCCTGTCACCAGTTGCGAAAACCGTGGTGACGGGCGCGTTGCAAAGAATGTCGATACCGGCCGTTTCACAGGCTGTGCGCAGCGCATCGACCAGTTCCTGACCCGAACGCGAAGGCAGCCCGTGCATCCGGCGATGGCTGTGACCGGGATAGTCGAAATCCGAAACGAGGCTGAAGGGCAGGCCGTGGTGGTCGGCCAGCCATTCCACCACGCCTGCCGCGCCTCGGGTCAGGGCTGCAACCAGTGCCGGATCGTTTTCGCCATGGGCCTTGCGCTGGATATCATCGGCAAACCGGTCGGGATCATCGGCGATGCCAAGCGCCTTTTGCCAGCGGGTCCCGGCTGCGGGGATCAACCCTGCCGACAGGGCGGTTGACCCGGTGGGGATCGGGTCACGTTCCAGTACCATGACCTCCTGCCCGGCCTCTGTCGCGGCAAGGGCGGCGATCATCCCGCAGGCGCCGGCACCGATGATCAATGTCCCGACATGGGCCTCGAACCGGTCGGGGGAGGGACGGATCACGGTTTCGGTTTCCGGTTGGCGAAACGTGCACCCGTGGCAAGCATCTCATTGGTGCCGATCAGCGCATTCAGCCCGTCGAAATCAAGCATCCGGTCCGCGAAGGGCCGGTTGGATCCGTTGGCATGCAGGCTGGCATAATAGTCCCGTGCGGTATTGGCCAGGGCGCGCACGATACCGCCGGGGAAGATCACCAGATCAAAGCCGACCTTTTCCAGTTCGGAGGCCGACGAAATCGGGGTGGTCCCGCCTTCGACCATATTGGCCATCAGCGGTGCCCGTCCCTTGAAAGTTTGTGCCACCCGTGCCAGTTCCGCGCCGTCGCGTGGCGCTTCGATGAACAGGGCATCTGCGCCGGCCTCAAGATACTGGCCCGCGCGGTCAACCGCAGCGTCAAAACCTTCCACCGCGATCGCATCCGTGCGCGCGATGATAAGAGTTGCATCCGAGGCGCGCGTATCGGCCATGGCGGCAATCTTGCCCGCCATTTCGCTGGTGGAGATCAGGGATTTGTCGGACAGGTGGCCGCAACGTTTGGGAAATGTCTGATCCTCGATCTGCAGCGCATTGGCCCCGGCGCGTTCATAGATCCGCATCGTCCTTTGTGCATTCAGCGCGTTGCCAAAGCCGGTATCGGCATCGATGACGACGGGCAGGGCAACCCGATCGCGGATAAGGGCCATGGTTTCGGCCATTTCCGTCTGGGTGGACAGGCCGATATCCGGCCGGCCAAGCCGCGTATAGGCAACGGCCGCGCCGGAAAGGTAAAGCGCCTCGAACCCGGCCTGTTCGGCAAGGGCGGCGGTCAGCGGGTCATAGACCCCGGGGGCCAGCAGGATTTGTGGTGCAGCCAGTCGTTCGCGCAGGCTCATGCGGGATCTCCGATCAGTTTGACCGCCTCGGCGCAGCTTACCTGTTCGGTCACCGAGGCGAGAGAAAGCAGCGTTGCCTCATGGATTTCGGGGCGGAAGGCCGCACAGCCATCCGTCAGCACGATGGTGTGCAGGTTGCGCAGATGCGCATCACGCAGCGTGGAGGCGACGCCGCCATTGGTGACGATCCCCCCCACGATCAGGGTGTCGATCCCCCTTGCCCGCAGGATATGTTCCAGCCGGGTTTGCCAAAAGGCGGAATAGGCCACCTTTTCCACGGTGAAATCGGCGGGTTGCAGGGCGTCGGTCAAGGCGTGCCCCCATTGGCCGGGTTCGAAGTCACCCTTGCCGAGGAAGGGGCGCAGGCGGGCCAGATGCGATGCAATGATTGGCCCGTCCGGCCCCGGCACCAGTGTAAACTGGGCCGAGATGAAAACCCCGCCCGCCGCATGCAGGGCTTCCGAAACGGGGCGGATACGCGCAGGCAGGGCCGTGATGGCCGCCGCCGATTGCCCCGCGCGCCCATAGGCGCCTTTCGGATCCAGGAAATCGTTCTGCAAGTCGATGGTCAACAGCGCCGTGCGCTTTGGATCAAGGCTCATTCCCCGTCCTTTCGTGTCAGGATGACATTGCCGAAACCATCCACGGTGCCGATCAGCCCGGGCTCGATCAGGATTGTGGTATCGGGCTGTTCCAGAATGGCCGGTCCCGCGATTTTCGCACCAACCGGCAGCTCAAGCCGGTCAAGGATTTCGGTATCGCGCCATTGACCGCCAACATGCACCCGCCGAATGCCGCGCCGGGCTTCCTTGATGCTGGCAGCCGGGGTGGGGGCAAGGGTGGCCAGATCGAATTTTGGCCTGCGCCCCACAACGGCGGTTCGCAGGTTCAGAACCCGTGTTATCCCCCCCGGTAACAGCCGCCCGAAGGCTGCAAGATAGGCGGCATCGAAGGCCTCCGCGATCTGTTCGCGGTCGGGATCGGCGATGGTGTCGCCGTTGCGCTGCAGGGACAGGGGCACGGCAACGGTATGGGTTTGTCCGACATAGGCCATGTCAATTTCCACCAAAACCTCCTGCGCCTCGAACCCGACCCCTGCCGCATCCAGCAGCCGCTGGCCTTCGGCCTCATGTTCACGCAGCAGGTTGCCAAAAGCGGCGGTGTCCAGATCTTCGGTCATCATGTTGACCGTCTGGACGAAATCCTGCCGCATATCGGCGATGACACAGCCCATGGCGGAGGTAACACCGGGATAGCGGGGCACGATGGCCCGTGCGAGGCCGACCTCGGCCAGCATTGCCCCTGCATGCAGGGCCCCTCCGCCACCAAAGGGCATATAGGCGAAGCTCTTGGGGTCGTGGCCGCGTTCGATCGATACCAGCCGGATTGCGCCGGCCATGCGTGAATTCGCGACACGCAGGATTGCCTCGGCTGCGGCTTCGGTTTCAAGGTTCAGGGGTTTTCCCACATGCGCGGCAATGGCGGCACGTGCGGCTGACACGTCAAGCTTGCCGCCACCGATGGGGCGGTCGGGGTCGATCCGGCCCAGCACGATATTGGCATCCGTTACCGTGGGCCGGGTATTGCCGCGGCCATAGGCGACCGGGCCGGGGTCCGACCCGGCGCTTTCCGGGCCGATATTCAGCAATCCGCCCTTGTCCACCCAGGCGATGGAACCGCCACCCGCGCCGATGGTTGTGATTTCGATCATCGGGGTGCGTACGACCATGCCGAAATCGATGGAGGTCTGTGCCGCAAGGGCCGCCTGCCCATCGGCGATCAGCGATACGTCAAACGAGGTGCCGCCGATATCGCCGGTGATGATGTTGGAAAAGCCCGCGCATTGCGCGATATAGCTGGCGGCGATCACCCCGGCGGCGGGGCCGGACAGGGCAGTCCGCACCGGCAGGCGGCAGGCGGTATTCACGGCCATGACCCCGCCATTGGATTGCACGATCATGAATTCACCGCCAAAGCCGCCCTGGGTCAGCGCAGTTTCCAGCCGGTTGAGATAGCCCGAAACCTCGGGTTGCAGATAGGCGTTCAGTGCGGTGGTCGAGAAGCGTTCGAATTCGCGGATCTCGGGCAGGATTTCACTGGATGCGGAGATGTGATCATTGGGCCAGATTTCCCGCAGGGCGGTCAGGGCGGCACGTTCGTTTTCCGCATTGGCATAGGCATTGACGAACAGGATCGTGACAGCCTTGCAGCCCGCGTCCAGCAATGCCCGACCAGCCTTGCGGACAGCTTTGAGATCGACGGGTGTGTGCACCGTGCCGTCGGCGAGTACCCGTTCGGGAACCTCAAGTCGCAGGTTGCGCGGGACGACGGGTTGAAAGTCACCACGCAGGCCCCATGTCCGGGGGCGGTCGCGGCGTCGCATTTCCAGGACATCGCAAAAACCTTCGGTGGTGATGACCCCGATCCGGGCCCCCTTTCGTTCCAGAAGCGCATTGGTGCCCGCCGTGGTGCCATGCACGACGCTGGCAACGGAACCCAGATCGGGCACGCGGGAGGCAATACCGGTCAGGAAACCCGCGGACTGGTCGGGTCGGCTGGTTGGTACCTTGGCAACGCTGGCTTCGCCCGTGGTTTCATTGAGGACGAAGATATCCGTGAAAGTGCCGCCGACATCGACGCCGATCATTGTGTCGCGTTTCATGTTCATTCCTCCCGCCAGGCCGGGCCATATGCGGCGTCTGCGGCCTCTGGCGTCTGATATCCAAGGGCGACATCGCGGGCGACGGCCTGTTTGCTGCGGTTTGCGGCCTTGCCGTAACCGCCGCCGCCGGGGGTTTCCAGCCGGACCCTTTCGCCCTGTGCCAATCGGATCCCGACCATCTTCGATACAAGCGGCGGACGTGACCAGTTTCCGGCATTTTCATAGGCAAAGTCATTCAGGGCGGCATCATTGCCACCGGCAATTCCCTTTGGCGCATGGCGGCCGCGTTCGCCGAACAGAAAGACCTCGGCGGATTTTTCCAGCAATTCGATTTCATAGATGGCACCAAGCCCGCCGCGCGTCTCGCCGGTGCCGGCGCTGTCGGGGCGCAGGGCCCATTGGCGGAACATGACCGGATAGGCGGCCTCCAGGATTTCGACCGGAGGGATGGTCGCGGTTGAAATCGGGGCATTGCCATGGTTCAGCCCATCGCCATCGGAAGATCCGCCATGCCCGCCGCCATAGAAGGAAAACATGACCCAACGCCGCCCGTCCTTGCGATGCCCGGCCAGCGACAGCGCATTGATGGTGCCATAGGCATTGGCAACCACATGCTCGGGCGCGGCCCTGGCCATGGCCGAAAAGATCACATCGATCATCCGCAGGATGGTTTCGGTATAGCCGCCCGTGGGGGCCGGAAATTCGGCTGAAAGCAGGGATTTTTCGGGGATCCTGATATCAATCTTCCGCATGACGCCGGCATTGGCAGGAAGGCCGGGAAAGATGTGCTTGGTTGCAACATAGACGCAGGCCACAGCAGTCCCGTATGAGATATTGACCGGGCCGGCAACGGAACCGGCGGTGCCGTTGAAATCCAGCAACATGCGGTCGCCCCTGATTTCAAGCGTCACCTTGATTGGCAGTGCCTTGTCGGTGATGCCGTCATTGTCGAGATAATCGGTTGCTTCCCAGCGGCCATCGGGCAGGGCCTGCAATTCATCGCCGATCAGGGCCTCGGCCCGATCGCCAAGCGCGTCCAGCGCGGTACGTACCGTATCCGCGCCATATTCGGCCAGCAGCGCATCCAGCCGCTTCACCCCCAGATCAAGGGCGTTCAATTGCCCGTTCAGATCGCCCTGTGCCGAAAGCGGCAAGCGGGTGTTGCGCAGGATGATATCGACGACATCCTGTTGCAGCTTGTTCTTGCGGACCACCTTGACCGGGGGCAGCACGAAAGCTTCCTGAAAGACTTCGGTTGCCTGAGGGTTGTAATTGCCCGGTACCGCACCGCCCACATCATGCCAGTGCCCGACCGATGCAAGATGGCAAAACAGCTTGCCTTCATGAAAATAGGGTCGCACCAGCCGCATGTCGGAAAGATGGGTGCCGCCGATATGCGCATCATTGAAAATATAGGTATCGCCGTCTTCCAGATCGCCATCGCGGTTGGCCTTGTCAATGACCGCCTTGACCGCAAAGGCCATGACGCCGACAAAGATCGGCAGGCCGGATTTACCCTGTACCAGCGTATCGCCCGTTTCCGCGTGATAAAGGCCGTGGCTTGCATCATGTGCTTCGGCGATGATCGGGTTGAAGGCGGATCGAAACAGTGTGGCGTCCATCTCATCCGCGATCTGTTCCATCCGGCCGGCCAGAACCGCCAGTGTGATAGGATCGATGCTCATCCGGTCATCCCCCGGCGGCAACGGCGTTCTGATATGTTTGACATGGATCCTCCTCAGGCAGCTTGTATTTTTTATAATACAGATTATTGTTGTTTGAAAATACATTTTATTGTTTTCGAAGCGGCGTGGGCATTGCATGATGACCCTGTCGTGGAAAAAAGGGGCTTTGATGGCCGGAGTGCAGCAACGAGCGGAAGGCGGCAAGGCGCAGCGCGTCTATCTGTTGCTGCGTAACGCCATCCTGCGCGGGGATCACGCGGTGGGTCAGGCCCTTCCGGGGGAATTGCGCCTGGCCGAATTTCATGCCGTTTCACGGGTTACGATCCGGCGGGCAATCGACGTGCTGGTGGAAGAGGGCCTGATCGAACGGCGGGCCGGATCGGGCAATGTCGTCGTGGCCCAGGGCATGAACCAGATTGTCGCGGATCTTGCGAGCCTGATGCCGCATCTGGTGGAGATGGGGCAGGGGACTACGGCGCGGCTGTTATCCTATTCCTATGAACTCCCGCCCCCGCCCGTGGCCGAGGCCCTGCGCCTTGCGCCCGGTCAGCGGGCGCAACGTGCGGTCAGGGTGCGTCAGGTGGCCGATGGGCCGTTTTCATACCTTACGACCCATGTCCCCGAAGATATTGCCAACACATTTTCGGAAAGCGATCTGGCCACCACGCCGCTGTTTCGTTTGCTGGAACGTTCGGGTGTGACGGTGGGCCAGGCCAGGCAATCGGTATCGGCAACGCTTTCGGCCCCGGATGTGGCCGAGGCGCTGGAGATTGCGGTGGGAAGCGCCCTGATCCTGCTGGAACGGGTGGTTCTGGATACTGACGGGCGCGGGATAGAACATCTTTCCGCCCTCTACCGCCCTGACAGGTTTCGGCTGGAAATGATGCTGAACCGGGTTGGGCAGTCGAGTGAAAGACATTGGGAACCGGTAATTGCGGGTGACACAGGCAGGGGTGATGAAACGTGACAGGGACGGCACGCACGCTTTTTGACAAGTTATGGGATGACCATGCGATCCTGACACGAGAGGATGGCGCAACGCTGCTTTGGGTTGATCGCCACTATGTGCATGAGGGATCCCATCATGCATTTGGCAAGCTGGCCGCGCGCGGGGCCGTGCTGGCGGAACCCGGGTTGACCGTGGGCGTTGCCGATCACTATGCGCCGACCCGTGCGCGTGACAAGCCGGTTGCCGACCCGGACATTGCCCGCATGATGCGGACCCTGCAGGTAAATGCGGAAGAACATGGTTTCCGCATGTTCGGGCTGAACGATCCGCGTCAGGGGATCGTGCATGTGCTGGGACCGGAACAGGGCCTGACCCTGCCGGGGATGCTGGTGGTTTGCGGTGACAGCCATACATCCACCCATGGGGCGCTGGGCGCCTATGGGTTCGGGATCGGTGCGACCGAGGTTGCGCATGTCCTGACAACCCAGACGGTCTGGCAGAAGAAACCGCACCGGATGCGGCTGGCCTTTGATGGCTCCGCCGCGCCGGGTGTGGGTGCGAAGGACATGGCGCTGCACTGGATCGCGCGTTTGGGCGCGGATGGCGCGCGCGGACATGCGATCGAATATGCGGGGGCGGCTGTTCGCGCGCTTTCGGTCGAGGGACGGCTGACATTGTGCAACCTGTCAATCGAAGGTGGCGCGCGATGCGGTGTGGTGGCGCCCGATCAGGCAACCTTCGACTGGCTGCGCGATCGCCCCTTTGCGCCCGGGGATTTCGATGCCGCAGTCGAAATCTGGGCGCAGCTTGTGACAGAGGATGATGCCGTCTTTGACCAGGAGGTCAGTCTTGATATGGCCGACATCGCCCCGGTCGTGACCTGGGGCACTTCGCCCGAGGAGGCGCTGCCAATCACGGCCAGCCTGCCCGATCCGGCGCGTGAACAGGATCCTGCCCGGGCTGCGCGCATCGGTGCGGCACTGGAATATATGGGTCTTGCACCCGGCCGTCCGTTGACCAGCGTACCGGTGGATCAGGTCTTCATCGGTTCCTGTACCAATGCGCGGATTGAGGATCTGCGCGCCGCCGCCGCCGTTCTGGCCGGGCGGAAGGCACGGGTGCCGGGGGTGGTTTCGCCGGGATCCTCACTGGTCAAGGTTCAGGCCGAACAGGAAGGGCTGGACCGGATATTTACCGAGGCGGGGCTGGAATGGGTTGGTTCGGGCTGTTCGATGTGCGTGGGCATGAATGGTGATCTGGTGGCGCCAGGGAAACGCTGTGCCTCGACCACCAACCGGAACTTCCGGGGACGGCAGGGCCCGGGTGCGCGTACGCATCTGATGTCCCCCGCGATGGCGGCGGCGGCGGCGGTGACGGGGCATCTGGCCGATGTCCGCGATTTCCTGAAAGGGAGGGCCGTCTGATGGGCGGGTGGACCAGAGTTGAAGGGCAGGCCGCAGGTCTTGCGCTGGAAAATATCGATACCGATCAGTTGATCCCCGCGCGTTTCATGTCGGCGCCCCGGTCGCAGGGCTATGGCGGTTTCCTTCTCTATGACCTGCGTCATGACAATGATGGCAAGCCGATTGCCGGATTTCCGCTGAACCAAGGCAAGGCCTCCATTCTGGTTGCGCGGCGAAATTTCGGATGTGGTTCATCCCGCGAGGCGGCGGTTTACGCGCTTGTCGATGGGGGGTTCCGCGTGGTGATCGCACCCAGCTTCGGGGATATCTTTGCGGCCAATTCGGTGAATAACGGTTTGCTGCCTGCGCGGGTTTCCGAAGCTGACGCCGATCGGCTGATCGCGGCGGCGCCACTGGCACTGGAAGTTGACCTGGAAGGGATGCGAATTGCCGGTGCGGGTTACGATATCGGGTTTGAACTTGATCCCGTCTGGCGCAGGAAACTCATGAATGGCTGGGATGATATTGATCTGACCGCGATCCATTCCGGGCAGATCACCGAATTTGCCGAAAGACGGCGCAAGGCGGCCCCCTGGGTCTGGTCTGGCTGAAGGTTACAGAAGTGCCAATGTGCTTTCGCGGGCTGAACGGATATGCTGGCGCATGGCGGCTTCGGCCCCGTCGGGGTCATGGGCCGCGATGCGGTCGAAAATTACCAGATGTTCGGCCAGGGCTTCGGTCGCGCGGCCCGGACGGGCGGAGGATTTCAACCGATGGATACGCAGCTGGTAGTAAACTTCCGATAGCAGAAGCCGTTCAATATTCGCACAGCCCGACGCCCGTGCAATGGCGAAATGGAAATCCTCATCCATGACTGTCTGGGGATAACTGTGGCTGTCCTTGATCAGGCTGCCGTCCTTTTCCAGTAGCTCGCGCGTGGTTTCCAGCCATTCGTCGGAGGCCGTTTTGGCCGTCAGACGCGCGGCCATGCCTTCCATCGCCTCCCGCAGATAGAAAAGCTGGCGCAATTCATCGGAGCCAAATTCCACGACCCTGACACCGATCCTCGGTTTTCGCTGGACCAGCCGCCCTTCAAGACGTTGCAGGGCCTCGCGGATCGGACCCCGGCTGATGCCCAGTTCCCGCGCCAGGCGGGCTTCGGAAATCTTCTGGCCCGGTTCGAATTCCCCCGAGGTGATTGCTTCCACGACCCTGTCGAATACCTCTGAAGCCAGCGAGTTCAGCTTGATCGGCTCTATCATGAAGGCTTCTCCCGGGATTTTACTTGCGTTAACGTAATTGACCGAACGGATCAACAAACGCCAACAGCTATCAAGCGGACATCTTGCAGATCAATATTCGTAGACTGTTGACAGGAGACAGTTGACCGATCATCTTTTAACTTACAGTGCCGCAGCAATTCGGCAAGGCATATCAGGAACGAAACGGAATAGGGCCGATGAACAGGACCGAACGACTTGGGCAGCTTGTATCAACACGGAGCGCGGTGACCGCGCCGGGTGCGGCGAATGCGCTGTTCGCGCGGGTGATCGAGGATCTGGGCTATGAGGTGGTCTATGCCACCGGCGCGGGGATTGCCAATATGTCATTGGGGGCACCGGATATCGGGCTGACGACATTGACGGAGGTGGCGCAGGTCGTTTCCAGCATGGCCGATGCAGTGGAACTGCCGATCATCGTCGATGCCGATACCGGCTTTGGCAATGCCGTCAACATGGTGCGGACCGTGAGGATCCTGGAACGCGCGGGCGCGTCGGGATTGCAGATCGAGGATCAGATCTTTCCCAAGCGTTGTGGCCATTTCAACGGCAAGGGCGTGATAGGCGTCGATGAAATGGTCCAGAAGATCAAGGCGGCGGTAGACGCACGCCATGATCAGAAGGTGCAGATCATTGCCCGCACCGATGCCCGCGCCTCGGAGGGGCTTGATGCAGCGATTGACCGCGCGCAGGCTTATATCGAGGCCGGGGCGGATATGACCTTTGTCGAGGCGCCGCGGAGTTTTGAGGAACTTGCCCGTATCGGAAAAGAGCTTTCAGTGCCGCAGGTGGCCAATATCGTCTTTGGTGGCAAGACCCCTGACCCCGGACGCGAGGTGTTTGCGGAAAACGGGTTCTCCCTGGTTCTTTATGCCAATGCTGCCCTGCAGGCCGCCCTTCGTGCCTCGCGGGAGGTGCTGCAGGCCCTGAAGGAAGATGGCAATCTGGAACGGGTCGCGCATCTGCTTGCCTCATTCGAGGAACGTCAACAGGCCGTGGCCAAACCGCATTGGGACGGGTTGGAAGTGACCTACAAACACGAAAGCTGAAGGCAGAGGGGTGGAACATGAAACGCATCTGGGATGATGTTGTCGGGGAAGAGGAACAGCGCGCCTATGCCGCGGCAGGATTTGGCAAGCCGACCGGTCTGGGCAAGCGTCCGGCCCTGTTGATCATCGACGTGCAATACAGGACGGTCGGCACCACGCCGCAACCGTTCTGGGAGTCGATCAAGGAATTTCCCACCTCCTGCGGGCAGGTGGGTTGGGATGCGGTGGCAAATATTTCGCGGCTGCTGGCGCTTTTTCGGGAAAGGGGATGGCCCGTGATGTATCCCCATGTCGCGCCCAAGGAACAATTTGATCAGGGTCGGCTGGCCGATAAGGTTCCCGCGCTGATGGGGGTTGCTGCGAAAGGCTATGAATTCGTACCCGAGATTGCGCCGCAGCCCGGCGATATCCTTTTGCCCAAAAAGCATCCAAGCGCATTTTTCGGCACACCGCTTGCCAGCTATCTGATTGATGCGGGTGCTGACAGTCTGGTGGTAACGGGCTGCACCACATCGGGATGTGTGCGCGGTTCCGTGGTTGACGGGTTTGCTTATAACTTCCGCATTACCGTGCCCGAGGATGCGGTCTATGACCGATCTGCCACGTCGCATGCCGTGAACCTGTTCGACATGTCGGCGAAATATGCCGATGTAATGACGACCGGGGCAACACTTGCCGCGCTGCGTGCTATCGGTTGAGGGGGGCGGGCCATGACGGATGAGCTTGACCTTCTGGTCATTGGTGCGGGGGCCTGCGGGCTTTGCGCGGCCATTGCGGCGGCAGATGCCGGATTGTCGGTTGCAATCGTGGAAAAGACGGCCCGGCCCGGCGGAAATTCTGCCCTATCCACGGGTTCCGTTCCAGCGGCGGGCAGTCGTTTTCAGGCGGAAGCCGGGATCAAGGACGATCCGGAGGCCTATTTCCGTGACCTGATGGGCATCGCCGGGGATACCGACGATGTGCTGCTTGTCCGGCGCATGGCGGAAGTATCGGCGGAAACCGTGGAATGGCTGGTTGATACGGTTCAGGCGAAAATCCGGCTGATCACGGAATACAAGCATATCGGCCATTCGGTATCGCGCCTGCATGCGCCTGAATCGCGGCGGGGGTCGGATCTGGTTGCCGATCTTCTTGCGGCGGTGGAGGCACGCGATATTCCCCTGGCGGTTGGAAATACCGTCAAGCGGTTGATTGTCGAGGGTGATGCCGTGAAAGGGGCCGTTGTCGATACCGGGGATGGGGACGACACCGAGATTGCCGCGCGGGCCGTATTGTTGGCGCTGAACGGGTTCGGGGCCAACCGTGACCTTGTTGAACGGTTTTGTCCCGAGATTGCCAGGGCGCAGTATTTCGGGGCCACGGGTTCCGATGGCGAGGCGGTCATCTGGGGTGAAGCGCTTGGTGCCAGGCTGGACAACATGGCCGCCTATCAGGGCTATGCCGCAGTGGCCGATCCGCATGGTTCGCTGCTGTCATGGACGACAATCGAAAAGGGCGGTGTGCTGCTGGGGGCTGATGGGCAACGGTTTGGCGATGAATCGCTGGGCTATTCCGGATTTGCGCGGGTGGTTCTGGCGCAGGGCAGCCATGCCTGGGCGCTCTTTGATCAGCGGATATTCGAAATTGCCATGGGAGAGGAGGAATTTGCCGAACTCCACGCCCATGGCGGTTTGAAGAAGGCAGATACCGTGGCCGGGGCGGCAGCGGCGCAGGGGCTTGACGGAAAGGCCGCTGAAGCGGCGTTGGCCGAATATAATGCAGCGGCGAAAAAAGGTGTTGCGGACAGGTTCGGTCGCAATACCTATGGCCTCGCGCCCTTGCGGGGGCCGTTTTATTCCTGCCGGGTCGTGCCTGCCTTGTTCCATACTCAGGGCGGGTTGCATGTCGATGCCGATGCGCGGGTGGTCCGTGCGGATGGGAGTACGATCCCCGGCCTTTATGCCGGCGGTGGGGCGGCGGCAGGGATCAGCGGACGGGCCGGTGCGCTGGGCTATGCGTCGGGTAACGGGCTTTTGACGGCGGTGGCCCTTGGGCGGCTTGCGGCATTGGCGGCTGCGCGGGATCTTTCCTGATGACATTGCTGGGGGCAATCCTTGACCGTCTGTCGGAAACAGGGCCATTGCCCGACCGGGCGAAAGAGGTTGCGCTGTTGCATCTGGCTGATGCTGTCGGTGTCGGCCATGCCGCTGCAGGGAGCGCCATCGGCGCGCCATGGCGCAGGCATGGGCAGGCGATGGCCACGGGGGGTGCGGCCTCGGTCTTTGGGCAGCAGCAGGGGGCACGGCCCGCCGATGCGGCCCTGATCAATGGCGGGCTGATCCATAGCCTGGAATATGACGACACCCATACCGGTTCGATCGTGCATGGCAGTGCGGTTCTGGCCGCTGCCGCATTGGCGGCGGGTGAGGCGACAGGGGCCTCCGGTGCTGCGGTGTTGCGCAGCTATGCCCTGTGGTATGAGGTGATGATCCGTCTGGGCCTGGCGGCTGCAGGGGGATTTCAGGCGCAGGGTTTTCAGTTCACCTCGGTTGGTGGTGCGCTTTGTGCGGCGGGGGTCGTCGCGCAATTGCGCGGGCTGGACCGGGCCGGACAGATGGCGGCGGTTGGTATCGCGCTGAGTCAGGCCTCTGGCGTATTTGAATTTCTGACCAATGGTTCCACCGTCAAATCCATGCATCCCGGCTGGGCCGCCCATGCCGGGATTATTGCAGCGGATTTGGCCGCAGCGGGCCTGACCGGACCGGAAACGGCAATCGAAGGGCGTTTTGGCCTGTTTCGGATATTTGCCGACGATGCCGCCGCGACTACCCGGTTTGAGGCAATGCTGGCCGATCTGGGGCAGGTCTGGCATCTGGAACAGGCGGCGTTCAAGTTCCACCCATGCTGCCACTATCTGCACCCGTTTGTTGAGGCCATGGGGCTGCTGGCCGATGGAATCCCAAATCCCGATGAGGTGGCATTCATTGAATTCGGGGTACCCCAGGGTGCGGCGGCCATCATTTGCGAACCCTGGCAGGAAAAGTGCCGGGCGGTTGGCCATGCAGCACGGTGGAGCCTGCCCATCACTGTTGCCATGCGATTGGTGGATGGGGCGATTACCTTGCAGAGCTTTGAACGACCTGCCGGGCCGGAGGTTCTTGCCCTGGCCACCAAAAGCCGCTGGGTTCCATTGGAAAACGCCCGTTTCCCGGCGCGTTTCGAGGCGCTGATCCGCGTTGGCCTGCAGGGCGGGCGTGTTCTGGAGCAGCGCATTGACGACGTCTATGGCAATGCCTCACGCCCGGCGGCCCGGTCGGATATTGCCGCGAAATTTGATGCCAATCTTGCGCAGGTCGCCAATGCTGCGGATGCTGATGCCTTGCATCATGCCCTGATGTCTGTGTCGATGGCGGATGATCTGGGCGGGGTTTCCCGATCCATACGTGCCATAGGGGGAAAGCTGCATGACGGAAATTGACCTGCTGATAGAGGGCGGCGAAGCCGTGCTGCCTGGCCGGGGGCGCGCCGCCTGTGATATCGCGGTGGCTGCCGGCAAGATTGTGGCGGTCCTGGCACCCGGTGCGGGGGGCAATGCCAGGCGAAGGCTTGATGCAACGGGGCTGGTGATCCTGCCGGGTGTTATCGACGCGCATCTTCATCTTGGCCATGGCAAGGATATTTCACGCCCGCGCGTGCCGGAAGACGCCGATCGTGAAACGGCTGCCGCTGCAAGGGGGGGTGTGACCTGCATGATACCCTATCTTATGGGGACCGGCCTCTATGAGGAGGTTTTTGATGAGGTGGTCGCGGTTACCGAAGCCGGTGCCCGGATTGATTTTGGTTATCATTTCATCATCTCGACCGAGGACCAGCTGCGCGGTGTTCCCGATTATATTACCCGCTATGGCGCCCCCAGCCTGAAAATCTTCATGAACAACCGGGGTGGCGAGGGCGCGCGGCTTGGGCTGCCGGATATCGATGACGGGTTTCTTTTTCGGCTGGCCGAGGCTGCGGCGGCGCATGGCGGCATGGTTGCGCCGCATCCCGAGAATATCGAGGTGGCCTGGGTGTTGCGCAAACGCGAAATGGAACGCGATCCGGATGGCAAGGGCGGGCTTGCCGCCTGGGATGCATCCCGGCCCGGTTATGTAGAGGCGGATGCGGTACAGCGCGCGGCCTTGCTGGCCAACCGGGCGGGCGCGCCGGTCTATGTGGTGCATACCTCGTCGGCGGCGGCCCTTGAGGCGGCCCTTGCCCGGCGCGCGGCGGGTGATGTGGTGCATCTGGAAACCTGCCCGCATTACCTGACCCATGATGTGTCATGGCAGGGTGGCGATATGGGCAAGATCAACCCGCCCCTGCGCCATGCGGCTGATCGTGAGGCCCTTTGGCGGGCGGTTGCGGATGGCAGCATCGATACGGTGGCGACCGATCACGTGCATCGCGATGCCAGTTCCAAGGAAGGGGGCATCTGGAAGGCAGCGCCCGGTTGTCCGGGGATGGAGACATTGCTGCCGGTGATGTTGACTGAGGGATATCATGAGCGCGGGATCCCGCTGGAACGTATCACGGCCTTGCTGGCGGAAAATCCGGCGCGGTTGATGGGGCTTGGTTCCAAGGGCCGGATCGCGCCGGGCTTTGATGCCGATCTGGCCCTGGTTGATCTGGACGCCGAATGGGTGTTGCGGCGTGAAGATGTGATGTCATCCGCAGGCTATTCGATTTATGAAGGCAAGCAGTTCAAGGGGGCCGTACGGCACAGCCTTGTGCGTGGGCAGGCGGTTGTCGAGGATGGTATCCTGGTTGATGCCGCGCGTGGCATCGGGCGTTATCAACACCGAAAACTGGAACGGGGCTGATGCGCCCGCGCATTGCAATCATCGGCACCGGGGGTACGATTTCCTCCCTTGCGGCCAGCGAAACCGATTACGTCGATTACCCCGAGACGGGGCAGAAACTTTCGGTTGATCAGATAATTGCCCGCATCCCGCAGCTTTCGGATCATGCCGATCTGGTGCCCGTGCCCTTTCGGGAGGTCAGCTCCAGCGCCATTGGCCCGCAGGACTGGTTGCGACTGGCCGCGGTGATCGAGACGGTGTTGAGCGATGACCCTGCCATCAGTGGCGTGGTGATCCTGCATGGAACCGCGACGCTGGAGGAAACCGCCTATTTCCTGAACCTGACGCTGAAATCTTCGCAGCCGGTGGTTCTGGTCGGGGCGCAAAGGCCGCTTAACACGATCGGCACCGATGCGGTTGCAAATGCGATTGCTGCGCTGCGGGCTGCAGGCCATCCGCAAAGTGCGGGTCGTGGGGTCCTGATCGTGCTGAATGATGAAATCCATGCCGCGCGCGAGGCTGCAAAAGGGTCCACCTACCGTTTGCATGCATTCCATTCAGGGGCATTCGGCCCCATGGGTACGGTTGACCCCGATGGGGTGATCTATTCGCGCAGGCCCGAACGCCCCCATACCGCCGCCACCCCGTTTCGTGTGACAGGAGAAACAAGCTTGCCGCGGGTGGATATTCTTTATGCCCATGCCGGGGCGGATGAGGTAATGGTGAATGCGGCATTGGCGGCCGGTGCGCGTGGCCTTGTTTCGGCGGGGTTTGCGCCGGGGCTTTGCAGCCCGCTGGAACGTCGCGCCCTGGTACAGGCGGCAGAGGCGGGTGCGGTGGTGGTGCAGGCGTCGCGTGTCGGCTCCGGCCGGGTATCGCGCCGCGGATGGTTGCGGCAACAGGGTTGGGTTGCCGGGGGTGATCTGAGCCCGCACAAGGCGCGTATCCTGCTGATGCTGGCGCTTGCACATGACGCGTCGGTTGATTTCGTGCAAGACTGTTTTGACCGCTACTAAGCAGGTATTCGCGGCGTTACCCGCGAATACCTGCTTGGGTTTATTTGCTTTTACAGGATCTTTATCCGAAAATCGGTACCCACCTTTTGGAAATCCTGCTTGGGGAAGGACAAGATGGAACTGCACCGTCACGACCGATATGAATACAGCCCCCTGCCCGCCCGTCCGACATATGACTGGCCCGGAGGCAAGCGGTTGGCCCTGTGCATCTGTAACAATCTTGAGGTTTTCAGCTATCGTGACGGGCTGGGCAGCGATAGCGCCGTGCTGAATGCCCCGCAGACCCATCGCAACTATGCCTGGCGGGATTATGGGAACCGGGTCGGGCAATGGTACCTGTTTGACCTGATGGATGAACTTGGCCTGCCGGCCTCGCATAACTGCAATTCGATCCTGCTGCGCGACTGCCCGCAGATCCTTGAACAGATCAAGGCCCGAGGGGATGAAATCATCGGCCATGGCCGCACTAATGGCGAACGGCAGGATGGGCTTTCGGAGGAGGATGAACGCAGGCTCATTGCACAAGTGACGGAGGAGATCCGCGCAGTTTCCGGCCGGGCACCCAAGGGCTGGATGGGCCCCTATTTCGCCCAGAGCGAGGTGACGCTCGATCTGCTTCGCGAAGCGGGGTATGAATTCATGCTGGACTGGCCACTGGATGATCAACCGGTCTGGATGCGGACCAGATCCGGCCCGATCCTGTCCGTGCCCTATTCCGTTGAAATCAATGATTCCCCCAGCATGGTGTTCCGGCAGGAAAGCGCGATGTCATTTGAACGGATGATCGTTGACCATTTCGACGAAATGCTGCTGCAATCACGGAAATATCCGCTGGTCTGCACGATTGTCACCCATCCCTTCATCATGGGGCAGCCCTATCGTTTGCGGGCGTTGCGCCGGGCCCTGGCCCATATTCTGCAACATCGCAGCGATATCTGGGTTACGACTGTCGGTGGTGTATCCGACCATATCCGTTCACTGCCGAAGGGTGTTGTTGCGGGTGCATAATCAGGTCCTGACCGGCATTGACAGACAAAACCATACATGCAGACTGTTCACAGTTTTTCGGGGTTGGACAGTATTTCCTTTTCCGAAGACAATGTGTGGGGCTTGCCGTCACGGCAAGGCCATAATGACAATATTACAGGGAGTGAATCATGATTTTCAGCAAGGCGCTGTTTGGCGGCATTGCGCTGGCCGCGACAGCCTTTGGCGCGGCGCAGGCGCAGGAATTCCGGATGACATATGGTCATTACCTGAGCGACAGCCCCTATCTGGCGGTTGAACGGGAATTCGTCGAGGCGGTACAGACGCGAAGCGAGGGTCGTGTTGCGATCAATACCGTCTATTCCGGTGGTCTGGGCAAGGGGGATGAACTGCTGGCCCTTGCGGCGCGCGGTGCGGTGGATATGGCGGCGATCGTGCCGGGCTATTATGCCGATCAGCTGCTTTATGCCCGTGCCATGCAAATTCCCTTCGTCTTTGACAGCCCGGGCGAGGCGATCGATATTGCGCAATATTCCTACAAGGAACTGCCGGTCTTTGCAGAAGAGCTGAAAAACCTTGGCGTGCGGCGCTTTTTCCACCAGCCGCTGGGGTCCTATTTCATGACCGGCAAGACGGATGCCTGCAAATCGCTGGACGGCCTTGCCAACAAGAAAATCCGTACCTTTGGTGCAGATATTCCCAAGATGATGTCGGCAGTGGGCGCGGTGCCTGTTACGGTTGGCACCGGCGATCTTTATGAATCGCTGTCGCGCGATGCGCTTGACTATTCCTTCCTCAATCTGGGCAATGTCGAGGCGTTTCGCCTGAATGAGGTCAGCCCGATCAACTGCGGACCCTCATTGTCGATGGCGGGCCATCTTGTCGTGATCAGCGAACGGACATGGAACAAGCTGCCCGAGGATATCCAGACGATTTTCCTTGAGGAAGCCGAAATCGCCCAGGCCAGATATGTCGAACTGATTGACGAGGCCGAAGCGGCGGCGGGCGAACGGCTTGTTGCTGCAGGGGCCACCATCATTGAACAATCGCCCGAAATGACTGCCGAATGGCAGGCAAAAACCCCTGACCTTCTGCAGGATTGGGTGGATGACATGGCGTCGCGGGGCAAGGGCGAGGAGGCCGCGGCGGTTGCGGCCAAATGGCGCGAACTTGCGGATAACTGATCAATTCGAACCGGGGCCGGGCAGCGTACTGTCCGGCTTCTTTGTCATGGAAAGGCCGGCATGCGAAAACTGGTGGAATGGATTGCCGTGATTACTGTCGCATTTGGCAGTATCGGCTTGTTGATTTCAATGTTCCTTGGGGTTGGTGATGTGGTTGGGACCGCGTTCAACCGTCCGCTGCCGGGCGCGCGCGAAGTCACCGAAAGCACCATGGTGCTGATCGTGTTCGGCGGGCTGGCCTATGCGCAGATCCGCCGCGGCCATATCCGTGTGGAGCTGTTTTACATGCGGGCGGGGCCCAGGATACGATCCTGCATGGATATTATCGCCTCGGCCAGTGCCATCGCGTTTTTCGCGTTGCTCAGCTGGCAGGCGATCAACGAGGCGATGTTCAGTTGGCAATGGGGCGAAGCCACCAGCGGATTGATCCGTTTCCCGCTTTATCCCGCGCGCACGCTTCTGGCGTTCGGATCGGTGCTGATGCTGGTGCAGCTTGCACTTGATCTGATCGGGGATATCCGCGATTTCGGCAATCCCCGCCCCATTCATCTGGGCTGAGGCCTGATCCATTCCCTGATATCGAAGGTTTCACGACTTGCTTGATCCCGCTACCGCAGCAATTCTTGCCATCATCCTTGTTACCATCCTTCTGGTTTCCGGCGCGCATATCGGCGTGGCAATGGGGTTGGGTGGACTTCTGGGCATGTATCTGACCATTGGTGCCGATGGGGCGTTTGCGCAGCTTGCCACCATTCCCTTCACCACCACGAATTCCTTTACGCTGGCGGTGATCCCCTTGTTCATTCTGATGGGGTCCCTGGCCACGCAGGCGCGATTGACAACGGACCTCTATACCGCTGCCTATAACTGGATGTCGCGCTTGCCCGGCGGGCTTGCGATGACGACGACAATCGCCTCGGCGGCCTTCGGGGCGGCTTCGGGATCCACCATCGTCAACGCGGCTGTCTTTACCAAGATGGCCATGCCGGAGATGACCAAGCTTGGCTATGACAAACGCCTCAGTGCGGGTTGTATCGCAGCTTCGGGTACACTGGCCGCAATGATCCCGCCTTCGGTGCTGATGGTGATCTACGCGATCATTACCGAACAATCGGTGGGGACGATGCTGGTTGCCGGGCTGATACCGGGCATCCTGACAGCCGTGGTGTTTCTGGGTGGCATCTATTTCATGGTCAAACGCCGTCCGGAAATAGCGCCTTTGCCAAAAGAAGTGATCCCGCGTGCGGTCAAGATCCGTTCGCTCAGGAATGTCTGGGGGATCGTGGTTCTGTTCACGTTGGTGATCGGCGGAATCTATGGCGGGTATTTCGTGCCAACCTATGCCGGGGCAGTCGGGGCGTTCGGGGCTTTCCTGATTGTCTTCCTGAAACGTCGTGCCGAACCTTCGGTGATGCGCGAAACCTTTCTGGAGGCGGTGTTCACATCCTCCACCATCTTTTCGGTCATCATCGGGGGTATGCTTTTCGCGCGTTTCCTGACCTATACCGGGCTTGTCAGTACGGTTTCCAACTGGATGATCGCGCTGGAGATGACGCCCTTCGCCTACCTTCTCGGCTTTGCGCTGATGTTTCTGGTTCTGGGCATGCTGCTGGAACCGATCGCGATCATGGTCATGACCTTGCCCGTGATGTATCCGGTCATGATCAATGTCGGCTATGATCCGATCTGGCTTGGTGTCATCGTCATCAAGATGTGTGAGATTTCGCTGATCACGCCGCCGATCGGGCTGAACGTGTTTGTGGTGCGCAGTTCGTCGCCCGTGCCGTTGCGGCTGGAAGAGGTGTTCGCAGGCGTTACCCCCTTTATCCTGATGGAGGTCTGCGTGCTGGCATTGCTTATCATGATGCCCGAAATCGTGACCTTCCTGCCCAGTCTGACAAAGTAGGCGCAATGAACGACATACCAGATATCGAAGTTGAACAGGCACTTGGCAAACTGGCGCAATGGTCTGCGGGCCTGACATGGGGGGATGTTCCCGAATCCGTACGGGAACATGCGGCATTGATCCTCGTCGATGATTTTGCGGCCCTTCTTGCGGCGCGGGATGAGCCTGAACTGATCGCGCTGCGTGCCGGCCTTGCGCAGGCGGCGGGGCGCGGTGAGGCGACGGTACTTGACGGTTCCGGTACGCGGCAGGATCGGTATTCCGCCGCCCTTTCCAATGGGGCCGCCGCAGATTGGTGTGAACTGGATGGCGGGTATCGCAAGGCGGTCTGTCATGCCGCGCTTTACTGCATCCCCGCGCTCCTTGCCGAAGGTGAGGCGTCGGAGGCCACGCTGCGGGATATGTTGCTGGCGCTGATCACCGGCTATGAGACGGTTGCGCGGGTTGCCATGGCATTCAGCTTTCCGGGGCTGGTGCTTCATCCGCATGGGGGTCTGGCCACGGTGGGCGCCGCGGCGGCAATTGCAAAGCTACGCAAGCTGCCTGCGGATCAGACGACCGCGACGATCTGCACGGCAGCGACATTGGTGCTGCCGGGGCCTTTCGGCCATGCGATCGAGGGGGCACTGATCCGTAATGTATGGCCGGGAATTTGCGCGCAAAACGGGATACGCGCTGCTGATTGGGCACCTTTGGGGATTACCGGCGGTCCGCAGGGCCTGACGGATGTTTTCGCCCGCATTTTCGGTGCGACCACCGATGCGCCTGCGCTATGCGAAGGGCTGGGGGCAAGCTGGGCAATGAATGATGCCTATCACAAGATGCATGCCTGCTGCCAATATGCGCATTCAACGGTGGAGGCGGTTCTGACCGCCACCGGCAAGTCGCTTGATCCGGCAGATGTGATGGGGATCGAGGTGGCGACCCACTGGAAAGGCCGGAAGCTGGATAATGCCCAGCCGGAAACGACATTGGCGGCCAAGTTTTCAATACAGCATATCGCGGCGGCAACGCTGGTTTTCGGGCATGCCGGGGCAGGGGCGTTTCATGCCACAACGCTTGGTCGCCCGGATCTTGTGCGCCTGCGCAATCTGGTGACGATTACCGCACATGAACCGGAACGGCCCCCTCCGCATGACCGCCCGGCAAGGGTGAAGATCACCTTGGCCGACGGGCGTATCCTGCAGGGGGAATGCCTGAGCGCACCCGGCGGATCGGACCTGCCCTTCACGCCCGAATTGATTGCCCGGAAGGCATTGGACATCGTGACCGAAGCCTATCCGCAGGCCACGGACGCGATCCACGCGTTATTGGCACTGGAGCCTGAAATCCTGGATCGGCCCTGGGGAAAGACGTTGTCATCGCTGGGGTGACACATACCTGCCCTGCACCCCGATCCATCCGGCTGGCCCCCGCCCCTGATGTCATCACATGGCGATATCCTGCGCGGTTGCGATTTCCCGGATTGGCTGCGCGATGGATATTCCCCCCAGATTTTCCATGCTTGACCGGCTAAGCCGTTCGGCACGCCGGGTGATATCCGCCGCTTCATAGGCCTCGAAACCCAATGCGGTTCGTTCGCCCAGTTCCGCAACCGAAATCTGATAGAGCCGGAAAGGATCAAAATCGATGGCCTCTATGTCGCTCAGAAGGTCGCTTTGCGACAACAGGAAACAGGCGGCTGCCAGCCCCCCGTCATCACCGATATAGGCGACCAGTTTCCAATAATCACGGGGGATCTTTGCACCGCGATATTCCGGATCGTCCGGTCGGAAGATCGGTCCGGCAATCACGGAAACCCGGATATCACGAGTGGCGGCTTCCTCAAGGACAAGGTTTTCCAGCCTGCCCCATAATCCCCCCCGGCGGGACTGGTTATACCGTTCATGCTGGGGTGCGATATTGGTGTAGTAGAAGGAATCCCTGTTTGCCTGGCGGGCCTCGGGGACCGGCCCCCAGGCCAGATCCGCCCGCCGTGCGATATGCCCCCGGTCAAGTTTGTTGTCACGATAGAGCATGTTGTCATGCTGCAGGCTTTCATCGATCCTGGGATCTACGCGAAAGCCATGGCGACCAAGCTGAACCTTTCTTGTGCCATCGATAGTCCAGGCGACGAAACGGGCCAGTTTGTGTTTCGCGCTCAGGCAAACGGAGAAATGCGTATAGGGGATTGTCTGGGCCTTGCCGAAATTCACCGCGTCGCGCTTGATCGACAATGACATTTCCGGCATTGGCGCGGCCATGCCCAGAAAAGTGCCGTCAAACCCCGCCCTTGCGCCGAAGGCTTCGGGTCCGTCATCGCCGATTACCACGATATCGGGCGGGGTCAGGTCGAAATTCAGTTTCTTCCGAATCGAACGGGGATAACAGGCCAGGGCGTGTTCATCCGGGTTTCCCCGTCCTTCGCCTGCAAAATGAAGCCCTGCGAAAATATCCGTCGCCTTGTCCCCCTCCGCGATCATCCAGGCGGATCCGGAATCTCCCCCCATGCTGATTTCGTTGTTGGGTGCCGGGCGGTCAGGGTCCGGGCCGATTTCAAAACCGCCGATTTCATGCTCACCCGTCGGGTTTCCGTAATGGATCCTGGCCATGACATCGGTTCGCCGCACCACCCCATATGTCGTTTCGGTGGTGCGTCCGGTCTTGACGACGGGATCGTCCAGTTCCACCTCGGCCATGCGGGTGGGGGCGACATTCAGGTTATAGATTTCCCGGATGAATTCGCGGCCCTGAAGGCGTGCGAGGGCACAATCCCCGGCCGCCCCCAGATGGCTGCGCAGCAATGTGCCACAGAAGTTATCTGCGATGTTATTGTCGTCATGCGGTCCCGGCTGCACGATGGGGTCGCCGATTTTTCCGGTATTGCCGTGCAGAACATGCCAGTTCGAAAGGATGCATGGCGCGCCTGTTTCGGTATCGAAAACGATCATCCCAAGCGTGCCGGCCGTTCCGTCGACATGGCTTACGCTTACGCCGGGCATGACCGGGTCAAGACGGGATTTCAGGGGGTTGGGGGCCTCGGCCTCAAGCAGTTTGAAGGAAGGTTCATAGCTGCGCTCGATGACATCGGTAACAACCGTGAAGCCTTCGATCTCAATCTGCCGTGGAAGCATTTCACTGCCAAGGGATTCGATGACCGAAGGTTCCGCCTTCTGCCCGACAGTAAACACCAGCCCGATTTCGCCAGTGCCGTTTTTGCGGCCGACGCCGATTGAGGTGATATTCGGATCACGCAGATAGTCGGCCCCTTGCGCACGTATATATCGGCGCAGGGTCTTGCGGAGTTCAGCGTCCCCGGGTGATTTTCTGGCAGCCATGATAGTCCTCCAATATCCGGGAAACTATCACATTTTCGGAATTCGGGATATCCGTTCGTCTAGGGTAGGTGCCGGATTGTGGTTTACGGCAAAACCATGAAGCGTCTTATCCCGCCAGATGAACGATGTGATTGTCCCAGGCGCGGTCCATTCGTGCAAGTGGGGTGGCGGTTTCGCGTGAAACGCGAATCAGGCCGCCCAGCCCATCGCTTGCGATAAGTCCCGCCTGATGGCTGGCGAGCCCGCAGATATCGGATCGTTTTATTGCCCCAAGGAATGTCCCTTCGGCACTGAAACGGTGCATCCGTCCGCCGCGCGGCGAAGTCAGGGCAATCTCGGTGCCGTCCCCGTTGAAGGCGATGCTGCCTGCATAGCCTTTCATGGCCAATTCCTCTGCCAGCGGGGCAGGGGCAAGGATCGGCGCGTTCCCCTGCCGGTGCAGACCCAGAAGCGGCGTGGCCGCCCCGGGTTCCCCTTCCCATTGCATCGCGAACCCCACCAGCCCGTCACTGCGCAGCGCCAGATGGCGGATGGAGTTTTGTGCAAGATCCGGGGCCAGTTCCCGGATTTCCAGCAATGTGCCTTCGGTCGACAGATAGGCAAGATTCGGGCGCATCGTATCGATATTCAGCTTGCGGCGATCCGTGGGGTCGGTTGCGATGCCGCCATTGGCGATGACCAGCGTTTTCCCATCGGGCATCAACCGCAGATCATGTGGGCCGATACCATGGCTGGGGGCCTCGCCAACCCGGCGATAGTCCTGTTCGGCATCCCAGAATCCGATGAGGCCCGTGCTATCATCCGATTTCTGTTCCGAGGTTGCCAGCAGGCGGCCCGATTGCAGATAGACACCATGGCCGTTGAACTGCCGTCCCTCGGGGGGTGTCAGGCGGTGGCGTATTTCCCCCCTTGCGCAATCGAAAACCAGCGCGAAGGTACCGGGGCGGCGCGCGAAGGCCACGGCCTCGGCCCGCCGGGGGTGGCCTGCCCCGGCATGACCCCGTGCAGGCAGGGGAATGCGGAAGGTTTCCTCCCCCGCCTCAGAAAGCCCGAACAAGGCAAAACTGCCATCGGGTTCCCGGGCCGCCGCAAGATATGTGGGGCTGCCTGCTGCCGCCCAGCCCAGATGCGGGGCTGTCCCCGCCGCCAGAAGGCTTGCCAGAAAACGGCGTCTTGTGGTCATGACCTAGTCTCCGTCCCGGGCGTTGAAACCTGCCACGATCCCGTTTGGCGTGCCAATTTCATCCTGGATCGCATCATGCATCTTGCGGATAGCGCCTTGCAGGATTTCCAGGTGGAACCGGGCCGTAGGATCTTCGATATTACCGAAACCCGGATCCGTCACCCTGTCCGCGGCCTCATGAACCGCGCTTGCCGTCGATCGGGTGCCGGGCAGGGCTTCGCCCGACAGCATCAATGCCAGGTTTTCAACTGCATCCACAGCCAGGGTCACATTGCGCAGGCTGCGGTCTGATCGCCAGGCCTCCGCCATTCTGGGGCGGGGGCGTTCCGGCGTTCCCATCGGGCGGCCAAGCCTGAGATCGGCACTGAGTTCAAGCGAGAACATCATCTGTGTGTAAAGCGCCCGGAAGGCTTCCTCGGGGACAAGATAGGTGCTGTTTTCCGCCGCCCCGGCGCTTGTCAGGACGTCGGCAAATTCCCCGGCCCAGGCGCGGTCCAATGCCTGCGCCTGTGCGGCAAGATCAATGACAATGGCCCGGGCAAGCGCGCAGGAATAGCTGTTTTGATCGTAACCGGAAAATTCCGGATCAAAGAGCAGCATTTCCAGTGCGAAAAGCCCCCGTGCCGCGATTGAAACCTCGGTAAAGCCTTCCGTATCCTCGATAACGGGGTCGGCCTCGGCAATCATCCGCCTGAGCGTGCGGGCGGTGAACCCCTTATCATCGGGCCAGAAGGCGACGGATAGCGCACCGGTTTCGGATGGCCCGATCCGCAGATCCGCCACCGTCATCCAGGCATCGAAAGCCGCATGATAAGCCGGGATCAACGCGGCCGGGCGACAATCAAGCGCCGCCGCTTCCGAAAGGCCCGCGGTTTGTGCGGCAAAACCGGAAAAGCCGGGCAGGATATGGTTCCGCAGTGCCATGGCGACATCAGCCCGCGCCAGGGGGGCGGTCAGGATCAGCAGCGCAGACAGGCAAAGGGTGAGGCGCATTCAGAGGCTCCCCAGAAAACGGATCAGGGCGGCGCGGTCTTCGGCCGGAACGGTGACGATATGATCGCGTGCATTCTGTGCCTCACCACCATGCCACAGGATCGCCTCCAGCAGGCTGCGGGCCCGCCCGTCATGCAGAAAGCTTGAATATCCGCTGACCTGCCGGGTCATGCCAATCCCCCAAAGGGGCGGCGTGCGCCATTCACGGCCCGTTGCGCGGGCTTCCGGCCGGTTATCGGCCAGGCCATCCCCCATGTCATGAAGCAGAAGATCGGTATAGGGCCAGATCAGCTGAAAGCTTTGCTCCGGCTGATCTTCAAGCCGATGGGTCACGAAACTGGGGCGATGGCAGGTTGCGCAGCCCGCCTCATGAAAGATCCGTTTGCCACGCAGGACCTGTAGGTCATTCACATCGCGCCGGGCGGGAACGGCCAGATTGCGGCTGTAGAAGGTCACCAAATCCAACCCTTCGGCATCCACCTCAAGGCCACCGCGTGCGGCATCATCACCATGGATGCTGTTGCGGCAAGCGGTTTGCGCCTTGGTACATTCGCCCCATGGATCGGGGAAAAGCGGCGTGGAAATTCCGATATCGCCGGAAAAAGCCGCAGCGGATTGTTCGCGGATCGACGGCGATCCGGCCTTCAATCCGAAACGGCCCAGCATCGGTTTGCCGAATTCCACCGATGGCACGATATTGGGGCGCCCGGAAATTCCGTCGCCATCGGCATCCCCGGGGTCGGCGAATGCCAGGATATCCCTGGCGGGTATTGCCTCCAGGAGCCCCAGCCCGATCATCTGCGGCGCGACGCGGGGGGATAACATGGCCCGTGGATCAAGCGGGCCATAGCCCAGATCCTCCGCCCGCCAGTCAGGTTTGCGCAGATGGGCCATTTCGCCATCCGACAATGTAACGGGAATTTCTTCCCAGCTTACCGCAAGACGGTATTCGGCATCGTGGCCGGCGGTGGCAAAATCCTGCAACTGCCCCCCGTAAACCGGATCGGGCACGGTGGCGATGTAATCTGCGATCTGCGCGGCATCTGCGGGGGTTTCATCGGGAACCGAAACCCGCAGAAAAAGCGAAACAGCCGTATCTTCGGGGTTTTCCGGCGGATGGCCGCGCCCGTCCTTGATATGGCAATTCTGGCATCCCCGGGCGTTATAGAATGGCCCCAGCCCGTCAGATGCCTGGGTTGAGGCGGGTGCTGTTACCCAGATCCGGCGGAACAGCCCGTTGCCAACCTTGAAATCCAGTTCCCGCGCGAAATCCATGTTGCCCGAAGGCTGGGAAAAGGCATCGGCATTGCGCCGCGCCCTGACGGTGGCCGCCCCGCCGGGGTTTTCCTCATATTTCTGGGCGGCGCTGAAATCCTCGGGCAATGCCGTGACGGTAGCGATGCGTGCGGCCTCGGCCGCGGTTCGGGGGATGATATTCGGCAGCGGATCGCCCAGCCCTTCGGCCGATAGTGTTGATGGAAAAAGGCTGCAGGAAAGGAGGCCGGAAAGGATCAGGCGCGAAGTCGAAAAGACGAAGGTGGAGCCCATGACGCAAAGGTCCAGTATCGATGTTCTGGCTGCGGCCTAAGCCATTGAAGGGAAAAGAACCAGCCATTTGGCCTGCCCCCTTTTGCCGCAGGGAACGCGGAGCGCGCGCGCCCCGCGTGATTGTGGTTCACTGAAAGACGGCAGAAGGGTTATCGAGGCTGTCGGAGCCTTCGAAGGCAATCTGGTCAAGGTCAAGTGCCGTGACGATCCGTTCTATCGTCCGGGTCTGATCGATCAGCGCATCGACCCCGCCCATGACCAGGGCCTCGCCCTTTTCATTGCCGCGTTCCAGCATCATGTCATAGGTGAAACCTTCCTCGGCTGCTGTCTTGATTGCCCCGAGCGCGGCCATTGTCACATCAAGCTTGGCCTTCATTTCCTGATCCAGCGCCGGATCTGCCGCAGTGACAAGATCGGAAAGGGATGGGCCTTCGATTACCGTGCCATCGGGGCGGGTATAACGTGCAAGATAGACATTCTGAATGCCAAGCCCGTCATAGTAATGGCTGTTATGGGTGTTGTCGGAAAAGCAGTCATGTTCTTCCTCCGGGTCGTTGAGCATCAGGCCAAGCCGCATGCGTTCCCCTGCCTGTTCACCATAGGACAGGCTGCCCATCCCCGTCAGCATTGCCACAAGCCCCGTGCCATCATCGGCCAGGACCTCCGCACGGGCGGCGCCACCTTCGGCCCAGCTTGCGGCCATTTCCTCAAGATCCGCGATCAGCAGGTCGGTTGCCGCCGAAAGATACGCCGCGCGCCGGTCGCAATTGCCGCCGGTGCAGCCATTACCTTGAACGTAATCGGTATGGGGGCGATCCCCGGCACCTGGGCCGGTGCCGTTCAGATCCTGCCCCCAAAGCAGGAATTCGATGGCATGATAGCCACGCGCGACATTGGTTTCGATACCGTCGGCCTCATTCAGCGTCTCGCCAATCAGTGCCGGGGTGATCTTGGCGGCATCGATTTCCTGCCCGGCAATGTTGATTGTCGGATTGGCGATCACATTCAGCGCTGCCAGCGCATTTGCATCGGTCGGCCCGCCATAGGAGGCATCGACATAATCGATCAATCCTTCATCCAGCGGCCAGGCATTTACCTTGCCTTCCCAGTCATCCACGATGGCATTGCCGAAACGATAGACTTCGGATTGTTGATAGGGCACGCGCGCGGCAATCCAGGCCTCGCGTGCGGCAATCAGGGCTTCCTTGGTGGGTTCGGCGATGAATGCGGTAATCGCGCCTTGCAGGTTCCGCGCACCATCAAGGCTGTCGGCATATTTAGCGGCCGCGATATCGGCATAGGTTTCAAGTACCTGGGTGCGGTCTGTTTCGGCATGGGCGGAAAGGGTGAACCCAAGGGTGATTGCGGCCATGCTCGTGGCCAGCCGGAGGGGTTTCATGCGAATGCTGGTCCTTCTGTTTGCCACTCTTCGGGCAGGAATTCAGGCGGCTTCGCACCCGGGGATGCGTGGCTGTTCAAAACTTATCAATTTAGTCAGATATGTCAATCGGGGGTCAACGTGACAAAAGTAACCATCTTTCATCAGGTCGGAGGATGGCGGATCGCGTAACGTTCCTGCCATCTCAGCGGGTGAGGGAGGCCATCTCCACCCGTCGACGGCGGAGCATCAGTTCCCGTTCGCGCCACCAGATATAGACACCCGAGGCGATGATGATCCCCGTGCCGATGGCCGTGGTCCAGCCCGGCAGGTTGTTGAAGATGACGTAACCCGCAACTGCGGCATAGATGGACTGGATATAAGTCATCGGTGCCAGGGTGGAGGCATTGGCAAAGCGATGTGCCGTAACCGCGATGGCATGGCCGACAGCGGCAAAAATTCCGATGAAGACAAGGACCAGCCAACCTGTCACCGTTTCGGGCCAGACCCAGACGGAAAGGCCAAGAGGCAGAAAGACCAGCGTTGCGGTGCCCGAGGCCCAAAGCTGGCTTGTTGAATTGGGATCCACCCCGGCAAGCTGGCGCGTCAGCACGAAAAAGGTGGATGCCGAAAGCAGGGAACAGAGCGACAGCAACATCGCGGGATGAAACCCCGCGCCCCAGGGGGCCACGACGATCAGCACGCCGACAAACCCCACCAGAATTGCCATGGCCCGTTTCGTTCCGATCCGTTCGCCCAGAAACACGACGGAAAGAATGGTAATCACGATGGGGGAGGCAAAATAGATCGCGGTCGTGACGGTGATCGGCAGATATTGCAGGGCGATGAAGTTGAAGGTCGTCCCCATCAGCAGCGCAATGGCACGGAGCAATTGCAGGCCCGGCCGTTCGGAACGGAAGGCTTCCATCCCTTCGCGTGGCAGGAAGGTGAGGGCCGAGGTCAGGAAATGCCCCGCATAGCGGACAAACACCACCTGCATCACCGGAAGCCCAGACAGGATCAACCATTTGGCCGAGGTATCGACCGAGGTGAAAAGTGCAAGCGTAATACACATGAAGCCCAGCCCCAGAAGCGGGCGGTCTTCCCGTGGCTGATATGGTTTCATTGTCGGGCCGTGACGATATCGTCCTCCAGGAACCAGCGTACCGTATCGGCAAAGGACTGATCGGCGGTGAAGCCCAGCCGCAGTGCCTTTTGCGGCGTCACATGCCCGCGCCAGCCTGCGACGATATTCTGGATGACGGGATCGGCATTCCAGGTAATACGGCTGGCGGGTTCGGGTCCGGCCACCAGTGTCATGGCGGCAATCATTTCTGCCACGGTGTCAGTGCGGCCCGGAAGGTTGATATTGCGATTGGCGCCGAAGGCATTGCCATCCAGTTCGGCGGCATGGATCAGGTTGGCCACCACGGTGCGGGGAGCGGTGTGATAGATCGGATAATCCTTCGCAACCGGGCAATTGGATGGCTTGCCCTGCATCGTGTCGCGGAAGATCGAGGACATGAAGGAGGACGCTGCCGCATTGGGTTTGCCCGGCCGGATCGAAACAGTCGGAAGTCGCATCCCCCGCCCGTCGATCATCCCCCGGCGGGACATATCATTGAGCAGAAGCTCCCCGATCACCTTTTGGGTGCCATAGGAGGTTTGCGGGTTCAGCTCCAACCCGTCCACGATCACCTCGGGTTCTTCCCCCCCATGCGCGGCGAGGGAGGATGCATAGACGACGACCGGGCAATTCCCCGCGGAGCGTGCCGCCTGAAAAAGGTTCAGTGTCCCAAAAAGATTGACCTCCAGCCCAAGGTCGAAATCGGCCTCCGCCTGACCGGATACGATGGCGGCCAGATGGAAGATCACATCGAAGGGTTGCGCCAGCGTGGCGGTTACCGCCGCGCTATCGCGCATGTCCAGCGCAACCCCTGTCACCGGGAGGTCAAACCCCCTGGTTGCGGGGGCCTTCAGATCGGCCAGGGTGATTTCGGAAATTGCCCTGTCGCGCAGTTTCCCTTTCATTGCCAGTGCCCGGGCCAGTTTCAGCCCGACAAAGCCGCCACCGCCGGTGATCAGAATACGCATGGGTTATGCCTTTCCTCCCATTTTCTCATGCAGGAAATCCACCATTTGCGGAACCAGCCTGTCCCCCCAGCCATTATCAAGCGCTTCGCCCAATGTCGTCCGGGCCGCGCCCGACATGCGGGATTGAATACCCAGATCTTCCGCCATCTGGCCGTAATAGCCTACATCCTTCGCCCCGTTGGACAGGGAAAAGGCAAGGTCGATCTGCCCGTCAACGGCGTAGTTGCGGACAAAATCCATCATCCCCGATTTCAACGGTCCGGCGGCCATCACCTCATACAGGCCCTGACGGTCTATACCGGCTGCATCGGCCATGGCAAAGGCTTCCGACATGGCGCAGGCGGTGGTCATGGCGAAGAAATTGTTGATCAGCTTGATCGTGTGGCCCGACCCCAATGCGCCGAGGTGAAAGACATGTTCGCCCAGATCCTCCAGCACGGGGCGGACATGTTCAAAAGTGGGCATATCGCCCGCGCACATGATATTGAGCTTGCCTTCCACCGCATGGGCGGGCGTACGCCCCAGGGGCGCATCAAGATAGGTCGCGCCTGATTTTTCCAGATCGGCGCCGATCTTTCTGGTCGATCCGGGCAGGGAAGTACCGAAATCGATGACGACCGCGCCGGATTTTATCCCGGCCAGTACCCCGTTTTCCCCATAGACCCGGCTTTCGACCGAGGCGGAGGTATCCATGCAGAACATCACAATTTCCGATGCGGCAGCAACGTCGCGGGCGGTACTGACTTCTGTCGCACCCCGTGCCACGGCCGCCTCCACCGCCTTGCGTGATCGGTTGGCCACCACCGTGACCGGATACCCCAGATCCTGAAGCCGCCCGACCATCGCTGCCCCCATCAGGCCGAGGCCGATAAATCCGATTGCCGGTTTTGTCATCTGTCTTCTCCCAGATCACGCAGCCGATTTTCGAGGAGACGAAGCTCGCAGTCATCCGGCCCTGCGCATTTGATTTCGATTTGCTGTCAAGGTGATGGCCGGGATCGATAAATTGATCTTCCGCTCAGTCCCCTCGGCGCTGCATTCCCTGATGAGGATTATGCCCGCAATCATACCCATATCCCCGATCTTTCGGGAATACATCCTGAAATTTGGATGGCCCCGGAATGAAACAGGGGCCACCCGGCGGTTTTCACCCTATAGGAAGATCGTGATGATCGGTGGCCAGACCAGAAGTACCGTCAGCGCAATCAGTTGAATCCCGATGAAGGGCAGGAAGCCCCGGAAGATATCAGTCAACGAGATATGCGGCGGTGCCACGGATTTCAGGTAGAAAGCCGCAGGTCCGAAGGGCGGTGACAGGAAGCTCACCTGCATGTTCATGCAGAAGAGGACCCCGAACCAGATTGCCACATGGGATGGATCGAGCTGACCGAGGAAGCCCAGTTCCTCCACCGGCAGGCGCTGCACGATGGGCAGGAAAACCGGCATGATCAACAGCACGATACCGACCCAGTCCATGAACATTCCCATGATCAGGAAGATGAACATCATTACCAGGATGATCCCCATGGTCGGCAGTTCCGTCCCGACAATCAGGTTGGCCACATAATTCGGCCCGCCCGCCAGCGTATAGGCCGCCGCCAGCGCCGCGGCACCGATGGTGACCCAGACGATGGTTCCGGTGGATTTCAGCGTTCGCATGGCCGAATCCCAGACGATATCAAAGGTCATTTCCCTGCGGACAAGGCCGATCACGAAAACGGCGATGACGCCCATGCCGGCCGCTTCGGTAATCCCGGTGATCCCGCCATAGATGGAGCCGAGAACGATCCCGATTACCACCAGTGGCGCCACAAGCCCCTTGCCCATCTGCCAGCCCTGCGCGGTGCGCGCCTTGCCGACCAGGCCGTAGATTATGACCAGGAACAGGACCACCGCGCCGATCAGCCAGGGCAGATCACTTACCATGCCCAGGGGGATGGGTTCGACCCCTTCGCGGATCGCGTTTGCGCCGGTGGCGGTGAAGAACAGCGCCCGCAAGCTTAGTACCACCGCGAATCCGGTTCCGACAATCGACAGGAAACCCAGAAACATCAGGGACTTTTCCTTCCCTTGGGGATCGTCATCCGATGCCGGTGGCAAGGGGGCCTCATCCGGGTTCATCGTGGTGCGCAGGATGATATAGAGGATGAAGAAGGAAGCCAGCATGAAGCCCGGCAGGAACGAGGCTGTGAACAGTGACTTGATCGAGGTTTCCGTCACCAACCCATAGAAGATCAGCACGATCGAGGGCGGGATCATCGTCCCGAGCGACCCCGAGGCGCAGATTGTCCCGATGGCAAGGTTCTGGTTATAGCCCAGCCGCAACATCTGCGGCAGTGCGATCAGACCCAGAAGAACGACCTCACCCCCGATGATGCCCGACATGGCTGCCATGACCACGGCCATGACCGAAGTGACGATGGCAATTCCGCCCCGGGTCCGGCTTAGCCAGACGGAAAGGGAGGAATACATGTCCCGTGCAACGCCTGATCGTTCCAGCAAGGCGGCCATGAAGATGAAAAGCGGTACCGAAATCAGGACATAATTTGTCATCTGCCGGTAAATTGCCTGACCCAGGACATTGAACGGTCCCATGCCGAAACGACCGAACAACACATCCGGCCCGAATTTCATTAGCAGCGTGGCGACTGCCAGGAAGGCCGAGGCAAAGCCGAGCGGCATCCCGATGGCCAGCAATGCGAACATCCCAAGCAGCAGGATGATGCTGAGAGTTCCGATATCAACCATCTTTCGGGGTCTCCAGGGTACGGCGGATGTTCTCGATCTCGGTCTGGTCGATTTCATCCGCGGGGGAGTGATGTTCGGGTTCCTTGTTCCAATCCGCGATCAGGTTGGAAAGCGCCTGCAGCGCGACCAGGGTAACCAGAACCAGAATGGCAGGCTTGATCGTCCCGGGGATGGGTGGATCCCAAGCGGTGCCGAAGGCTTCCCAGCGCAAAAGCTTGGTCCAGGCTTCGGTATAGCCGCCCCAGATCAGGCAGATCGTGAAAGCCCAGATAAGTGCAACCGAGATGCAATCCGAAAGTTTCTGCGCCCAGCGTGGCATCATGTCATAGATGATATAGATGCGGATATGGCTGCGCTGCTGCATCGCGTAACAGCCCGAGATCAGAAACAGGAACCCCGCCATCCAGAGCGAAAGTTCATTAGCCCAAAGTGTCGGCTTTTCAAAGACATAGCGCGCCACGACCTCATAGAACATGACAATCACGATCAGCGCGAGCCCGATCATGGACAGTCGTGACAGGACCAGCGAGATATAATCGAATATCCCCGTCGGTTCGATTTCGATCGCGCCACGGTTATCCGACAGGTAGACCGAGGCGAAGAAGAGCGCACCAAACAGTGACCAGAGCGCCAGATGCACAGATACCAGCCCGCCCGGGCGTAACATCTGATGCATGCCGATGTCGGAGCCAAGGATCAGGCGATTGATGATAAGAAAGCCGCAGGTCAGAATTGCCGCGGCGGTGAAAACAAGCATGGCGAGCTTGATGGGGCGGCGCAATGGCCCCAGCCAGATGCTTTCATCTTGCATGGACCCTCCCGAGAAATCCGTGTGATGACCCCCGAAAGGGCCAGAAACCGGCGAGCCCGAAGGCGCGCCGGAAGGCGGATGAGAAATCGTGGATTTACTCGATCATGCCTTGTGATTTCAGGTAGGCGATATGACTTTCCACCAGTGCCTGGGCTTCCGGGGTCGTGGCAAATTCGGGCCAGGTTTCGATGGCGGCCTTGCGGTAGGCGGCACGCGATTCCGGATCAAGGTTATGTACCGTGACGCCCTGTTCGGTCAGTTCGCGGGCTGCCTTGGCGTTTTCAAAATCCGCCGTCAGGGCCTGTTGCAGTGCCAGTTTTTGCATCGCGGTTTCCATGATGCGCTGCTGTACCGGGGTTAGCCCATCCCAGACCATCTTGTTGCAGGCCAGGTGATCCGAGGGCATTGAATGGAAACCCGGATAGGTGGCATGCTTGGCAATGTCGTAAATGCCCATCGACTTGTTATTGGCCAGAATCGAGGCATCCGCCCCTTCGATGATCCCGGATTCAAGCGCGGTAAACACTTCGGTGAAATCCATCACGATGGGTGAGGAGCCGAGCTTTTCGAAGATCTTGGTTTCCATGCCGGGAGGTGAACGGAATTTCCAGTCCTTGAAGGCGTCGATGCTGTCCAGTGGCTTGGTTGAGGCCAGGGCCTCCTGTCCGACGACCCACCAGCCGACAAGCTGCATGCCGTACTGGTTGTAAAGCTTCTGGGCCTCTTCCATACCGCCGCCCTTGTAAAGCCAGCCAAGCTGCTGATAGGCGGTGTCATAGCCGCCCATGATATCGCCAACAAACTGGAATGCAGGGTTCTTGCCGGTCTGATAGGCGCCGCCGGTCATGTCGCAGTCAAGGATCCCGTTTGCCGCAGCATCAAAGGTTTCGACCGAGGCGACAACCGAAGAGGAATAGAACATCTCGATCTGAATGTCGCCGTTCGACATGGTTTGCACGTCTTCGACGAATTGCGTGGCATTCTTGCCCGAAATGCTTTCGGGGCCGTAATGTGTCTGGATGCGCAGGGTGGTCTGGGCGCTTGCAGGAAGCGCGAAACCCGCAGCGACAAGGGCAGGGATGAGGTAGGTTCGGATAGTCATGTTTTCTCCCGGTTCAATATTGATATTATTGTCAGGCTGGCGGATGCCCGCCCCCCCTACGGCCTTGTTTGAACGCGCCGTCGGAAAAAACTATCGGCTCTGAATAGAAATGCAACTGTTTTGGTATACCAGAGCGGTATTTTATTCCGCGCTTGAAGACCCTCCTGTCACGGGACAAGATGCGCACAGGACTATTCAGGGCCATAACAATGACGGAAAGTACCCTGGCCGAACAGATTGCGGATGGGCTTCGCCGTGACATCCTTCTGGGAAAGCTGAAACCGGGCGCGCTGATCAAGGAACGTGACAGTTCCGCCGATCTGGGCGTCAGCAGGACGCCCCTGCGCGAAGCCATCCGGATCCTGGCGTCCGAGGGGCTGGTCATGTTGCGCCCGTCACGCAGCCCGGTGGTGGCCGATCCGACATTGAAAGAAGTCACCGATGACCTGGTGGTGATGAATTCACTGGAATTGCTGGGGGCCCGGCTGGCCTGCACCAATGCCACATCGGATGAAATCGGGGCTATCGAGACCCAGCATGAGATGATGCTGGATCTGTCCAACGGGGCCGATCCCGTGGCCTATTTCGAGGTGGATATGAAATTCCACCGGCTGATCACCGCCGCGTCGCATAACAGATCGCTTTACGAAACCCATGGCGCCTATATGGCCCGGCTCTGGCGGCCCCGGTTTCTGGCGGCGAGCCTTCGGAGCGACCGGCCGCGCGTATTGCGTCAGCATAGCGATATCGTGCGGGGGCTCAGGATGCGCGATATTGTTCTGGTCAGCAGCGAGATCGAAAGCCACATGCGCCATCTGGTTTTGAATATCACCGAAATTTATGAACGGCAGGATCGTGCCAGTGGCGCCGGGGGCATCGCCACAAAGGGCCGGTAGCCCGTCAGGCCCCCCGCGGCGAACCCCGGCCCATACGGTGATATGTCATCACGGCACAGCTTTCAGTTTACTGGGGTTTTCAGGGCTGATCCGGCAAAAAATGCTTTTATATTGGCGCGTTGCAGTGCCCCCATTCCCTGGCGCGTCTCAATCGTTGCAGAACCCTGGTGCGGCTGCAGATAGACATTGGACAGGTTCAGGAACCGTGGATCAAGGTTCGGCTCCGTGTGGAAAACATCCAGTGCCGCCCCCCTGATCCGGCCATTTTCCAGTGCCTCCAGCATGGCATCTTCATCTATCGTTGAGCCGCGGGAGATATTGCAGATCACCGCATCCGTACCCATTGCCTCCAGCACCTTGCGGGAAACATAGCCCTCGGTTTCCTTGCCGCCCACGAGCGCGACAACGAGATAGTCGCAATGTGCGGCAAGATCCTTGGGCCGGGCATGCCAGATCCAGCCTTCGGGGGTCTCCTTGGCGGACCGGCTGTGATAATGGATCTCCATCTTGAAGGCGGCAAGGCGGTTGGCGATTTCCCGTCCGATCCGGCCCAGGCCCATGATCCCGGCCCGTGCGCCCGAAAGCTTGCGCGCCAGCGGCGGGTCGCCCTTCGCCACCCAATCCCCGCGCGCCAGCCATGCCTCATTCTGCGTCAGGTTGCGGTTGAAGGCGAGCAGCATCGCGATGGTCAGATCGGCCACGTCATCATTGAGCACATCCGGCGTATTGGTCACCCGCACCCCGCGCGCCGTTGCCGCTGCAATATCGATTGCATCGAATCCGACTCCGAAATTGGCAACAAGTTCAAGCGCGGGAAGCAGATCCATTTCTGCCGCGCCAAAGGAATGATGTGTCTTGTAGGCAACGGCCCGAAACCCTGCAAGGCGCGCGGGATCGAGCCCGGCAAGTTCCGCCGTAGTGCCGATTTCCAGAAGTTCGAAATCATTGTGCATGGCGGTCTTGTCCCAATCGGGGTATTGCCCGATCGACAGAAGGGTAGGTTTGGCCACGATCATTCCCCCTTGTTTGGTATACCGAAAGCCATAGACTCATCCTTGGGCATTTTCCAGCCGCTTCCTTTGGCAGTTGGCAGCGAAAATATGCAAATTCGCGCTATGAGTGAAAAAAATATAAAAATACACGCGTGTTTCACTTGCCCCCCCGCTTGACCTGTCCTAAAGCAAGGCGTGTGTTAGGGGTGGACCAATAGGCCGAATGTTTCAGGCCAAGACGTGAACAATTGGTGCTCCTGATGCTCCGCAAGTCATTTTTCGGAATCGTGGATTCACTTTCACGGAGACAGAAGCGGATGCTTCTGCTTGCCGTTGAGATCTTGCTCGCGCCGCTCGCGCTGGGCGTGACGGTTCTGATTCTCTATGGTCTTGGTGGTCTGCCTCTTGTTGCCCTTCGGGTTGGACTGTTGTTTCCGATTGTCGGGCTGATTGCAGGGCTTGCCGCCTATGTGCTGCATATCCCCGATATAAAACTGAATGCCTATGACAGCAGCGGGATTGTCCGGACGGGCTGGCTTGCGCTTCTCACCACCTGCGGGGCGGGCTTGCTGGTTGAATTCACCCCGCTGCACCTTTCTTCTGTGGGGGTTATCCTTTTCGGGTTGATTTTCTTTGTCGGCAGTGTTGCGGCACGGTTTGCAATCCGGCACCTGCTCCTTTGGATCCTGCGCGCGGGGGAGCCCCGCAGGCGAGTTCTGATCTATGGTGCGGGCCATACCGGGATCCAACTGGCAGCGGCACTGCGGTCGCATGAACAGATCGTCCCGGCAGCTTTCATTGATGACAACAGTTCCCTGCAATCGATGACAGCGGCCGGGTTGCGGATCCATTCTCCGGATCAAATTCGCATGCTGGCCGAGAATTTCGATGCGGACAGGGTGATTCTGGCAATGCCTTCGGTTTCGGGGCCGAAACTGGCGCGGATCGCGCGGCAGGTGCAGGCCCTGGGATTGAAGGTGATGCAGGTTCCCTCCTTTGCGCAGCTTGTCGGAATGGAGGATCTTGTCAGCAACCTGCAGCATGTCAGGCCGGACCAGTTTCTGGGCCGGAACTGCGTGGATGGTGCCTTGCCCGAAGGTGCCGAGGCTTATGAGGGGCGCACGATCCTCGTATCCGGTGCGGGGGGCTCCGTCGGGTCTGAACTTTGCCGGCAGTTGCTGGTGGCCCGGCCCGCCTGCCTTGTTCTTTTCGAAGTCAGTGAAGTCGCGCTCTATTCCATCGAACGGGAATTGCGGGATCTGGCCGAAGACATGCCGACGCGGATCGTTGCCGTCTTGGGTTCTGCCACCGACAGTCGGATGGCCCGCATGGTGATGAAGGCGCATGAGGTTGATACCGTCTTTCACGCGGCAGCCTATAAGCATGTCACGCTGGTGGAAGATAATCCGCTGGCGGGGCTGGCCAATAACGTGCTGGGAACACGTACGCTGGGCGATGCGGCCAATGAGGCCGGCGTTCGCAAATTCGTCCTGATCTCAACCGACAAGGCCGTGCGCCCGACCAATGTGATGGGCGCCTCCAAGCGGATGGCGGAACTGGTCGTGCAGGATCTTGCCAAACGGTCGCGCGGCACGGTCTTTTCCCTGGTGCGTTTCGGCAATGTGCTGGGATCTTCCGGTTCGGTCATCCCGCTTTTCAAGGATCAGATCGCCCGCGGCGGGCCGGTTACACTGACGCATGAGGATGTCACCCGCTTTTTCATGACGATCTCGGAAGCCGCGCGACTTGTGTTGCTGGCGGGCTCCTATACCGATGAAAAGAGCCTTGGCGCGGCGGATGTTTTCGTGCTGGATATGGGAAAGCCGGTCAGGATCGCCGATCTGGCACGCCAGATGATCGAGGCATCGGGGTGTACGGTACGTGACAAGGATCACCCCGATGGCGATATCGAGATCGCCGTGACGGGGCTGCGCCCCGGTGAAAAACTGCATGAGGAATTGCTGATCGGCGAAGGATTGCTGACCACCCCGCATCCCAAGATCCTGCGCGCACATGAACGGGCGCTGTCGGAACTGGAAATGGCTGCGGCATTGCGGACATTGCGCGAGGCGGTGGCATCAGGTGATGCGGAGGCCGCGCGGGATGTGGTCCGCCGTTATGTCGAAGGCTATCTTCCTTCCGTCAAACTGGCGGCCCGGCCGTGATGCGCCCACTTTGGATGAAATGGGCCCGACCTGCTTGCCGCCCGGAGACAGGCAACCTAAAATTCCCGAAAATGAGGGATAGATGACGCGCAGACATTCGCCCCAGATCAGGCGCAACCCGAAAAGGCCGACCGCTGGCAAGGTCGGCCTTGCTGCGGTTTATATGCTTTCCACTGCAACAATGGCGCTTGCCGAAGGGGCGCCCAGCCTGAATTTCTATGGCGCCACCGGGTTGATGGACATGCCTTCGGGGGAGGCGCAGCCCGATGGCCAGATTTCATTTTCCAGTTCACATTTCGGGCCGATCAGCCGCAATACGCTGTCTTTCCAGATAACACCACGCCTGTCGGGCAGTTTCCGTTTTTCCGCAACTCGCGACTGGAACGACAGGCTTGCCTGCGCACCTGCCTGTACCGGGGTGGATGGATATTCCACCTATTACGACCGTTCTTTCGATCTGCGTTATCAGATCTTCGAGGAAAGCCGATATGTACCGGCCGTGACGATAGGGTTGCAGGATCTGGCGGGAACAGGGATCTATTCGGGTGAATATGTTGCGGCAACGAAACATCTGACACCCACTCTCAAGGTGACGGGTGGTATCGGCTGGGGGCGGCTTGGCAGCCACAGTTCCTTCGGTTCGCCCTTCGGGGATCGTGATCCCATCGATATCGGGCGGGGTGGCAAGGTCAATTTCGGGCAATGGTTCCGTGGTCCCGCAGCCCCTTTCGCAGGGCTTGAATGGCAGTTTGACGATGCCTGGACGCTCAAGGCGGAATATTCATCCGATGCCTATGCGGAAGAGGTGGACTACCGTGCCACGTTTGATCGCAAGAGTTCATTCAATTTTGGTGTCGAATACCAGCCGAATGAACAATTCAGGGTCGGTGCCTATTATATGTATGGGTCCGAATTCGGCATTGCCGGGCATCTGATGCTGGATCCGAAACGATCCCGCCCCATCAACGAACCCGCCCCCAAACCGATCCGGCCCCGTCCGCCGCGGACCGATCTTGCCGCCTGGTCGGGGAATTGGGTGGCACAATCCGATGCCGGTGAAATCCTGCGGCAGAATATCGAAACACGGCTGGAACAGGATGGTATCCGCATCGAGGCGATGGGTTATAGTGCCGATCGGGTCCAGATCCGTATTCGCAACACCAGGCTGACGACGGATGCGCAGGCCATCGGCCGCACCGCGCGGGTGCTGAGCCGGACCATGCCTGCATCTGTCGAACGGTTTGAAATCGTTCCGATGGCCAACGGGGTTCCGACTGCCGCCATCACCATTCGCCGTTCGGATCTGGAACAACTGGAATTTGACCCCGATGCGACGGCAAAACTGAAGGAACGGATTATCGTTGGTGAAGCCGGACCCCTGCCAAGCCCGATGGTTGGGGATGACGGGCTTTATCCCAAATTTACATGGGCGCTGACGCCCTATCTCCGGCCCAGTTTGTTCGATCCCGATTCACCCATGCGCGCCGATGCCGGTCTGCGGCTTTCGGGGAGTTATGATCTGGCCCCGGGTTGGGTTCTGTCGGGGGCGATCACACAAAAGATCGTCGGAAATCTTGATAAATATGACCGCATTTCCAACTCCCGGCTGGCCCATGTGCGGACGGATGGTTACCTGTATAACCGCAATGACGGACCTGTCCTCGATAGCCTGACGCTGGCCTGGTATGGCAAGCTGGGCGACAATATCTATTCACGGATTTCCGGGGGGTATCTGGAACAGATGTTTGGCGGTGTTTCGGGGGAGGTTCTGTGGAAACCCGCCGATAGCCGTCTTGCCCTTGGGGTTGAGGTCAACTACGCCCGCCAGCGCGATTTCAATCAGCGCTTCGGTTTTCAGGACTACGATGTCGTGACCGGCCATGTTTCGGCCTATTACGAATTCAATCACGGCTTTACCGGACAGCTTGATGTCGGTCGCTACCTGGCCGGGGATGTCGGCGCCACCCTGTCCCTTGAACGGGAATTTGCAAATGGCTGGCGGGTCGGTGCCTTCGCAACCAAGACGGATGTATCCTCGGAGGAATTCGGGGAGGGATCCTTTGACAAGGGGATCCGCCTGACGATCCCGCTTGGCTGGCTGACGGGATCGCAATCAAGGACCACCTATTCGACCACATTGCGCCCGATCACGCGGGATGGCGGTGCGCGGCTGCATGTCGGGGGCAGGCTCTATGAAACCATCCGGGATGGTCAGAAACCCAATCTGGATGCGCAATTCGGAAGGTTCTGGAAATGATGCGCAAGAATTGGGTTTGGCCGTTCCTCGTCGCGCTTGCGCTGGCCGGTTGCGGTTCGGACAAGGAAGAGACCGAAATCTTCGACCTGGCCCGGTCCGCGCTTCCGGGCGGGAAGGCAAATGAGGACAGCCAACCCGCAGCGAAGGATCTGGGGCTGACCCGCGCCTTTCTGGCAACGCTGTCCAAACCCGTTGATCTGATCACGATGGAAAATTCCGGGGCGCAGGCGGTTATCGCGAAGATTGAAACGAATGACGGGGTTGAAACCTGGTCCTCGGTGAATAACAGGACTTTTGCGCTGCGCCAGAAGATCGTGACGGCGACGCGGGGGTTGGGTGTCGATCTGATTTCTTCCGCCGTGCCATCGCAACGGCAGGTTTCCACGGATGGGGGCAGCCACCGGCGCATGCATGTGGTGCTGGGCGACAATGACCGCGTGACCCGAACCTATTATGATTGCCAGGTCAGGGCCTTGGGCGATGAGGCGTTGTCCTTTGTCGAACGCAGCTACCGCACCCGCCGTTTCCAGGAGGTCTGCAACGGGCCTGACGGCGGTTTTCGGAACGATTACTGGTTTCAGATCGGCGGAACCTTGCGACAATCGCGCCAGTTCATCGCCCCTGGTGCGGGATATGTGTCCATCAGGCATCTGACTGATTAAAGTTGATATAATTGTTGCTTCCCCATGCAACCTGGTCGTGTTATGTGGGGGCGAAATCCTCGTGACCATCAGGAGAATTAAAATGAACAGGATCACTGCTGTACTCGCCGCCTCTGCTTTGGTTGCATCGTCGGGCCTTTCCCTTGCTCAGGACGTGACGCCTGATGCGGAACCGCCGGTTGTTGAAGCCCCGACCGGCCAGGCTGCTGGCCTTGGTGCCGTCCCGCCGGCCGCCGCTGCCGGTGTTGCTGTGGCCGCCGCTGTTCTCGTCGCAGTTGTAGCAAGCGATAGCGATGATTCCACTTCGACAACGACCACGACGGTCGACTGACGGTTTTTCTGATTTGACTGGACAACGGGGGTCAACACATGTTGGCTCCCGTTTCCGTTTAATGGGCCAAAAAGTGTTCTCAGATCTTCTGGCGTATTGGGAGCGGCTTAACAGGGTCGATCTTAGTCTGGTTTCGGCGGGGGTCGCCTTTTTCGGGTTCCTGTCGATTTTCCCGGCTATTGCGGCCACGATTACCATTTGGGGTTTCGCTTTTGACCCCGCGGTAATCCAATCGCAACTTGACCTGGCGGAGGATTTCCTGCCCGCAGGGGCCTATGATCTTCTGTATGGGCAGGTGCAGCGTCTGCTTGCGACGAATACGCGGAGCCTGGGCCTCGCTACCATTCTTTCCGCATTGCTGGCGCTTTGGTCGTCGCGGGCCGGGGTCGGGGCGTTGATCAGCGGGTTGAATGCGCTTCATGATTTTCCGGCGCGTGGCGGTGTACGCCATGTGATCTGGGCGCTGGTGCTTACCGTGACGCTGATCGGGTTGGTTCTGGCGGCCATGGCACTGACGGTTGTGTTACCGCTTGTCCTTGCGGCCCTGCCGATGCTGGATGAAGCCCGGATAACCGGGATGATCGGCATCAATTATGTGCTGGGCTTGTTGTTCGTTGTGATCGGGATCGCCCTGACCTATCGGCTTGGTCCGAACTGGCCCAAGGGCCACAAGCGCCCGCGGATCCTGAGCCCCGGACTTGTCATTGCGGTACTGCTTTGGGTGGCGGTATCGCGGGGGCTGGTTTTCTATCTTGCGAATTTCGGAGAATATAACAAGGTCTACGGTTCCATCGGTGCGGTGGTCGCGTTGATGTTCTGGTTCTACCTGAGCGCCTATTCGGTTCTGTTGGGTGCCGCAATCAATGCTGTACGCCGCCCACCGCCTCAGTAGTCCTTTTCGACAAATATCCCGATCCCGGTCTGGCCATCCCCGCCGACCGAACCGCGCACCGTGACCCCCGGTTTGACATCAAGATTGAGGTTGATCTTGCTGCGTCCCTGTATGCCGACCTCCACCTCGGTATAAAGGTTTTCCGAAAGATATTTGCCTGCGCGCAGGGAGGTATTGCCATCCGCATCGGTTTGCAGATCAAGGTCATCCAGCCCAAACCCCTTGCGCAGCTTGCTGACAACACCTTCGCCCCCGCGCCCGGCAAGCCTGGCCACCGCCGAGGCGAGCTGTGCCGCCTGAAATGCCGAAATCTTGTCAAGTCCCCGCCCAAACAGAAGATGTGACAGAACCTCCTCCTCCGGCAGGGGGGGGCTGGAGGAAAAGGTGATATCGGGTTCCGTTGCCGGCCCGTCCACCACGATGGAACTGGTGATCCCATCGCCCTCATTGGAGGCGATGACCCGAATATACGGGATCAGATCGCCCTGAAGGGCCAGTTGCGCCTCATTCAGATCAAGCCGCTTGCCAAGAATATCGAACCGACCGCGGATAAGGTCGAACCGTCCGATCGGGATGATATTCGCCGTGCTGCCGGTCAGGCGCAGCCGCCCGCCAAGTTCGGCATCAAGGCCGCGTCCACGGATGAAGATCCGCGAAGGGGCGCTGATCACGACATCCAGTCCGAAGGCCGCGCCGCTTTGACGGGCGGTATTGAGTTCCTCCGTCAGCAGGCCCGCGCGGCGGCGGGTGCTATGGACATTGCCGGGTTCATTGATATGGCGCAGCCCGGGCAGGTCGGCACCGCCACCGAAACCGGTGGAAGGCACGCGCAATTCCGTTTCTCCCACATCGATCTGGCCGGAAATCATCGCCCCGCCGGTCAAGGGCCCTGCCACCTGAAGATTGCCGTTCAGCGTGGTCTGGTAAAGTTCAGGGTCACGCAACTGCACGGCTTGTAGGGCAATGCCCAGATCCGCTCTGAAGGGGCTGGTCAGGCCGATCGGTCCGTTGACCCGGATACGCCCGCCGGTGGTTGGGGAAAGGGAGCCTTCAATTCGCGCGGTATTGCCGCCAAGTTGTGCCAGGACCTCTATGTTTTCAAGGGCAACAGGCAGGGCGGGGTCGGAAAAGCGTCCGCCGGAAAGCTGCGCTTCCCCTGACAGGGATGACAACGCCAATGGCCCGTTGATACGCAGGTCATACCGGGTCCGCCCCGAGATCGAACGTGAACCGAGAAAGGGATTGGCCAGCGCCGCCTGCGAAATCCCGTTGACCGATAGATCGGCAGTGGAAAAATCCGGAGCGATCCGTCCGTTCATCCGCGCATCTATCCCGCCCGGCCCCCTGCCTGCGAAATCAAGGGCAAAGCCGCTGCTGTCTTCGGTCAGGCTGCCATTCACCGTGACCGGACCGGGAAATTCGGGCAGAATCAGTGCGAGGTTGTTCAACTGCCCTTCCAGCGTCACCTGGCGCAGATCATCGGCAACGGAGCCGGTCGCATTGGCACGAAGCTGCGGATTGTCCAGCGTGACGGTTTCGATCTGGATCTTGCCATCCTGCAGATTCAGTTCTGCCCGAAGGTCACTTGTCCCGGCCAGCAGCCTGTCGGCATATTCCTGTCCGATGGCAAGGTTGCGACCCTGACCCGTGGCCTCCAGCCGCCCGGTTTCCAGGGTGCCGCTTGCCGCAAGATCGGCCTGTAGCGCCCCATGATATTTACTGCCCAGAACCGCAAGATCGGGCAGGCCCAGCCGGGCTGCAAGGTCGCTCCCGGCGGGATCATAGAAACCATTGACGTCTGCCGTGACCTGATCGTTGCCGATCTCGGCGGTTGCGATCTCATAGCGGCCATCGCGGAAGGCGACATCCACCGTGAGTGTCGTTTCCCCCGCCAGAAGGCCCCGTGTTTCCGGTATCGGGCTGCGCAGATCCCGCCCGACACCGTCAAGCCGAAGCTGCCCGTCCTGCAGCGTTCCGTCGAATTGTGCCGTTGCGCGCAGCGCGCCGTCATAGCCCGGCCCCAGCACCGAAAGATCGGAGAAGGTAAAATCACCTTCGATATCGTTGCCGGAGGAACTGAGCCGCCCGGTTGCACTGGCGGTCAATTGCCGGGCCAGCAGATCAAAGCGGCGCAGGATCGTACCTGTTTCATCGCGCCGCGCGGAAAGATCCATTGTTGCCTGCCCGGTCAAAAGCCTGTCGACCTCGGCAATACCGGTTTTCAGGTTGGTGGTCCGGGCACGCAATTCGCCGTCGAAATCACCGCCAAGAAGCGAACCGCTGCCTTCTGCCTCGATTTGTGCCATACCGGCGAGCGGACGTTTTGCAATGGGGGTGAGGCGGGTCAGATCATCATGGCGCGCCTCCATACGGCCTGCAAACGGGAAACCGCCTGCGAGTTCACCAAAGCGGCCACTGGCGGAAAGCCCGTAATCGGCACCATTCAGCGAAAGGCTTTCGATCTCCAGCCCCGTACCGCCGCGGTCCCATCCGAAACGCGTGGCGCCGGTTACATCCGATCCGATGGCAGTGGCCAGGGCCGTATCCGCTGGCCGGATGCCATTGGCCGCAAAGGTCAGATCGCCGGTGACAGAGGCCCCCCCGGCCCGGCTGATCCGGCCCGTTCCCTGCAAGGTCACGTCATCAAGCGCGATATCCGCCCGGTCCAGCCCCGTTACCGTGACATTGCCTGACCAGCCATCGCCTTGCGTCGCATCGAAGCTGAACCGCAGATCGGCGGAGGTAATCCGGGTTTCCACGGGGCCTCCAAGCGGCAAAAGCAGTGACCGGCCATCCGGTTGCGCAACCCGCCCCTGCAATGAGATCCGTTCGGGCAGGCCATCCTGTGCGATATCAGCCGAACCATTCAGCACCAGCGCACGGGAGGAGATATCCAGCGCGGAAAGGGAGATCCCGCCTTCGGCCGCGCGTTCGCCATCGACACGCAATACAACTTCGGGGCCAAAGAAATCCTGATATTGCGGCAGGAAAAGCGGGGCCATATCCCCCGTAAGATCAAGGCCGAAACCCATTGCCTGATCTTCCTGCCGGGTCAGGGTCACACTGCCCTGAAGGCGTGGTTCACCGTCGGTCTGAAGGCTGACATCGGTGGTCAGGTCGGATAAAAGGCCCTCGCCCTGTACCTCCAGCCGGATCGCGGGTTGTCCCGGCAGGCCCAGAAGCCGTGCCACGATCCCCTCTGTCCCCTCATCCGCCAGAAGGTGGATACGGGTCTGGCCGGTTTCATTGGCATAGGCGCCGTCCAGTGAAACGCTGCCATCCTTGCCCGGATCAGTGCGCTGAAGGTTCAGCGAAACTTCCCCTTCGCCATCGGCAAGTTCGGCGGAGGCTTCCAGTTGCGCGGCAACCGGTTCCCCCAGGATTGTGGGGCCGAGGGACAGATGTTCCACCGCCAGTTTCCCGACCCGGACGGAAACCGGAAGTTCGGGCAGGGCGAATCCTCCGGCCTCTGCCGCGGGTACGTCGCTTTCGGCGGAAACCGGGGTGCGTTCCAGGATGATCTCGGAGGCGGTCAGTTCATTGATATTGAACCGTCCGCGCAGCAGGCCAAGGCGGTTCCAGTCCAGCACCAGATCCTTCAGCGTGATCCAGACGCCTTCATCATCGGCGATGGTCATTTCATCCATCTCGGCCCGGGAGGACAGCGCCCCGCGAAAACCTGATATCGTCACGGTACGGCCCGCGCCGGAAAGGCTGTTCTCGACAAAGGCGGTGAATTTGTTGCGTTCCTCATCCTGGGCCTGAACCGGGCTGCCAAGACCGAAAACGATCGCGATGGGAAGGAGGAGCTTGCGTATCATCAGAAGGCCTGTCCGATACCCACATAAACCTGTATGCCATCCCCGGTATCGCCTGAAATAGGTGTGGCGACATCAAGCCGGATTGGCCCGAAGCCGGTATTGTAGCGCAGTCCGAGCCCGGCCCCCGCATGAGTGTCATTCACCCCCGAGCCACGCACGCCGACATAACCTGCATCCACAAAGCCCACCGCACCGATCGAATCGGTAATCTTCGTGCGGATCTCGGCGGAAATCGCGCCAAACATGTTGCCGCCGGTTTCCAGTCCGCCGGGCAGGACATTTACGCTCAGGGACTGATAAGGCTGCCCGCGTACCGTGCCGCCACCACCGGAATAGAAAAGATAGTCCCGTGGTGTTGCACCCAGATCCGCCCCAAAGATCCCACCCAGTTGTACCCGGCCGGCCAGCACGACGCGGTCTTCTTCGCCAAAGCCGTAATAGGCGCGGGCGTCGGAAGCAAAGCGTAGCCCCGAATCCGTGCCGCGAAAGCCGAGGAAGGGTTTTGCCTCGGCTTCGATGAAATAACCTTGTGTTGCGTCAGAGGTGGAATTCCGGTGATCCCATGTCAACCCAAGCGGCAGGCTTACCGTATGGTAGGACGTATCGCCCAGAGCATCCTTCACATCCGAATATTCATATCCCAGACCCGCCCGGAGAGTGAGCGTATCGGAATGGTATTGGGTAAAGCCCAGCCCGATCCGTCCGAAATTTTCGGAATAGTCTTCTTCGTTCGTCTGGCCGATTTCGAAAAGGAAATTGGCTGTCGTGTCCCGCGTCGGAGTGGCCGGCCGGTCAATCGAGACCCCGACGGAATAATCGGCGCCGCTATCCTTGGCGCCGATCTGTGCAATGGAACCTTCAATGCGCAGACGTTCGGCGCCGCCCAGAAGGTTGCGATGCATCCAGTAGCCTGAAATCTTTGCGCCCTCGCTGCTGGCCAGTTCAATGCCATAGCTGTAACGACGGGTCTTTTCCTCAACGACCTGGGCGGTGATGCCGATCAGGTCGGGGGAGGTGATCTTGTCATCTTCGATCAGTGTGACGGAACGAAAAACACCGGTGCGGCGCAGCCGGTTCGCGGCATCTTTCAATTCCTCGGGGCTGTAGGTTTCCCCCGCCGGCAGGCCCGCAATCTTGACGATCCGTTCCGGGCGCATCCGTTCCTCACCTTCGACCCGGAGTGGGGCGAATCGCAATCGCGGACCGGCAGAAACGCCCAGAGAGGCTGCCATGGTGGCATTGCGATGATCGGCAATGAGATCCTGGGAGGAAATCTCCGCCTTGGCATGGCCCGCCTCACGCCAGCCTTCGATTGCCGCGTCGGCAGTCTTGCGGATCACGCCGCTTTCGGCGGTCTGGCCACGGGCAAATCCCTTGGGGATCTCCGTGCCCTGCGCCAAGGGGCTGATCCGGGCTTCCGAAAAGGTGAAACGCGGGCCCGGATCGACCCGGATATCGATCCGGTCAATTCGCTGGGGTACATTCAACGCCGGAATTTCGGCGGCTTCCCGGCCATTTACCTGTACGTTGATGACGGCGGAATAATGCCCCATCGAATAAAGCGTACCCAGAAGCTGGCCATATTCGGCGCGGGCGGCGGCCAGAAGATCCTGGGGGTTTTCATTGCCTTCCGCCTGCGCGGAAAGCACGCCTGAAGAAGCACGCAGCGCATCGGTCAGATCTTCCGAACCGCCACGCACGTCGAAGGAGACCTCATCAACGGCAAGCACCGGCACTGCGGTTGTCAAAACCAGCGCCGTCATGCCAAGACCAGCCGGAAAGAAGCGCTTCAGCAACGGTGACTCCCTCGCACCCCGAAATATCCCTAGCGGATATCTATTGCATTCCTCACACCCGGATACAATTCAACGCTGCTCCGAGTGTTGCAGATAACGTAACATTAATTCCTGTTCATAAGGGGGGAAAGATTCCCCGCCGCGTTGATTTTCAACAAGAGTGACACCGAAAGCATTTCAGCCTGAATCCCGGCACGATCTGCCATCTTCCGTCCCTGACCCGAATGCAGGTCCGGCATGTCTGGCGCTGTGGCCCGGATCAAAAGGGGATGGTGCCGTGAAGGCGCTGCGCGGGTTTCGGCTCAGGGCAAGTCGGTATTGACAAAATCCGCGTGGGCGTAGCCTTGCAGGTAGAGCAATGCAGTCAGATCACCGTGGTTGATGCGCAGTTCACTTTGTGCGGCGACAGCGGGCTTGGCATGCAGCGCCACCCCCGCACCGGCAAGGGACAACATGCCCAGATCATTCGCCCCGTCACCAACGGCGATGGCCTCGTTCGGGGTGATCCCCAGTCGTGCGGAAATTTCGGTCAGGGCCTGTACCTTTGCCTCGCGTCCTAAAATCGGTTCGGCCACGGTTCCGGTCAGCTTGCCATCGGTTATGTTCAGGATATTGGCGCGATGTTCGTCAAATCCAAGCCGTGCTGCCACGCGGGAGGTGAAAGCCGTGAAACCGCCCGATACCAGTGCAGCATAGGCGCCCTGCGCCTTCATTGTGGACAGAAGCGTTGTCCCCCCCGGCATCAATGTGATCCGTTTTTCGAAAACCTGTGCGATGACGGTTTCGGGCAGATCCTTCAGCAGCGCAACCCGTTCGCGCAGCGCTGCGTCAAAATCCAGTTCACCATTCATGGCGCGTGCGGTGATATCCGCCACATAGGCGCCCACGCCCGCCTCGTCGGCCAGTTCGTCGATACATTCCTGCCGGATCATCGTGCTGTCCATATCGGCGATCAGCAATTGCTTTTGCCGTCCTTCGGCGGGTTGCACCACCAGATCAATGCCAAGCGTCTGCAACCCTTCCCAGCTTTCCCAGCGATTGGCAGGTATCGCATCCAGGGGGAATTCCGCTGCGATATGAGGGGCGAGCCATGTGATAGTCCCGCCGCCCCAGGCATTACGCAGCGTTTCAACTGTTTCCTGGTCCAGGACCGGTTTTTCGGGGTTGGTCAAAAGCGTTGCGATGAACATCGGGGAATTCCTCGGCGGGCTGGATTTCCCTGCGCAATAAGCCAAATTTTCCCCCTGCGCCAGCCGGGGCAATATTGGGGGTGCGGCCTGAAGGCCCGGCAAGGCGGACCCCGGCCCATACCGATAATGCGCCCACCACGCACCCCATATCCGTGCAAACGGGCGAAACGGCTATTTCCCAGCCGGGATTTTCATTGGAAGGCCCGCACCCCGGTCAATACCGGTGCAAGGCTTCAACGCCGTGTTTGTCCTCAAAGGCGATGATGCGCCTGCCCTGTTCGGGAAATTCGGCCGGGTTCCAGTCGATGCGCCATTCCTGATGTTCGTCGCTGAAATAGCCTTCGGGGAAAGCGGCCTGAAAAATCCTGGCCATCCTGCCCTCGCGCGGAAGCGCGAAGGCATGGGCATGAAAACCTACATCATGGGCTTCTTTGGCATGATGCATGGTTCAGCACCGATCAACTTGGGTGATGGCGACACCATTTTCGGTGAAGAAGGCTTCGAGCTTTGCGTTTGATTCCGCGTAGGAGCCCTTCTTCCATACCATCCGCCATTCACCGGCCTTTTCGTCATAGGTGGCGGCGGGGAAGGCCGCCTGAAACTTGTCGGCAAGCGCGCCTGTGCGGGGCGTGGCAATACCGTGCAATTCGCACATCTTGGTAAGGGTGACGGTCTCGCTCATGGTCTTTCCTTTCGGGATCAGGCGGCATGCGGCCGCGTTTTTGTATCGAAATCCTCGGGAACAAGGACGATCTTGCGGGTGGATTTGCCAAAGAAATGATAACCGGACCCGCCTTCGGCCAATACGCGGTGAAGGGCGGGAGCGTCGGTTACGCGTACCGTGCCCAAAACCATGCCGGGCCTGTCCAGAAACGCATCGGGCAGGATCGGCACGGTAGGGCCGACCAGTACCACCCGCGCCGTGGGTTTGGCACAGGCGATCAGATCGCCAAGGGTGTCATTGATCAGCGTGGTCCCGGTGATCAGCAACACGTCAGCTTCGGGTACGATTTCACCATAGGTTTCGGCGGCCCGGTAATGCGGCATCTCTTCGGGGCGCAGGGTGGCGGGATCCTTTTCGAGCACGAAATACTGCGCGCCAATCTTGCGCAGGGCTTTCAGAAACGGGCCGAACGCGCCGACGACCACGGCGGTTTCATCGGGTTGTACCGCTGCCACATCGAAGGCCTCGGTATTTTCCAGAACCTTGTGGTTCGCGCCTGTGCGCTTTTGTGCGGCCCGGGATGCAAGCGCGTTCAGCGCGGCAATCCCGAGCGCGCGGCGCAGGCCGGTCTGGCTGATTGCCTCCTCGGCCAGACGCAGGGCGCCCTTGCCCTCCAGCTTGCCGGGAAAGGGCATCGACATTGCCGAGGAGGGGCAGCAGACGGCCTCCGGGATTTCCTTCAGGGGCGTGGCGCAAAGGCCGGTTTCGCCGGTATCGAGTGTCACCGCGATAAAGAACAGGCCCAGCGTCGCGCGGTTGATCCGCGCGCTTTCCGCCTCGGGGCCGAGGATCGCACGGGCCGTTGCAAGAGTTTGGGCATTGAACGTCATAGCTTAACTTTCCTCCCTGCTTTTGCTGGCAAGGATCAGGCGGATTTCCTCATCGGTCAGATCGACCTTGTAAAAGGTTGCATAGAAATCGCGGACCTTGGCGACCAGGTCTTCTTCGGGCAGGATTTCGGGGTGGAATTGCGAAGCTGCCCAAAGCACGGTCAGCGGTTGTTCCACCGTCCGGTTGGCCCATGTATGGGCCCCCATCGGCGCGGCCAGGATGCGTTCTTCCTTCACGGCGCGCAGGGTTGAAAGGTTCGGATCCTCCTTCAGCACCGTAATCTGTTCGGGGGTGTAGACGATCAGGATGTCGGGATCCGCTGCCAGCACGAATTCTGTCGTGAGCGGCATGACCTCAAGGCTTGTATTGTCGCTGGTGACGGAATTGCCCCCGGCATGGCTGATCCACCATTCGGCAATCAGATGCGGCTGGGTCATGTTCGTGGGGTTGAGGTAAAGGACGCTTGGTTTTTCCACCCCCTGCAGACGGGTTTCAAGATCCCCCATCGCGGCATCGAACCAGGCGGCATATTCGGCACCGACCGTTTCATTGCCGAAAACCTCGCCCATCAAGGCAACCGTGGCCTTTACGTCTTCGGCATTCTGCACACGGGGGATGACAGTGGGGATGCCGTTGGCTTCCAGAAGATCGGCGACATCCTGCCCGAAGCTGATTGCGACATCCGGCGCAATGGTGAGGATCGTTTCAAGTTTGAGGGTGCGTTCGGCATCTTCGATCTGGGGATGGTCGGCAAGACCGGGGGCAAAGACGGATTGCCAGGCCCAGCGGGGCGAATTGCGCGCCCAGGGTGGCAGGTCATTCACGATCCGTTCGGCATTGCCGGTCGCGAAGATGAAACTGTTCAGGACTGGCACCGAACCGATGGTGACCACGCTTTCGACCTTGTCGGGCAGGGTGACGGTCCGCCCGGCCATATCGGTGATCTCACGCGCTTCGGCAAGCGGGGCAAGGGCCAGTGTGCCGAGAAGAACGAGGGATTTCAGATACATTTCTTGCTCCGTTTCATGCAGTTTCCAGAATGGGCAGGCAGGCGGTCCGACCGCCCTGATCACGGATGACCTCAATATCGGCGCCATAGAGATCGGTCAGATAACCGGGCTGGCTCATCTGTCCGACGGGGCCGGCACCGTGAATGCGCCCGGCCTTCAGCGCCAGAAAGCGATGGCCAACCTGAAGGGCGTGGTCGGGATGATGTGTCACCATGAGGATCCCGAACCCGTCGCGGGCCAGTTCGGCGATGATTTCCAGCAAACGGATCTGATTTCCGAAATCCAGGCTCGCGGCGGGTTCGTCCAACAGCAATATGCGCGATTCCTGTGCCAGGGCGCGGGCCAGCAGGCAAAGTTGACGTTCCCCACCGCTGATGGCGGCAAAGCTGCGACCTGCCAGATGGGCAATTCCGAGCCGTCCCAATGCCGCTTCCGCCCGTTTGCGATCCTCCTGGCCGGGCATCTCGAAACGGCCCAGATGCGGTGAGCGGCCCATCAAGACCATCTCAAGCACGGTATGGCCGAAGGCGGGCTGGCTTGCCTGCGGGACATAGGCCATGCGGCAGGCCAGTTCACGCGGGGCGAGGCCCGTCACAAGGGTTCCGCCAAGACGAATCAACCCGGCCCGTGGCTGCAATCCTCCGGTCAGGCAACGCGTGAGTGTCGTCTTGCCGGCGCCATTGGGTCCCAGCAGGCACAGCACCTCGCCGGGGTCGAGCGTGAATGTTATATCCGCAAGGCTGCGTTTGCCCCGTCCGAAGGAAAACGCCAGGTCCTGTACCTCCAGCCTCATGACCAGACCTTTCCGCTGCGCAACAGCAGGACCAGAAACAACGGCGCGCCGATAACGCTGGTGGTGATGCCCAGCGGGATCTCCATCGCCGTCGCCGCTCGTGAAAGATTATCCACCAGCAAAAGAAACAGCGCGCCGGTCAGTGCCGAAGCGGGCAAGAGCCTGTCGAAGGAGGACCCAACCAGCAGGCGCGCAATATGGGGCACCACGAGCCCTACCCAGCCGACGATTCCCGCGATCGACACGGCCGAGGCAGTCATCAGGGTCGCCGCAAGGATCAGGGCCAGCCGTGTTACGCGCACATCGATGCCCAGCATCCGCGCCTCATCCGCGCCCACCGCCATCACGTTGATCTGCCAGCGTAATGCCAGGAGAACCGCCAGCGAGGAGCCAATCAACGCCGTCACCAGCGGCAGATCACCCGATGTCACCTTGTTGAGACCGCCAAGCAACCAGAAGGTGATGACTGGTAACACGTTGACAGGATCCGCGACGATTTTCAGAACCGAGATCATTGCCTGGAAAAAGGCCGCGATGACCACGCCCACCAGCACCAGCACGATCAGCGAATGGCGGTTGATCGCCTGTCCGATGACGAAGACCAATGCGACGGCACAAAGCCCGAAGGCGAAGGCAGCCCCCTGAATTGCCAGTGCGCCAAGGTTGAACATCACTGCCAGCGAGGCCCCGAACCCCGCCCCGGCCGAAACGCCCAGGACGTCGGGCGCGACGATGGGATTGCGAAACAGCGTCTGATAGGCAGCCCCCGCCGCCGCCAGTGCCGCCCCGACAATCACCGCCGCCAATATCCTTGGCAGGCGCACATTGGTTACGATCTGTTCAACCGACGCGGGCCAGTCGGCCTGAACATCCCAGATCTGCGCGGCAATCACGCGCAAAACGGTGCCGGGCGGAATGCTGATCTGCCCCATGCCAAGCGACAGAACCGCAAGTCCGGCCAGGGCAAGCGCCAGCACCGTCATCACGGGAAGCCGCCTCAAGGGTGTTTGCGGTTGCTGGATTGACATTGAGGTTTCATCGGAACTGGACATGGACCTGCCTGAAGTGCCTCATTTGGGGAACTGTGGGAATCGTTATGTTTGATGAAATATATCGATGGTTGTCCCAAGCGTCCAGTTGATCCGGTTGCGACCAATTGTTCTGGCAGCCATTGATATCGATCCGGTTTTCCAGAAATCCGCGACATGCCTGTACCCGGCAATTGCCGCAAGCGATGCGCGATCAGGGGAATTGACGAAACTGCCCGCATCCATGCCTTCCGCCTTTGGGCTGAAGGCGCCAAGGATTTGGTGACATGAAACGGTGCGCAGCAGCCAGTTCCCGGGCGGGGCGCTACAAGCTTACAGATATGGCAGGGGTTGGGTGAGAGGCTGGACAACGACCCAAGCGGGGCTCGTTACGGCTGCTTCCTTCCGGACCTGACCGGGTTGGCGAGGCGCTCGCCCGCGCCAACCTCTCATCCGCCGATATAGGCGCTGCTGGCTGGCTTGGCAAGGCTCCCGGAAGGGAGAAGACCGATCTGTCGGGCGCCTTCCAGAAGACTCCCGGCAAGGAGATTGGCGAAATGGCCCGCGCTTGGGTTGATATCAGGCACCTGTACCACGGTCATTCCGGCACGATGGGCGGATTCGGCGCCAGTATCACTGTCTTCGAAGGCAAGGCAGCGCGCCGGATCGACCCCAACCAGCCGTGCGGCCAGGAGGTAGGGTTCCGGTGCGGGTTTGGGGGCGGTTACATCATCACATGTCACGACATAGGCAAAACAATGCCCCATTCGCGCGATGGAAAGCTTGCGATCCGCATCCACCCGGCGTGATGAAGTTGCCAGGACGATGGGTTGGCGAATGGCCTCCAGCAATTCCCAGGCACCCGGTTTTGTCGGGATGCCCTTGGTTTGGGTCTTGATTGTTTCTTCTTTCCAGATGGCAAAAAAGGTTTCGTGGTCAATATGGGGATAATGTGTGCGGATCATCCGGGCGGTCGTGATATCATCCACCCCTGCCGTCTTGCGCAGGAATTCCGGATCGGCCCCGGCATCAAGCCGTGCAAGGGCAGAGATAGCGGCCATATGGGACCCGCTTTCCGTATCCAGTAAGGTTCCGTCAAGATCGAAGATAACAGCGTCAAACATGGTCATTCCTCTGTTCCCGCTGTCGGTTGTTAGCGCAAACGGAAAGAAGAGGAAAGCCCTGCCCGATCAGACATGCAGCCGAAAGCGCGCAAATCCCTCTGGTGAATGGCCAACCGGTTCCGGTTTCAGATCCGGCAGATCGTCAAGATGGCCCTGTGCAAGGGGGCTGGTGTCGAAAAGGACGGAGGTATGGTTCAACGGGGTGAAACGCCAATTGGCCGGTGGGGGCGGGTCGATATCGTGGCCCTGTTGAAAGTAACGCAACAGGATTTCACGATTGGTGATTGTTGATTCATAGATGACACGGGATCGATCATGCGTGGTCAGGAAACCGGAACTGTCGACCCGGTGATTATTGGTTGCCACGATGAATTCGGACTTGCGGTCAAGGGGCCGACCTTGAAAGCACAGCTTGCGGATGCGGGTCTTGCCGCGTCTGATAAGGACACCCGAGGCATCATAGCGCGCGGGTTGGGAAAGATCGATTTCATAGGTGATCCCCATGATGATATCGAAATTGTAACCGGGAAAATCCGGATTGAGGAGCGGTTGGTCGTTTTGTCCGGGTGTGACCTGCCGGAAGATCGAGGCGGAACGTTCCAGCCATTCGCGAAGCTCGGCCCCGGTGATGCGCACGGCACAGATCGTATTGGGAAAGGAATAAAGATCGACAAGGTTGCGCAGTGCAATTCCACCTGGCGCCACGGCCGTGTAATTTTCCGGCCCGGCCCGGCCCCCTGCCTTGAAGGGGGCGGCAGCGGAAAGGATGGCCAATCCCGCATGTTCGGTTCCGGCAAGCCGGTCGCAGACATGGGCTTGTTGCGCATGGCAGACGAGTTGCACGGCTGCCGAATTGCCGACAAGCGCAAAGTAGCTGTGTAACGGATGTTGTGTATGTGCCACTTCGCGGCGCAGGGAATTGAGCGTTGCGCGATGATGGGGGCCAGCAGCGGCCAGTATCCCGGCATGATTTTTCACAAGCGGAACAATACGACCGTTTTCTTCCCGCTGGGCAACAGGTATTGCTTCGGAACGCGAAGCCTGAACCCGCCATCGTCCGTTGCGACGATTGAGCAGGAGGTCGATGACCCCAAGATGTGACCCCCAGAAACCCGGCATGACAGCGGGTTTTCCCGCGATTGTCCCGTGATCGGCATCGACATCGGTAATCCCATTGAAACCGGGGGAAGGGAAGACAAGGTGTGAATGACCTGCCACCACCGCGTCAACGCCGTCAATCCGTGCCAGCGGGATGGCGGCGTTTTCCATTCCGGGTATCGGATTTTCGCCACTTATCCCGGTATGGGCGAGGACAATGACCAGGTCCGCCCCTGCGGCGCGCAACTCCGGCACAAGGGCTGCTGCCATTTCGATCATGCATCTGGTTTCAATCTGGCCGTGAAGGCAGGCCCTGTCCCAGCTGGTGATCTGCGGAGGCAGGAGCCCGATAACCCCGATCCGGATCTGGTGACGGAGGCCTTCCTCATCAAACAGGTTGCGGTTCAATATCGCATGGGGCGGACAGAAGGGGACATCCTGTTGCGGGGTTGCCGCGCGCTTTCGGACCGCATTGGCGCAAAGTACCGGAAATCTGGCGCCGCTCAGAACCTCGGACAGATAATCAAGCCCGTAATTGAATTCATGATTGCCAAGTGCGACCGCATCATAGTCCAGAATGTTCATGGCAGCGATTGCCGGATGAAGTCCGTCCTTGTCATTTTGCCGGGTCAATTCAGCGAAATCCCCCAACGGGCTGCCCTGAAGAAAATCTCCATTGTCAAAAAGCAACGTATTTGGTGATTGGACCCGCATCCTTTCAATCAATGTGGCGGTGCGTGCCAGGCCATAGGCGGGGGCTTCCCGGTCGGCATAATAATCATAGGGATAAAGATGTGCATGCAGATCTGTGGTCGCAAGTATCCTTAGCCTCGCCAAAGGCGAGCCCGTTTGAAACGTCATTGCCTGCATTCGGCATCTGTCCCCATATTTACCGCCTGCATAAAGCGATAGTCGTCCCGTCATCCCCTTGTCGGGGCGGCTGTCCCCAATTGCATCCTTTAGATGCCGAAGCCGCCAGATCAATTTAGCAGAATTACTAAATTAAATTCTACTTTTAATTTTTATTAAATATACAGATTCAATCTGAGGTTGCTTAATGGTAACATCTTTGAAGGGTCATGGCGCTTATTTACAGCTCGATTGCCCTTTGCCCACCGACATGCAAAGAATCCCGGAAACGAAAGAGAGGACGCAGGATGCGGCGGGAATTTGCGATGGCTTTCGCGGCTTCGGGGCTTGACCGGGTGGCGGAACTGCGTGGGGATGCCGATGCCCTGGCGCAGAAGCTGGCAAGTGATGGGCGGGTCTTGCCGCTTTGGCGTGGAAAGCCACTGATCGTGGGCGGTCAGGCGCTGGGCTGGTTGGCGGCGGACAGCTCTGTCTTCGCACATGGTGGCGCGCCCGTCTTTCTGGGACTGGAAGGCGAGGTTGCATATTTTGCCCGCGATATTTCGGACTGGTCCCCCGAAGCGGGGGCCGAGGCCGTCCAATCCGGTTTCTACGACGCCTCGCAGCAATATCATCCGGCACTTCCGGAAGATCATCTTTTCGTCGAACTGCGTGGGGTCATGACCGTGCTTTCCGCACGGGAGGCGGAACTGGCGGCCACTGCCAAGTCGGTGCTTCATTGGCATAGATCGCACCGCTATTGTGCTGTTTGCGGCAGCGCATCCGAGATGGCGCAGGGCGGTTGGCAGCGCGGATGCCCTTCCTGCGGTGCGCAGCATTTCCCGCGCACCGACCCCGTGGTCATCATGATGGTTACCCATGGAAATTCGGCGCTGATGGGGCGCAGCCCCAATTGGCCGGAGGGGATGTATTCCTGTCTTGCGGGTTTTATCGAACCGGGGGAAACCGCCGAAGCCGCTGTTTGCCGTGAGGTGGCGGAAGAGGCGGGGATCCGCCTTGGCAAACCGCGCTATATTGCTAGCCAGCCCTGGCCATTTCCATCCTCCCTGATGCTGGGTTTTCATGCCGAGGCGGAGACGGTTGAAATCCAGATCGACCCGGCGGAACTGGAGGATGCCCGCTGGGTTTCACGTGAGGATCTGGTTGCAGCCATGGCTGGACATCATCCGGAAATCAAACCGGCCAGACGAGGGTCGATCGCCCATGCGCTGATCGCCAACTGGCTTGCAGACTGGCGTGATTGACGCCAGACTCCGCCCTGTTTGCAATCGGAATCATTGCCACAACAAAGAAGACAAATGAGCAGGTCATGAAATTTTCGACAAGAGAGGATATCGAAGCCCCGGTCGAGCATGTCTATGATGTGCTCAGCGATATCGATGGCTGGGAACGTAATGCGCTACGGCGTGGGGCGGAACTGCGCCGTAGCGATACGCTGACCACGCTGGGGCCGGGAATGGCCTGGTCGATCGCATTTGATTATCGCGGGCGCAAACGGACACTCGATATTACCGCGACGGAGATCGTGCCGAATGAAACCATGGTCTTTTCTGGCATGTCTGCGCCGGTGGACGGGTTCCTGTCACTCGATCTTGCAGAAATGGGGTTACGGCGGACGCGGTTGATCGTCGGGTTGGAAATCAGGCCGCGCACATTGGCGGCACGACTTTTCATTCAGTCGCTACGACTGGCCAAACGCAAGCTGGATCGCCGCTTTGCACAGCGTGTGGCCGTGATTTGCGGGGATATCGAAGCGCGTTACCGCGTTGCGCAGCGCGCCTGATCAATCGCGCGATTGCCGGTTTGATGGGTAGACACCCAGAATATCAAGCGCGGTGGTGAAATAGCGCAGCTCATCCAGTGCCAGCTTCACATTGGCATCTTCCGGATGGCCTTCGATATCGGCATAAAACTCCGTCGCGGTAAAGCTGCCGCCCACCATGTAGCTTTCCAATTTGGTCATGTTGATGCCATTGGTCGCAAATCCGCCAAGGGCCTTGTAAAGCGCTGCGGGGATGTTGCGGACCCGGAAGGTGAATGTCGTCATCATGTTTTCGGAACGGCGGGAATGATCTGCCTCCCGGGACATGACCAGGAAACGCGTGGTATTATTGGCCTGATCCTCGATATGGGCCGCGATGATTTCCAGCCCGTAGATTTCGGCGGCAAGGTCGCTGGCCAGGGCGGCATGGGTCGGATCATTGGCCTGTGCCACATCCCTTGCGGCACGTGCATTGTCAGAACTGACGACTGGCGTGATGCCATGTTTCCGCAGGAAGCGCGCGCATTGCGGCAGCACGACAACATGGCCATGCGCCTCCTTCACCTGTTCAAGCCTTGTGCCACTGACCCCCAACAAGTTCACATGTACCCGGACAAAGGCTTCATCAATGATCCGCAGCCCCGATCCCGGCAGCAGCGCATGAATATCGGCCACCCGCCCATAGGTGGAATTTTCGACCGGCAACATGGCCAGTTCCACCTCGCCCGATTGCACTGCGGCGATGGCCTCTTCGAAAGTACCGCAGGGGATCGGTTTCATGTCTGGCCGTGCCTGTCGGCAGGCCTGGTGCGAATAGGCGCCCAATTCCCCCTGAAAAGCGATACTTGCGACCATTTTCCGTGATCCCACCCTGCAATTGCCTTTGAAAGGCGTGTCCCTGCGCTACTACACCTTGAAACCGGGGGGGGGAAGCGGTTAGAAGCCCACAATGGGCTAGCTGAACGCGAGGCGCGACATGTTCGACACGATGACGATGACAAAGGTAGTAGGGGCAGGGTGCGGTTCGCTCCTGGTATTCCTGCTGGGCGCCTGGGCGGCCGAATCGCTTTATTACACCGGCGGCGAACAGACCCCGGAAGAGCAGGCCTATATGATCGATGCCGGAGCTGCCGAGTCGTCCGATACCGAAGAAGAAGGGCCGAGCTTCGAAGAACTTTATGCCGCTGCCGACCCGGCCAAGGGCGAGAAGGTTTTTGCCAAATGTCGTGCCTGCCACAAGATTGACGGTTCGGGCAGCACTGGTCCGCATCTGGACGGCGTTGTGGATCGCCCGGTCGCCCAGGTTGACGGTTTCGGTTATTCCGACGCGCTGACCGGGATGTCGGATCAAACCTGGACGCCGGAAAACCTGGATCATTTCGTGACGAACCCGAAGGGTTATGCGCCGGGAACCAAGATGAGCTTTGCGGGTCTGCCCAAGGCGGAGGATCGTGCCAATCTGATCGCCTATCTGGCCAGCCTGCAATAAGCCGAGCGCAAGATATGGATTTCATGGGGCCGTCCTTGCCGGGGCGGCCTTTTTGCTGGGTGTTCAGGTGTGGTTTTAGACGTCACGAACGATCACAGATTCGCAATATCCTGCCCGATCCGGGCTTGAGGCATCGACAAATCACGGTCTAGCATGAACTATCCACGGCAAGATGCCCCGGGGGCATGCAGCAGCAGGGACCGAAGAGGATGGGTATGCAAGGAAGCATGAAAGTGACGGCAATGGCAGCGTCCGGCAAGGCATGGGTCCGGGCAAGGCAGGTCGCAGGGCTCGCGGGGTTTTCGGCACTGTTGATCGGGGCGGCAATGGGCATGGCACGATCTGAAGAAATCATACAATCACATGGCATATCTGCCTTTGGTGAATTGAAATACCCTGCGGATTTCAAACATTTTGATCTGGTTAACCCCGATGCCCCGAAGGGTGGGCGGATGACCTTCCGGGGCACCGGTGCCAGTTCCACTTTCGACAGTCTCAATGCCTTTATCCTCAAGGGGGAACCAGCGCAGGGGCTGGGGCTTCTTTACGACAGCTTGTTAAGCGGATCGACCGATGAATCCGATGCGGGTTATGGCCTGATTGCCGAAAGCCTTGAATATCCCGAGGATCGTTCCTGGGTGATTTTCACCATGCGGCCGGAGGCGCGGTTTTCCGATGGGGAACCGATCACGGCGGAGGATGTTGTTTTCACCTTTAACGTGCTGCTTGAAAAAGGATCCCCTTCCTATCAGGTAGTCCTGCGCGATATCGAAAAGGTCGAAGCGCTGGAAGAACACAAGGTGAAGTTTTCTTTCCGTGAAGGTGCCGCGATGCGGGATCTGCCTTCGCTGGCGGGGGGGCTATCGATCCTGCCCAGGCATTATTACGACAGTGTTGACTTTGCGGAATCGACAATGGTGCCGCCGGTGGGTTCAGGGCAATATCTGGTGAAGGAGGCCCAGCCGGGTCGATCCATCGAATATTGCCGGAACCCCGATTACTGGGGCAAGGATCTGCCGGTGAATATCGGCACCGCGAATTTTGACTGCTATATCTATGAATATTATCAGGATACGACGGCAGCTTTCGAGGCGTTCAAATCCGGTGGCTATCTGTTCCACCAGGAATTTTCCTCTTCGATCTGGGCAAATGGCTATGATTTCCCGGCCCTGTCCAGGGGCTGGGTGGTGAAGGCCGAACTGCCTGATAACCGGCCCGCCGGAACGCAGGGCTTCTGGTTCAATCTCCGCAAGTCCAAGTTTCAGGACCCGAAGGTGCGCGAAGCGCTGGGGCTGATGTTCAATTTCGAATGGTCGAATGAAACGCTTTTCTACGGGCTCTATTCCCGGACTGACAGTTTCTTTGAAAATTCACCGCTTCAGGCCGAAGGGCTGCCGGAAGGTGAGGAACTGGCAGTGCTGGAGGAGTTTCGCGACCAGCTCCCGCCGGAGATTTTTACCGAGCCGCCCTACACCCCGGAAATCAGCGGCACCCGTCAGCTTGACCGCAAGGCCTTGCGCCGCGCGGCAGGTCTTATGGAAGAGGCAGGCTGGATTGTCGGGGATGATGGGCTGCGCCGCAATGCGCAGGGTGAAGTATTCACGGTGGAATTCATTGAGGATCAGCCTTCCTTCCTGCGCGTGATGGAACCCTATGTTTCCAATCTTCGGGATCTGGGGGTCGATGCCAGGATCACCCGGATTGATGCCGCGCAGATGCAGCAGCGACAGGAAAATTTCAACTATGATATCATCACCGGGCGTTTCGTGATGTCACTGACGCCTTCGGTGGAATTGCGACAGCTTTTTTCCTCTGCCGCGGCGGAGCTTCCGGGATCGGCCAATTTTACCGGGATTGCCGATCCGGTCATTGACGTGCTGATCGAGAAGGTCATCGGCGCAAAAACCCGCGAGGAGGTTCAGGCCCGGTCCCGCGCGCTTGATCGGGTATTGCGATCAAAACAGATCTGGGTGCCGCAATGGTATAGCGCCAAATATCTGGTGGCCTATTGGGATGTATTTGGAAAACCGGATCAGCAACCGCCCTATTCACGGGGGGACGGGCTTTGGTGGTGGGATGCGGACAAGTTTGACAGGCTGAGATCCGAAGGGGCGCTGCGCTAGGATGGGCGCCTATCTGCTCCGTCGTCTGCTGCTGATCATCCCGACACTGATCGGTATCATGGTGATCAATTTCACGCTTGTGCAATTCGTTCCGGGTGGCCCGGTCGAACAGATCCTGGCGCGGCTTGAGGGGACGGGCGATTCACTGCAGGGTATTACCGGTGGTGGTGGGGAGATGCAGCAATCCACGCCGCAAGCCCAGCAAGGCGGCGGCAATGACAACTATCTTGGTGCGCGCGGCCTGCCGCCGGAATTCATCGAGGAGCTGGAGCGTCAATTCGGTTTTGACAAGCCACCCCTGCAACGTTTCCTGGACATGATGTGGAGCTATGCCCGGTTTGATTTCGGGGAAAGCTATTTCCGTTCAATTTCCGTTACCGATCTGGTGCTGGAAAAGATGCCGGTTTCCATAAGCCTTGGGCTATGGTCCACGCTGATCGCCTATCTCATCTCCATTCCGCTGGGCATCCGCAAGGCCGTGCGCGATGGCACGAGTTTCGACACCTGGACGTCCGGTACGATTATCGTGGCCTATGCGATTCCAGGGTTCCTGTTTGCGATCCTGTTGCTGGTGCTTTTCGCCGGGGGGTCCTATTGGCAGATCTTCCCGATACGCGGGCTGACTTCTGACAATTTCGACGATCTCAGCCTTGTGGGGAAGATCGGTGACTATTTTTGGCATATCGCGCTGCCGGTTCTGGCATCAACCATCGCGTCCTTTGCGACACTGACACTTTTGACCAAGAACAGTTTTCTTGATGAAATCAAGAAACACTATGTGATGACGGCCCGTGCCAAGGGGCTTTCGGAACGTTCGGTTCTATATGGTCATGTGTTTCGCAATGCGATGCTGATCGTGATTGCCTCCTTTCCGGCGGTTTTCGTTTCGGTCTTTTTTGGTGGTTCCCTGATTATCGAGACGATTTTTTCGCTTGATGGCCTGGGCCAGCTCGGGTTTCGTGCGGCGGTGGAACGGGACTATCCCGTGATCTTCGGCACGCTTTATTTCTTCAGCCTGATGGGGCTGTTGGTGGGGATCGTGTCAGACATGATGTATGTCTGGATCGATCCACGGATCGATTTTGAACGGAGGGGATGATGGCGCTTTCCCCACTCAATCAGCGCCGCTGGCGCAACTTCAAGGCCAACCGGCGGGCTTTCTGGTCCCTGTGGATTTTCGTGGTTCTTTTCGGGGTAAGCCTGATGGCCGAACTGGTGGCCAATGACCGGCCGCTTCTGGTGAATTACCGGGGTGACTGGCGCGTGCCCTTCCTGACCTTTTATCCCGAAACCGCCTTTGGAGGGGATTTCCGGACCGAGGCAAAATATCGCGATCCGGAGGTACAATGCCTGATCCGTTCGGGCGGGGTGGAAGATTGCCTGGACGACCCCGAAGGCGCAAGTGCCGCGTTGCAGGCCGGGACATTGGAGGGGGCGGAGCCCGGCTGGATCCTCTGGGCGCCGATCCCCTATAGTTATAATACGATCAATGACCTGGGCCGCGCCGCGCCCTCACCGCCCGATGGCAATCATTGGCTGGGGACGGATAACACCGCGCGGGATGTCCTAGCCCGTGTAATCTACGGTTTCCGGCTTTCGGTTTCCTTTGCGCTGATCGTAACCTTCTGTACCTCCGTCATTGGTATCGCGGCCGGTGCGGTACAGGGGTATTTTGGCGGGTTGACGGATCTGATCTTTCAGCGATTGATCGAAATCTGGGGGGCCACGCCGTCACTTTATATCATCATCATCGTTGGGGCGATCTGGCAGATGAATTTCTGGCTGCTTGCGGGATTGATGGTGCTTTTCGGCTGGACCGCGTTGATTGGCGTGGTACGGGCCGAATTCCTGCGGGCGCGGAATTTCGAATATATCCGGGCCGCGCGGGCGCTTGGGGTTTCCGATGCCGTGATCATGTTCCGTCATGTGCTGCCCAATGCGATGGTGGCAACGCTGACCATGTTGCCTTTCATCATTACCGGTACGATCGGTTCGCTTGCCGCCCTGGATTTCCTGGGGTTTGGCTTGCCTGCCTCTGCCCCTTCGCTTGGGGAATTGACGCTTCAGGCCAAGAACAACCTTCAGGCGCCATGGCTGGCCTTTACGGCCTTCACCGTCTTTGCGGTGATGCTTTCCCTGCTCGTCTTCGTTTTTGAAGGCGTGCGTGATGCCTTTGATCCGCGAAAGACCTTCAAATGACCTCAAAAACTGTTCTGGAGGTCGAAGGCCTTTCCATCCGTTTCCGTCAGGATGGCCATGAAACGCAGGCCGTGCGGGACGTTTCCTTTTCGGTGGGCCGTGGGGAAACCGTGGCGCTGGTGGGGGAAAGTGGTTCGGGAAAATCGGTGACCGCACTTTCGACCGTGTCGCTTCTGCCTGATTCGGCAGAACTGTCGGGGTCCATCCGCTATGACGGGGTGCAGATGATCGGTGCGCCGGAGACGGAACTTCGCCGGGTGCGGGGCAATGATATTAGCTTCATCTTTCAGGAGCCGATGACGTCGCTCAACCCGCTGCACACGATTGAAAAGCAGCTTGGCGAAAGCCTGCAACTTCATCAGGGGCTTGAGGGGGATAAGGCCCGGGTACGCATTCTCGATCTTCTGGAAAAGGTTGGGATCCGCGATGCCGAGACCCGCCTTTCGGCTTATCCGCATCAGCTTTCGGGCGGGCAGCGACAACGTGTCATGATCGCCATGGCCCTGGCAAACGGGCCGGACCTGTTGATTGCGGATGAACCGACCACTGCGCTGGATGTGACGATCCAGGCGCAGATCCTCGATCTTCTGGCCGAGTTGAAGCAAAAGGAAGGGTTAAGCCTTTTGTTCATCACCCATGATCTGGGCATCGTGCGCCGTATTGCCGACAGGGTCTGTGTGATGAAGGATGGCGAGATTGTCGAACAGGGTGCAACGGCAAGGATCTTTGAGAATCCCAGGCACCCCTATACACAAAAGCTGCTGGCGGCAGAACCGCAGGGGCGGGCCGAACCACTACCGGCGGATGCCGAGGAAATCCTGCGAACGGAGGCACTGCGCGTCTGGTTTCCAATCCAGCGCGGGTTTCTGCGGCGGACCGTGGGCCACGTGAAGGCCGTCAATGAGGCGACGCTTTCGATCCGGGCGGGGGAGACATTGGGGCTGGTTGGCGAAAGCGGGTCGGGCAAGACGACGCTTGCGCTTGCGCTGCTGCGGTTGATTTCGTCCGAAGGTCCGATCCTTTACATGGGGCAGGATATTCAGGGCCGCAGGGCGCGCCGGATGCGGGATTTGCGGCGTGATCTGCAAGTGGTGTTTCAGGATCCGTTCGGTTCGCTTTCCCCGCGCATGACCATTGAACAGATCATTGCCGAAGGGTTGGGTGTTCACGGGCTTGAACCAGGGCGGGACCGCACCGGCATGGTTGCCGGGATTATGGAGGAGGTCGGGCTCGACCCCGCCATGATGGCGCGCTATCCGCATGAATTTTCCGGCGGGCAACGTCAGCGCGTGGCAATTGCCCGCGCGATGATCCTGCGCCCGCGTTTCGTGGTGCTGGATGAACCGACCTCGGCGCTTGATATGACGGTACAGGTCCAGATTGTGGATCTGCTGCGCGATCTGCAACGGCGCCATGGGCTGGCTTACCTGTTCATCAGTCATGATTTACGGGTTGTCAGGGCCCTGGCCCACAGGGTCATGGTTCTCAAGGCGGGGGATGTCGTGGAATATGGTTCGGGCGCGGATATCTTCGGGGCGCCGCAATCCGACTATACCCGCACCCTTATGGCAGCCGCCTTCGGGGATCGGTAATCATGAAGATCCTTTTCGTTCATCAGAATTTTCCGGGGCAATTCCTGCATCTCGCCCCGGCCATGCAGGCGCGGGGGCATGATTGCCTGGCCCTTACCGATGAGGTGAACAAGCGTAAATCCCCCATCCGGACGGCGCGTTATCGTCACAAGGTTCCCGGCCCCGATCCTGCGGCAACGCGGCTTGGGCGCAACTATACCCAGATGTCGGATCGTGGTGTCACGGTGGCGCGGGCGGCAAGGGTCTTGCGCGAAAAACACGGTTATGTCCCCGATGTGATCTTTGGCCATTCGGGTTGGGGGGAAACCCTGTTCCTGAAAGAAGTCTGGCCCGAGGCGAAATTGATCATCTATGCCGAATTTTATTATCGCGGTATCGGATGCGATGTGGGGTTCGACCCGGAATTTGCCAGGGACAGTTTCGATCAGGTCATGATCACGCAGGGAAGAGCAGCGCATCTGGCACAGGCGCTGGTGCATGCGGATGCCGGTCTGTCACCGACGCGGTGGCAGGCCGATACCCATCCCGACAGGTTGCGCCCGATGATCGATGTGATTTTCGATGGGGTGGATACCGATATCGTTGCGCCCGATCCCGGGGCCAGCCTGATATTGCCCAATGGCCGGACCCTGCATGCGGGGGATGAGGTGCTGACATTTGTGAATCGCAACCTGGAACCCTATCGCGGTTATCATATCTTCATGCGTGCGCTGCCCGATATTCTGGCCGCGCGGCCGGAGGCCCAGGTGCTGATTGTCGGTGGCGATGGGGTGAGCTATGGCGCACCCGCCCCGGAGGGCCAAAGCTGGAAGGAGGTCTTCCTTTCGGAAGTAAGGGACCGGGTGGATCTTTCGCGTATCCATTTTCTGGGTGAAATCCGTTACCAGAATTTCCTTGCGCTTTTGCAGATTAGCCGGGTGCATGGCTATCTGACCTATCCTTTCGTGCTTTCATGGTCGATGCTGGAGGCAATGTCGGCAGGATGTCATGTGATCGGGTCGCGCACCGCGCCGGTGGAGGAAATGATCACCGATGGTGTCAACGGGCAGCTTGTCGATTTCTTTGATGTGAAGGCCTGGTCGGCCAGATTGACGGAGGCGCTGGCCGAGCCGGAAAAATTTGCGCCCCTGCGCCGGGCTGCCCGCAAGACCATCGTCGAAAAATACGACCTGCGCCGGATCTGCCTGCCCGGAATGATATCCTTTGTCGAGGGCTTTGCCTCAGAAGGCGAATAAGGTTTCAACATACCGAGGCCGGGACTTGCAGTCCCGGCCGGGTCAGATCATGGAAAGTTGAAAGGCGTTACATCGCCATCTGATAGCTTGCCGGGATATATCTGTACCCGTTATCGCGCGTTTCCACATAACCGATGGCCGGGAAGGGCATATGATACCCGATGAAGGGCACACGATCAGCGGCCAGCATGTCCAGCACCTTGCGGCGGGATTGCGCGGCGGTGGCCTTGTCCATGTCAAAGCGGACTTCCCAATCGGGGTTTTCAACCGACCAGATCGGATGATTGGCCAGATCGCCGGTAATCATGATCTGCCGCCCACCGCTTTCAACCATGAAACCCATATGGCCCGGCGTGTGCCCGGGGCAAAGAACCGCCGTCAGCCCTGAAACAACCGTTCCGCCATCTTCGAGGAAGGTCATCTTTTCATTCAGGGGGCGGACCTTGGCGTCGAAATTTTCGTTCCCCGCGCCCATCCAGTGATTATGTTCCGCCGAACCCGTCACATAACGCGCATTGCCGAAGGTTTCCGCACCGTCGCCCATGAGCCCGCCGATATGGTCGCCATGCATATGGGTGATCACGACGATATCGACCTGATCAGGGGAATAGCCCGCCGCATCCAGCGCCCCGGTCATGGCCTCCGGTGCAAGCCCGGTATCGAAAAGAACAAGCTCATTGCCGGTATTGACCACGGTTGGCGTGAAATAGGACTGTGCCTTGTCGGCCGGTATGAAGGCAGCTTCCGATATGGCGGCGAATTCGGCGGCATCCACGTTCATGCCATAGGTTTCCTGCGGCTTGTCAAAGATACGGGTCCCCGCAAGCAATGTGGTGACCTCGAAATCGCCCAGCTTGAAACGGTCGAAGGTAGCGCTGCTTGTGCCCAGCATTTCGGCCGAGGCGTGTGCAGAACGGGAAAAGGCGGGCAGAATGGGAAGTGTCACGGCCGCCGTCATGAGGTGACGGCGCGAAAGCATCGCGGTTTTCATGGGTCTATCCTCCGGTTCTGTTGTCTTGTCCGGTCTCAAGGATAGGGTTGTGGGTGGGTACGTCCAGTAAACTAGAGGTTATCGGGAGGGCGCGGCGGGCCTTCTGGAATGGTTCGCCTACCCGCGGCTGCGATCTGATCGAACGAAACCGACGATATCCTGCACATCCTGCAACACCGGGCGGGAGATGGCATCGGCCCGTTCGGCACCATCGCCAAGGATACGGTCGATCTCGGCAGGGTCCTGCATCAGGCGGTTCATTTCGGTGGTGATCGGGCTCAAGGTCGCGACGGCCAGATCGGCAAGGGCCGGTTTGAACCTGCCAAATTGCGCCCCGGCAAATTCTGTGATGACCGCTTCGGCACTTTGCCCTGAAAGCCCGGCATAGATGCTGACGAGATTCCTGGCCTCGGGGCGGTCCTTCAACCCATCAATGGTTTCGGGCAGGGGTTCCGGGTCGGTCTTGGCCTTGCGGATCTTCTTTGCGATGGTATCGGCATCATCGGTAAGGTTGATGCGGCTTTGATCTGAAGGATCGGATTTTGACATCTTCCTGGTGCCGTCACGCAGGCTCATGACGCGGGTGGCTGCCCCCTCGATCACCGGTTCTGTGATCGGGAAGAAATCGACCTTATAGTCGTGATTGAATTTTGCGGCGATATCGCGGGTCAGTTCCAGATGCTGTTTCTGGTCCTCCCCCACCGGGACATGCGTGGCCTTGTAGGCCAGGATATCCGCCGCCATCAGCGATGGATAGGCAAAGAGCCCCAGGGATTCGGCTTCGGCATTCTTGCCTGCGGTCTTGTCCTTCCATTGCGTCATCCGGCCCATCCAGCCCATCCGTGCCACGCAATTGAAGATCCAGGCCAATTCGGCATGGGCCCTGACCTGGCTTTGATTGAACAGGATGGAACGTGACGGATCGATCCCGGCTGCAATGAAACCGGCCGCCGCTTCCCGCGTCTGATGGCGGAGCCGTTCGGGATCCTGCCAGACAGTGATCGCATGGAGGTCGACCAGGCAGTAGATCGTTTCGATCCCTTCCTGCTGTTTCTCGACAAACCGTTTCAGGGCGCCCAGATAATTGCCCAGCGTCAGCCCGCCCGATGGCTGGATGCCCGAGAAGATCCGGGTAGGGAAGGCCGCTGGGGTCTTGACCGGTTCGCTCATGGGAAACTCCGTCTGGCAATTGGCGTTGCCTCCGCTTACCTTCCGGGGCAGGGGGCGTCAATCAACCACCCCGCCACAGAAAAAGCCAAAGCAGGAATGAGGCCGATGAGCCAGGATTACAACATGTCGCCGATCAATCCATTGCCGCCGGTCGTCTGGCTGCTTGCCCTGCCGATCCTCGCGATGGAAATCGTGCTGACGCTGGCGCAGCGTGGGCTCATGGGCGGTGCTGAAGGGATTGGCTGGCGGCTGGATGCGGTTCAGCGCTTTGCCTTTTCCCCCGAACTGATGCGCGGAATGATTGAGGCATCGACCTATCCGGCCGAACAAGTGATGCGGCTGGTTACCTATCCGTTTGTGCATGGGGGCATGACCCATGCCATTTTCGTGATCGTCTTCCTGCTTGCCCTGGGCAAGATGGTGGGGGAAATCTTTCGCTGGTGGGCAGTCCTGGTAGTGTTTTTCGGATCGGCTATTGCGGCGGCGCTGGCCTATACGGTGCTGCCCTTCATCCAGTTACCCCTGATTGGTGGCTATCCTGCGGTTTACGGATTGATCGGCGCCTATTCCTATATCCTGTGGATGCAACTTGCCGGGGTGGGGGCGAACCGCTATGCCGCATTTCGCCTGATCGGGGCGCTGATGGCCATCCAGTTGATCTTTGGCGCGGTCTTTGGCGCAAACTGGAACTGGCTGGGGGAACTTGCGGGCTTTTTCGCGGGGTTCTTCCTGTCTTTTCTGGTCAGCCCGGGGGGATGGGCACGGCTGCGCGCAAGGTTGCGCGAACGCTGATCCGGAAACCCCTTCGGGATCTTGCAGGATCAGTTGCCTTTCGGTGCGCGCCGCATGGCCTGTCTGAATTCTGCAATACGAAAGGCACCAAGCAGCGATCCCGCCCCGAAATAGGACAGGATTCCCCCGCCGACCAGCCCGCCAAGCGCCAGCCAGCGCCAGCGTGCGGCCTCAAGCGCCGGAGAAAGCAGCCAGGACAGCCCGTAAAGCACGGCCGACATGGCCAGACAGGCCAGAAGGATGCGGGGTAATCTGCCCAACAGTCTTGCATCAAATTCTGCGGCGCCTCCCATGTGGCGGGAACCGAACCAGAGCTGCGCGGCCATGACCCATGCCGATAATGTCGTGGCGATGGCGGCGGCAAGAAAGCCGATGACCGGCATCAGGCCAATGGCAAGAAAAGCGTTCACAACCATGGCCCAAAGCGCGAAATGGAAGGGGCGGCGCGTATCTTCGCGAGCAAAATAAAGCGGTTGCAGGACCTTGTGCAGCACAAAAGCCGGAAGGCCCGCCCCATAGATTGCCAGCGCCAGCGCGGTATTTGCCGTATCCTTCGCCCCGAATGCCCCCCGTTCGAACAGGACCTGTACCAGCTCTGCCGGGATCACCAGCAGGGCCGCTGCCGCGGGCAGGGTCAGGATCAGGGCAAATTCCGTACCCCGGTTGAAGGCAGCCCGGCCACCTTCCCCATCCCCGGCACGCAGGCGGCGCGACAATTCAGGCAGGAGCGCCGTTCCGATTGCAATCCCCACGACACCAAGCGGCAATTGATAAAGCCGGTCCGCATAGGTCAGCCAGGCCACAGCACCTTCGGTATGGGATGCCACCTGACGGCCTACCAGCAGGTTGATTTGCACCACACCACCGGCCAGTATCGCGGGCCCGGCAATAATGGCAAGCCGTTTCAGTTCCGGCGTCCAGCGCGGTATTCCGAGGCGAAAGCGATGGCCTGCCGACCTTGCCGCGTGCCATGTGTAGGCAAATTGCGCAATTCCCGTCAGCGGCAATGTCCAGGCCAGTGTCAGCCCCATATCCCAGCCGCGCCAATCTGCCAGCCACATCGCCAGAATGAAGGCAATATTCATCAGGACGGGGATGACACCGGCTTCCACGAATCGCCCCCGGGTGACCAGAACACCGGATAGAAGGGCGACAAGGCTGATGAAAAAGATATAGGAAAAACCGATCCGCCCGAATGTGACGGCCAGATCGAAACGCGGATCGCCCGTAAAACCCGCAGCCATTGCCCAGACCAGGACCGGCATCGCCAATGTCCCGACCAGGGCAAAAACCGCAAGCAACATTGCCATCGCGTTGAAGGCTTCCTGCGCAAAACCCTGCGCATCTTCGCCTGCCTCAAGCTTTTTGGAAAACATCGGCACAAAGGCCTGGTTGAA
>JBKEDF010000071.1:0-85434 GCA_047975325.1 Pseudorhodobacter sp. | reverse complement strand
GTCGTCGCGTCGTCGAAAAGATCCTGGAACAATACAAGGCCCGGACCGAGGATATGGCGCGGGCGATCAGCCTTGAGATGGGCGCACCCATCGATCTGGCCCGTGGCAGTCAAGCCGGGGTTGGCGCATGGCATATCGAAGGTTTTCTGGAGGTTTACGACGATATCGAATGGAATCGTCCGCTTGGCCCCCAGGCCCCCGATACCCGTATTTCCATGGAGCCGATCGGTGTCGTGGGGCTGATCACCCCTTGGAACTGGCCGATGAATCAGGTCACGCTGAAGGTTGTTCCGGCGCTTCTGGCCGGTTGCACATGCGTGTTGAAACCTTCCGAGGAAGCCCCGCTTTCGTCGCTGATCTTTGCCGAGTTCTGTCATGATGCGGGCGTGCCGCCGGGTGTGTTCAACCTTGTGAATGGCGATGGCCTTGGCGTGGGAACACAGCTTTCGAGCCATCCTGATGTGGAAATGATCTCCTTCACCGGATCGACACGGGCAGGCAAGGCCATCAGCAAGGCTGCGGCCGAAACGCTCAAGCGGGTAACGCTGGAATTGGGCGGCAAGGGTGCCAATCTCGTTTTCGCCGATGCCGATGATCAGGCTGTGGAACGCGGCGTGCGGCACATGTTCAACAATTCCGGGCAAAGCTGTAATGCACCGTCGCGGATGCTGATCGAACGGCCGGTCTATGACAAGGCCGTGGAAACGGCCGCACGAATCGCTGCGGAAACCACCGTTGCCCCGGCCAGCCAGGAAGGGCCGCATATCGGTCCGGTGGTGAACCGCAAGCAGTGGGATCAGATTCAGGGCTATATCCAGAAAGGTATCGATGAGGGCGCACGGCTTGTTGCCGGCGGTCCGGGTCTGCCGGAAGGGATGAACAAGGGTTATTACGTTCGCCCCACGGTCTTTGCCGATGTCAAGCCGGGCATGAGTATCGAACGCGAAGAAATCTTTGGTCCGGTTCTGACCATGATGCCCTTCGATTCCGAGGAGGAGGCGCTGGCCATCGCCAATAACACTTCCTACGGGCTGACCAACTATGTCCAGAGCGGTGATGGCACGCGCCGTAACCGCCTGGCCCACGCGCTCAAATCCGGGATGGTTGAGATGAACGGCCAACCGCGCGCGCAAGGTGCGCCTTTTGGCGGAACGAAATCATCAGGTCGCGCCCGGGAGGCCGGGATCTGGGGAATTGAGGAATTCCTGGAGGTGAAGGCCATTTCCGGCTGGGATGTTGCCGCCGAATGATAGCCCGCCCTTGTGGTCCCGTTGCAAGGTGAAAAACAAAAGAAGGCCGCATCCCGTTTGGATGCGGCCTTCTTGATTTTTGGCCCCAGCGTAAAATCGTCAGGCTATATGGATCCGGTCTATTTTCCCGCGACCCTTGCATTGCGTGTTGCGATCAGTTTCAACCGCAGGGCATTGAGCCGGATAAAACCCGCTGCGTCTTTCTGGTCATAGGCGCCAGCGTCATCTTCGAAGGTCACATGTGCTTCGGAATAGAGGCTGTGATCGGACCAGCGCGCCACTGTCCTTGCCGTACCCTTGTAAAGCTTCAGTCTGACGGTACCGGTCACATGTTCCTGGCTCTTGTCAATCAGCGCCTGAAGCATCTCCCGTTCGGGGCTGAACCAGAATCCGTTATAGATCAGTTCCGCATAGCGCGGCATGATCGAATCCTTCAAATGGCCTGCGCCGGCATCCAGCGTGATCTGTTCCATCCCGCGATGTGCTTCCAAGAGTATCGTACCACCGGGAGTTTCGTAAATTCCACGCGATTTCATGCCGATGAACCGGTTTTCGACCAGATCCAATACGCCGATCCCGTGTTTTCCGCCCAGTTCATTGAGCTTTGTCAGGATGGCAGCGGGGGACATGGGTTTGCCATCGATCGCGGTCGCATCGCCTTTTTCAAAGGTAATCTCGATGATTTCCGGCTTGTCCGGGGCCTGTTCGACGGGGGTTGTCCGTTGCAGGACGTAATCCGGCGCCTCCACGCCCGGGTCTTCCAGAACGCGGCCTTCCGAGGACGTATGCAGCAGATTGGCATCCACCGAAAACGGCGCCTCGCCACGCTTGTCCTTGGCAATGGGGATCTGATGCGCCTCGGCAAATTCCAGAAGCTTCGTGCGCGACGTCAGATCCCATTCGCGCCAGGGCGCGATTACCTTGATGGCGGGATCAAGCGCATAGGCGGAAAGTTCGAAGCGGACCTGATCATTGCCCTTGCCGGTGGCCCCATGTGCGATGGCATCGGCGCCCGATTCATGTGCGATACGCACCAGGTGCTGTGAAATCAGCGGTCGCGCAATGGAAGTCCCAAGCAGATAAAGCCCCTCATAAAGGGCGTTGGCGCGAAACATCGGGAATACGAAATCACGCACGAATTCTTCGCGGACATCCACGATATGGATGTTTTCCGGTTTGATGCCCAGCATCTCGGCCTTCTTGCGGGCGGGGTCCAGTTCCTCGCCCTGACCCAGATCGGCGGTAAAGGTTATCACTTCACAGCCATATTCGCTTTGCAGCCATTTCAGGATGATGGAGGTGTCGAGCCCCCCGGAATAGGCAAGCACGACTTTCTTCGGTGCGGACATAAGGACCCCCGTTTCAACTAATTCCCGCAGGGTTTATTGGCTTTCTATCGCTGGAACAAGGGTCGCATTGTGGCCATGGCAAATTCTCCTTGCATGGCGTATGAGGCGGCATGAGCCTTGCTTCCGATGCCGCCCGTTCCGCAACCGCTGCATTGCGTGATCTTTTCGATCCGACACCCTTGCAGCGCAATGACCACCTTTCGGCCCGTTTCGGGGCCGATATCTGGCTGAAACGTGAGGATCTGACCCCGGTGCGGAGCTACAAGCTTCGCGGGGCCTTCAACGCGATGCGCAAGGTGCGGGTGGGTGATCCTGCGCAGGGGCATTTCGTCTGTGCCAGTGCGGGGAATCATGCCCAGGGCATGGCCTATGCCTGCCGCCATTTCGCGGTTCAGGGAACCATCTTCATGCCGGTGACAACGCCGCAGCAGAAGATCGACAAGACGCGGATCTTTGGCAAGGGCGCGGTGGAAATCGTGCTGATCGGGGATTATTTTGATCAGACCCTGGCGGCTGCGCAGAAATTCTGCACCCAAAAGGGTGCGCATTTTCTTGCCCCTTTTGACGACGCGGATGTGATTGAGGGACAAGCCAGCGTTGCGGTGGAGATGATGGAACAGCTTGGCCAGATGCCTGATCTGGTCATCCTGCCGGTTGGTGGCGGGGGGCTGGCCTCGGGTGTGACAGGATATTTGCGGCAGGTGGCCCCGGATGTGGATTTCCGGTTTGTCGAACCTCTGGGCGGGGCGAGCCTGACAGCCGCCCTGCAGGCAGGGGGGCCTGTGACCCTGCCGAAAATCAATTCCTTTGTCGATGGGGCGGCAGTGGCGCGGATTGGCGAGCGGCCCTTTGCCATGCTTGACTGGGTGGCGCCCGGTCAGGTGTTGCTTGCCCCGGAAGACAGGATCTGCGGCACCATGCTTGAGATGCTCAATGTCGAGGGAATTGTGCTGGAGCCTGCCGGGGCGATGTCCGTTGACGTGCTCCCTGAACTGACCGAGGGGATTGCCGGAAAAACCGTGATCTGTGTGACCTCGGGCGGGAATTTCGATTTTGAACGACTGCCTGAAGTCAAGGAACGCGCGCAACGATTCGCGGGTCTGAAGAAATATTTCGTTTTGCGCATGCCGCAACGCCCCGGTGCGTTGCGGGAATTTCTGAATATGCTGGGTCCGGACGATGATATTGCACGTTTCGAATATCTGAAGAAATCGGCGCGGAATTTTGGATCGGTCCTGATTGGGATCGAAACGAAGGATGCGACCAGTTTTGACCGGCTCGAAACTGCGATGACGGAGGCGGGTTTTGCATTTCGCGATATCACCGCGGATGAAACGCTGGCGGCATTTCTGATCTGATAACAGACATGAAGGGGGGATCAGGCCGCGAAATCTGCCGGGTCCTGAAGGCGCGTCAGGAAACGATCCTTCGAATCGGCATAGCAGGTGATCAGTTGCGCCAATTGTTCCGGGCCCAAGGCATCATGGTGTTCCCCGTCACGACAGAGCTTGGCAAGTCGTTGGAAACCCAGGTTCAAGGCACTACCCTTCAGAAAATGCAAGGCGGTGTGAAGCGCATCGCGCCCATCGCATTGCGCAAGCCCATCCATGACCTCATCGGTTTCTTCCAGGAACAGGGCCACAACTTCGGCAAGATCCTCCCGCCCTATTTCGTCGTGTAGTTCCGCAACGCGGCTCCAGTCAATCATTGCACACTCCACTGCCTTGCACCCCACTGCCACTCTTACGGAGAGACGTTAACAAGCCATGACCGCAGCCCGTTGTTTGACAGGCATTTTAATCTTCATGGCCTGTTAAGGGCCAAGGCACAGAAGGGGGAGATTGCAAATGGGGGTGCCAAGGTGAAACTGGAGCTTCAGCAAAGCCCCGCGATGCCGGGGGCGCTTAATGTGCTGGTCGTCGATGACAGTCGCGCGCAGCGACGGATGCTGGGGCTGACCCTGCGCAGGGCGGGCTACCGGGTCAGTGAGGCCGCGTCGGGGGAAGAAGCCTTGGCGCTTTGTTCCGAAACCGATTTCGATATCGTTCTGAGTGACTGGATGATGACCGGAATGACGGGGCCGGAATTCTGCAAGGCATTTCGCGAATTGCCGCGTGAAAGCTACGGTTATTTCGTCCTTCTGACTTCGAAATCCGAAAAGGCGGAGGTTACCAGCGGGCTTGATGGCGGGGCGGATGAATTCCTGACCAAACCCGTCAACCCCGATGAATTGCGCGCCCGACTGCGTGCCGGGGAACGTATATTGGGGATGCAGGCGGAATTGCGGGACAAGAACCGGCTCATTACCGCCACGCTGGATGAATTGCGGACCCTGTACGATTCACTTGATCGCGATCTGATAGAGGCGCGGCGACTGCAACAGATGCTGGTGCGTGAACGATGTCGCGATTTCGGGCGTGGCGAGGTTTCGCTGTTGCTTCGGCCCTCGGGCCATGTCGGGGGGGATCTGGTTGGTTTCTTCGAAATCGATGAAAACCGGCTTGGCCTCTATTCGGTGGATGTTTCGGGCCATGGGGTCGCCTCGGCAATGATGACGGCGCGGCTGGCGGGGCTCCTGTCGGGCCATTCCCCCGATCAGAATATCGCCATCCGTTCCGGGGGGCCGGGGCATCGTTGTGCCTGGCCGCCCCACATTGTTGCGGAACGGTTCAACCGTGCCATGTTTGACGACATCCAGGTGGAACAATATTTTACCCTCGCCTATGCAGAGATCGACCTTGCGACGGGGCGGGTATCGCTGGTGCAGGCGGGCCATCCCCATCCGGCGGTGCTGCGCGCTTGTGGCAGGGTGGATTTCCTGGGCGAAGGCGGGATGCCCATCGGGCTGATCGAGGGGGCTAAGTTTGAAACCGTCACGGCGCAGCTGGCCGCGGGGGACAGGTTGTTTCTGGTTTCCGATGGGGTGACGGAATGTCCGACACCCGAGGGGGAAGAACTGGGCCAGGAAGGGCTGATCCCGCTTTTGCAGTCCAGCCATGCCCTGCAGGGGGAAGCTTTCATCGAGGCGCTGCTTTGGGATCTGACCCAGCATCGCGGTGGTGGGGAATTTCCGGATGACGTCTCCGGGGCGCTTTTTCGCTATACCCCCTGACGACATACCCCCTGACGACCCCGCAGGAAGGCCGCCAGCATGGTGCGGTCGCCGATATTGCCAAGTTTCATCTGCGCGACCTCGCATGGGAGCCAGAGAGGTTGGTGGTCCGGCTCGCTCGGCCGGCCTATCCTCAGGGTTGGATCGGCCAGATAAACGGTACAGAGCTTTTCGGCCCAGAGGTCATATTCCGGCATGTAGGTAAAGCGCCGGAAGGCGCCCAGCCTGTGCCTGACCCGGATATGCCAGCCGGTTTCCTCGAAAACCTCACGATGCAGTGCGGCGATGGGGTGTTCGCCCGTATCTATCCCGCCGCCGGGAAGCTGAATTTCCGGAATTGGCCTTGCCTGCCATGTTGTCAGGATCCCGCCATTCAGGGGCAAGATTGCGTAAACACCCGCGCGCCGAACATAACTTTGCCCCTTTTGGGGGCTGTTGCCGAAACGACGGATCATGATTGGCCCTTGGTCCTGTGGTTGCCCTGCCTATATCTAGGCGCTATGCCAGAAACGGCTTGCCAAGGAAATCCCATGACCATTGCGACCAAACTCGCCTGGGACGATACCGTCCTGCCTTTCCAACTTGACCGTTCCGATATCCGGGGCCGTGTTGCACGTCTGGACGGGGTGTTGGAGGAGGTGCTCCGCCAGCATGCCTATCCTCCGCAGATTGAGGCATTGGTCGCCGAGGCGGCGCTGCTTACGGCGTTAATCGGGCAGACGATCAAGCTGCGCTGGAAACTGTCACTGCAGATCCGTGGTGAAGGGGCCGTGCGTCTGATTGCCACCGATTACTATGGCCCCGCCAAGGCGGGAGAGCCTGCACGCATCCGCGCCTATGCCGGTTTTGACCGTGATGCACTGCTTGACGGGGCGGATCCCTTTGCCCTGATTGGAAAGGGCTATTTTGCGATTCTGATCGATCAGGGGGAGGGGATGGTGCCCTATCAGGGCATCACACCATTGGCGGGCGGGTCGTTGCGCGCCTGTGCAGAAAGCTATTTCGCCCAGTCCGAACAGCTTCCGACACGGTTTCAACTGGCATTCGGGCAAAGCACCCTGCCGGGTGAGGCGCCGCAATGGCGGGCGGGAGGCATGATGTTGCAACATATGCCCAAGGGCGCTGGCGGTGTTGCCACCGAAGAAGGATCCGGCGAAGGCGGATTATTGACCCATTCCGATATCCTGGATGGGGAGGAGGGTGAAAACTGGTCACGGGTGAACCTGCTCCTTGATACGGTTGAGGATCTGGAGATGATCGGCCCGCAGGTTGGCCCGACCGACCTGCTGGTCCGGTTGTTTCATGAGGAAGGCCCCCGCGTTTTTGACCCGCAGCCCGTTCGTTTCGGATGCTCCTGTTCCGAGGACAGGGTGCGTCAGTCGCTTTCGGGTTATTCGGCCGAGGAATTGGCGGAACTCGTAACCAAGGCCGGTGTCGTGACGGCGGACTGCCAGTTTTGTGGGGCGCATTATGAACTGGATCCGGCAACGCTTGGATCCGGGGCAGGGGACGATGGGGCCTGAGGTGCTGCGCCGGGCCTTCGGGGCCCCGGGGGGCAGGTCATCCGATTTTGACCTGAACCCGGAGGTTATCCTGCCCGAAAACCGCGTGCTGCGCCCGGCGGCGGTCCTGGTTGCCGTGCGCGACGGGCAGGTGGTGCTGACCAAACGTTCTTCCCGGTTGAAACATCATCCGGGCCAGATCGCCTTTCCGGGCGGCAAGGTCGACCCGGCAGATAGCGGCTCGATTGCGGCAGCGCTGCGCGAGGCTCATGAGGAGATCGGACTTACCCCTGATCTTGTTTCGGTACTGGGTACGCTGCCACCGCATGAAACGGTGACGGGGTTCAGTGTGACCCCGGTACTGGCCGAGATCACCGGACCTTTCGACCCGGTCCCGGAGCGGGGGGAGGTCGATGAGGTCTTCATGGTCCCGCTTGCCTTCCTGATGGAGCGTGCGAATTTCCGCGTGGAGGGGCGGCGTTGGCGCGGGCAAAGGCGGCTATATTATGTTGTCCCCTATGGACCCTATTATATCTGGGGCGCAACCGCGCGGATCCTGTGCGGTCTGGCCGAAAGGGTGGCGCAATGAAACTGGAGGCGAATTGGCTGTCCGATCCGCGGTCCCAGGCGCTTTGCGCAGCGCTTGAGGCTGCCGGGCACAGCGCTCTTTTTGTTGGGGGCTGTGTGCGCAACAGCCTGTTGGGCGCGCCGGTATCCGACCTTGACATGACCACCGATGCCTTGCCTGAAATGGTGATGAACGTGGCGGAAAAGGCGCGGTACAAGGTCATTCCGACTGGTATTGCCCATGGGACTGTAACGGTTGTCGTCAAAGGTCTGCCGCATGAGGTTACGACCTTCCGTCGTGATCTGGAAACCGACGGGCGGCATGCTGTGGTGGCCTTTTCCGCCTCGGTTGCCGAGGATGCGGCGCGACGGGATTTCACGATGAATGCGCTATATGCCGACCGGCAGGGGCAGGTGATCGACCCGCTGGATGGCCTGCCCGACCTGATGGCGCGGCGGGTACGTTTCGTGGGTGATGCCGGGGCGCGGATCCGGGAAGACTACCTGCGTATCCTGCGTTTCTTTCGGTTCCACGCCTGGTACGGAACTGCGGGGCTGGACCCGGACGGCCTTGCCGCCTGTGCCGAAAATGCCAACGACATCCGGACGCTTTCGCGGGAACGTGTCGGGGCGGAGATGAAAAAGCTCCTTTCTGCGCCTGATCCTTCCGGGGCTGTTGCCGCAATGGCCGCATCGGGGGTGCTGGCGGCGACGCTGCCGGGGGCGGCCCCCGGAACCCTGCCCGTTCTGGTACATTTTGAAGACGGGACAGGTGACTGGCTTGCCCGGCTTGCCGCGCTTGGCGGGCAGGATCCCGGCATGCGTTTGCGCCTGTCGCGCAATGAGGTGACGCGGCTGAATTTGATCCGGGAACAATGCGAAGGGATGATGGAGTCTGGTGAACTGGCCTGGCGCTACGGGGCAGAAACGGCGCGTGCGGTTGTGCTGCTCAGGGCGGCCTCACTTGGGGGGCATCCGCCGGAAGGCTGGCAAGGGCAGGTTGCCAGGGGGGCTTCGGCGGAATTTCCGATCCGTGCTGCCGACCTGATGCCGGGCCTTTCAGGACCGGCGCTGGGTGCGGCATTGCGGGATCTGGAGGCACGCTGGATTGCCGCCGATTTCCGTCCCACGCGTGAGGAATTGCTGCGCTGACTTTTCTTTTTGCCTTCCGCGGCTATATTGGGGGGCCGTTAATGCAAGGTTCTCCCCAGTGTTTCGCTTCTTTGAGGGTCTGGTTGACCCCTATGTTTCTCATGTTGAAAGCGACACACCGCCTCGGCGGCTGTGGCCGTTTCTGGCGGCCTATATGCAACCGTTTCGCGGTGTTTTCGCGGTTACGGCGGTGTTTTCGATCCTGACTGCCGGTTTCGAGGTGGCGTTGATCTGGTATGTCGGGCGGCTGGTTGACCTCCTGTCCGCCGGAAGCCCGCCGGAAATCTGGGCAGCCCACGGCGCGGAGATGATCGGTGTTGCCCTGATGATCCTGATCCTGCGGCCCGTGGTCAATGTGGTGAATACCGCGCTTTTGCATAATACGATCATGCCGAATTTCAGTTCGCTGATCCGCTGGCGCGCCCATTCCCATGTTCTGCGCCAGCCGGTGGGCTGGTTTGAGGAGGACTTTGCCGGGCGGATCGCCAATCGCGTGATGCAGACCCCACCCGCCGCGGGTAATGCGATATTCCAGACCTTCGATGCGGTGGCCTTTGCTGCAACCACGCTGGCCTTGTCCTTTTTCGTGTTGGCCGATGCGGATGCGCGGTTGACCATACCGCTGCTGATCTGGTTTCTGTTTTATCTGGTGTTGATGACCTGGACGATACGCCGGGCGGGGCCTGCGGCGAAGGCCAGCTCCAACGCGCGTTCCGTGGTGTCGGGCCGGGTTGTGGATGCCTATACCAATATCCATTCGGTCAAGATGTTCGCCCATCACGATCGGGAACTGGGCCTTGCCCAGCGCGCAATCGAGGATCTGCGCCAGACCTTCATGCGGGAAATGCGGATCATCACCAGAATGGACATGGCGTTGACGACGCTCAATGGCGGCCTGATTGTCGCGGTGACGGGTTTGGCACTGCTCTTTTGGTATCAGGGCAATGCGACGGTGGGCATGGTGGCGGCAACGGTCGCGCTGGTCTTGCGGCTGAACAATCTGACCTACTGGATCATGTGGGCCACGACAAACCTGGTTGAGGCGCTGGGGATCGTATCCGAAGGGATGGAAACGATTGCCCAGCCCGTGACCCTTGGGGATCAACCCGGTGCAGTACCCCTGCGCCTTGCGGAGGGCCGTATCCGCATTGATGCGGTAAGCCATCACTATGGCCGCGCCCAAGGTGGGCTGGATCGCGTTTCCCTTATTGTGGAGCCGGGGGAAAGGGTCGGCCTTGTGGGGCGTTCGGGGGCCGGGAAATCAACGCTCGCCAACCTGCTTCTGCGCCTCTACGAGGCCGAAGCCGGCCGGATCGAAATTGACGGGCAGGACATTGCGGGCGTGACCCAGAACAGCCTTCGCCGCCAGATTTCGATGGTGCAACAGGATTCAAGCCTGCTGCATCGTTCAGTGCGCGAAAATATCCTCTATGGCCGTCCCGATGCAGGGGAGGAAGAGATGATCGCGGCTGCCCGACGCGCCGGAGCGCATGAGTTCATCCTTGCGCTGCGGGATCGTGACGGACGGCGTGGTTATGATGCGCAGGTCGGTGAACGTGGCGTGCGGCTTTCGGGGGGGCAGCGACAGCGGATCGGGCTTGCCCGGGCCATCCTGAAGGATGCGCCGATTCTCTTGCTGGATGAGGCAACCTCGGCGCTCGACAGTGAGGTGGAAGCGGCAATCCTTGACACGCTCTATGGTGTGATGGAAGGCAAGACGGTAATTGCCATTGCGCACCGACTTTCGACCATTGCGACGATGGACCGGATAGTCGTCTTGGATGAGGGTCGGATCCTGGAAAGCGGAACCCATAGTGAATTGTTGGAAAGACGCGGTCTTTATGCCGATTTCTGGGCGCGGCAATCGGGTGGCTTCCTTGGCTTGAAGGAGGCCGCGCAATGAGCCTGATCCGGCGTCTCGGGGATGTGATTGATGCCTTTCGCCCTGCCGATGGTCCGCCACCCGATCAACTGGGTGCCTTTTTCCGCTGGAGCCTGCGTGGCAGTTGGCCGATCTTGTTCATCGCGGCGGGATTTTCTGCTTTCGCGGGGGCGATGGAAGTGGTCTCGGCGCTGTTTCTGGGGTGGGTCATAGATGCGGCGGTGAATTCGGGGGCGGAAGTTTTCTTTCGCGAACATCTCGATCTTCTGCTGGGTTTCATGCTGTTTTACCTGATCCTGAGGCCCCTGGCTTTCGGGGCCTCCACCGCAAGCAATTCCTTCATTGTCGGGCCAAATGTCCTGCCATTGGTCCTGAGCCGGCTGCACCGATGGACATTGGGGCAGGCGGTGACCTTCTTTGACAATGATTTTGCCGGGCGGATTGCACAAAAGCAGATGCAGGCTGCGCGGGCCATGACCGATGTGGTGACGGAGATGATCAATACCGTGGCTTTTGCACTGGCCTCGGTGATCGGGTCGGCGGTTTTCCTGCTATCTGTCGATGGCCGGGTGGCCCTGGCCCTGGTGGCCTGGCTTGCCATCTATCTGTTGCTGATCCGCTATTTCCTGCCGAAGGTGCGGGTGAATGCCGCCGCGCGGGCCTCGGCGCGGGCCATGGTTTCCGGACAGGTGGTTGATACGATTACCAATATCAAGACTGTCAAGCTTTTTGCGCATGCCAGGTTTGAGGATCGTGTCGCCCTGCAAACGATGGAAAAATTCCGGATCCGGTCGCTGGAATTTGGCAGGATATCCACCCTTTTCCGGTTTTCCCTGATGACGCTGGCCGGTATGCTGCCGGTTTTTCTGATTGGCGGGACGCTTCTGCTCTGGTCACAGGGAATGACGACGGCCGGCGCCATTGCGGCCTCCGGGGCGATTGCGATGCGGCTTTCGCAAATGTCGGGCTGGGTAAGCTTTACGCTGATGTCGATCTATACTTCGGTTGGTGAGGTTGAGGATGGGATGCGCACGCTGGCGGTATCCCATGATCTGGCTGATCTGCCTGCGGCCGAGATATTGCCACGCGTGCAGGGTGAGGTCCGGTTCGAGGATGTCTCCTTCGCCTATGGCCGGCAGCGCGGCGGGGTTGAAGGGATCAGGCTGACCATCCGTCCGGGAGAAAAACTGGGTATTGTCGGGGCTTCGGGCGCGGGGAAGTCGACATTGGTTTCACTGCTTTTGCGGCTTTATGACCCCGAAGCGGGGCGCGTTCTGGTTGATGGCCGGGATCTGCGCGATGTCACGCAGGAATCCCTGCGCCGCCAGATCGGCATGGTCACGCAGGAAACCGCAATGTTCAATCGGTCTGCCCGGGACAATATCCTTTATGGTCGCCCGGATGCGGATGATGAGGCGATGCTGGCAGCCTCCCGCGCAGCGGAGGCGGATGATTTTATCCATGACATGATCGACCATCAGGACCGCCAGGGCTATGACGCCTTCCTGGGTGAAAGGGGTGTGAAGCTGTCTGGCGGGCAGCGCCAGCGGATCGCGCTGGCACGGGCCTTCCTGAAAGATGCGCCGATCCTCGTGCTGGATGAGGCGACTTCGGCGCTGGATAGTGAAGTCGAAGCGGCCATTCAGGCTGCGCTGGCCCGTGTGATGGAAGGCAAGACGGTGCTGGCCATCGCTCACAGGCTTTCGACCATAGCGGAGATGGACCGGATCGTGGTGCTGGATGAAGGCCGGATCGTGGAGGAAGGCAGCCATGAGACGCTTCTCGCCATGGGCGGGCTCTATGCGCGTTATTGGAACCGGCAAAGCGGCGGATTTATCGGGCTGGACGAGGCGGCCGAGTGAAGCTGAAAATCGAACGGCTGGGCCATCTGGGTGATGCCATCGCCCCGGGGCCGGAAGGGGGGATGATCCTGACCGGGCCATTCCTGCCGGGGGAGGTGGTTGAGGGCGAGCTTCGGGAAAATCGCCTGCAAGGCGCGCGGATCGTGACTCCTTCGGCGGACCGCATCCGTCCCCCCTGTTCACATGCAAGAGCCTGTGGCGGATGTCTTCTGCAGCACGCAAGCGATGAATTCGTGGCGGGTTGGAAGATGGAAAACCTCCGTTCCGCGCTTGCCGGGCAGGGGATAGAGGCACCGATCCTCCCGATTCTGACTTCGCCACCCCGATCACGCCGCCGGGCGACCCTTACGGGACGGCGAACGAAATCGGGGGTGTTGATCGGGTTTCATGCGCGGGCGTCGGGAACTCTTGTTGCGATATCGGATTGTCATCTCCTCGATCCCGGTCTGATGGGGGTCTTTCCGGCACTGGAGGCCCTGATACGCGAAGGCGGCACCCGCAAGGCCGAGCTTTCGCTGACGGTGACACGTTCGCTTTCCGGTCCGGATGTGGCGGTGAAGGGTGGCAAGCCCCTGGATCCGCAGCTGCGCATGACACTGGCCGCCTTGACCGAATCCCATGGGCTTGCCCGCCTTGCCTGGGATGGGGAGGTGATTGCACAACATACCCCGCCGGTGCAGGCCATGGGCGCTGCCCGTGTCGTTCCACCGCCAGGGAGCTTTCTGCAAGCCACCGATCATGGCGAGGCGGCACTGCTTGCATCGGTGCGGGAGGCGGTGGGGAATGCTCGGCGCATCACGGATCTTTTTGCAGGGGTCGGAACCTTCGCCCTGCCATTGGCCGAGCGGGCGGAAATTACCGCCTATGAGGGCGATGCTGCAATGATTGCCGCGCTGGATCGGGCCTGGCGGCAGGCAGAGGGGCTGAAGCGCGTCACGGCCATGACGCGGGATCTGTTCCGCCGCCCGCTGGAACCCGATGAATTCAAGGGCATCGATGCGGTGGTGATCGACCCACCCCGCGCCGGGGCTGAGGCCCAGACCCGCGCCCTGGCCCTGGCCCGGGTTCCGGTTGTCGCAGCGGTGTCCTGCAACCCCGTCACCTTTGCCCGCGATGCGAGGATCCTGACCGAGGCGGGATATGGTCTTGATTGGGTGCAGCCGGTCGACCAATTCCGATGGTCGACTCATGTAGAGCTTGCGGCACGGTTCCGGCTGGTGAATATGGATAGGGCGTGAACGGACCAAGGATGAACCCAATGACTTTGCGCGAACGCGTGCGCAACTGGATCTGCACTCCCCTCATTCAACAACTGATCATCTGTGTGATCCTGTTCAACGCGCTGCTTCTGGGGCTGGAGACATCATCCCGCATCATGGCCTGGGCCGGTCCGGTTATCAGATTTCTCGACAGCATCTGCCTTGCGATCTTCGTACTGGAAATCGCATTGAAGCTTTTTGCCGACAGGGCGCGCTTTTTCCTGTCAGGCTGGAATATCTTCGACTTTCTGATCATTGGCATATCCATCATTCCGGGGGCGCAGACCTTTTCGGTTTTGCGCGCCCTGCGGATCCTGCGGATCCTTCGGGTGGTTTCCGTTGCCCCGTCGCTGCGCCGGGTTGTCGAAGGGTTCGTGAAGGCCCTGCCGGGTATGGGATCGGTCTTTTTGCTGATGGGGTTGTTGTTTTATATCGGCAGCGTAATGGCGACGAAGCTTTTCGGCCCCGCCTTTCCGGAATGGTTTGGCACCATCGGGCATTCAGCCTATTCGCTGTTTCAGATCATGACACTGGAAAGCTGGTCCATGGGGATCGTGCGCCCGGTAATGCAGCAGTTTCCCTATGCCTGGGCCTTTTTCGTTCCCTTCATCGTGGTGACGACATTTGCCGTGGTGAACCTGCTTGTCGGCCTGATCGTGAATTCCATGCAGGAAGCCCATAGCGTGGAAGAAAATGAAAAACAGGACTCATATCGCGAAGAAGTTATCAACAGATTGGAGGCAATTGAGCGCCTGATTGAAGAAAAGACTTCACAAAAGTAGGTGATTCGTAGTTTCTCGGAGAGAATATGAAGGCCCGGGACAGGGCCGGGATATAAGGGGCAGTACCTATGCGGGTTTTGAAAATTATCGTGGCGCTTTCGCTGACATTTCTTGTGGCATCATGCGGGCAGTCGAAATTCCGCAGCTATAACGGACCGGAAGTGACGCAGGTCATCATTTCCAAATCCGACCGCAGGATGTATCTTCTGAATGACCAAAAGGTGCTCAAATCCTACGATGTCGGCCTGGGTTTCGCGCCGGAGGGCCACAAGCAATTCGAAGGGGATGGCAAGACGCCGGAGGGAAATTACACCATCGATCGCCGCAATCCCAACAGCAACTATCACCTCTCGGTCGGGATTTCATATCCCAATGAGCAGGACAAGGCCTTTGCCGCCGAACAGGGAAAACCGCCCGGGGGCGATATCTTCATCCATGGCAATACCGGCTACAGGCCCGAATATAGGGGCGATTGGACGGCAGGTTGCGTCGCCGTCACCGACCGGGAAATCGAAGATATCTATGCCATGGTGAACGACGGCACCCCGATCCAGATCCAGCCCTGAAGAACGGAAAGCTGCCGTAACTGATTCCCCGGGGGGCATCTGTGCGGGGTTTCCGGAAACCCGAAAGCCCCGTTTTCAGGCTCCGGTGATCAGGGTCCACCAGATCTTGCCATTCGGTTCCTGAAACCAGGCGAACCCCATGTTGCGCGCGGCCGGATCCATGAGGACTGCCCGGGTATCGGGTTCCGCCATCCAGGCGGACAGGGTTTCAAGCTCTGTTTCAAATGTTTCAGAAATCAACTCGCCAACCAAGGTACCTGCATAACCCGCGCGCCGAACGCGATCGAGGGGAGAAGAGCCATCCGAACCGAAATGCCAGGGCCGGTTTTGCGCCGACATGTCGCGCGAATGGGTGGCCGCAGCGGCATTGAGTTGCGCATCAAGTTGCAGGGGTGCGCCCCCCTGGGCCTGACGCAGGGCATTGACGGAATCGAGCATGCGATATGGGATATTGGCTGCCTGATCCTCGGAAATCCGGTATATTTGGGGCAGGGGACGGCCATCGGGGCCGACGCGAAGGTCGGCCGATTGTTGTGCACAGGCCGCCAGCAGGATTGAGCTGCTCAGGGCGAGTATCGAAAAGAATTTCATGCGCTGTTCCATTCGCAATCAGATTTGGCACGTCATATCCCGCCCGCTTCCCATATTCAAATCCCCTCTGCAGGATCCCGCCGGTTACGATGGTTTGATTTGATGTGCCTGAAGGAAGGGAGTAAACGGACCCGGCGCAACAAGAGGAATGAAATGTGATGCGGAACGCACCCAAGGGGCTTCTCAAGCGCCGTGCCTTTCTAGGGGCAGCGGTGGCGGGGCTTGGCGTAACTGCACTGCCGGCCTTCGCACAGGAGGCTTCAACGATTGCCGAAGTGCCCAAAACAGGTGCGCGGAGCAATATATCCAGCTTCAGGATGTTGAATTGGCAGGACTATTTCAGTGATACCAAGAACGGGGCGATCCTTGTCGATACGATCTCTCGTGCCTTGCATTACTGGTCCGAAGACCAGACGATCTACAAGCTTTACCCGACCTCCGTGCCGCTGACCGAAGACCTGACCCGCCGGGGCCGGACAAGCATTGTCAAAAAGGTGGTCGGTCCTTCCTGGCGTCCGACGCCGTCAATGAAGAAACGCAATCCCGAATGGCCCGATTTCGTGCCGCCGGGACCAGATAATCCGCTGGGGACTCACGCGCTTTACCTGTCCTGGACCTATTACCGAATCCACGGCACGCATGATACGCGCAAGATCGGCCGGCGGTCCTCAAATGGCTGTATCGGGCTCTATAATGAACATATTTCGGAGCTTTTTGACCTGTCAAAAGTGGGAACGCAGGTGCTGCTGATCTGATTGGTGCCCCGGATTCGCGCAGTTTTTGGTAAAAATGCGTCATAAGTGTTGCTAAATTGACAAAACCTCCGGAGACGGTGCTACACAAGTATAAGCTCGATTGCATTTACAGCGGCAAGCTGATTAGAAAAATGCACGAGGTATAGTCTTGGGTGTACGGTGTCGTCCTCTGAAAAATTCGGCGCCGTGCAATAACTGGAGGTTAATATGAAGAAACTTGCGCTCGCTGCCGCTCTGTCGGTTGCCGCTTCCACCGCTTTCGCTGGTGGCATGGCCGAACCGGTCATGGAGCCGGAGATTGTTGAGGCCGCTACGTCGTCCTCGACCGCTGGCGTCGTTATTCCGCTGCTGCTGCTGCTCGTTGTAGCTGCTGTTGCTGCGGACTGATTTTTCCCTTTTTGGGAAACAAAAGGACGGCGGGGAAACTCGCCGTCCTTTTTCTTTTTTTCTGATTTCGTTTGTTTTGGGCGAAGCCGACAATTTATAGTGTCACGTTTTATCGTGGTGGCGGGCCTGCGATCCACGGTGTCGGATCTGTACCAATTCGGACTTGAAGGACCCGTGCCGGCTCAGACGGAGCCGCGACAATCTGCAATGTGAGGCATTTTTTTATCTTGCGCGTTATCCGGGGGGGGCGTATGTCCGGCAGTGGGACACCTCTCCCCAACGAGAGGCATATATCTGGAAGGATACCATGTCTGAACTGCAGACCCCGGCCGCGCGGCCGGCCAATCCGCGTTTTTCATCTGGCCCCTGCGCCAAGATCCCCGGCTTCACCCTTGATATGCTGTCTGATGCCCCGCTGGGGCGGTCGCATCGTGCGACCATCGGCAAGACAAAACTGGCCGAAGCCATCGATATGACCCGCGAAATCCTGGGCGTTCCTGCTGACTACCGGATCGGCATCGTTCCCGCTTCCGATACCGGGGCAGTGGAAATGGCGCTCTGGTCCTTGCTGGGGGCACGGCCCGTGGAGATGCTCGCCTGGGAAAGTTTCGGTGAGGGTTGGGTGACGGATGTGGTCAAGCAACTGAAGCTTGATGCCACGGTGAAAAAGGCGCCCTATGGGGAGATCGTGGATTTCGCGACGGTCGATTTTGATCGCGACGTGGTCTTCACCTGGAATGGAACGACCTCCGGCGTGCGGCTGCCGGACGGCGGTGCGATCCCGGCGGATCGGGCCGGGTTGACGATCTGCGATGCAACCTCTGCTGCTTTTGCGATGGAGCTTCCCTGGGACAAACTCGATGTCGTCACCTTTTCCTGGCAGAAAGTGCTGGGTGGCGAAGGCGGACATGGCATGCTGATCCTTTCCCCACGCGCGGTGGCACGGCTTGAAAGCCACGTTCCGGCCTGGCCCCTGCCCAAGATTTTCCGCCTGACCAAGGGCGGTAAGCTCAATGAAGGGATTTTTACCGGCGCGACGATCAACACACCTTCGATGCTTTGTGTCGAGGATTACCTTGTCGCGCTGAACTGGGCAAAATCCCAGGGCGGGCAGAAGGGCCTTATCGCGCGGTCGGAGGCCAATGCAAAAGCCGTGGCCGATTTCATTGCGGACAAGGACTGGATCGCCAATCTTGCGGTGGATCCTGCAACGGCCTCCTGCACCAGCGTCTGTCTGAAATTCACCGATCCTCGCATTGCCGATGGCGCAGCCTTCGCCAAGGCCGTGGCCAAACGACTGGAAAAAGAGGGCGTGGCCCTTGATGCGGGCGCCTATCGCGATGCACCCCCGGGTTTACGGATCTGGTGCGGATCGACGGTGGAGACCGCCGATGTCGCGGCATTGATGCCCTGGGTCGAATGGGCCTACCGGGCGGAGATTGCCGCGCTTTCGCAAGCGGCCTGATCCCCATTTTCATATTGCCGGCAACAGGCATTGCCCGTGCCGGTGAACCTACCGAATACTTCTGAAAAAAAGGAGCCCGCATATGGCACCTAAAGTTCTCGTTTCCGATGCTTTGTCCGAAACCGCCGTACAGATCTTCCGCGATCGTGGCATTGATGTGGATTTCATGCCCAAGCTGGGTAAGGACAAGGAAAAACTGGCTGAAATCATAGGTAATTATGATGGTCTGGCCATTCGTTCCGCAACCAAGGTAACCGCGAAACTTCTGGCTTCGGCCGACCGGCTCAAGGTGATTGCGCGGGCAGGCATCGGGGTGGATAACGTGGATATCCCTGCCGCTTCCAAGAAGGGCGTGATTGTGATGAACACGCCCTTCGGGAATTCGATTACCACAGCCGAACATGCCATTGCGATGATGTTTGCCGTGGCCCGCCAACTGCCGGAGGCCAATGTTTCCACCCATGCCGGGAAATGGGAAAAGTCCCGTTTCATGGGGACCGAGCTTTTCAACAAGACGCTGGGTGTGATTGGCGCGGGAAATATTGGTGGCATCGTTTGTGACCGTGCGCTGGGCCTGCATATGAAGGTGGTGGCCTTTGACCCCTTCCTCAGCGAGGAACGGGCCAAGGCGATGGGCGTGGCCAAGGTGGAACTCGACGAATTGCTGGCACGTGCCGATTTCATCACGCTGCATGTCCCGTTGACGGACAAGACCCGTAATATCCTGTCGGCGGAAAGTATAGCCAAGACGAAAAAGGGCGTCCGGATCATCAACTGTGCGCGCGGCGGACTGGTCGATGAGGCAGCACTGGCGGAGGCGATCAAATCGGGCCATGTCGCGGGTGCGGCCTTTGATGTGTTTGAAACCGAACCCGCTGCGGAAAGTCCGCTTTTCAACCTGCCCAATGTTGTCTGCACGCCGCATCTGGGGGCCTCCACCAATGAGGCGCAGGAAAATGTGGCGCTTCAGGTGGCCGAGCAGATGTCGGATTATCTGCTGACCGGCGCGGTACAAAACGCACTGAACATGCCCAATGTGACGGCCGAGGAGGCTTCCGTCATGGGGCCATGGATCACATTGGCGCGCCACCTTGGAAGCTTTGTCGGCCAGATGACCGAAGAGCCGATCAAGGCGATCAACATTCTTTATGACGGTAAGGTGTCGGAGATGAACCTGCCCGCGCTGAACCAGTCGTTGCTGGCCGGTGTGTTGAAGGCGCAGAACCCGGATGTGAACCTTGTTTCCGCTCCGACGGTTGCCAAGGATCGCGGCATTCAGGTTTCCACGACCCGTCAGGAAAAATCGGGCATCTTCGATTCCTACATGAAGCTGACCATGGTGACCGATAAACGCGAACGTTCCATCGCAGGCACGGTGTTTTCCGATGGAAAGCCGCGTTTCATTCAGATCAAGGGAATCAATATCGACGCCGAGATCGGGGAACACATGCTCTATACCGCGAATGAGGATGTGCCGGGCATCATCGGTGTCTTGGGCATGACGATGGGTGAAAACAAGGTCAATATCGCCAATTTCACGTTGGGCCGTTCATTGGTCAACAATAGTGCCATCGCCATCCTCTATCTTGATCAGGCTATCGATCCGAAGGCGGTTGAGGCGCTCAAGGCCACCGGAAAGTTCCAACAGGTCAAACCGCTGGAATTTGAGGTCGCCTGAGGCCGGGTATTTTATATGTGGCCGGGCCGGATCCTTTCCGGCCCGGCATTTCGAAAGGGGCGGCATGACCCGTTTCTATGCAATTGGTGATATCCATGGGCGGCTTTCGTTGCTGGAACGGGCGCATGAACTGATCCAGGCTGATCAGGCCCGCGAAGGCGTGGCGCCGGTGATTCATCTGGGTGATCTGCCTGATCGTGGTCCGCGCACGCGCGGGGTTATCGATTTCGTCATGCAGGGTATTGATGAAAAATCGGACTGGATTGTGCTCAAGGGCAATCATGACCGCATGTTCAGCCTCTTTCTGGATGATCCCACCGCGCAGGATGCGGGTCTGCCCCCGCAATATGATTATTTGCACCCGGCACTGGGTGGGGTGGAAACCCTGGCTTCCTATGGTGTGGCCCGCGCGGCGGACCGGCCCCGCAACGAAGTCCATGCCGAGGCCGTGGCCGCCGTGCCGGCCGCACATCGTGCCTTTCTGGCTTCCCGTCCGGTGACATGGCGCGCGGGGGATTGCCTGTTCGTGCATGCGGGCATTCGCCCGGGCCGGCCCCTGGAGGAACAGACCGAGGATGACCTTGTCTGGATCCGGGAACCCTTTCTGTCGGACAGGCGTGATCACGGCGTTCTCGTCGTGCATGGCCATACCACGCTGGACCGGGCCACCCATTATGGCAACCGGCTCAATATTGACAGCGGCGCGGGCTATGGAGGTCCGTTGACGGCGGTGGCGATTGAAGGCCGCAGGGCCTGGATCCTGACCGGGAAGGGACGACAGCCCCTGCCCGAAACACCCATTGCGGAAAATTGGTGATCACATCCCCTTGAACAGGTCGATTGGAGACGCCACCTTGGGCACAATTGACGGGGAGAAAGCGATGTCCACTGCGTTGCATTATTTCCGCTGGGCCTTCGGGCTGACGGCGGCGGGTCTGGTATTGGCCTTCTGGTTGGGCTGGACCTATACGCAGACACTTTCAGGGGCCCTGGGGTTTTTACTGATCGGCGGGATCCTCGCCGTCCTGGAAATATCGCTTTCCTTCGACAATGCCATCGTCAATGCCAACAAGCTGCAACAGATGACCCCGCTCTGGCAGCGACGCTTTCTGACCTGGGGCATCCTGATAGCGGTTTTCGGAATGCGTATCGTATTTCCGCTGCTGATCGTCGTGGTGGCAGCCGGGATCGGCCCGTGGGAAGCGATCATCCTTGCCAGTACGCAACCGGCCGAATATTCCCGCATCATCGGTGCGGCGCATCTTTCCATTGCCGCATTCGGCGGGGCCTTTTTGATGATGGTGGCGCTGAACTATTTCTTTGATGAGGCGAAGGAGGTTCATTGGGTTGCCGCGCTGGAAAGGCGTATGGCACAATTTGCCTCCGTTCGGGGGTTGGAGGTCGCCTTCGTGCTGACCGTCATGCTTATCCTTGCGTCGGTCCTGCCGGATGCCAAGATCGATGAATTCCTTTTTGCCTCCGTTGCCGGCCTGGTGACCTTTCTCGGGGTGGAGGTCATTGGCCATATCCTTGACGCCTCGCAGGAGGCCAGCGAAATGGCCGCACGGGGCGGGCTCGGGGCGTTTCTTTATCTTGAAGTACTTGATGCGTCGTTCAGTTTCGACGGGGTTATCGGGGCTTTCGCCCTGACGCAGAACCTGTTTCTTATCGCGATCGGGCTTGGGATCGGCGCGCTATATGTGCGATCGATGACCATCATGCTGGTGGAACGCGAAACCCTGACACAGTTCCGTTATCTTGAACATGGGGCTTTCTGGTCCATCCTGATCCTGTCGGGTATCATGTTCCTGCAAACCATCTGGCACATCCCCGAAATTGTGACGGGCTTGCTGGGTGCGGGTTTTATTTCGCTCTCGCTTTGGTCTTCGATCCGTTTCAACCGTGCGGAACGGTTGCGCCAGGAATGATGCGCCCAATCAGGCGCCCGTGGCCGGGCGGCATCGTTCCTGCCCCGTCAAAGCAGGCCGCGTATTGCCAGATTGCGCATCAGATGGCTGGTGCCGAAATTCCATTCCGGGCATTCGGTTGAAAGTCGCACGGTATTTTCCAGCCGTCCGAAGCCCGGTGCGCTGATCGTCACACGGTCGCCGATCTTGTGGGTAAAGCCTTCGCCGGGGTGATCACGATCCTGCGTGGGCGCGAAAAGCGTTCCGAGAAACAGCATGAAACCATCGGGATATTGGTGATGCCGTCCGATGGTCTGCGCCACCAGGTCGGTCGGGTCGCGGCTGATTTCCTTCATCGAAGAATGTCCGTCCAGCACGAAGCCATCTTCCCCCTCCACCCGCAGGGCCAGTTCGGCCTGTCGCACCTGTGCAAGTCCGAAATCCGTATCGAAAAGCCGGATCATCGGGCCGATGGCGCAGCTGGCGTTATTATCCTTTGCCTTGGAAAGCAGCAGGGCAGAGCGACCTTCGACATCGCGCAGGTTCACATCATTACCAAGGCAGGCACCCGTGATCCTGCCTTTGGAACTGACCGCCAGCACGATTTCCGGTTCGGGATTGTTCCAGCTGGATACCGGATGCAGTCCAACCTCGGCGCCGGTGCCGACGGAAGACAGGATCTGAGCCTTGGAAAACACCTCTGCGTCGGGACCGATCCCCACTTCCAGATATTGTGACCAGAGCCCTTCCGCGATCAGCGCCTGCTTGACTTTGGCCGCTTCGGGGGAACCCGCGCGGATATCGCGCAGGCTGGCGCCGATGGTTGTGCCGATGCGTGTCCGAATGGCCTCCGCCTTCATCGGATCACCTGCGGCCTGTTCCTCGATCACGCGTTCCACCATGGATTTCGCGAAGGTGACCCCGCAGGCCTTTACCGATTGCAGATCGCAGGGTGCAAGGAAATGTGGTCTGGAAAGATCCCGTGGCGAAGCGGTGGCAATCTGTTCCATCTGCCCAAGCGGCTTGCCTGTGGCGGCCCGGACATAGGAGGCAGGATCATCCATTTCACAGATGTCGCGGCTTGTTGGGGCTGATTTCGCGGTGATGTCGATGATTTGGCCGTCGCGCAGGGTTACCACCGAAGGCCCGTTGCAATCGGGGTTCCAGACCCGCCCGAGCCAGCATCCTTTTTCTTCTTCCCTGGAAATGATCGACATAGGCTTCCCCCGGTCTTGATTGGTCTGCCTGATATGCAGCACGTTTCAGGCAAGGCCGCAACCGGCGAAACCGTGTTCCGTTCAGCCGCCCCAGGTGCGTTCCAGAAGGTCGATCCAGTTGCGATGCGCGAGCTTTTCGATCAGGGGCTTGCCGTAACCATGGTCTTTCATGGCCTTGAGCAGCGCGGTCTGGCCCGTCACATCGCCGATGCCCTGCGGCACGGTTGCGCCATCGAAATCGGATCCGAGCCCGACATGATCTTCACCCAGATGGGCCAGGAGGTGGTCAAGATGGCGTAGCACCGGTTCCCATCCCATATCCGGGGACTGCCGCCCATCGGGCCGCAGGAAGGAGGTGGCGTAGTTCAGCCCGACCATGCCACGGGTTTCCCGGATCATGGCCAGTTGCCGGTCGGTCAGATTGCGGCTTGAAGCCGTGACGGCATGGGCGTTGGAATGGGTGGCAACCAGCGGCGCATCGGAAATCCGGGCCACATCGTTGAACCCCGCCCCATTGAGATGTGAAAGATCGATCATGATCCGCAAATCGTTGCAGGCCCGGATTAATGCCTTGCCAGCCTCGGTCAGCCCCGGCCCCGTATCAGGATCGGAGGGGAAACGAAATGGCACCCCATGGCCGAACACCGTTGGCCGCGACCAGACCGGACCGAGCGAACGGAGCCCCATGGCATGAAAAAGCGGCAATTCGTCAAGCCCGGGGCTGATTGCCTCTGCCCCTTCCATATGCATGACTGCCGCGATCTTGCCTGCCGTCATTGCCGCGCGGATATCGGCGGCAGTGTGACAGATGGCGAAATCATCCGGCGCGGCGCGTTCCATCCACAATAGATGCCCGGCCATGGTCAATGCGATAGGCTGCGCTGCCTTCGCGCCGATCAATTCGGGAAGCGGCAGATCATAGGGCGGATTATCCTTCAGTGCCATGAAATCGACGCCGTCATCACTGGGGGGGGAGGGGACGTAGATTGCGAAAAAACCACCTGCGAAGCCCCCCTGCCGCATGCGCGGCAGATCAAGATGCCCGACTGGCGCGCCTGTCTTGTCGGTTTCCCCCTTCAGCCAAAGGGTTTCGCGATCTGCAGGTGCATTATAAAGCCGCAGCAGGAAATCATTATGGCCGTCAAAAACCGGGATTGTCATGGAACTATCCTCCTGCGATGGACCCGTGCTTCCGTGATGGAGCATTGGGATATATGCCATTTCGGCGCAACTGCGCGGACCGCCATATTCCATGCTCTTTTCAGCGGAGGCAAGCGGTTCCGGAAGGGAGATGGCCTTATGAGGGGGCGGGGCCATGACCTGCGGCATCGGGATCCCGGGCCGCGGTTTCCAGCAGGGTGATGAGCGTGTCGAGCCCGGGCGCGCCGGGGCCACTGCCCTGTCGTCGGGTCAGGCCGACTGCACCGGACAGAAAACCCGCGCCGGTTTCGAAACTGACCAGCAACCGGGTGGCGAGTTCCTCCAGAACCACACCCCGGGAGATGAACCATACCGCGTCGGATTCCGCCACCAATGCGCGCCCGACCGCAAGTGAGACTGTCTCAAAGGCCGGGCGGATTGCGGAAAGGCCCTGGGTGGTCAGGTAATCTTCCACCGGACGCCGGATAATGGCGCCGGGGTGCGGCATGATGACGGGGCAGGCATGCAGGACCTCCGTTGCGGAACGCCCTGCCATCGGATGATCTGCGCGTGCGCAGAGGATCACATCCTCTTCATAGAGGGACTGGAAATTGAGCCCGGCCATTTCTTCCGCACCCGGCAGGCGGCCGACCATCAGGTCGATCCGGCTGTCGCGAAGCTGTCGCAGGAGATATGTGTTGGACCCGCTTTCCACTGAAAGCGTCACATCCGGTCGCATCTGTCCGAAACGCAAGGCGACGCGCGGAAACAGCCTTGTGGCCACGGTCGGCAATACTCCAACCGAAAGCCGCCCCGCATGCCCCCCGGGCGACAGGGCCCGCGCGCCTTCCTCAAGTGCCAGAAGCCCTTCTTGCGCATGGCGTCGAAAAAGTGCGCCCGCCTCGGTCAGGACAAGCTTGCGGCCCTGTCGCAGGAAAAGGGGCGTGCCCAGCATCGCCTCCATTTCCGCAAGGGAGCGCGACAGGGCGGGCTGCGTCACGCCCTGATTTCGCGCTGCGGCGCTCAGGCTGCCACTGGCAATGATTTCCAGAAAACTGCGGATATGGCGGAGTTTCAGGCCAGGATGCATAACTAAATCGATATATATAAGGCGTAGTTTTTCATTATACTACGTGTTTTGTTTATGGCAAAGAAGTTGTAGCGGAGAGGGAGGCCATCAATGAAAGCGTTGCAACGGCCCTGGGGTCAGATGCATTACCGGGCGGATGGCCCCGAGGACGGACCGATGGTCATCTATGCCAATTCGCTGGGGACCGATCTGAGGCTCTGGGACAAGGTCTTGCCGCTTTTGCCCGCCGGACTGCGCCATGTGCGGTTTGACAAGCCGGGACACGGGCTTTCGGATCTGGGGGGTGAGGTGTCGATTGCCTCGATGGCCGAAGATGCGGCAGCGCTGATCGAATATCTGGGCGGGCCTGCCGTTGTTGTGGGGTTGTCCATTGGCGGACAGATCGCGCAGGGCCTGGCCGCAGCGCGGCCGGATCTGGTTCGGGCGCTGGTGCTGTCCAATACCGGTGCGAAGCTGGGCGATGCCGCAGGCTGGCAGGCGCGTATCGATACGGTCTCCGCGACGGGGACGGAATCGCTTGCCGATGCGGTGATGGAGCGCTGGTTCGCGGCCCCTTTCAGAGCCGGGGCGGAACTGCCGCTTTGGCGTAACATGCTCGCCCGAAGTTCGGATGAAGGCTATATCGCCTGCTGCCATGCGCTTGCCCGTTCGGACCTGACCGGGACCACATCGGCATTGCGCCTGCCTGCGCTTGTCATCGGCGGATCGGAAGACGGTGCCTCGCCGCCCGATATCGTTGCGGCATTGGCGGCGCTGATCCCGAACGCGGCGCTTCATATCATTTCCGGCGCGGGTCATCTGCCCTGCGTTGAGGCACCCGAGACCCATGCCGATCTGATCGGAACCTTTCTAATGGAGAATGCCCTTGTCTGACGATATTACCCCCCTGCGCGAACAAGGCTTTGCAACGCGTCGCCGTGTTCTGGGCAATGCCCATGTCGACCGCGCCGAGGCAGGCAAGACGGAATTTGACGAACCCTTTCAGGCGCTGATCACCGATGCGGCATGGGGGCATCTGTGGTCCCGCGATACGATCAGCCCGCGCGAAAGGTCAATGCTGACCATCGCGCTTCTGGCCGGGCTCGGTAATGATCACGAACTGGCCATGCATATCCGGGCCACGCGCAATACCGGCGCCAGCCCCCAGGATATCCTGGAGGCACTGTTGCATGTCGCGATTTATGCCGGGGTGCCGCGCGCCAATCATGCCATCAGGATTGCCAAGGAAACGCTCGCTGAAATGTCCAAGGAGGACCCGAAATGAAGCCAGCCGAATATTATCAACGCGACAGGCGGCGTCATCCGCCCGCGCTCGTACCCGATTACAAGACCTCGGTTGCGCGCAGCCCGCGCTTTTCACTGATTTCGCTTCAGAATTCCCCCGGGGAAATTACCGGCCCTGTTTTCGGTCATGGCGATATCGACCCGATCGATAACGACCTGATCAAGAACTATGCCAAGGATGGCGATCCGGTTGGTGAACGGATCATCGTGCATGGTCGTGTGCTGGATGAAAACGCCCGCCCCGTACCCAATACACTGGTTGAGGTCTGGCAGGCCAATGCTGGTGGTCGTTACCGGCACAAGAAAGACACCTACCTGGCCCCGATCGACCCGAATTTTGGTGGCTGTGGCCGGACGCTGACGGATGAGAACGGATATTATTTCTTCCGTACGGTCAAGCCCGGTGCCTATCCGTGGCGGAACTGGGTCAATGACTGGCGGCCTGCGCATATCCATGTGTCTGTCTTCGGATCGGGATTCGTGCAGCGGCTGATTACGCAGCTTTATTTCGAAGGCGACCCCCTGATCCCACGCTGCCCCATCGTGCAGACCATTCCGGATCCGGATGCGATTGACCAGTTGACGGCGAAGCTCGACATGAATGCGACCATCCCGCTGGATTCCATCGCCTACAAGTTTGACATCGTTCTGCGGGGCCGCCGGTCGACCCTGTTTGAAAACCGGCTGGAGGGAAACTGACATGCCTCAGGAACTGAACTACCTGCGTGAAACTGTCTCGCAAACTGCCGGCCCCTACGTCCATATCGGCCTTGCGCCGGGTGCTGCGGGCTTTGATATCTACCGTCAGGAACTGGGCTGGGATATCGCCGGTCCGAATGCCAAGGGGGAACGGATCCGGGTTGAGGGCCTGGTGATCGACGGGACCGGTTCACCGGTGAAGGATGTATTGCTGGAATGCTGGCAGGCCAATGCCGATGGCAACTATGCCCATCCCGAAGGCGGCGGACCGGTTGAGGAGGGCTTTCGCGGCTGGGGCCGGGTCATCACCAATTTCGAAACCGGTGAATGGGGTTTCGATACGGTAAAGCCGGGCGCATCGCCGGGCCGCAATGGCCGGATGTCGGCGCCGCATCTCAATCTCTGGATTGTTGCGCGGGGCATCAATATCGGGCTCAATACGCGGATGTATTTTGACGATGAGGCCAAAGCCAATGCTGCCGATCCGGTTATCAACATGATCGAATGGGAAAACCGCCGCGCCACGTTGATCGGCAAGCGCGAAATGCGTGATGGCAAACCTGTCTATCGTTTCGATATACGTCTGCAAGGCGAAAACGAAACCGTCTTCTTCGATATCTGAGGAGCCCCATGTCCAACCCCTGTATCATCTGTGTCGCGATTACCGGCTCACTGCCGACCAAGGAAAACAATCCGGCAGTACCGATTTCGGTATCTGAACAGATTGACTCCACGCAGGAGGCCTTCGAAGCGGGTGCGAGCATTGCGCATTGCCATGTGCGTGACGACGCGGGCAAACCGACCTCGGACCCTGACCGGTTTGCAGCGCTGAAAGAGGGGTTGGAAAAGCACTGTCCCGGCATGATCTTCCAGCTTTCCACGGGTGGTCGGTCCGGGGCGGGGCAGGCGCGTGGCGGGATGCTGTCGCTTGCGCCCGACATGGCATCGCTTTCGGTCGGATCGAACAATTTTCCGACCCGGGTCTATGAAAATCCGCCCGATCTGGGGGATTGGCTGGCCTCGGAGATGGCAAAATACGATGTGAAGCCGGAAATCGAAGCTTTTGATCTCAGTCATATTCTGCAAGCCGCGAAGATGCACAAGGAGGGCCGGATCAAGGACAGACCCTATGTGCAATTCGTGATGGGTGTGAAAAATGCCATGCCTGCCGATCGCGAGGTGTTCGATTACTACATCGCGACAGTGAAGCGGCTGTTCGGCAAGGACGCCGCCTGGTGTGCCGCAGGGATCGGGCCGAACCAGGTTGTGTTGAATGAATGGGCGATCTCCTCGGGTGGTCACGCGCGGACCGGGCTGGAGGATAACGTCCGGCTGGATCGCAATACGCTGGCGCCTTCCAATGCCGCGTTGGTCCGGCGCGCAGCGGAACTTTGCGAGAAATATGAACGGCCCGTTGCCACCTGGCAGCAAGCCCGCGATATCCTGGGATTGAGGCCGATTGCGGCCTGATTTTTCAGCTTTTCAGGGGCTCTGTCGGCTGCCCTGAACGCCGACATTGCTCCCCCCTGGTGATTTGCCTTTGCTCTTGGGGACGAATTTTTCCTGATATTTCAAATGCTGAAGCTGCCCTTGGGTCACTTTATGGGGCAGATCCGACCTGCTCATGGCCGTTAACTATGTTTGGCTTGAGGTTTTTGCGAACTCTGTCATACTCTTAGGATTGATAGGTTTTTTGCCTGCGCCACTGGCGGTAGCGTGTTTTCTGTTGGCACGTTCATTTGTTTTGATATCCCCGTACCGATGCGGGATCTGGCCAGGGCCTGGTCTTATGTTTAGTTATTGAGAGACTTGAATGGATCTTGCAGACCTTCTCAGCAGTCGGGGCGATGGCGCGCCAAGCGGCGAGAATCTGGAATATGACCCCGCTTTCATCTCGATGGAACTTGCGGCCCAGCCTGGTGAGGAACGTCAGGTCGGCGATAGCGTTATTGCCGCCGAGGACCCCGATTATCCGGAAGTGATCACCCATGCGATGGAGGTTCTGGGGCAAAGTCATGACCTGCGCGCGGCGGTGTTTCTGGCCCAGGCGAAATTGCGGCTGGAAGGGTTTTCCGGCTTTGCCGAAGCGACAGCCTATATCCGCGGCTGTCTTGAGGAATGGTGGGACAGCTGCCATCCCGAACTTGATGCTGATGACGACGATGATCCCACCATGCGGGTCAATGCCATCATCGCCTTGTGCGATACCAATACGATATTGCGGGGGGTGCGTCTTGCGCCAATGACTGACAGCCGCACCTTTGGTCGGGTCTGCCTGCGGGATTTCCAGATTGCGGAAGGGGAAATTGCGCTGCCGGAAGGGGTTGAGGATCCACCGGATCTTTCGGCACTATCCGCCGCCTTTCAGGATAGCGATTCCGAAAAGCTGACCTTACTGCATGAGGCTGTGCAGAATGCAGCTAATGATATTCATGCCATTGGTACTATATTCGACGAACGGATCCCCGGGCTCGGCCCCGATATGGAACCGTTGGAAAAGATCTTGCGCCAGGTTCTGCAACGCTTTGCCGCTGCGGGGATAGGTGCGCAAGGCGATGCGGAAATCCTTGAAAAACCGCAAGAGGTGTTGCCTGAGGGCGCCCCGCCGCGTGCGATCGCCGCCCCGCCGGGCGTGATTAACAGCCAGCAGGATGTGCGCAACGCGCTTGACCGGATTATCGCCTATTATGCGCGGGTTGAACCGTCCAGCCCCCTGCCGATCCTGCTGGAACGCGCAAAGCGCCTGGTTGGTGCGGATTTCATGACGATCATCAGGGATATGGCCCCCGATGGCCGCAGCAATGTTCAGGTTATCGGTGGCTTGCCGGATGAGGAGGAAGAGTATTGACCCGATGGCGGGATACGCGGCACGGTCCGCTTTGGTTACATCTAATTCCTGAAGGAGCTGAATATGGCTAGTTCACAAAAGTTCATCGCACGGAACCGAGCGCCCCGTGTTCAGATCGAATATGATGTTGAACTCTACGGTGCGGAAAAGAAAATCCAGTTGCCCTTTGTCATGGGGGTCATGTCCGATCTGGCCGGCAAATCGGAAGAACCGCAACCAGCGGTGGCCGACCGGAAGTTTCTGGAAATCGATGTTGATAATTTCGATGATCGCATGAAATCCATGAAACCGCGCGCGGCCTTTACCGTACCCAATACGTTGACGGGGGAAGGCAATCTTGCCGTGGATATCACCTTCGAAAGCATGGATGATTTCAGCCCCGCTGCGATTGCCACCAAGGTTGAGCCGCTCAGGAAACTGCTTGAGGCGCGCACCCAGCTTTCAAACCTGATGACCTATATGGATGGCAAGACCGGGGCGGAAAACCTGATTTCAACTGTCATTCAGGATCCCGTCCTGCTGCAGGCCCTGGCCGCGCAGCCGAAACCGGGCGCAACCGACGACGATAACAAGGGGTAAGTCATGGCCGAAGCTGAAGCCCAATCCTCCGGCGCCGAGGGCGCAACCGAATTTGGCGGCGCGGAATTCGCGGCCCTGTTGCAAAAGGAGTTCCGCCCGAAATCGGATCAGACACGCACCGCGGTCGAACAGGCGGTCAAGACGCTTGCCGAACAGGCGTTGGAAAATACGGCGCTTGTTTCCGATGATGCGCTGCGCACCATCGAGGGCATCATTGCCGATCTGGACAAGAAACTGACGGAGCAGGTCAACCTTATCCTGCATCATTCCGATTTCCAGCAGCTCGAAAGTGCCTGGCGCGGGCTGCATTACCTGGTGAACAACACCGAAACTGACGAGATGCTGAAAATTCGCGTCATGAACATATCCAAGAAGGACATGAGCAAGACGCTGAAGCGCTTCAAGGGGACGGCCTGGGATCAGTCGCCAATCTTCAAGAAAGTCTATGAGGAGGAGTTCGGTCAGTTCGGCGGCGAACCCTATGGCACGCTGGTTGCGGATTACCATTTCGACCATTCCCCGAAAGATGTCGAATTGCTGGCCGAAATGTCCAAGATCGCCGCGGCGGCCCATGCGCCGCTGATCACCGGTGCAAATCCGACGCTCTTTCAGATGGACAGCTGGGCGGAACTGGCCAATCCGCGCGATCTGACCAAGATCTTCCAGACGCCGGAATATGCCTCATGGCGGTCGCTGCGGGAAAGCGAGGATAGCAAGTATGTGGGCCTTGCCATGCCGCGTTTCCTGGGGCGTTTGCCTTATGGCGCCAAAACCGAACCGGTTGAGGAATTTGCCTTTGAGGAAGACACCGAAGGCGCGGATTCCAGCAAATATGGCTGGGTCAATGCCGCCTATGCGATGGCGGTCAACATCAACCGCTCCTTCAAGGAATATGGCTGGTGTTCCCGGATTCGCGGTATTGAATCGGGTGGTGCGGTACAGAACCTTCCCTCGCATGTCTTTCCGTCCGATGACGGGGGGGTAGATCAGAAATGCCCGACCGAGATTGCGATTTCCGATCGTCGTGAGGCGGAGCTTGCACGCAACGGCATGATGCCGCTGATCCATCGCAAGAATTCCGATATAGCGGCATTTATCGGCGCGCAATCATTGCACAGCCCGGCAGAATACCAGGATCCGGATGCGACGGCCAATGCCAACCTTGCCGCACGGCTGCCCTATCTTTTCGCTACCTGTCGTTTTGCGCATTACCTGAAATGCATCGTGCGTGACAAGATCGGGTCCTACAAGAGCCGCGATGACATGCAGAACTGGCTGCAGGAATGGATCAATCAATATGTGGATTTCTCGGCGGCGACCTCTGCCGAGGATGAAAGGGCGCGCCGCCCGCTATCTGCGGCCGAGGTTGTTGTGGAAGATGTGGAGGGAAACCCCGGATATTATTCGTCCAAGTTCTTTCTCCGCCCGCATTATCAGTTGGAGGGGCTTTCGGTTTCTCTCCGTCTTGTTTCGAAATTGCCCGCTGAAAAGGGCTGAAGCCTGCTGGCTCCCCGAGGGATTTTACGGGGAGCCATTCAGAACCCCGGCGGTTTTTTCTGCCGCTGAACACAGGATAAGGAGACTACAAAATGGCATTTGACGCATTCTGCTATTCCGCTTCCCACAAGGACAAGATCCCGGGGGAAACCCAGGACAAGGACATGGCCGAAAAGAAGGCATTTGAATTGATGTCCTTCGAACTCGGTGCTGAAAACAACATCAATATCGGTTCGGTAACCGGCGGCGGTGCCGCGGGCAAGGCCATCTTCAAGGAGATGACCATCACCAAGAAAACTGATACGGCCTCCACCGGTCTGTTTCATGCGCTTTGCGCGGGCGAACATTTCGATGAACTTGCCGTTGAACTGCGCCGCGCTTCGGGCCAGCACGCGGCCGGCATGTCGGGTAAGACTTTCATGAAATTCGACATGCGCCTTGCCATGGTGAAGGATATCAGCTGGTCCGGTTCCGATGGTGACGATGTCTGCGAGGAAACCGTGATTATCGAATTCGGTGCGATCCGGATCCATTATTTCCCGCAGGATGCCAAGGGCAAGATGGCCTCCAAGCCGGAAGAGGCGATGTGGAGCCGTGTCAAGAACAACTCCTCGCTTACCGTGTGACGCCATTGGGCGTGGCGCTGCATGTGCCGTGGCGCCACGCCGGATCCGGGCCATCTGATCAGGAAAGAAACCGATGCAGGCTGAAAAGCTGCTGAAATCCGGTGATCTCAATGCCGCGCTGGCCGCACTTCAGGCCGGGATTCGCGCGAATTCGTCCGATGCGAAATTACGGGTTTTCCTGTTCCAGCTGCTTTGCGTGATGGGCGATTGGAAACGCGCCATCACCCAGTTGAAGGTTTCGGCGGAACTTGACCCCGCCGCGACCTCAATGGCCCAGACCTATCGTGAGGGGATCATCTGCGAAGTCTATCGTGAAAAGGTCTTTGCCGGGGAAAAGGCCCCCCTGATCTTCGGGGAGCCGCAGGAATGGAGCGCGTTGCTGATCGAGGCGCTCAAGACGCAGGCGGGCGGGCGTAGCGAAGATGCCGCCGCGCTGCGCGCCCGTGCCTTTGAGGCTGCCCCCGCCGTTTCGGGCAGGATCAATGGCGAGCTTTTCAAATGGGTTGCCGATGCCGATATGCGCATCGGGCCGGTTCTGGAGGCGGTGGTGAACGGGCGCTATTTCTGGATGCCCTTCAACGTGATCCGTTCCATTACGGCGGAGCCGCCTGCGGATCTGCGTGATTGCATCTGGACGCCGGTGAATATCGTCCTGCAAAACGGTGGCGATATCGTCGCCCTGATCCCGACCCGTTATGCCGGGACCGCGGATCGCGGATCCGATGCCGAAAAACTGGCGCGGCAAACCAGTTGGACGGATGCGGGTGCGGAAACCTATACCGGGCTGGGGCAAAGGCTTCTGGCCACGGATGCCGGCGATACCGCGATCATGGATCTGCGGGAACTCATGTTTGATCAGACCGATGCGGAGGGGTGATGGCGGATCAGTCACTTTCCGAACGGCTTCAGCCTTCGCTTCTTGACCGGCTGACGGATGACGATCCGACCAATCCGTCGGAAACGCGCGAAAGCCGGGTGATCGATCTGCGCAGGTTGCGGGAAATCATTCAGCGGGATCTGTCCTGGCTGCTGAACTCCTTTGACAATTCAACCATGTTCGACCCGGAACGTTACCCCAATGTTACTGCGTCGGTCCTGTCCTATGGCGTGCAGGAAGTGGCGGGGGAATATTCCACGCTTGAACGTATCCGGCTGATCCGCAGCTCCATCCAGCGCGCAATCGAAAAATTCGAACCGCGTATCATGCCCGGATCGCTTGATGTGCTGCTGCGTGATGCCGACCGGGATGGGCAGACCATCGTCAATTTCGATATTTCGGCCGATATGTGGGCGCAGCCCCTGCCGATGGAACTTTATCTGCGCGGTGAGGTAGATACGACCACCGGGGAATTGCAACTGGACCGTCCCGGGATGGTGGGCGATATCCCATCAGGCAAGAGGCCATGATGGATACCCGGCTCCTGAAACATTACGAGACCGAGCTTGCCTATCTGCGGGAGATGGGTTCCGAATTTGCCGAGGCCTATCCCAAGATTGCAGCGCGCCTTGGCATGGATAGCACCGAGGTGCTTGATCCCTATGTGGAGCGGTTGCTGGAAGGGGTGGCCTTCCTGTCGTCGCGGGTGCAGCTTGAACTGGAACTGCAATTTCCCAATTTCACGCAGCATCTTCTGGAAATCGTCTATCCCCATTATCTGGCGCCCACGCCTTCGATGATGGTGGCCGCGTTTGAACCCGATGCCGCCAATACCCAGATGCAGGACGGGTTTCTGCTCAAGCGCGGAACGCGGTTGCGGTCGACCCTGGGGGAGGGCGACAGGACGCCCTGTGTCTACCATACGGCGCATGACGTTACGCTCTGGCCTGTTGAAATTTCCGAGGCCGAATATCTTGACGGGCGCGGGCAGCTCGTGGCGGCGGGCATAACCCGTGATGTGGAGGCGCGTGCCGGGATCCGGCTCAGGCTGCGTCGCAAGGGGGGCAGGGCAATTTCGGAACTGTCGCTCGACCGGCTGGAATTGTTTTTCAATAATCGCAGTGGGCGGCATTGGGACCTGCATGAATTGTTCTGTACCCAGGTTACGGGAATTGCGGGGCGTTCGACCGACCGGCGTGCCGATTGGGTGCTGGATCTGCCAGAGGCGCGGATCGTGCCTCGTGGCTATGACCCCGGGGACGCGCTGCTGCCGACGCCCAAGCAAAGCTATGACGGCTATCGGTTGTTGCAGGAATATTTCGCCATGCCGCAGCGGTTCCATTTCGTGGATATCGCAGGCATCAACCCGGCGCTGAAAAAGGCACGTGGGGCGGAGGTCGAACTCTACCTGCTGCTGCGCGACGGTATCCCCGATATCGGCCCGTCGATTTCACCGGAGGCTTTCACGCTTCATGCCACCCCCGCAGTGAATATTTTTGAAAAACGTTGCGACCGGGTTTTGATCAGCACGCGCGATGTGGAACACCATGTCGTTCCCGACCGGACTGCGCCGCTTGATTTTGAGATCCATTCGATCAAATCGGTTACCGGGATTTCGGAAAAGGGCGAGGGCGACGTGGAATTTCGTCCCTTCTATTCTGATGATGATTTCACCGCCGCCGGTGATCGCCACCCGGCTTATTACACGCAATTCCGCAGGATGCGGCAGCGCAGTGAAAGGGAACGTCTGCGCGGGGTCAGGACATCCTATCTGGGCTCGGAACTTTACCTGACGCTGGTGGACCCGGCCCAGGCGCCCTTTGACGGCAAGCTGGCGCAGCTTTCGGTTCAGGCGCTTTGTTCGAACCGGGATCTGCCGCTGCTGCTGTCCACCGGCGTGAAGGATGTATTTCATCTGCCCGATGGTGGCCCTGTCGCCCATGTCCATACGCCCGTCAATCCGACCCGGCCCCGTTCTCCGATCGGGCAGGGGGATACCGCCTGGCGGTTGATCAGCCATCTGAGCCTGAATTACCTGTCCATAGCCGATACCGATCAGGGTGGAGGGATTGCCGCCTTGCGGGAACTTGTGGGGGTCTATGCACCAAGCGGCGATCGCACCGTGGAAAAGCAGATTGAAGGTATGACCTCCGTCTCCAGCCGCCCTATCGTGCGACGGATTTCGGATGGTGTCCTGTCAACCGCAGTGCGCGGACTGGAACTGAAGCTGGGATTTGATGACAGCTTTTTTGAGGGTACGAGCGTGTATTTGCTCGGCTCCGTGCTTGAACGATTTTTCCGCAGATATGTAACGATAAACAGTTTTACCGAAACCGTTCTGTTCTCACAGCAACGGGGAGAAATTGCCAGATGGAAACCGGAAACGGGGCTGGGAAGGATCATCTGACGCATTACGCGCAGCTTCTGGAACGGCCCGATACCTATCATATCTTCCTTGCGCTCCGCATTCTGGAGGCGCAGTTTCCCGATGCGCCGCGTCTGGGCGAAAGCCAGCGTCCGCGTGAGGAAGCCTATCGGTTGGAACAGGAGGCCGAACTGGCCTTTCCCCCTTCGACCATCGCCAGCATGAAGCCGCCCGAAAGCGGTCGGCCGGGGCGGCTGGTCAACCGGTTTTTCGGGCTTTTCGGTCCGCATGGGCCACTGCCGCTGCATATTACCGAATATGTCCGTGACCGGTATCGCAACCATCGCGATCCGACGATCCTGTCATTTGCGAATATGCTGACGCATCGGTTGTTCGGGCTGTTCTATCGGGCCTGGGCGGTGGCCCATCCAGCGCCCTCCTTTGACCGGTCGGCCGAGGCCCGGCCCGGACGGCGGGCCGCCGACCCCTTTGCCGAAAAGGTTGCCGCGATTTCGGGCCATATGGGGCGTGCCATGGCGCATCGCGATGCGATGCCGGATCTGGCCAAGCGGCATTTTGCCGGGCATCTGACTTCCGGGCCCCGCCATGCCGACGGATTGGTTTCGATCATCTCCGCCTTCGTGCGATCTCCGGTGCGGTTGCAACAATTTGTCGGGCAGTGGCTGGAACTTGAACCCGATGACCGGTGGCAGCTTGGTCGTCCGGTCGGGTTGGGGGCCGGCACCTCGATCGGGACGCGGGTCTGGTCGCGCGCGGCGAAATTCCGGCTGCAAATCGGGCCGATGGGGTTGCGTGATTTTCAACGTATGATGCCCGGTTCGCCCTCCTTGCACCGGCTGGAGGATATCGTGCGCAACTATGTCGGCGATACGCTGGATTGGGATATCAACCTCGTTCTGGCGAAGGAGGAGGTGCCGAAGGCCATCCTCGGATCAACCACCAGCCTGGGCCATACCAGCTGGATCGGGACCCATGCCGCCGACAAGGATGCCGATGACCTCTACCTTATTCCCCGGGCATTGGCGCGGCGCCAGGGTGGGGCGGACGGATAGGGATGTGGCGATGCAGGGCAATGATAGCGAAAGGTGACGTGACATGAGCGAGATCAGCAGGGTTGCTTTGTTCGGCAAGCTGAACAAGCTGGGCTATCAGGCCATCGAAAGCGCCACGGTGTTTTGCAAGCTTCGCGGCAATCCCTATGTCGAAGTCGTGCATTGGTTCCACCAGATCCTGCAGGGTGCCGATAGCGACATTCACCGGCTTGCGAAATATTATGGGCTGGATGCGGCCAATCTGGCCCGGGACATGACCCGCGCGCTGGATGCGCTGCCGCGCGGTGCCTCGGCGATTTCCGATCTCTCGGCGCATCTGGAAAATGCGGTGGAACGGGCCTGGGTTTATGGTTCGCTGAAATACAATTCCAGTCAGGTGCGGACTGGCCATATCGTGCTGGGCATGCTGAAAACAAGGGAGATGCAGGGCATCCTCTTTGGTGTTTCGGATGAGTTTCGCAAGATCAGGCCCGATGATCTGGCAGATGCTTTCGAGGCGGCGACGGAAGGATCCCCCGAAGCGCATATGACCGCCCAGGATGGCAGCCGGCCTGGCGGCGGCGTGTCCCCCGGTGAACATTCCGACGCGATTGCCCCCGCGCAGATGGGTAAGGAAGAAGCGTTGCAGCAATTCTGCACCGATCTGACGCAGCAGGCGCGCGATGGCGGGATTGATCCAATCATGGGCCGGGATGAGGAAATCCGCCAGATTGTCGATGTTCTGATGCGGCGGCGGCAGAACAATCCGATCCTGACCGGTGAGGCGGGGGTCGGCAAGACGGCGGTGGTCGAAGGTTTCGCGTTGCGCATCGCGCGTGGCGATGTGCCGCCCGCGCTGAAGGAGGCGCGGATCCTTGTGCTGGATGTCGGACTCTTGCAGGCTGGGGCGTCAATGAAAGGGGAATTTGAAAACCGCCTGAGATCGGTCATCGATGAGGTCCAGGCCAGCGCAACCCCCATCATCATGTTCATCGATGAAACCCACACGCTTGTCGGGGCGGGGGGGGCGGCTGGAACGGGCGATGCCGCGAACCTTCTGAAACCGGCATTGGCAAGGGGCACCTTGCGCACCATCGGGGCTACGACCTGGGCCGAATATAAGAAACATATCGAAAAGGACCCCGCCCTGACCCGTCGTTTCCAGACCGTGGTGGTGGATGAGCCGTCCCCGGCCAGGGCGGTGATGATGATGCGCGGCATCGCCTCGATGCTGGAAAACCATCACAAGGTGCAGATCCTTGATGAGGGGATCGAGGCGGCGGTGAATCTTTCGGCCCGCTATATCCCTGCCCGGCAATTGCCGGATAAATCGGTTTCGGTCCTTGATACGGCTAGCGCGCGGGTGGCGATCAGCCAGTTCGCCGTGCCGGCGGAGGTAGATGACAGCCGTCGTCGCATTTCCGCACTGCAGACGGAGCTGGAAATTATCTCCCGCGATGAAAGCGCCGGCTATGATGTCGAGGAACGCCGTATTGCCGTTTCCGGACTGAAGGCGGAGGAAGAAAAGCGCCTCGAAACCCTTACCGCAAGATGGGAGGAGGAAAAGGCACTGGTGGAGGAAATCCTTGCCCTGCGGGCCGGATTGCGTGAAGGCGGCGCCCCGGTTGAGGAGGCGGAGGCCGAATCCTCCCCGCTGGAACCCGAAGCGCGCGCCGCCCTGATTGCCAAGCTGCGGGACAAAAATGCGGCCCTGTCGCAGATGCAGGGCGACAGCCCGCTGATCCTGCCCATTGTCGATGCCCAGGCCGTTGCCACCGTGGTGGGTGACTGGACGGGTATCCCGGTGGGGCGCATGGTGAAGGATGAAATCGACACGGTTCTGAACCTCGAAACCCATCTGGCGCGTCGCGTGATCGGTCAGGATCACGCAATGAAGATGATCGCCAAACGCATACAGACAAGCCGTGCCGGACTGGACAATCCGCAAAAACCCATTGGGGTTTTCATGCTGGCCGGAACCTCGGGCGTGGGGAAAACCGAAACGGCGCTGGCGCTGGCCGAGGTGCTTTATGGTGGTGAACAGAATGTCATCACCATCAATATGAGCGAATATCAGGAAGCCCATACCGTCAGCAGCCTGAAAGGCGCGCCGCCAGGTTATGTCGGTTATGGCGAAGGCGGTGTGTTGACGGAGGCCGTGCGGCGCAAGCCCTATTCGGTGGTGCTGCTTGATGAGGTCGAAAAGGCCCATCCCGATGTGCATGAGATATTCTTTCAGGTCTTCGACAAGGGCCAGATGGAGGATGGCGAAGGACGGATGATCGATTTCCGCAACACGCTGATCCTGCTGACCACCAATGCCGGGACGGATATGATCATGGATCTTTGCGCCGATCCCGACCTGATGCCCGAACCCGATGGCATGGCCAAGGCCCTGCGTGAACCGCTGCTGAAGATCTTTCCGCCCGCGCTTTTGGGGCGCCTCGTGGTGATCCCCTATTATCCGCTGAGCCCGGGGATGATTGCCGAAATCACCAGGCTCCAGCTTGGCCGGATCAGGAAACGGGTTGAGGAAACCCATGAAGTGCCGTTCGAATATTCCGACGCCGTGGTGCAGACCATCGTGGAACGTTGTCAGGAACTTGAATCCGGGGGGAGGATGATCGATGCGATCGTTACCAATACAATGCTGCCCGACATATCCGCCGAATTCCTGCGCCGGATGATGACCGGCGGGGAGGTAAAAAAAGTCGCAATCGATGTAAAAGATGGCGAATTCGTGTATGATTTTGAGTGATGCGAGTTGAATTCAAAAAATTATTTCAATCTGGAGAGATGTCATGCCCGTGGCCAAGGACAAGAAGGAATTTACCGCCGAACTGGCTGCCGATCCATTAAAGGAAATGACCAGGCCGGCCCAGGAATATATCAAGGAAAGCAAGGTTCTTTCCAAGAAATTCGGCAAGATAGCCTATAAGGAAAAAGTAGCTCTCGATCCACGTAAATGGCAGAAGAAGGACCTCAACAATGCGGCCCTTGCCCTGGCACGATATGAGCTGAAGCTTCTTGCAGTTCGGGTCAATGAGGTGGCGAAGAAGGCGAAAGGGCAGGACAAGAAAGCCGGCGATGGCGCCGATCGGAAGGTCGAAGCGCAATTGGCAAAGGAATATGACAAGACCGTCAAGGCCATAGAAAAGAAGATCTCCCTCGCGCTGGAGGAACTTGCCAGTGGCAAAGAGGATAACAAGAAGGCGGTAAAGGATGGCAAGGCGGCTTTTGCCAAGCTTGACAAGATCGACTTCCCCAGTGCCTTCACGGGACCACAACAGGACCTATTGAAGGTACTCTCGGAACTGGAGAAGAAAGTAGATTCTGACAACGAGGACAAGAAAACCAGGCTTCCAGCCGCCGCATTGACTGCAGCGGCAAGCTCGATCAACAAGATTGCCTCGGAATTCGACAAGAAGGGGCGCGAGGCCAATGCGGCGATCTCCTATCTGTCGAAATCCTCAAAGGAATTCAGGAAAGCCGATAATGCGGGGCTTCAGAGCCTCTCAAAGACTATTGACGACGCCGGGGAATTCGGACGCTTCCTGCAGATGGCCGACAAGTTTGAAAAGGCGCTGGACAATATTGAAAAGGCGCTCAAGGGCGGCAAGGTCAAGCCCGAGGATGTCAGGTATTGGCGCAAAGATATCGGCGGCATGGCCGAGCTTGGCAAAACCGCAAAAGCGGCCCAGCAAACGGCGAAGAAGCTTTCTCCGTCATTCAAAAAAATATTGAAAGATATCAAAAGCTGATTAACCGGAAAAGGACAGGATCTTGAGCGAAATGGCAGATATCGGACAAGGTGGATTTCGGGCCAGATTGCGGCACTTCATTGAATTGCCGATAGTGCGCAATATCATCCTGGTGCTTGTTATCGCCAATGCGATCATTCTTGGCCTGTCGACCTCGACTTATATCCAGACCCAAATTCCCAGACTGATCTTTCTGGCGGATCGGGTGATCCTTGCCATTTTCGTGCTGGAAATCGGGGCAAAGCTGATCGCCTATGGATTGGGGTTCTGGCGCAATGCCTGGAACGTGTTTGATTTCTGCGTGGTGGGTGTGGGCCTGATGCCGCAGACCAACAGCCTTTCGGCATTGCGGGCGCTGCGTGTGATCCGGGCCTTGCGGGTGCTGTCGGTCGTGCCGCAGATGCGGGCAGTGGTAAAGGCGCTTTTCGATGCGCTGCCGGGAATGGGCGCTGTCATTATCATGCTGTCCGTCGTGTTTTACGTTTTTGCCGTGATGGCCACGATCATGTTTGGCAGGCAGTTTGATGAATGGTTTGGCACGATTGGTGCATCCCTCTATTCACTGTTTCAGATCATGACGCTCGAAAGCTGGTCGATGGGGATTGTGCGGCCTGTCATGTATGAATTTCCCTATGCCTGGGCTTTCTTCGTACCGTTCATCGTGGTGACGTCCTTTTCGGTGCTGAATCTTTTCATCGGTCTTCTGGTCAATACGATGCAGGCGGCGGTGGAGGCCGAAGCCGAGGCGGAATTTGAAAGGTTGCGGGACCTCGTCCATTCCGAAACGGAACAGGTCGGCAATGAGGTGATAGCCCTGCGCGGTGAGGTGAAGGAGCTCAAGGAAGAAATCCGGGCATTGCTGGAGGCGAAAAATGGCTGAAGGTTCCCAGAAATTCATCGCCCGCAACCGGGCGCCGAGGGTCCAGATCGAATATGAGATGGAACTTTACGGTTCGGAGAAAAAGGTGCAGTTGCCCTTTGTGATGGGGGTGATGTCCGATCTGGCGGGTAAATCGGAGGCCGCACTGCCTGCGATTGAGGATCGTAGCTTCCTCGATATCGATATCGACAATTTCGATGACCGGATGAAGGCGATGAAGCCGCGTGCGGCCTTTCACGTTGCCAATACACTGACCGGGGAGGGGGAACTTGCCGTTGATCTGACCTTTGAACGGATGGAGGATTTTTCCCCCACTGCCATTGCACGGAAGGTTGAACCGCTGCGCGCGCTTCTTGAGGCGCGGACACAGCTTTCGAACCTCCTGACCTATATGGATGGCAAAGTCGGGGCGGAGGCATTGATCGAACGGATCCTTCAGGATCCTTCCACCCTTTCGGCGCTGGCCGCAGCCCCGATGCCCGCGGGACAGGCAAGCGCGTTGGAGGCGCTGCGTCGATCTGCCCCGTCCGAGGTTGCCAAGACAGAGAATGAAGCAGCGACCGCGCTGGATGCGTTGCGCGATGCAATGCCTGTCAATACGATTGAGGGTGACCCGACCACCGAGGCGCTGGATGCACTGCGCGCAGCGGCCCCCGATCCGGAAGTGGCGGATGATACCGGGTCGGAGGCCCTTGATGCGCTTCGGAACATGACACCCGAAACCCCGCTACAGGGGGAAGAAGACCCTCTTGCCAGCTTGTCGGTGGAGATTATTCCGGTTGCGCAATTGCCGCAGGAAGCCCCCCCCGACCAGTCGGAACCGATCCGGGATGACCCTGATGAGGATGATCTATTGGCCGATCTTCTTGGTGAGGAGGATGGGCTGGAGGAATTACTTGCGGAGACGAAACCTGTGGTGGCGGACATGCAGGCTGCCCGGGACGACGACCCTGAAGAGATCGAAGACGACCCGCTGGCCGGGCTGGATGATCTGTTAGCTGGCAATATGGCGACCCCCGGGGGTGATCCCGCCATGGAAATGCCCATGACCGGGGAACAGGAGGCGGAGGATGATCCGCTGGCCGGACTGGATGATCTGCTGGCAGCGGAGGAACCCGCACAGGAACAGGGGAATGATCCGGCAACCGGTGCCGAACCTGATGATGACCCCCTGGATGTTCTGGCGGAACTGGACGATCTGCTGTTGGAACCCGATGAGCCGCCAGAAACTTCTGTTGGCTTCGCACCCCCTGGCCCCGAGACCGCCCCTGCCTCGGGTTTTGGTACGATTTCTGTGCCGGCACCTTCACCAGAGGCCTTGGCAAGACCACGTTTCCGCATGGCGTTTTTCGGGGATTTTTCGGGTCGTGCGGCGGCGGGCAAGCTGGAAATAGGTGCGGATCTGGCGGCACGGCGGGCTGTCAGGCTTGATATCGATACGTTTGAAGAGGTGATCGAAGGTTTTGCAACACGGCTGGTGCTGCCGATAGGGCCCGAAGGGGCGGGAATCGAGGTAAAACTTGGTGGACTGGATGACCTCCATCCCGATGCCCTGGTGGAAAACTGTGGGCTGTTCGATGCGCTGAACGGGCTGCGCCAGAGGCTTTCCGTGCCGTCCATGGCGGATCAGGCCCTGCAGGAAATGCAGGATTGGGCCGGGGACTTTGGCCTGCCCGTGCGTCCGACCCGCCGCCAGTCGGCTGCGGCGCAGGTCCCAGCCGATCGCAGGCTGAGCGATTTTCAGAAACTGATTGGAGATTCCGCAGGGCGGGTGGCGGCGCCCTCTCCGGTGGATACCCTTCTGGGGCGGATCGTGGGGCCGCATGTCGTGTCCGGCCCGGACCCGGCGGCAGCGACGGCCCTGCATGCGGTGGATGAGGCCATGGGATCGGCGATGAAACTGATCCTGCACCATCCCGATTTCCAGGCAATCGAGGCGCAATGGCGCGGGCTTGATTTCCTCGCCCGGCGGATTGAAACGGATACTGCGCTGGAAATTACACTTTACGATATCTCCGCCGAGGAAATTGCTGCCGATCTGGCCGCCGGGGAAGAACTTTCGAAGACGGGGATCTATCAATTGCTGACGGCTCCGGTGGAGACGGAAGGCGCCATCGGTTTTTCGGCGATCTTCGGGCTATACAGCTTTGAGGAAACGCCGCCGCATGCGGAACTTCTGGGGCGGATGGCGCAGATTGCAAGTCGCGTTCAGGCCCCGTTCCTTGCCGCGATGACGCCGGGTTTCATGGAAATTGCCGAAAAGAACCGCCATCCGCTAACGGCCAGAGCCTGGGATGCGCTGCGCGATCTTGAGGCCGCGGCCTGGCTGGGGCTGGTCAGCCCGCGTTTCCTGATGCGGCGGCCCTATGGCAGGAAATCCGACCCTATCGATACCTTCGAATTTGAAGAATTCAGTGAAGAAGAAGGGTTGAGGGGCATGCTCTGGGCCAATCCGGTGGTGCTGGTCGCAACGTTACTGGCCGCTGAATGGAAGGCAGGGGGGGCGAAGATGACGCTTGGCAATACGCTGTCCCTGGGGGAAATGCCGTATCACTTTGCCCGGGACCGTCATGGCGATCAGATAGCCCTGCCTTGTACCGAACGGAATTTGACGGAATCGCGTGTGCGCCATGTGCTGTCACGCGGTTTCATGCCTGCCATTTCCATTCAGGGGCGTGATGTGGTGCGGCTGGGTTCCTTTCAATCGCTGGCCGGGCTGGAAATTGCCGGACCCTGGTCCGGTCCGCCTGCACCGCGACCGTCCCCGCCGGAAATTCCGTCAAACGATGATGAAACAACCGCCGAAACCGCACAGGAACAGGCCGAACCCGCCCCGCCGGAACCCGCTGATGCGGTGGATGACGATCTTGACAGCTTGCTGGCAAGTTTCAATGAGGATGATGATCCCCCCGACGATCCCGATGCAATTGATGCCGAACTTGCGGCCCTGCTGGAGGGCTTGTAATGCGCGATAACCCGGACCACCATGAACCCCATGATGGCGAAGAAGCCCCCATGACCCTGCTTGCCGTGAATGGTGGCTATTGGGTCTATGCGGGTGAAGAATATTTGAATGATCTGCTTTTTGGGCGCGGAACCTATCCGTTTCGGGTAAAATGCCTGCAGTTTGAAAGCGCCTTTGATGTGAATCGTTTCACGAAGGGAAACGTTTCGATTACAACATTATGGAGGGTCAATCCGGATGTGATTGAACGCCTCCGCCGTGAGAACCTGTTGATTGAAATTTCTCCGACCGAGCCAGAGTAATGCGGTTGGCCTAAGAGGACGACGCGATGTCGAGCCAGATAACGTCGAACCAGGCAATTCTGGAAAACCGAAAGCTTCGCATGTCGGGGCCTCTCCCCGAGAACCAGATGTTCATCAAGGCGGCGCGCGTTTCGGAAGGGATGAGCAAGCTGAGTGAAATATCGGTCGATTTCATGTCTCCGGACAAGAAACTGGATCTGAAAAAGGTGGTTGGTCAACCAATCACCGTCAAGATGATGAAGGGCGAACAGGAAGGTGACGGCTGGCGCGAATTTATGGGTACCTGCGTTTCAGGCCAGGTGATCGGCCTGCACGGGGGTTATGGATTCTACAATCTGGAATGTCGTCCCTGGCTCTGGTTTCTGACGAAGAACTGTCAGAACCGGATTTTTCAGAAACTCACGATTGTTGATATCATAAAGAAGATCTTCAATGAAAACGGCTTTTCCGATTTCACGGTGAATGTCAGCCGTACGCCAAAGGCGCGCGAATATTCGGCGCAGATCAATGAATCGGATTTCACATATCTCAGTCGTCTCATGGAAGAGGAGGGGATCTATTATTATTCGACTGTGAAGAACGGCAAGGACCATCTGATGGTGGTGGATGGGATCGGGGGGCACAGCCCGGTCGAGTCGGGGGCGGAAATCGAATTTGCCCTGCGCGAAAGGGAATATCGGCGCAATAGCGATCATATCTTTGACTGGCGTGGTTCGCAGGATGTGACCTCGGGCAAGGTTACGCTGAATGACTGGGATTTCGAAAAGCCCAAGGCCGATATGAAGGTGGTGAATTCCATCGCCAAGGGAAGTCACAACCGCAAGGAATATGAGATCTACCGCTATCCCGGTCATTATCGCGAAACGGCACTGGGGGATATCTATGCCCGTGTCGCGATGGAAGCCCAGGCCGCAAAACATGAAATGCGTGACGGGGTCGGTAACGTGAAGGACCTTGCCACGGGGGCGACATTCAAGCTTTCGAAACATTTCAGCGATGGCGAAAACGGGGAATACCTGATCGTCGGCACCACACATATGATGCAGATCGAAAAAGATGCGGAGGATGACACCCAGGAAATCGAGGCTGTCCGACAGCAGGCCGGGCGCGCAGGTGCATCGGAAGAAAAGGTTCCCGGATCGATTGAATTCGATGAAGAAAACAAGGATGCCTATCGCTGTACCTTCAAGGCCCTTCCCAAGGATGTCCCCTTCCGTTCGGAGGCAAACACCCCCTGGCCCAGGATACCCGGCATCCTGATTGCAAAGGTCACCGGCCCGGAAGGGGAGGAGATACATACCGATCAATATGGCCGGATCAGGGTCCAGTTTCCTTGGGATCGTGAAGGCAAGAATGACGAAAATTCCAGTTGCTGGGTGCGGGTGGTAACCCCGTGGTCGGGTAAGAACTGGGGTATGATCGCGGTTCCGCGGATCGGGCAGGAGGTGGTGATCCAGTTTGAAGACGGCGACCCCGACCGCCCGATTTGTACCGGTATGCTTTACAATGCCGATACGATGCCCCCCTACGCCTTGCCGGACAACATGACCCAGCAGGGGATCAAGACACATTCCACCAAGGGTGGCGGGACGGATAATTTCAATGAGCTTGTGATGGAGGACAAGATCGGTGAGGAATTTGTCCGCCTCCAGTCCGAAAAAGATTATGTCGAGATCATCAAGAACAATGCGACCATCACCATCGGCATGGAAAAGCAGGATCCGGGGGATTACACGCAGACGATTTACGCCAACCGTTCGGAATTTGTGAAGACCGGTGACAGTACCTTCAAGGTCGAACAGGGCAATGAGATCCGCTATGTCAAATCCAACAAGGATGAGGATATCGACGGAAATTCGACAAAGAATATCAAGGGAGATGAGACAAAGGACACCAAGGGCAAGTTCACCGAAGACGTAAGGGGGAGCTACGATACCACTGTGATCGGCGCGGTGACGATCGAATCGAAGCAAAAGATCACGCTGAAGGTTGGTGCGAATTCGATCACGATCGATCAAAGTGGAATTACCCTCAAGGGGATCATGATCCAGACCGCTGCTTCGACGGTGCACGAAATCAAGGGCAATGCCGTGGTGAAAATCCAGGGCGGCGTCACGCTGATCAATTGAGGTGGATATGAGCGAACGTTTCATCAATCTCAAGAAGATCCCCGCCGAACCGGCAGCGCGGATGCTGGCCATGGCCAATATGAAACTTGAAACCAGACTGTCATCTCCGGCCCTGGCGCTGATCGATGTCGTTCTGACGGAACTGTCGGAAAAGGAGGCCCGGATCGATATCCTGAGGCTGCTTGCCGTGGCACTGCCCCCCCGGGAGGCCACATGGTGGGCCTGTCTTGCCGCGCGGGACCTGATTGGGGAGGATCCGCCCATCGTACCACCCCCGCTTGCTGCGGCAGAACGCTGGGTGTTCAAGCCGACGGAGGAAAACCGTATTGTCGTCCGCGATGCCTTTGAAACGGCGGATATGGAGGACGATACCAGCTTTTGCGCGATGGCCGCGCTCTATGCCGATGGGACGCTCGGGCCGGGGGATATGGACAACACGCCCGCGCCGCCCAATGGCGTTGCGGCTGCCGTGCTGGCAATGAACATGATTGCGGCGCGCCCCAGGGCGGACCGTTTCCAATCCTATCTTGATCTGCTGATCGACCGGGCCCTCGATATTGCCCGTGGCGGCAGTGGCCGTGTGGCGGCGGGCGAGGGGGAGAAGGTCAAGGTGAAAGGATAGGATATGCCAGGACCACCACAAGCCCGTATGACCGATCTGCATATCTGCGCAATGTGTGCGCCGCCGGCACCACCTGCGCCCCTGCCGATCCTGCCCCCCTGCTGCCCGACGGTGCTGGTGCAGAAACTGCCGGCCGCCCGGATGAGTGATTTTTGCGCTTCCCTTACCCCTCCGGCCCCCCACCCGATTGTAAAGGGGTCCATGACCGTTATGATAGGAAAGCTGCCGGCGGCGCGGGTCGGCATCGATCCATGCGCGGGCGGAGGCGCCATCCTGCCCCCGGCTGCGCTGACTGTCCTGACCGGAGGCTGATACGCGAATGCCTGTAACCTTGCGGTTTCAATCAAGCGGGACCATCCCGGGGGATGTGGCACCCATCACCATGCAGGGACCGAGCCTGACCATCGGGCGCACGGAGGATAATGATGTTGTCCTGCCCGATCCGGAACGGATAATTTCCAAGAACCATTGCGCCATCGAGGATGACAATGGCGACGTGACAGTCATTGATTTTTCGGCCAATGGCACCTTTCTGAATGAGTTCAGAAATCCGCTTGGCCGGGTGCGAACCCCCCTCAATGACGGGGATGTGCTCAAGATCGGGACCTATGAGCTGGTTATCATGATCACACCCGCCGAAGGGATGCGGGATCCGGTTTCCAGCCTGCCGCCACCGGTTGACGAGGAACAGGTTTCCCATGGCGATGCGTCATCGACACCGGAAAGCCTGGATGGGTTGTTGAATGACCCCGCCGTTAAAAAGGCCGGCCTGCTGGAGGATCTGGTCGGAGGAGGGCAGCCGCACGGCCCGTCACAAGTCATCCGTGAAGACCCGATTGATATATTGATGAATTCCGACACCCGGGATGCGGAAGACCCTATTCTGGGTGAGATCCCCGCCCCGCTGGAAGATGATACGGGTCCGACGATCAGCGATGCGTCATCGCCGATCCAGGACGGGATATCGCCGCAACGCCGGGCCGGGCCACTGATCCCGGATGATTGGGATGAGGCTTTTTCCGACCCCGATCCGGGCGCGAAAATCCCCGATCAGCCACCGGAAATTGCTGATCCCGACCCCGTGTCGGAACCCGCGATACCCGCAGATGCACAGCAGGCCGTGCCGCGCCCGGCTGTGCGCGAGCCGGATGCGGGGGCGACCGATACGGCCCTTGAGACGCAGGCAGGAAATCACGATGCCGCCCGCGCCTTTTTCAGGGGTGTCAGGGCGGAGGATCTGAATATTCCCGATGAGGATCTGGCCGAGTCGATGGAACGGATCGGCGAGATGGTCTTTACCCTGATTTCGGGCATCCGTGAAATCCTGATGACGCGTTCGTCGATCAAATCGGAATTCCGCATCAACCAGACCATGATCGCGGCGGGGGGGAACAATCCGCTGAAGTTTTCGCCATCTTCGGAATATGCGGTGGAGTTCCTGCTGAAGCCGGGGGCAAAGGGCTATCTGGATGGCAGGACGGCCGTGAACGAGGCGCTCAATGATATCAAGGCCCATGAGGTGGCGATGGTGACCGGCATGCAGGCGGCCATCAAGGATGTCCTGGCGCGGCTTGATCCGAAGGTGCTGGAACAGAAAGTTGTCGGTGGCAGCGGTTTTTCCGATTTGTTGAAGGGCCGGAAATCCCGTTATTGGGAAAGCTATGAAAAGCTCTATGCCGAAATATCGGAACAGGCGGAACATGAATTTCATGAGTTTTTCAGCAAGGAGTTTGCAAAGGCATACCAGAAGCAACTGGAAAGATTGAAATGACAAGGTTTGCCGATGTGATTGGTATATCAACCCTGGATTGCGTTTTGGCTGTCGTTATTCGCACCTGAACGGGTGGCGGGAGGCTGCGAATTATGATTCAGGTTCAAGGTGAAATGCGATAGGCTTTCCATCATGGCGGGCTTTTTGCAGGTCTAATTCAAAAGGGGGCGCATTTGTCCTGGGATAGCAAGGTTCTCTGGACCGAAGGTTTGTTCCTTCAGCCACATCACTTTCAGCAGGCGGATCGCTATGCCGAAGGTCTGGTCGGGGGGCTGGCCCGCCGTGTTGCGCCCTATCGCTGGGGTGTGAATGAACTGGAGATCGATGAGGAGACCCTCAAGCTCGGCCAGTTTGCAATCAAGAGCTGTGCCGGGCTGACCCCGGATGGTGCGGTATTCCGGGTGCCGGAGGCCGTGGATCATCCCCCCGCGCTGGAGGTGCCGGAAGATATCAAGGATTGCGTGATATATCTTTCGGTTCCGCAGCGGCGCAGCGGTGCGCTGGAGGTGGATCTGACGGGGGCGGAACGTTCTGCCGCGCGGTTCCGTCCGGCGGAAATCGAGATTACCGACAGCATGGGTGAAGGGCGCAAGCCGGCACGGCTTGGCATTGGCAAGATGCGGCTGCAATTTGCGCTGGAGGTGGATGACCTGGCCGACCGGCTGGTCATCCCTATCGCGCGGGTGATCGAAGTGAAACCGGATCGGCAGATCGTACTGGATACGGCCTTTATCCCGTCGGTCCTTGATGCCCGCGCGGCGCCGACGCTTCTGGCCTTCATGCGGGAATTGGAAGGCATGCTGGGCCATCGTGCGCAGGCGCTTGCGGGGCGGATTGCCGAAAGCGGCGTATCCAGAGGCGCGGCGGAGGTCGAGGATTTCCTGCAACTGATGGTATTCAATCGCAATTTGCCGGTTTTCCGCAATCTGGTGCAGATGGAAAACATGCATCCGGCCGACCTTTACAACCGTTGCCTTGCCTTGGCGGGTGAACTGGCGACCTTCATGGCGGAGGATAAACAGCTTCCGGTCTTGCCGCCCTATCAGCATGACAAGCTGACCACGACTTTTGCCCCGGTGATCCGGCTGTTGCGGCAATACCTGTCCACTGTTTTGGAACAAACAGCGGTTTCCATTGCGCTTGAGCCACGGAAATATGGTATATCGGTGGGGATCATCGCGGATCGCAAGCTGATTACCAATGCCGGTTTCGTGCTGGCGGTGAAGGCCGATATTCCGGCGGAAAATGTGCGGCAGCATTTTGCGGGTCAGTCCAAGATCGGCCCGGTGGAGGAAATCCGGCAACTGGTGAATTCTGCCCTGCCGGGAATTGCCTTGCGGGCCTTGCCGGTTGCACCGCGCCAGATCCCGTTCCATTCGGGCGTTGTCTATTTCGAGCTTGATCGCAATAGCCCCTATTGGCGGAAAATGACGACCTCGGGCGGGATCGCAGTACATGTATCCGGTGATTTTCCGGGCCTGAACATGGAGCTATGGGCCATTCGAGCGGGCTGATGAGGCCGCCAAGAGGTTGAACGATGTCGAACAAGAATCCTTTCGAGGAGGAAGATGACAGCGAACGGACGGTGATCCGCCCCAATCCGGCGGGCCGAAGATCCGGCGGCACGGCCGCCGGTGTGCCGAATTATCCAGCCCCCCAGCAGCCCGCATCCACCGATCCCGCCGCACAGAACCTGGGCTATGGCATCCCGCAGCCGACTGCCGCCCGCGTGGCCGCCGATAGTGGCAAGACGGCAGAAAGCCCGATCAATCTGGCGATGACGGGGATGAACCGGCTCAATGCCGCGGCGGCCACGTTGTTCGCGCTGGTCAGCCGGATCCGCAACCGCGCCCAGCATATGGAACCTGAGGCCCTGCGGCGCAATGTCGTGGCCGAAATCAGGGGGTTTGAATCCCGGGCCATTCAGGCGGGTATCGACCCGCAGCAGGTCAAGGTTGCGCGCTATGCGATTTGCGCGACCATTGATGATGTGGTGCTGAACACGCCCTGGGGGGAACAGTCCATCTGGGGTATGCAATCCATGGTCGGTACCTTCCATGGTGAAACGGTAGGCGGGGATCGTTTCTACGATGTTCTGGCGAGGCTGGAACAAAATTCGGCCAATAATATCGAGCTCCTTGAATTCATGTATATGTGCCTTTCGCTGGGCTTTGACGGGCGGTTGCGCGTCGAACAGGGCGGGGTGGACAAACATTTGCAGATCCGCAACGGGCTGGCTCGGATCATCCGGGTGCAACGTGGCCCGGTGGAACAGGATCTTTCCCCGCATTGGGAAGGCGTGGACAGGCCGCATAAGGCGCTTTCACTATGGAAACCGGTCTATATCGCACTTGGTGTGACTGCGCTGCTGCTGGCGCTGATCTATGGTGGGATCTCGCTGGTTCTGGGCAATCAGACCGGTAGGTTGATGGGCCAGCTTGCCGCGGTTGATCCGGGCCGTCCGCCAGTGCTGAAACGTTCCGCGCCGCCTCCGCCGCCTCCGCCCCCGCCTGCGGGACCAAGCCAGGTGGAGGTGGTATCGGGCTTTCTGGAACCGGAAATTGCCGCCGGAACGGTCAAGGTCTTTGAGGATGCCACGATGCTGACCGTCCGGCTCATGGGCACCGCGATGTTCCGGTCGGGATCGGACAAGCTTGCCCAGGATATGGAGGATACGATCAAACGGTTGGCCGAAGCCATCAATGGTGAAGCGGGCAAGGTGATTGTGGTCGGCCATTCGGATAACGTGCCCATCCGGTCCTCGCGGTTTCCTTCCAACATGCATCTTTCGCTGGCCCGGGCGGAATCCGTCAGGAAAATGATGGAAACCCATTTTGATGATCCCGGGCGGCTATCGGCAGAAGGCCGGTCCGACAAGGAACCCATCGCCCCAAATGATACTGCCGAAGGCCGGGCGCAGAACCGCCGTATCGAGATCCTGCTGATCCGGGAAGCAAGCTGATGATCAGACGTTATATCTTTCCGATCTTCTATTCCGCCTATACGGGGATCCTGTTCACCACGGCGATCCTTTGCGGGTGTCTTTGGTATTTTGGCCCGATGATCGGCAATGACCAATGGCGCCCGCTTGAGACCCTTTCGGCACGCCTTTGGGGCATTGGGATCCTGACCGGGCTTGCGATTCTGACGATGCTGCTGATTTTCCTGATCCGCCGTCGCCGCAATCGCAAGCTGGAAGAGGATATCGTCGCCTCGGCCGATGAAAGCGTTATGGAGGAAGACGATCTCGTTCAGGGTGAACTTGACGAGATGCGCGTCAAGCTCAAGGAAGCGCTGACGCTGCTGCGTAAGTCCAGGATGGGGCGCAGATCCCTTTATGAACTGCCCTGGTATGTGATGATCGGCCCGCCCGGTGCGGGAAAAACCACGGCGATCGTGAATTCGGGGCTGAAATTCCCGTTGGCCGATGAGATGGGGCAGGGATCCATCGGCGGGGTTGGCGGAACGCGGAATTGCGATTGGTGGTTTACCGATCAGGCGGTGCTGATCGATACGGCGGGGCGCTATACCACGCAGGAAAGCGACGCGGAATCCGATAATGCCGGGTGGCTGGGTTTTCTGAACCTGTTGAAGAAGCACCGCAAGCGCCAGCCGATCAATGGCGCATTGATCGCGATTTCCCTGTCGGATCTGTCAATGCAGGATGAGGTGACACAGGCCAGTCACGCCAAGGCAATCCGTCGACGCCTGCATGAATTGCGCGACAGGCTGGGGGTGCGCTTCCCGGTCTATGTCCTTTTCACCAAGGCCGATCTGATTGCCGGCTTTGCCGAATTTTTCGACAATCTTGGCAAGGAGGCGCGTGAACAGGTCTGGGGCTTTACCTTTCCGCTGGAAAAGCACGGCAAGGCTGCGGTCCGGGCCAATCGTTCCCCGGTTGCGGCATTCGATGAGGAATTTTCCGGCCTCCTGACCCAGATCAACAGCCAGTCCCTGGAACGGATGCAAACGGAAGTGGACCATCGGCGTCGCAGCCTGATTGCGGGCTTTCCGGGGCAGATGGCTTCCGTCCGGCAGGTGGCGCGGGACTTTCTCAATGAGGTTTTCCAGGAAAACAAATATGAACATCGCCATATGCTGCGCGGTGTCTATTTCGCTTCGGGTACGCAGGAAGGCACGCCGATTGACCGGTTGATGATGGGCATGGCGCGGACCTTCGGCATTGGACGCCAGGCTATTGGTACGGGCAGGGGGACGGGACGGTCCTATTTCCTGACGCGGCTTTTTGAACAGGTCATCTTTCGTGAGGCGGGACTGGTTTCTGCCGATGACAAGGTGGAGCGGCGTTACAGGATTGCCCGTGTGGCGGCGATTGCGGCAACGGTCCTGGTGGCGATTGTGGCAACGGCGCTTTGGATCCGCAGTTATCTTGCCAATCGCGACATGATCGCGGAGGCGACGGAACGGTTGAATTCCTATCAGGCTGCTGCGGCCGTCATCCCCTCCAATCCGATTGCCGATAGTGACCTGCCTTCTGTCGTGCCTGCGCTGAACATCCTGCTTAACCTGCCGCAAAACGCCCTGATGCCACTGCCGGAAGGCGAAGAACGGGTGATCCCGGCCGGGGCCGGGTATGGGCTTTATCAGGGTGAGGTTCTGGGCGATCAGGGTGCGCAATCCTATCGCGCTGCGCTTAACCAGCATTTCCTGCCCCGGCTTATCCTGCGGCTGGAAGAACAGATTCAGGGCAATATCAACAATCCCGACATCCTCTATGAGGCGCTGAAAATCTATCTGATGCTGGGCCAGCGCGGCCCGATGAATATGGATCTTGTCACCGAATGGATGACCATCGACTGGAGCCTGTCCTATCCCGGCCCGTCGCGGGAACAGACACGTCGGGATCTGGGGGTGCATCTGCAGGCATTGCTGTCCGGTCCGATGCAGAAGGTTTCTCTCAACGGGCCGTTGATCGAGATGGTCCAGGATGTCCTAGCTGCCACCCCGCCTGCCCAACGGATCTACAACGCGATCATCAACAGCCCCAGGGCGCTGGAACTGCCGAAATGGCGGATCACCGATGTGGGTGGTCCGGCGGTGACACGGGCGCTGGTGCGGTCGTCGGGCAAACCGCTTAATGAGGGTGTCGAGGGGATCTTCACCTATCGTGGTTTCAATGAGGTTTTCCTGGGGGAGGCGCTGGGCGTTGCCACGCGGATTCAGCGCGAAAGCTGGGTTCTGGGGCCACGTGGCGGGATAGAGGAAAGCGATGCCGCCATCCTTGCCCTGAGCCGCGATGTGCTGGATCTTTATTACAATGATTATGTCGCGCGATATGAAGGTATCCTGTCGGATGTGGATATCATTCCGCTGGAAAGTCTGCGCCATGCGGTGGAAGTGACGAATGTCCTTTCGGGACCGACATCACCCATTGCCAATCTGCTTAATGCGATAGCGGCGGAAACACGGCTGACGGAAGATCGTTCCATCCTGCCGACCGAGGCGGTGGGCGAAGGACTTTCTGCCGTGGCCAGTCTTGAACTGCGTTCGATCCTCAGCGTTCAGGCCCAGGCATTTGTCAACGCGCTTGAGATGGGTGCCGTTGCCGCGGGGGAAGAGCCACCCAAGGCGCCCGGGGTCTATGTCGAGGAACGCTTTGCATGGCTACACCAGTTGGTGGAACGCCGCGATGGTCAGGAATCGCAGCTTGACGGGCTGATCCGTACGCTGGAGGAAGTCTATCGTGAGATGAGCAAACTGTCTTTCTCCGGGGTTGCGACGGCGGCATCCGACCCCGAACAAAGTGCGCTGTTCGAACTTATTCAGACAACGGAACGCCTGCCCGGCCCGATGCAGCGCTGGACAACGCAGATTGCCGCCGGTTCCTCGGGCATCGCCGCAGATGGCAACCGCGCCGCGATCAACGCGAAATGGCAAAGTTCCGTCCTGCCGTTTTGCAATCAGGCACTGGACGGCCGTTACCCGTTCAACCGCCGTTCCTCCAATGAGGTTGGCATGCAGGATTTTGCCCGGGTTTTCGCACCGGGTGGCTTGCTGGAGGCGTTTTTCAATGAAAACCTGCAACGTTTTGTCGATACGACATCACGGCCCTGGACCTGGAAAAAGGTCAATGAGGTCGATCTGGGGATTTCACAGGAGGTCCTGACCCAGTTCGAAAATGCAGCCCTGATCCGTGCCGCGTTCTTTCCGACGGGTTCCGCGCCTTCGGTCAATTTTCAGATCACCCCCGAGGCGCTGGATCCGAAGGCGCAGGCGGTGAAGCTGGAAATTGACGGCACTTCGATCGAGTTCAATCACAGGATGGGCCAGCCCGCCCCCGTTGCGGTTGTCTGGCCCGGGGCTGCAGGGTTTGGCCGCATTGTTTTCGAGCCACCTGCGCAGGGTGTTGAAAACCAGCTTCGCCGTGACGGGCCATGGGGCTGGTTTCGCCTGCTCGATGCTGCGGAGGTGCGTAATACCAATGTGTCCGACCGAAAGCGCGTGATTTTCAATATCGGTGGCCGGATCGCGATTTTCCAGATGCAGTCCGGTTCTTCCATCAACCCCTTTGCACTGCCCGCCCTGGGCAAGTTCAGTTGCCCGAAATCGTTCTGATGACTTCTCATTTTGGTGCCTTTGGAAAATTGCCTGCCCTTGGGGATTTCCTGCGTATGAATTTGACCCCGGGCTTTATCGATCCTTGGGACCGTTGGCTGCAGGAGGGGCTGGTGCTGGCCCGGGGCGCATTGGATGCAGCCTGGCAGGAGGCCTATTTTTCCGCACCGATCTGGCGTTTTACCCTGAGCCCGGGTCTTGCGGGGGCCGCGCCGGTGATCGGGGTGATGATGGCTTCGGTGGACAGGGTCGGACGGCAGTTTCCCTTGACATTGGCAAGCCCGCTGCCTGATGGCGCTTCCGCAGTTTTTGCGCATTTCCTGTCACTTCCGCTTTTTGAGGCGCTGGATGAGATTGCCCTTGCCGCGCTGGAAGACGATATGACGCGTGATCTTCTGCAGGACAGGCTTGCTGCGCTGGATCTGCCTTCCCGACCGGGCGGGATATCGATCCGCCAGGGTCCGGCGGGGTTGACGGCAACGGGGGTGGGGCAGGACCTGCTGATGCCGGAACTGGCTGCGGGCCTTGTTGAAGGCGGGTTTCGGGCGCCGTCCGTCTGGTCGGCGGAAACGGCGGAAGGGATGCGGATGATGGTCTGTGAGGGCCTGCCTGCCGGCGGTCAGCTTGTCGGTCTTTTCGACATGGCCGCCCCTGTCTGGCGGCGGGGGGATGCAGGATGACGATCCGTTTCAGCGCCACCACCCATATCGGCAAAGTACGCAAGATCAATGAAGACAGCATCTTGTCCCTGCCCGATCAGAAAATCTGGGTCATCGCCGATGGCATGGGGGGGCATGAGGCAGGGGATTTTGCCAGCCAGACCATCGTGGATACGATTGCGATGATCCCCCCGGATCTGCCCCCCGGCGATTTGATGCGCGGGTTGCGGCGGACCATCCATGAGGCCCATGACAGGATCCGCACCGCGGCGGAGGAACGCTATCACGCCAGGGTCGGTGCGACGGTGGTGGCGCTTGTCCTGTCGGATGAACATTTCATGGCCTTCTGGGCAGGGGACAGCCGCCTTTACCGTTTTCGTGATGGCCAGGTGGAGATGCTGACGAGCGATCATTCACTGGTCGCCGAATTTGTCATTGCCGGGCAGATGACATGGGATGAGGCCGAACATCATCCGCAGGCAAACGCGATCACCCGTGCCGTTGGGGTTGGTGATACACTGGAACTGGACAAGATCCGTGGTGATATCCGGTCGGGGGACCGGTTTTTGCTCTGTTCCGACGGTTTGACGAAATATGCGGGATTTGAGGCGCTCCGCAGCATGGTTATCGGCACACCGATTGAAACGGTTGCCGACAAGCTGCAGAATTTTGCGCTTGATGCCGGTGGGGCGGATAATATTTCCATTATCGTGGTGGATGTGCACTGAAACGTGCCTCAGCGCAGCCGGTTCAGCAAGGCAAGCCCGGCATAGCCATCCGGTGTCAGACCTTCGGATTTCTGAAAAGCCCTGACAGCGGCAATCGTATTGGGGCCAATCCTGCCATCCACGCCGCGTGTATCGAACCCTGCCCGTGTCAGGCCCTTTTGCAATTCCAGCCGTTCGTCCAGCGTCAGGGCGCGTTCCTGATGCGGCCAGTCCGCCTGAATGGGATTGCCGCCGCCGATCCGGTCAGCCAGATGCCCGATGCCGATCACATAGGCATCCGCAGGGTTATAATGTTCGATCACCTGAAAATTCGCGAAGATGAGGAAGGCCGCACCGCGCGCCCCGCCGGGCAGCAATACCGAGGCCGACCCGTGATCGGGAAGCTCGGCGCCATTGGCCGTCCGCAGCCCCATTGCCTGCCATTCGGCGACGGGTTTCTTCACCCGTTCACCGCTTTGTTCGAAATCGAAAGTTTTGGGTAGCGTGACCTCCAGCCCCCAGGGCATCCCGGTCTTCCAGCCGAAACGCGCCAGGTAGTTCGCGGCCGAGGCGAGCCCGTCGGTCGGATCATCACCCCAGATGTCGCGTTTTCCGTCGCCGTCGAAATCCTGTGCCAGCGCGAGGAAGGAGGATGGCATGAATTGCGTATGCCCCATCGCCCCTGCCCAGCTTCCGATCATGGCTTCCGGGGTCACATCGCCCGATTGCACGATACGCAGCGCATCGATCAGCTCCCTTTCAAAGAAGGGGCCGCGGCGGCCTTCATCGGCCAATGTTGCCAGCGCGCTCAGTGTCGGTACGGAGCCCCGATAGGTGCCAAAGGCGGTTTCCAGCCCCCAGATGGCGACGACGACTTCCTTTTCGACGCCATAACGTGCCTCGATCCGATCAAGAAGGGCGCGGTTCTTTTCCAGCGCTTCCCGGCCGTTTCGGACCCGCTCTTCGGAAACGGCGGTATCGAGATATTCCCAGATCGTCTTGGTGAATTCCGACTGGCGCCGGTCACGGCGGATCACATCGGGCTGATAGGTCAGCCCGGGCAGCACCTGATCCAGTACCTGCGCTGAAATTCCCGCAGCTTCAGCCCTGGATCGAAAACCTGTAATCCAGTTTCGGAAACCGGCCTCGCCCCCTGATAGTGACACGGAAATCTCCTGCTCCGGGGGGTTGTCCGCCAGTACGGACCCATAGGGCGCAAGAATCAGCGCACCTGCCAATGCCATTGTCATCCGCATTCTGCTTGCCTGCCTCGTTATTGTTTTGAAGCAGTCTAACGGAAATGCCTGCGTCAGGCAAAGAAACGGTGGCAGGATCGGCGGGCTGATGCCGTCAGCGCGCCCGCCATGTCTTCAGGATATGGGCGGCAGTCATCAGATCCAGATGCGCGCCGCCGCCATTTTTGCAAATGGTAATTTCCCCTTCGGTGCGGCGGTCGAAATTTCCGGCGGCGAGATCATAGAAATCGGCAACGATATCGCCTTCGGAAATTGCCCCTGCGGCAAGGGGTTTCATCAATTCGCCGATATGGTGGATCGTTGTCGAACGTGCATCGACAAAAATGCGCGCCCGTTGCATCGCCTCATCATCGACCTCGCGCATGTCCGGGGTATAGGCACCGATCAGGTCCAGATGCTGGCCCGGCTGCAGCCATTCACCCCGCACGACCGGTTCCTTCGCCATGGTTGCCGTGCAGATGACATCCACCGCGCGCACCGCCGCCTCCAGATCGGTCACGGCTTCCACCCCGGGATTGAGGCGGGCAAAGGCCTCCGCCGCACCGGGATTGCGGGCCCAGACCCTGAAGCGCGCCTCGGGAAAGGCCGCACGATAGGCGCCCACCATGGAACCCGCCACATTCCCCGCCCCCACAAGCAGAAAATCGCGGCTGTCGGGACGTGCCAGCATCCGTGCGGCCAGAAGGCTGTCCCCTGCGGTTTTCCATTTGGTGACCAGATGAAAATCCAGAATTGCCTCCAGTTCTCCGGTCTTGTCGGAATAGAGCGTCACCGCGCCGTTGATTGTCGGAACCCCCAGATCGCGATTGTCGGGAAAGATCGTCGCGCATTTGGCAAGTTGGCCCAGCCCGTCGATCCAGGCCGCGCGGTTGAGCAGGGTATCGTTTCCGCGATAGAGAAAGCCGTCCGTCACCTCCGCCGGGGGCAGCCGGTGATATTCTTCCAGTGCTCGGGTAAGGGCCATCCAATCCAACAGGTCTTCTGCCTCGAAGGGAACGGTTTCTATCGTCATTCTGCCTCGCTTTCCGTCATTGACCCTGCGCCGACAGGGGTTCTGGCCCGACCCGTAGCGCCGGTGAAATGATATATCTGCCAACCCCGCTGGGTGGCGGTGGCAATATTTTCTTCCCGGTTATTCGGTAAAGAAAAACCGATCCGGGGCAATCCCGCAATCCTCTTTGATCGGGGCATGCGGTTCTTTTCCTATCCCGTTGACGGATTTGCCGGGTGGGTCAGCCTATGATCCATTGCAGAAACCAAAGCGACCCTATTCCCGTTACGATGGAGGCGATCACGCCAAATCGCCAGCCCGCATAGAGGGCGATTGCGGCAGCCATGATGCGCAGCATATCCACCGCGCCGCCCATGGTCGGGGGCCAGACCACCAGGGGTGCGGCAAGTGCCGGCAATACCCCGATCCCGACATAGCGCAGATGAACCAGGACCCAATCGGGCAATGCCCGCCCCCCCAGAAATCCCAGAAAGGAAAACCGGATCAACCAGGTTCCGATCCCCAGCAGGATCGTCACGATCCAGAATATGGTGTCATCGATCATGCCGGCCCCCCCGCGCGCCGCCGCCTTTGCCAGAATTCCACCTGCGCGCCGGTCAGGATGGCCAATACTGCCGCGACCAGCATGCCCAGGCTCCACGGCACCCAAGAAAGCGCAAGCGAGGCCACCACGGATACAAGGGCTGCCGCGATATGGGCGGGGCTGCGCAACATCGGGGCGACAAGCGAGATGAAGCAGATCGGTACCGCGAAATCGGCCGAAAGACCGGGCGGGATGGCCTTGCCGATCAGTGCACCCACGATGGTAAAGACATACCAGGGCAGGCAGACGGTGGTAATCGTTCCGAAGTAATAGGCGACCTTCTCTTTCAAGGGCATCTTCGGTTCGGCCTCGAATTTATTGTTTGCCACCGCGAAGGTCGGATCCACCATGACATAGGCCATCAGCATGCGCTGGCGCATCGGCGCATCCCCCAGATGCGGGGCAAGAGCCGCAGAATACATGGCCATGCGCAAATTGACTGCGAGCGAGGCCAGCAGGATTACAAAGACCGGTGCGTGATCGCTCATGAGGCTGAGGGCGGTGAATTGTGCGGCCCCGGCGATAACCACAACCGACATCGTCACGACCTGCAGCAGATCGAGCCCCGCATCCCGCGCCAATACGCCAAAAAGCACTGAATAGGGCACTATGGCCACGAAATAGGGGCTGCAATCGCGTATCCCACGCAGGAAGGCGTGGCGTTCCGCCGCCGATCTTGCGGGAATCCTGGTGTTGGACGGGCCGGGCATTGCGCGTTGCTTTCGATATTCAACAGATCAGTTGCAATCTGGTATACCAGACGGCAATACTTGTCGGAGTGAAACCCCAAATCACCGTCGGAAGCAAGCCATGTCCAATACGCGTGCCAACAAGAAATACCGTTCTCAGGAATGGTTCGACAATCCCAACAACCCCGGAATGACCGCGCTTTATCTGGAACGATACCTCAATCAGGAATATACGCGCGGTGAATTGCAGGGAAACCGCCCCATCATCGGTATTGCCCAAAGCGGCAGTGATCTGTCGCCCTGCAACAAGATCCATGTCTTCCTGATGGACCGCATCAAGGCGGGCATTCGCGATGCGGGTGGGGTGCCGATGGAATTTCCCGTCCACCCCATTCAGGAAACGGGAAAACGCCCCACGGCGGCACTGGACCGCAACCTGGCCTATCTGAGCCTGGTTGAGGTCCTGCATGGATATCCCATCGATGGGGTGGTGCTGACCACCGGTTGCGACAAGACCACGCCCGCGATGCTGATGGGCGCGGCCACAGCCGATATTCCCGCGATTGCGCTGAATGGCGGGCCAATGCTGGATGGTTGGTGGAACGGGCGGCTTGTGGGATCAGGCACCGTGGTCTGGGAAAGCCGCCGCCTGCTGGCCGATGGCAAGATCGATCTTGATGAATTCATGTCCCGCGTCTGTGCTTCGGCGCCTTCGCTGGGTCATTGCAATTCCATGGGCACAGCCAGCACTATGAATGCCATGGCCGAGGCACTGGGCATGACACTAACCGGAAATTCTGCGATTCCCGCGCCATTCCGGGAACGGATGAACATGGCCTATGAAACCGGGCGCCGCATTGTTGCGATGGTTGAGGAAGATCTGAAACCTTCCGATATCCTCACACGCAAAGCCTTTCTGAATGCCATCATCGTCAATGCGGCGATAGGGGGGTCGACCAATGCGCCGCCCCATCTGCAGGCCGTGGCGCGCCATGCCGGGGTTGATCTGCATGTAACCGACTGGCAGGAGCATGGTTATGACGTGCCCCTGATGGTCAATATGCAGCCCGCAGGGAAATATCTGGGCGAATCCTTTTTCCGGGCAGGGGGTGTTCCTGCCGTGATGGGGGAATTGCTTGCCGCAGGCCGGCTTGATGCGGGGGTCAGGACGGTAACGGGCAAGACCATGGGGGAAAACCTGTCAGGCTGGCGCAGTCACGACACGGAGGTCATCACCACCTATGACGCCCCGTTGCGGCCCAATGCCGGTTTTCTTGTGCTTTCGGGCAATCTTTTCGAGTCCGCCTTGATGAAGACCTCGGTGATATCCGATGATTTTCGGCAGCGGTTCCTGTCCAGACCGGGACAGGAGGGAATCTTTGAGGCCCGGGCCGTCGTGTTCGAGGGGCCGGAGGATTACCATGACCGGATCAATGACCCGGATCTGGCGATCAGCGAAAATGATATCCTGTTTATCCGGGGTGTCGGCTGCGTGGGCTATCCCGGCTCGGCCGAGGTGGTGAACATGCAGCCGCCCGACGCCTTGATCCATGCAGGCATCGATCATATGCCGACGGTCGGCGATGGGCGGCAATCGGGCACCTCGGAAAGCCCGTCGATCCTCAATGCCTCCCCGGAATCGGTGGTGGGCGGCGGGCTTGCCTATCTGCAAACCGGTGATCGCGTGCGTCTGAACCTCAATGACAGCACAATGAACGCGTTGGTGGGTGACAAGGAATGGCAGGCCCGCAAGACCGCCTGGACCCCGCCCGAGATCCGCCATCAGACGCCCTGGCAGGAAATCTATCGCACCCATGTCGGCCAGCTTGCCGATGGCGGTTGCCTGGAACTTGCCACGGCTTATCATCAGGTCTGCAAGGACCTGCCGCGCGACAATCATTGATACAGGAGGGGTTATGACCCGCAAAGGCATCATTATCACTGGCGCGGGGTCCGGCGTTGGACGCGAGACCACCCAGACCTTTCTGAAACAGGGCTGGAAGGTTGGGCTGATCGGTCGTCGGGCCGGGGCGCTGGAGGAAACGGCGGATGGGCATGCGGATGCGCTTATCCTGCCCTGCGACGTGACAGATGAGGCGCAGGTGGATGATGCTTTCGCCCGCGCCGCCGGGGAATGGAGCCGGATCGATGTGTTGTTCAATAATGCGGGGGCCTCGCTTCCTTCCACCCTGATCGATGAAATTGCCGTTGCGGACTGGAAACGTGTGACCGATGTGAATATCACCGGCATGTTCCTGGCTGCGCGTGCAGCCTTTCGCCATATGCGGAATCAGGATCCGCAGGGGGGGCGTATCATCAATAACGGTTCGGTTTCGGCCACCATGCCGCGCCCCGGTTCGGTGCCCTATACGGCTTCCAAACATGCCATCAGTGGCCTGACCAAGACCCTGAGCCTTGATGGTCGTCCTTTCAGCATCGCCTGTGGGCAGATTGATATCGGGAATGCACTGACGGATATGGCCGTGGCAATGACAAAGGGTGTTCCGCAGGCCAATGGAACAGTGGCGGTGGAGCCAGTGATGACAGCGCATGAGGTGGCCCGCGCGGTGTTGCATATGGCCGAACTGCCGCTTGATACCAATATCCTGACCATGACGATCATGGCGTCGGCCATGCCCTATGTGGGGCGTGGCTGACGCCCCGATACCCGTCCCTCAGGCTGAAAGCGCCCGGAAAAATTCCGTGCTGACGGCTTCGCTTTCGACTGTCATGGCGACCTGACACGGGGTTGGGGCGGTGTGGCTTTGGCGCATTGCACCACGTTCGGCACCCTTGAGGCAGACCTCCAGCCGATGGGGCGCTGTCCCGAAAAGATCGGGCCGTATCACATAGATCACCGCAGCGGGATCATGCATGTAACATATCCTGTGGCCACCTTTCTGGCGGTGAAATTCCATATAGAAATCCGTGGCCTGCACCAGAAGGGAGGCCATCGGGCCGGCAGGTACCTGCCGGAACTGATCCGGTGTCGCAATAACCCTGGTGGTTACATCCAGCCCTATGATCGTGATCCGTCCGGCGTCAGGGGCGTGCAAGACCTGATTGGCGGCTTCCGGATCGCTATGGAAATTTGCTTCGGCATGAGGTGTTACATTCCCGCCCGCATGCAGCGATCCGCCCATGATCACCAATTGTGCCAGATTTCCCAGGAAACCCGGGTCAAGCGTCATTGCCCTGGCGATATTGGTAAGCGGACCGACCGCGCAAAGGGTAACCTGCCCGGGGTTTTCTGCCGCGGCCCGTATCAGGAATTCCGCCGCTGGTTCCTTTTTTGCCGGGGTCTTCGGCTCTGGCGCGATGGCGCTGCCCAGCCCCTGTTCCCCGTGGATATGCGGCACGTAATGTGGCTCGTTGCCGTTCAGGGGTCCTGCGGCACCCGCATGAACCGGTACCTGGCTGCCCGATAGGTCCGATAGCCAGAGGGCGTTGCGCGTTGCCGTCTCCAGCGCGATATTGCCGAAAACAGTGGTCAGGGCGATCAGTTCGATATCGGGATGGGCTGCCGCATAGGCAAATGCCATTGCATCATCCACCCCCGGGTCCGTATCGATGATGAGCTTCATTTCTTTTCCTTTCCCGGGTGTATCATGCCTGTTTCCCGCCGGAGCAGGGGCAGGTCTGCCGTCATTGTCTGTCAGGGGCAAAGCGCACCGCGCCTGCCGATCACATGGGCCGCCTGTTTCGCCCCGGCCCGAATGGCGGATTTCAGATCTGCACCTGTCAGCCATGTCGCCAGAAAAGCGGCGTTGAAACTGTCGCCGGCCGCGGTGCTGTCCACGACATTGGTCACGATTTCAGGGGCGTGGATCGCGCCTTGCCCTTCGGCGAGGCTCAACATCTCCCCGCCACCGTTTTTCACGACCACCATCGCTGCGCCTGCCTGTGCATAGCGTGCTGCCGTTGCCGCCGGATCGGTATCCCCGAAATGCGTTGCCTCATCCTCGTGGGAAGGCAGGATGATATCGGCCCGCGTTGCGGTGGTCATGATTTCCGTCCGCATCGTTTCGGCATCGGGCCAGAGCCGGGGCCGAAGATTGGGGTCGAAGGCCACAAGCGCCCCTGCCGCCCGTGCGGTATCAAGCGCGGCATAAAGATTGGCCCGACCCGGGTTTTCCAGAACGGCAATCGTGATGCCGGACAGGTAAATTACCCCGGCCCCCGCCATGGCCTGTGCCAGATGGCCGGGATCTGCCGCCATAAGCCGCGCCGCACTTTGCCCCCGCCAATAGGAAAAGCTGCGTTCGCCATCCTGCAATTCGATCATGTACAGCCCGACCGTCCGATCCGGCAGTTGCGCAATGGCACCGGTTCCGACGCCGGAAGCCTTCAGGAAATCCAGCAGGCGGCCGGAGACACCATCCTGTCCCACCGCTGTCAGGTAATCCACCGTCCAGTCGGCGGGCAGGCTGCGGCGCAAATACCAGGCGGTATTGAAACTGTCCCCGGCAAACCCCATGGAAAACTGGCCTGCCTCCGCCATGGGTGCAAGTTCCACCATTGCCTCACCGATGGACAGGACATGTTTGGGCAACCCGGTTGCTATCATGCGGAGATCCTCTTTGCCTGCTGTCAAATCGGGAAGGAACGGACAGTCACGAACTTCATGCCAGATATTAGATTGTAGGGGTATCTATCTCTAATCACGGAAAAAACGACTGTCTTTTACTTGGTCCCAGGCCCAGACGACCTCCTGCAGGCGTTCTTCGTCCGAACGGTCGCCGCCATTCATGTCCGGGTGAAGATCCTTTACCAAGCTCTTGTATTGTTTCCGGATTTCGGATTTTGTCCAATTGTCGCGCGCATCGAGAATTTCAATTGCCTTGCGTTCGGTGGGTGGCAGTTTCCGGGTTGCCCCGGTGGGTTCAGCGCGACCGGGGTTTTGCGTTCCCTTTTCCCCAAGGATCTCCATCGGATCGTTCACGCCGAGGCGGGACCAGACCCGACCTTCATCCGGACGCTTGCCGAATGGCTCCGTCTCGCGGCCCCAGACGCGGTCCTTGTCGATGAAGGCCTGGAAATCCTCCTCTGAACTGCCCTGAAAGAAATTCCACTTCAGATTATATTCGCGTACGTGATTGCGGCAAAACCAAAGGAAATCGTCCAACTCATCGGGGCTTTTGGGCGCACGGTAAAGCCCGGGCTCGGAACAGCCGGGATATTCGCAGGTGCGCGTGGAGGTTTCGAAAGCACCGGACATTCCGCGTCGACCAGCCTTGCGTTTCTTCTTGTCGGAGGAAACGCGCATGTCGAATTCGAAAGGAGGGCGGTTGGTCATGGATCTTGCCTTTCCGACTCGGAGGCGAGAGAGTTTAGAGCATAACGCCACGGATTGAAGGGGGTTGACAGAATTATGGCCATGGCAGAGCTGATCCGAACGCGTCTGGAGGCGGAATTTACCCCGCAGCAGCTGGAAGTATCAAATGAAAGCCACCGCCACGCCGGGCACGCGGGTGATGACGGGTCGGGCGAAAGCCATTTTGCCGTTACCATCCGTGCAGAGGCGCTGGCGCCCCTGACGCGGGTCGCGCGGCACAGGGCGATCCACGCGGCACTTGGCCCTGAAATCGTGGGAAAAATTCATGCGCTGACCATTGATGCCGGGTAACGGATAGCCCCGGCGGCAATGCAGTCTGCCACAAACCGAATGACGGGCAAAAAAAAGGCCGAGCAGGAGCCCGGCCAAAGTCCAACAGGGAGGTATGAAGGAGGCGAAAGAAGTTCAGTCGCACCCTTCGCAGACAGATCTAGGGGCAGCATCGGCGCGTTTCAAGCTTTTATAGGGGGTATAGCGCTCAAGGCTGCTATGCGTTTTGCGCATGGCTTCCCATTACTGTTTCATTTCAAGGGCCTGTTGGACGGAAAGTTCACGCTGCCGCTGGCGGTAGGCAAAGATCTCCTCTGCCACGAAATCACGGAAGGCGGCGACTCTCTTGGAGTGGCGCAACTCTTCGGGATAGGCGAGGAAAACGGGTACTTCCGTCGATTCGATATCTGGCAGGACGCGAACCAGTGTTGGAAAATCCTCCGTCAGATAGGCAGGTAATACGCCAATTCCGAGATCGCTGAGCACGCCTTGCAGGACCCCGAAATAGTTGTTGACGGTCAGGGTCGATGAAATGTCATGGGTCATGATCTGTTTCACAAGCGCCGCGCCAGCCGCAACCTGGGCTGCGCTTGCGTTCTGGCAGATCAGTCGGTGGGAGGAAAGTTCCTCCATCGTTTCGGGGGTTCCGGCCTGGGCCAGGTATTCCGGCGTGGCAAAAAGCCGCATGCGGATATTCATCAGGCGGCGGCGGATCAGATCGGCCTGGGAAGGTTCCTTCATCCGGATCGCGACATCGGCTTCCCGCATCGGCAGGTCGAGGACGCGTTCCTCCAGCATCAGGTCGATCTTCAGATCGGGGTATTTGTTGTAAAGGGCCGAAAGGCGCGGGGCGAGCCATAGCGTGCCGAAGCCCGTCGTCGTCGTGACCCGCAATTCGCCAAAGACTTCATCTTCGCTGTCGCGGATCCGGGCGGCGGCGGTTTCAAGCCGTTTTGCAATGGATTTGGTCGCATCGAACAGAAGTTCGCCCTGTTCGGTCAGGATCAATCCCCGTGCGTGCCGATGAAAGAGAGTAACATCAAGGCTTTCCTCCAGCGCGCGGATCTGGCGGCTGACAGCGGATTGCGACAGGTGCAACACATCACCCGCATGGGTGAGGCTGCCCGCATCCGCGACCGCGTGAAAGATTCTCAGTTTATCCCAATCCATTCAAACACTCGTCTCACAATTTGCGGCACGGCGCCGCAGCCCCTTCCTAATGTGCTACACTCACAAGTAAATGACCTTTTCGGATTATTTACCTCTTTGTAGGTCATTAATATTGACCTATATTATCCGGTAAGGCCCCTGTGCAGATGAGGTGCGGAATGGGCATGCAGGACATATCACTGGCCGATCGCTTTGATCTGACGAAATCCCCGGTGCTGATGAACGGCACCCAGGCGCTGGTGCGGCTGATGCTGATGCAAAGGGCGCGGGACAGGGCAGCGGGGCTTTCCACGGCAGGTTATGTGACGGGATATCGGGGATCCCCGCTGGGTGGGGTCGATATCCAGATGATGCGCGCAAAGGCGGAGCTTGAGGCGGCGCAAATCACCTTCAACCCGGGGCTGAACGAAGATCTGGCTGCCACCGCGATCTGGGGCAGCCAACAGGCCGAATTGCGCGGGCAGGGGCGTCATGACGGGGTTTTTTCGCTCTGGTATGGCAAGGGGCCTGGGGTGGATCGTTCCGGCGATGTAATGCGCCATGGCAATCTGGCCGGAACGTCGCCCCATGGTGGTGTGATCATGGCGCTTGGCGACGATCATACCGGTGAAAGCTCAACCACCTGTCATCAATCCGATTGGTCCTGCGTTGATCTTTCAATTCCGGTCCTGTCCCCGGCAGGGGTGCAGGAAATTCTTGACTACGGATTATATGGATTTGAACTTTCACGATTTTCCGGTCTTTGGTGCGGGTTGAAGCTGATGAAGGACACGGTGGAGGCAACCACCGTAGTCGATACGCTGCCTGACCGGATGCAGCTTGTGCGCCCGGAATTTGATATGCCCGAGGGAGGGTTGAATATCCGGCTTGGCGATCATTGGGTTGCGCAGGAAGACAGGCTTGTGAATTACAAGCGATTTGCGGCAGAGGCCTTTTCGCGCGTCAACCGTATTGACCGGCGGGTCTGGGGCAGGCCCGGGGCCAGAATCGGCTTTGTTGCGGCGGGAAAGAACTGGCTGGATCTTGCCCATGCAATGGAACTTCTGGGTCTGGATGCCGACAGGGCGGAGGATCTGGGTGTTACTACCTACAAGGTCGGACAAAGCTGGCCACTTGACATGCATGGTTTCCATGACTGGGCGGAGGGGCTTTCGCTGATCGTGGTGGTGGAGGAAAAGCGCAAGCTGATCGAGGTGCAGATCAAGGAGGCGATTTTTGACGATCGTCGTGGCCGCCGGGTCTGGGGGGGTCGTAAGGGGGATCCGGATGCAGAGGTGCTGTTTCCGGTGCAAATGGCGCTCGACCCGTCAATGATTGCAGAAAAGCTGGGGCAGATCCTGATCGATGAAGGGCGCGGCACCGAAGGAATCGAGGCGGCGCTGGAACGGATCCATGTTGCGCGACAGGCGGATAACGCCCCTGATCTGGTGGCACGCCTGCCCTATTTTTGTTCCGGCTGTCCGCATAATACCTCTACCCGCCTGCCGGATGGCGCGCGTGCGGGGGGCGGGATTGGTTGCCATATCATGGCGCTCTGGATGGATCGGGGAACAAGCGGTCTGACCCAGATGGGCGGGGAAGGCGCCAACTGGATCGGTGAGGCGCCATTTTCAAAAACACCCCATATCTTTCAAAACCTTGGCGACGGAACCTATAATCATTCCGGCAGTCTGGCGATCCGTGCGGCCCTCGCTGCCGGAACGAATATAACCTACAAGATCCTGTATAATGACGCCGTGGCGATGACGGGCGGCCAGCCAAATGAAGGAGGGTTGACCGCCGCGCAGATCACCCGGGAACTTCTGGCGATGGGCGTGGCAAAGGTTGTGGTCGTTCATGACCCCAAGGAAGAAATCGACCGCAGGACCTTTCCTGAGGGGGCCGAATTCCATGATCGCGACGCGGTGATTGCGGTTCAGAAGGAATTGAGCCAGATCGAAGGGGTGACGGCCATGGTCTATATCCAGACCTGCGCCGCCGAAAAACGCCGTCGCCGGAAGAAGGGGCTATATCCCGATCCCGATAGCCGCGTTTTCATCAATCCCGATATCTGTGAGGGATGCGGCGATTGCGGGGTGCAGTCAAACTGTGTTTCCATCGTGCCCCTGGAAACCGAATTCGGTCGGAAACGGGCCATTGACCAATCGTCCTGTAATAAGGATTTTTCGTGCCTGTCGGGGTTTTGTCCTTCTTTTGTCACCTTGCATGGTGCAGTGCCGCGCAGGGTTCCGACTGCCAATCTTGATTTGCCGCATCTGCCGCAGCCGGAACTGCCCCGGATGCAGGGAACCTATAACATCCTGATTACCGGTGTTGGCGGGACGGGCGTGGTTACGGTCGGGGCGGTCCTTGCGATGGCGGCCCATATCGCGGGCAAGGGTGCCGGCTTGATGGAAATGGCGGGCCTTGCGCAAAAAGGGGGGGCAGTCAGCGTTCATTGCCGCCTTGCCGAGACGCCGGAAAAGATCAATGCGATCCGCATTTCCGTTGGGGAGGCCGATGCGGTGATCGGTGGCGATCTTGTGGTGACAGCGGGGGCAAAGATGCTCGGGCTTATGGCGTCGGGGCGGACGGGATGTGTTGTCAACAGTCATGAGATCATCACTGGCGCCTTCACGCGGGATATCGGGTTCGCGCTGCCGACCGAACGGTTGCATCTTTCGCTGGAGGCGCGGTTGCAGGGGAAACTTCTCTTTTTTGATGCGACGGAACTGTCGCGCGTTACCCTGGGGGACAGCATCTATTCCAATATGATGGTCTTTGGTGCCTGTTGGCAAAGGGGGCTGATCCCGCTGCCTGAAGAGGCGATCCTGCGTGCGCTTGATCTCAATGGCACGGCGGTGAAGGCCAATAGGCGGGCCTTTGCCATTGGACGCTGGGCCGCGCTTCATCCTGAGGAAGCGGCACGGCTGATTGCGCCTGAAATGCCGCAGCCACATGATCCCGTCACCTTTCGCGCAGATCACCTGCGCGCCTATCAGGGGGAGGAATTAGCGACCCGTTACCTTGCATTCCTGTCTCACGCACCTGATCCTTTGCGGGGTGCAGTGGCAAAGGGATATCACAAGCTTCTGTCCTACAAGGATGAATATGAGGTGGCGCGGCTTCATCTGGAAACGCTTGCCCGCGCGCGTGAGGTTTTTGATGGTGATCTGCGGGTGGAATTTCATCTCGCGCCGCCGATCCTGCCCGGCAAGGATATCGCGGGCCGGCCAAGGAAGCGCAAATTCGGCCCCTGGATGATCCCGGTCTTCAGGCTTCTGGCATGGATGAAAACACTGCGGGGGTCCCGTTTCGATATCTTCGGCTATTCGAAGGAACGGCGCATGGAGCGCGCGCTCATTGCGGAATATGAGGCGGATATGGAACATGTTTTCCGTGATTTTACAGCTGAACGCCTGGCGCTGGCGCGTGAATGGGCGGAATTGCCCCTGACGATCCGGGGTTTTGGCCCGGTGAAAGGCGAAAATGCCAGGAAGGCCGCTGCCCGGCGCGCGGAAATCCTGACCGAATGGGAAACCCCGGCCCCGGCAATCGCTGCCGAATAACTTGCCCTTCCGTATTTCCCATGCCCGTCCTATGAATGGAAAAGGCAACGGGCATGAGAACCGGGGGCAGGTGATGGCAGTAGGGATATTTGACAGTGGTATCGGCGGGCTGACCGTTCTGGATGCGATTTCGCGCCGTTTGCCGGATTTGCCGTTGATCTATTTTGGCGACAATGCCCATGCGCCCTATGGGGTGCGCGATGCCGAGGATATCTTCAAGCTGACCTGCGCATCGGTTGAACGGCTTTGGGCGGAGGGCTGCGATCTGGTGATCCTGGCCTGCAACACGGCCTCGGCGGCGGCATTGAAACGGATGCAGGAAACATGGATCCCGCCCGAAAAGCGCGTATTGGGCGTTTTCGTTCCGATGATAGAGGCGCTGACCGAACGGCAATGGGGCGACAATTCCCCCCCCCGTGAAGTGGCGGTGAAACATGTGGCCCTTTTTGCCACGCCCGCCACGGTGGCCTCCCGCGCGTTTCAGCGTGAACTGGCCTTTCGTGCCATCGGTGTTGATGTCGAGGCGCAACCCTGCGGCGGTGTCGTAGATGCGATCGAACAGGGTGATGAGATCCTGGCAGAGGCCTTGGTGCGATCGCATGTCGAGGCGCTCTTGCGTCGCATGCCGCGGCCCGAGGCGGCAATTCTGGGCTGCACCCATTATCCGTTGATGGAACAGGTTTTTGCCGATGCGCTGGGTTCGGATGTGGCGGTCTATTCCCAGCCAAGGCTTGTGGCCGAAAGCCTTGCCGATTATCTGGGGCGGCGGCCGGAATTTCTGGGAAGTGGTGGGGCGTCGAAATTCCTGACCACGGGGGATCCGGACCGGGTTTCCAACAAGTCCACGCAGTTCCTGCGCCGCCGGATCCGTTTTGAGGCGGCCTGAGGCCGGATCATACAGCGAAGCATCAGCTATAACCGTCCTGCAAAGGCCCGGGCGATGCTGACGGAAAGCACGATCCGCACAACATGGTGCGCCGCGACATAGATCACGCTGATTTGCAGGCCCAGTGCGATCAGGCTCATTTCCGTAATCCCGCCCGGCGCGAATGCCAGGAAGATGGCGGAAGCAGGTTGATCGATCACCTCACGAAGCAGGATCGCGAACCCCCAGGCCAGCAACAGCAGTGTTCCGGTTGAAATCGTGGCAAGACCCGCACCCTTGCGCAGCGTGGCCCCGGCCATACCCGCGAAACCTGCCCCAAGCCCTGCGCCGATCACCACCTGCGTCATATTGATGACCCAGCCGGGCGGGACGCCTTCCACCAGCCCCGTCAGATGGGCGATGGCGGATGCGAGGATCGGACCCGTCATGACCGCCGCAGGAAAGCGCAACCGATGGGCAAGCCAGTAACCGCCTCCCCCCGCAACCACCAGAACCGCAATATCGCGCAGGCTTAGTGCATGATCCGCGCCAACCATTTCCACCCCCGCCCCTGAACCGACGCTGCCGCCGGTAAGCAGGGCGAAAATCAGGGGCACCGCCATGATCGTCACGATCAGGCGAAGAAATTGCATCAGGACCAGCATGCCCCTGTCGGCACCTTTTTCTTCGCCCATTGTGACGGATTCGATCAATCCTCCCGGAATGGTGCCATAATAGGAGGTCAGCCGATCGATGCCGCCAAAACGATAGATCCGATAGGCGACAAAATGGGCCAGCGGAATATAGAGGCAAAGGGCCAGAAGGCTCGGGATCCAGTTTCCGAGCTGTTGTAATATCTCTGTCGTGAAATTTCCGCCGATTGCGACGCCGATCACCGGCACGAATGCCTGGCGTAGCGGGGTGGGCATGTGAATGGGCTGACCCAATGGCCGCAGCCCCAGAATGGCCAGAAGGGCGATACCGACCAGTGACCCCATGAGCCAGGGAAGGGGCAGGTGTAAAAGCCATGCCACCAGACCACCAAGCGCGGCGATTGCCAGTGTCAGCAGCAACGGAACCGGCTGAATGGTCAGCCTGCCTATGCGAAAATGTTTCATGATCCGCCTTTCGCCGCCAAATGACCCAAAGAGGCGGGGAAAGACAAGCCGGAAGGTAGAAGGCGCAGGGTCAATTTGCCTACCAGTGTGGCGGGCGTTCATCGGTGAAAAGATGTCCGCCTTCCTCGGGTGTGGCAACCTTGTCGATCAACATTGCCACCCGCCGGTCCAGAAGATCAATCCGGTCGGCCTGTGTTGCCACGATATCGGAAAGCTCCTCTACCGTCCGGATCAGATGGGCGATCCGTTCCTCCAGCGCCTCGATCCGTTCGTTCATCTGTCTCTCCTTGCTTGCCGCGCCTGCGGGCATCCGTTACACCGCCCGCGTGATTGCAGCAAAGGGTTTCCCGATGGCCAAGGATAAATCCGCCCGCCGCCCCCGCGCCGAAACGCCCAAGGGCTTTCGCGACTATTTTGGTGCCGAAGTGACCGAAAGGCGGGATATGCTGCATCGGATCGCCGGGGTCTATGAATGCTATGGCTTTGATCCGTTGGAAACCTCGGCAGTTGAGACGGTCGAGGCGCTTGGCAAATTCCTGCCCGATGTGGATCGGCCCAATGAGGGCGTATTCGCCTGGCAGGAAGAAAAGGACTGGCTCGCGCTGCGCTATGACCTGACCGCGCCACTGGCCCGTGTTGCCGCGCAGTTTCGCAACGATCTGCCCGCGCCCTATCGTCGTTATGCTTTCGGGCCGGTCTGGCGCAATGAAAAGCCCGGACCGGGAAGATTTAGGCAGTTTTATCAATGCGATGCCGATACGGTAGGTGCGCCTTCGGTAGCTGCGGATGCGGAAATATGTGCGATGCTGGCCGATGCGCTGGAGGAGGTCGGCATCCCCCGTGGCGATTATCTGATCCGCGTGAATAACCGCAAGGTGCTGAACGGTGTGATGGAGGTTGCAGGCGTGCTCGACCCCTCGGATCCCGCGAAATTCGCGGCCGAACGCGGTATCGTGTTGCGTGCCATCGACAAGCTTGATCGCTTGGGGGACGCGGGGGTGCGCGCGCTTCTGGGTGTGGGCCGCAAGGACGCATCTGGTGATTTCACCAAAGGGGCAGGGCTTTCGGATGCGCAGGCCGAGGTGATCATGCGCTTCATGGCCGCAAAGCGTGAAAACGGAACCGCGACGGTTACAGCACTTCGGGATCTGGTTACGGGGTCGGGCATCGGTACTGCCGGGGTAGAAGAGCTGGAAACCATAGCCACGCTTCTTGAGGCGCAGGGATATGGTGCAGAGAGGATCGATATCGATCCTTCGGTGGTGCGTGGCCTTGGCTATTATACCGGACCCGTCTTTGAGGCCGAACTGACCTTTGAGATCCTGGATGAAAAAGGGCGCAAGCGGCAATTCGGGTCGGTAGCCGGCGGCGGGCGTTATGACGATCTGGTAAAGCGGTTTACCGGGCAGTCCGTACCGGCGACGGGGATTTCCATCGGTGTGGACAGGCTTCTGGCCGCCCTGCGCGAAAAGGGTCGTACCGGGGCTGCGATGGCGGGGCCGGTTGTTGTGACCGTCATGGATCGCGACCGAATGGCGGATTACATGGCCATGGTCGGGGAATTGCGTCACGCGGGTATCCGTGCGGAGATGTATCTGGGTAACCCCAGGAATTTTGGCAATCAGCTCAAATATGCCGATAAACGCCAAAGCCCCATTGCCGTCATTGAAGGCGGCGATGAAAAGGCCAGGGGCATGGTGGTGCTGAAGGATCTGGTCCTGGGGGCCAAAATTGCCGAAAATGCGACATTGGAAGAATGGAAGGACCGTCCCGCGCAGCTTGAAATTCCGCGTGATGATCTGGTCTTGGCGGTCAAGCGGATGTTGGCGCAATGAGTGGACAATTCGGGCCTGACCGCGCGGCGATCCGGGCCGAGGCGGAGGCGCTTTGCGCTGCGTTCCAGGAGGCCGGCGCACTGCGTGTGGAATGTGATCTTCTGCAACCGGCGGAAACCTTGCTTGATCTTTATGGTGAAGATATCCGTGCCCGCGCCTATGTTACCGCCGACCCCTTGCATGGTGAGATGATGCTGCGCCCGGATTTCACGGTTCCGGTTGTGCAGGCCCATATGGCCCATGGGGCGGAACCCGCGCGCTATTGTTATCAGGGGGAAGTCTTTCGCAAACAGGATCGTCCGGGCCCGCGCCCCAGCGAATTCCTTCAGGTTGGTTTCGAATTGTTTGACCGCGAGGCGCCGGAAATTGCCGATGCCGAGGTCTATGCCCTGTTTGCGCGCTTGCTGGCGCCCTTGGGCCTGCGCGCGGTAACCGGGGATATTGGTATCCTGATGGCGGCAGTTCGTGGCCTTTCCACAACTGAAAGGCGCAAGGCTGCGCTTTTGCGCCATGTCTGGCGACCACGCCGGTTTCGTGCGCTGCTTGACCGGTTCTCGGGGCGTAGTCCGACATCCCCGGCGCGGATGGAACTTCTGGAACGGCTGCGCTCCAACACGACGGCGGATCTGATTGCCCAGGCGGGCCCGATGATAGGGCTGCGCGATGAGGCGGAAATTGCCGATCGTGCGCAGGCCCTGATCGAGGACGCTGAAACCCCACCCATTGCCGCGCCCGAGGCGGCGTTGCTTTATGATCTGTTGACGCTGGCGGCACCTGCGCGCCTTGCCTTGCAGCATCTGCGTGGCATCACCGCGATGTTGCCTGCTATCGAACCCGCGGTGGATCGTTTCGCCGCCCGGCTTGATGCCTTGGAACGGGCCGGAATCAACCCGTCGGATCTGCCCTTTGAGGCAGGGCATGGCCGCAATTCGATGGAATATTACGATGGGTTTGTCTTCAGTTTTCTGGCTGCGGAAAACCTGCCGCCCGTTGCAACCGGTGGGCGATACGATGCCCTGACGGCAGTGTTGGGGCAGGGCCGTTCCATTCCCGCCGTTGGCGGGGTGATCCGTCCCGCCCAGGTTGTTGAACTGAAGGAGGCGTGGCTATGAGCCTCAAGATCGGTATCCCCTCCAAGGGACGGCTGATGGAAAAGACCTTTGACTGGTTCGGCGCACGCGGGGTGGTTATGACCCGCAGTGGATCGGATCGCGAATATGCCGGTCGTGTCGAAGGTATTGAGGATGTCGATCTGGTCTTGCTTTCGGCCGGGGAGATCCCCCGCGAACTTGCCGCAGGACGGATTCACCTGGGGGTGACCGGGTCGGACCTGGTACGTGACAAGCTGGCGGATTGGGAAGGCCAGGTGGTTGAGGTGGAAAAGCTTGAATTTGGCCATGCTGACCTGATCATCGCCGTGCCCCGGATCTGGATCGATGTCGAAACGCTTGATGATCTTGATGCCGCTGCGGCCGCTTTCCGGCGCCGCCATGGTCACCGGTTGCGGATAGCCACGAAATATCATCGGCTGGTTCGCGATTTCCTGACGGATCAGGGTATTGCCGATTATCAACTGATCGACAGTCAGGGCGCGACAGAGGGAACAATCAAGAACCTGACTGCAGAAGCAATTGCAGATATCACCTCCTCAGGCGAAACCCTGCGGGCAAACCATTTGAAGATTCTGACAGACGGGTTGATCCATAAATCCCAGGCCATGCTGTTTGCCGCGCGCCAGGCCGATTGGGAAGGGCAGGGAACGCAGCAGATACTGGACAGGCTTGTCAGAAAACTGGGGCTCCCTGCGGTCAGGATTTCCGACTGATTGCCGGCTGAAATCTGTCATTGAATGGCGCCCCCCCAATTCACAGGTTTTTTTCAGGGAGAGGGGTTCAGCAGGGTCTGAATAAGGCGACGGGCCGCTGCGCTCTCGCCGATCGTGTTCCTTGCATCCTGAAGGGGTTGGGTTGTGGATCCTGCCGGATCATTTGTTTCTGGGGAAGGCAGTGGCCTGTGCCCGTCCAGTCTGGCGGCTTGTGCCCAATCGCTTTCAGGGGCGAGCTTTGCGACCAGTTGCCAATCGCCCAGACGCCTTGCGGCAAGAAGCTGGGCCTCTTTCTCACCAATGGCAGCAAAGGTGTCCACTGCGGAATGATCCCCCAGATTCAGGAGCGCTCTGGCACGGATCTCCTGTGCTTCCGCGTCAGGCAAACCTGCGATTTCCTGCAGGGCGGATCGTGAATCGTTCTGCAGAAGGAAAGAACGGGCGCGCAAAAGACGTGCTTCATCCGAGGAAAGATTGGCAAGCCAGTCATGGGCGGGATCGGGCAGACCCATCTTGAGAAGGCGCGATGCAACCGCCAACCGGGTATCGGCGTTAGCCGGGTCCATTTCCCCTTCCGACCTGCCGACCGTAGCGGCAAGCAGATCCTTTTCGGCGGCATGCCTGATAAAGACCGACCATGCCTCGCGTTGCGTTTCCGGGTCTGTTTCCGGGATACCCAATGCCTCATTCAGGCGGGATTGGCTGGCAAGGCCCAGGGCCAGGGCCGAGGCAAGAGGTTTGGCCAGATCCGCCCCGCGTATGTCGTTGACAAGGGCGGCCGCGAGGCTTGTCAGGTCCGTGTCGACGATGTTTCCGGCTTTGATCTGTGCCATGATGAGTTGCGTTGTCGCCCTGATACCGGTTCGGCCAGGGGCAGAAACAAGCGGTTTCAGCAAGTGTTCCACCGGGGCGTCGGGATCCGTGGCCAGTGTAACCTCGGCGGCCATAAGCTGCAGCGGTTCATCGATATCCCCGGGCGCGCGCAAAATTGCGTCGCGAATGGCCCGGGCAGTATTCGCCTCATTCCTTGCAAGGAATCGATCCACGAGGCGGGGCCCAAGATGTCGGCGCAGGTGCAGCGGGAGGGCGGAAAACCCGCGCAGAACGGCATCCTGATTGATCTTTTGACCCTTTTCCGGATCAGCGGGCGCAAGCATTGCCCAAAGGGCAGCGGTCGTATTGCATCCGATCATGCCTTCGAAGGCATTCGGGCTGGCTGCTTCCCCATCGACAATATGGCCGAGGCTGTTCCAGATATCCTGTTCCGGCATCGATGCGGCGAAAGCTGTGATCAGGCTTCGGGCTTCCGTTCCAAAACCCAGATATAACATATATTTGATTGCATTTTCGGACTGTTCCGGGTTGGGGAGGTCAAATTCACCCAGAAGATTTGCGCGTATTGGTCCGAGTTCCATGGCCACCTGCTTCGGACGTCCCCAGTCGATGATGTTCAGTTGTTCATCGTCAATGCAGAGCTTGCCGTCAGCAGTAAGAAGCCCCGGCCGCCGGTTGGTGGCGTTGGGATCATATCCTGGCTGGGTGCCGATTTTCAGATTTCCCATCATATTTGGTCCAAGGCGTGTGGATGACGCTTCGGACAGGCGGGGAACCATGTCGACGATACCGGATGCGGCCCCGCGGCTGAGCTCCCATAAGACAGCCTCACGCATCGGGATAAGGTTGGTCCGTGGCCGAAGGCTTTCCTGGGGAATCTCCGGGGGGGCAATGGAAAGGCGCGCCGCCTTTGCAAGATCGCGGCGCCAATCCAGGGTGTTTTTGACCATGATCTGCCCGGGCGCGGGAGGAGGTCGCCTTGCCGCCCGTTTTACCACTGGTTTTTGGCCAAGTGGTTTTGCACGTGTGCCATCCGCACTTAATTCGAAGGATGTATCCTTTGGGGCGGGGCCGTCATTTATATCGAGAACGATCACCCCGGTGCGCAGCTCAAACGGAATGATATGGCAATTGCAGGGGATGCGGAGACGCAGATCCCCGGTTTCAGGATCGGCAAAAATGGCCGAGAGCCGATCGCGGCCCATCCGCTGGAAGACGTCGGTCAGATTATAGCTGTTCCGGTTTTCCGGTGTTTGCAATGCATAGCCATCCTCGGTGCGTATCAGACGCCAGTCGCCGGATTGCGGGAATTGCAGAACCAGACGCGAAAAACCATCATGTTCGCCGGATCGTATGGTGACACTTTGAGCAAGTCCCGAGGTGGGAACAATGCCGAAAGACAACAGGACAATCGGCAGAAGTACTGACAGAATGGCCTTCATGCCGCGTCTTTCTTCAATTCCCGCAGGGCGGTTTCGATATCGGTAAAGCTGGGGCGCAGATGATGAGGTGTATTCTGGCGGCCGACCTCGATACAGATATTTGCGGGGTGATCATGAAGATTAGCGATCAGCACTTCGCGTATGAGCAAATAAAACTGGCCGTCTTCCTCGACCACGGTCTTTACACGCGTGGCGAAAGGACCAACGATCCCATAGGCGAGAAATACCCCCAGGAAGGTACCCACAAGCGCGCCCCCGATCATCTTTCCCAGGACCTCGGGCGGCTGATCGATGGAACTCATGGTCTTGATGACGCCGAGAACAGCAGCGACGATACCGAGGGCTGGAAGGGCATCGGCCATGGATTGCAAGGCGTGGCTTGAATGTAGCGCATGGGTCTGATTTGCCTCCATGCGCTTGTCGAGGACCTCCTCAACCTGATGAGGATCATCATAGTTCATTGAGGCGGCGCGCAGCGTATCGCAGATCAGATCGATTGCTTCATGATCGTCCCTGATGCGGGGGTAGCGCATGAAAATACCGGATTCTTCCGGGTTTTCGATATGTTCTTCCAGGGCAACCGGGTTGCTTTTTGCGATGCGGATCAATTCGAAAAGCAGGCAAAGCAGGTCACGATAATCGGCTGGCTGCCAACGTGGCCCCTTGAACACTTTTCCGATGTCCTTGGCCGTATGTTTCACGGAAGTTGCGTCATTGGAAAGCAGGAATGCACCAAGTGCTGCCCCCCCGATGATGATCATCTCGAAGGGCAGCGATTTCATGATGATCCCCAACGATCCCCCGGCCAGAAGGTAGCCGCCGAAGACCATCACGAAGATGACTACGATTCCGATGATGCCGAACATATTTTTCTGTCTTTCTGGTTACATGCGGGCAGGTTTGCAGGGCAGTGGTTAAGAAAGCCTCTCCGCGGGATCAGTTTTTAGGAACATCCGCATGACGTCCGGCAAGGCGTGCACTGATGGAATAGGCCAGTTCCGGCTCCATCCCCGAAAGGATGGCGGCTGCGGCATCGGGGCGCATGCGCCCAAGAAAGCCCACGGCAAATTCCGGATCCATCGCCGCAAAGAGACTTGCCGCGTTTTTTGGCTTCATTGTTTCGTAGACCTCGGTGAGCCGCGCAATATCGGCCTCCGCCGCGCCATCGGCCTGGTTGAGCGTCGCGGCAAGGCTTTCTTCGGCAGCTTGCAGTTTTGCCAGTCGTTCCTCGATGGCTTGGTCGGCCAGGGCCAAGGCGGCTGATCGTTCGGCAAGTGCCGCTTCTTTTACATCGAGTTCGGCTTCGCGATCGCGAATCGCCTCCAGCAGGGCCGTTGGCGGCCGGGGGCAATTGCCTGGGGATGCCTCCGCGTCAAATTCGGGAGTCCATGCGACAGCTTCGCCGATTCCTGTACCAAGGCGCAATACGCCGGACCCACTAAGCAGCAGAGCGAGCATGATGAGAGCTCCGCGCCCGAATTTGCGGCGTTTTCTGGGTGAGGGGCTCATTCCGCGGCCTCCATGTTTTGGCTGATGTTGCGGCGCCGGACAAAGCGCAGCCTGCGCTCCGCCGCCTCTTTTTCGGGTGATGTGGCATCACCGGAATTGATGGCAGGTTCCGGCAGGTCGTGCATCGAGGCGAGGATCAGTTCCAGCCTGCCCGCGGTTTCATTGCCGCGTGTTGTCAGATCATCCAGTGTTTTCACCTGTTTTTCTGCCGTATTGTGGGCCTTGTCCAATGCGCGGGTCAGATCATCCACCTGCGCGGACAGAACTGCGATTGCTCCGCCCATGCCGCTTTCAAGCGTCTGGAGCCGTCGCAGTCGGGCGGCCAGGACGAAACAATAGATTGCGGTGCCGAAGGCTCCGGCAGCCAGCAGGATGTCGGCCATCATTTCCATTGGATTTTCCTCAATTCAGGACAAATTCGGTTATCAGAAGGTCGCGTACCCTGCCTTCCCCCGTCACCAGCTGGATCCGGCGCAGCATCTGGGCGCGCAGGGTGATGAGGGCGGAGGGGTCCTCAAGCCGGGCAACCTCAACCGCGCGCAGATAGCTGTTCACGACATCAAGGATTCGCGGCAAAAGCAGGGTGACATCCGGTTCCGCATCGCGGCTTACTTCCAACTGGCCGGTGAAACGCAGATGTTTGGAACGTGCCGCCGGGGGGAGGGAAACCACCACCGGATCAATTGGTACGAAGGCGAGATCGGGCAGCGTTCTGGGTTTGGGCTGTACGGTATCGGGATTGTCCCCCGGCAGGGGAATCAGCCCCGACCAGGTGGCATAGAACCCGCCGCAACCAAGACATAAGGCAAGTATAAGCCCAATTAAAAAAGGCTTTTTCGAACGTTTTACCGGCTCTTCCTGAGGCTCTTCTTCCGTTTCCGCCATTGCGGGCTCCTCGATCAATTTCGAGTTTTGGTATAATCCTGAGGTCACTAACCGATTGTTAAGGGCAATCCGCGAAATCTGGGGGCAGGCGGTGGCAGAACGCTACCGGAAAGATGACCCAGAAAGGATTGACTGTGCAAAACCTCATCGCCCTTTGGTTAGGCCTTTCAATGACCCGCCGTATGATCGTTGCGGCGGCGACAATTGCCGTTTTCCTTGCGATATTGGGTTTGTCGCGCATGGCGACCCAACCTTCGATGGCGTTGCTCTATGCCGGGCTGGAGCCTGCAGCAGCGGGGGAAGTTGTGCGTATGCTGGAACAGCGCGGTGTTGCCCATGTTGTGGATGGTGATTCCATTCGTGTGGATGCGGCGCAGCGGGACAACCTGCGGATGACGCTTGCCGCGGAAGGCCTGCCCATGGCGGGCGGGGCAGGATATGAGCTTCTTGATGGGCTTTCGGGTTTTGGTACGACATCGCAAATGTTTGATGCGGCCTATTGGCGGGCGAAGGAGGGCGAACTGGCCCGAACCATTCTGGCCAGTCCGACGATCCGCGCGGCGCGGGTTCATATTGCCCGCGCGCCCTCCCAGCCATTTCAGCCGGATAGCCAGCCCACGGCCTCGGTTACCGTTACAACTGTTGGGGGCGGTGTTTCGGGCGCACAGGCCCGCGCCTTCAGACATTTGGTGGCGGCGGCGGTGCCTGCCTTGCGGCCTGAGGATGTAGCGGTAATCGATTCGGTGGGGGGGCTCGTTCCGCTGGAAGAGGCCCAAAAACCCTTTCTTGGCAGCGAAGCGAAAGCCGAGGAGCTGAAACGTAATATTGAACGTCTGCTTTCTGCACGGGTGGGGCCCGGACGTGCCGTTGTGGAGGTTGCGGTTGAGCTTGAAACCCAGAGCGAATCGGTGGTTGAACGGATTTTTGACCCGAAGGGCCGCGTGTTGCTTTCGTCCGAAACGGAGGAGCGTAACGCCTCCACTACGGATACGGGCGGCGATGTTACAGTGGCCTCCAACCTGCCCGAAGGGGATGGCGCGCAGGATGATCAGGGCAAAAGTAACAGTACCGAGACGCGCGAAAGGTTGAACTATGAGCTTTCGGAAACGAAGCGTGAGGTTCTGCGCAACCCGGGTTCGGTCCGGCGCCTGACAATTGCAGTGCTTGTTGATGGGCAGAATGTAACCGCTGCGGATGGCGCCCAAAGCTGGCAGCCACGGCCTGAGGAGGAACTTGCAGCACTGCGCGAACTCGTTGCTTCGGCTGCCGGGATTGATGAAACAAGGGGCGATGTCCTGACGTTGAAATCCCTTGCCTTTGAACCGCCTGCGACAGAAGGCACCCTGGCCGAAGCATCGTTTCTGCCGGATTTCGGCCCGGTTGATATCATGCAATTGGCGCAGATTGCGGTCTTGGCCCTGGTTGTCATTGTCCTTGGCCTCTTCGTGATCCGACCATTGCTGCTGTCGGCTCCTCGTCGCGAAATATCTGATAGCGAGCCGCAGTTGGCGCTTCCGGGTGAACCAAGCTCCGAGGTGCCACCGGGAATTCGTGTTCTGTCCGGTGAAATTGATGATTCGGACAGGGAAATGAGCCAGATGGCAACATTCGGAGATAAAGAGACCGAGACGAAACCACCCGAGGCGGATCCTGTCAAACGTTTGCGAAACCTGATCGAGGCCCGGCAGGGGGAGTCCGTTGAAATTCTTCGCGGTTGGATGGAAACCGAAGAAAGGCGGGCATGATGGTCAAGCTCAATCTCGAAGTTTTCGAAACCGATGATAATGCCGTTTCCGAAACCATTGTGACGGATCTCACTGCACTGGAGGAGGTGCGCCTGGCGGCCTATGAACAGGGTTATACGGCGGGTTGGGATGATGCCGCCGCCGCCCAATCGGAAGAACAGGGCCGAATGGGCAGCGAACTGGCCCGCAGCTTTCAGGCGCTTGGTTTCACCTTTCATGAGGCGCGGACCCATGTGTTGCTGTCGGTCGAACCCCTGATCCGGGATCTGGTTGCAAAGGTCCTGCCCCGGATTGCCCGGGATACATTGCCTGAAATGATTGCTGACATGCTGATGCCACTGGCCAACAAGATTGCAGAGGAGCCGGTTACCCTGGTCTTCAACCCATCGGTCCGTGTGGCGGTTGAAAGGACCCTTGAACAAATCGAGGGTCCGCCATTCAAACTTTGTGAGGAACCCTCATTGGGCCAGGGGCAGGTGTACCTGCGCTTTGGCGATAGTGAAACACGGCTCGATCTTGATGAGATGATTGATCAGATCTCTGCCGCCATTGATGATTTCTTCACCCTTTCCAAACAGGAGGTCAAACATGGATGATCTGTCCGAAAATAACCCGTTCAGCCAGGTGCCGATCGAGATAACCATTGCCGTCGGCCGTGCACGCCCGCAAGTACGGGATCTGTTGCGACTGGAAAAGGACGCGGTTCTGCCGCTTGACCGGCGGGTTGAGGATCCGGTTGAACTCTATGTCGGTGATAGGTTGATTGCGCGGGGAGAGCTACAGGAACTTGAAGGTGAACAGGCCGGGCAACTGGCAGTCAGGCTGACGGAAATCGCACATCTGCAAGGTGGTGTCTGATGCGGTTTGTTGCGCTCTTCCCCCTTTTTTTCCTGTGCTCCGTACTGCCGTTGCAGGCGCAGGAACTGACGGTGAACCTGGGGGATGGCGCATCGCTTTCGGGCCGTGTGATACAATTGATCGCCCTTGTTACCGTGCTGAGCCTCGTACCCGGGCTTGCGGTCATGATCACCTGTTTCCCTTTTATCGTGACGGTGCTGTCCATTCTGCGACAGGCCATTGGCCTGCAGCAATCACCACCCAATATGCTGATTATCAGTCTGGCCCTGTTCCTGACCTGGTTCGTCATGGACCCCGTCTTCACCGAAGCCTGGACGCAGGGGCTTGAGCCTCTTTCGCGCGGGGTCATCGACCCTGAGGAGGCCTTCCGGATGGTTCTTGATCCGTTTCGCGGTTTCATGTCGACGCGGCTTGATGCCGATACCTATGCCACCCTTGCGGCCTTACGGCCCGATCCGGCGCCGCCACTGACGGAGGCACCGCTTTCCCTGCTCGTGCCATCTTTCCTGCTTTCGGAAATTCAGCGTGCCTTCGAAATCGGTTTTCTTATCTACCTGCCCTTCCTGATCATCGACCTTGTGGTCGCGGCAGTCCTGATGTCCATGGGGATGATGATGGTTCCTCCCGCCATCGTGTCAATGCCCTTCAAGCTTGCATTCTTTGTTGTGGCTGATGGCTGGGCGCTGGTCTCCGGTGCCCTGGTTCGCAGCTATTTCTGACAGGCGATGATTTTGACCTGATATTGCAAATGCGGCCTCTGCTCCTCCAACCGTGATCATTGATCTTCCGGTAGGCCTTGAAACCTGGGGCAGGCCTGCCCAAATCGGCGTTACCGGATGCCATGGAGGGTCCGGTTTTCAACTCGCCCGTCCGTTCAGGAGGGCACCAGACGCATCGCTTTACGGAGGATGATATGCGTAATTTTGATCTTGCCCCGCTCTAT
>JBKEDF010000034.1:0-21185 GCA_047975325.1 Pseudorhodobacter sp. | reverse complement strand
TTGCCGCGCTTCTGGGGCATTTGCGTGCGGCAAAGGCCCATCGTTTCGTGCTCTTTTGCGATGACCTGTCCTTCAGCCATGATGATCAGCATTACAAATCGCTCAAGGCGGTTCTGGATGGCGGGATAGAGGGGCGCCCGGAAAATGTGATCTTCTATGCCACCTCGAACCGCCGCCCCCTGATGCCGCGCGACATGATCGAAAATGAACGCTCCTCCGCGATCAACCCTTCCGAGGCCGTGGAGGAAAAGGTTTCACTGTCGGACCGTTTCGGGCTCTGGCTTGGGTTTCATCCTTGCGATCAGGACCAGTATCTGGAGATGATCCGCGGCTATTGTCAGGCTTATGGAGTGGAAATCGACGATGATACGCTCCGGGCCGAGGCCATCGAATGGCAGGCAACGCGGGGCGCACGATCAGGGCGGGTCGCCTGGCAATATTTCACTGATCTGGCGGCACGACGGGGCGTTGCAATATAGCTGGCAAAAGCCGGTTTTGCATTGTTCAAAAAAAAGGCCCCGGAAATTTCCGGGGCCAGGTCCAACAGGGAGGATACCGCATCATGACCCCGACACGGCAAGGGGACTACCGTTTAAGTATAGTACAGAACTCTGTAACTTGCGCCAGTTAATTTAAAATTACCCCGCGTTATAGCGATCATGCAACAAGTCTGTAGCCGCCGGACTCCGTGACCAACAGGCGCGCCTTGGACGGATCGGGTTCAATTTTCTGCCGAAGACGGTAGATATGGGTTTCCAGCGTATGGGTTGTGACCCCGGCATTATACCCCCAAACTTCATGCAAAAGCACATCACGGGCCACCACGCTTTGCCCCGCACGATAGAGGAATTTCAGGATATTGGTTTCCTTCTCGGTCAGGCGGATCTTGCGTTCGTTTTCATCAAGAAGCAGCTTCTGCGCAGGTTTGAACGTATAGGGGCCAAGTTGAAACACGGCGTCTTCGGATTGCTCATGCTGGCGCATCTGCGCCCGGATCCGGGCCAGAAGCACGGGAAACTTGAAAGGCTTTGTCACATAGTCATTTGCCCCGGCATCAAGGCCAAGGATCGTGTCGGCATCGGTATCATGGCCCGTCAGCATGATAATCGGGCATTTCACCCCTGCCTTGCGCATCCGGCGGCATAATTCACGCCCATCGGTATCCGGCAGGCCGACATCAAGAACCACCAGATCGTAATGCGCGGCCTTTGCCTTTTCCATACCCTCGGCACCATCTGCAGCCTCGAAGACATCGAAATCCTCCGTCATCACAAGCTGTTCGCTCAGGGCTTCGCGGAGATCATCATCATCATCCACCAACAGGATCTTGCGCAGGGCCGCCATCTTTATCTCCTTGTCTTGTCTGGACCAGAAATGCGGACACCGAAGGTCGGCAACAAGGTTCATTGCCGGAATTTCACGCGCTCGTGTGGAATTTTCGGGCTATGTTTCAATTTCATGCGCTTGCACCCGGGGCAAAAAGTGCAAAAAAGGATGCTGTCATGGTTCTTGCTCTGTCCACACTCGAACGGCTAACCCGCGCCCGCGGCGATTTGCGCATGGGCGTGCCGGTGATGCTGACGGGGCCGGGTGCCGCAGTCCTGGTTGCCGCCGTGGAACCCATGAACCAGGACAGGTTTGATGAGTTGCGCACCCTTGGTCCGACGGAACTTGTGCTTAGCGCAAGACGGGCAGCGACGTTGAAGATTGTCCCCGGCAATGGGGAGATCGCCCGCATTACCCTGCCCGATGAAGCCGGGCTTGACTGGCTGCGCGCCATGGCGGATCCGGAAAAGGATCTTCGGCATCCGATGAAGGGGCCATTTCATATCCTGTCGGATGAGGATCTGGACCTGCAGCGCGCGGGGTTGGCGCTTGTCAAATCCGCGCATCTACTGCCTGCCCTGTTGATCGTGCACGTCCATGCCCTGACAGATCCGGATCTGACACGGCTGGTCCTGTCCGATATCGGACCGGAACTGATGCGATCTTCCCCCATGCATCCGGTAGCTGCGGCACGCCTGCCGATGGTGGCAAGCCAGGCCGGCCGTGTCCATGTTTTCCGGCCCGAGGATGGCGGCCCCGAACATTACGCCATCGAGATCGGCCAGCCGGATCGTATCAAACCGGTGCTGGCACGGCTGCATTCGGCCTGTTTTACCGGTGATGTCCTGGGCAGCCTGAAATGCGATTGCGGCCCGCAACTTCGTGCGGCGCTTGCCCAGATGGGCGCCGAAGGGGCCGGGGTGCTTCTTTACCTCAATCAGGAAGGGCGCGGGATCGGGCTGGCAAACAAGTTGCGGGCCTATTCGCTGCAGGATCAGGGGTTCGACACCGTGGAGGCCAATCACCGGCTGGGTTTCGAGGATGACGAACGCGATTTCCGCATCGGCGCGGCAATCCTGCGGCAAATGGGATTTTCCGCCGTGCGGCTGCTGACAAACAACCCACGCAAGATCGCAATGATGGAGGCAATGGATATTGCCGTGGCCGAACGCGTACCCCTCAAGGTTGGGCAGACCGATCAGAACGCAGGCTATCTTGCAACGAAAGCGCAAAAATCAGGGCATCTTTTGTGAGGCGCCGCGATATCCATGTCACCCGTTGGGGGGCCCGGTTCCTGGGGCGGAGTTTCCCCTGTGCAATCGGACGGGGCGGCCTGACGGACCACAAGCGCGAAGGTGATAGGGCAACCCCGACAGGATCGCATGCGATTGTCGGGATACTCTATCGCCCCGATCGCATTGCGCGGCCTGCCCTGCCAAATTGGGCACGGCCAATCGGGCCTCGGGATCTGTGGTCCGATGACGGGACGGATCCCGACTACAACCACCTTGCACGCGCGCCCCACATTTTCAGCCATGAAAGGTTGAGGCGCGCCGATCCGCTTTATGATCTCGTCCTGATCACGAATTGGAACTGGCCTGACGCGCAGCCGGGGCATGGATCGGCGATCTTTATTCATAACTGGCGGCATCCGCGCCACCCAACGGCGGGCTGTGTGGCCTTTGCGCCCCGTGATCTGCTTTGGATCACGCGAAGGATCCGCCCTGATACGCGGCTTGTCATTCAGGGATAAGCGCGCGTGCGCCCCGTAATACCTGCTTAGCGCCGCCGCAGGCTGACTGTGAAACCCGCTGCCGTCAAATCGATACGTTCCAGCGGCGCGGGCGCCGCACCCGAATAAACCAACACCATATCCAGCGCGGTAAAACGCAGCGGTGAAAGATGACCCGGCCCTGCGGTGACACGGTAATTCATCGCGCAGCGCAGTTTGCCGCCGGTAACCTGGCGCGACTGCGTGGCAATTCCCACCACGCGACGCCCATCATGAAAACGCAGCGGGGCCGGGCAATCGCGCGACGCGGAAAGCGCGGCAAAAGCCTCCACCGGGTCCAGGACCGGCACCGGTACGGCGGATGGGATGGAAAGCTCCGTCGCCTCACCCGGCGGCTGAATGACAATATCACGCACCCGTCCGTCCAGAGACAGGACAGAAATCACCCGGTGTTTGCGTGTCGATTTCCCTTCGCTAATATATTGCGTAACGATCAGGCCCTCTTCGGTCGTTGCGGGGCCGGAACGCGCCTCAAATGTCCCGTTGAATACGCCCAGCGGGGTATTGTTCAACCGGGTGGACAGGAATTTCCTGGCGCCGGAGCGTGAATATTCAAGCTCCCCAAGGACACGATCGCCAAGAATGACCTGCCAGCTTTCGGCCATGGCCGGAGGGGCGATCAGGAACAGGCAGGCGAGGAACCAGCGCATCAAATCAAGTCGCATGGTTACGGGCACCAAAAATGGCAGAGCCCACGCGGATATGCGTCGCACCGGCCGCGATTGCCGCCTCGAAATCACTGCTCATCCCCATGGAAAGGGCATAAAGCCCGTTGCGCGCCGCAATCCTGGCAAGTTCCGCAAAATGGGGGCGGCTGTCATCACCTTCGGGGGGGATGCACATCAATCCGATCAGCGGCAGATCCATGGCGCGAACCTCGGCGATAAAGCTGTCGGTCTCCTGCGGATCGACCCCCGCCTTTTGCGGTTCGGAACCGGTATTGACCTGTATGAAAATCTTGGGGCTTTTGCCCCGGGCCTGGGCAAGATTGGCAAGCTTCCGCGCCAGGCTTGGTCGGTCCAGGCTATGGATCACGTCGAAAAGGTCAACTGCCGCCTTGGCCTTGTTCGTTTGCAACGGGCCGATCATATGCAGTGCCACATCAGGATATCGCGCCCGAAACGCGGGCCATTTCCCGTCAGCCTCCTGCACATAGTTTTCCCCGAAAACCCGCTGCCCGGCTGCCAGTGCCGCCTCCACACGATCCGGCGGTTGCACCTTGGAGACGGCCACCAGCGTCACCGAAGACGGCGCGCGCCCGGCTTTGGTGCAGGCAGTATCAATCCGGGATAGAATCGAGGCGAGAGACATGGCAATCCTTTTCACGGTCACCTGAAAATAAGCCCCGGGATGAGGAAAGAAAAGGCAAAGGGGGCTGTCCGCCGCGCAGGAGCGGAAATCACCCCACACCCGGAACTGATCAACCGGTGCCTGTTGGGGACCAGCAGGATGGACAGGGCGCGCTTACCCGATTTGTTATGGAATGCAGGCACGGATTTTACCAGATGAAATATCGTTGGTTTCCGATTGTCACATATAGATGGTTGGGCCTAGGATTTTCACAAGCAAGGAAAGTGTAATAGTGCCGAGGTGAGGCCATAACCGGAATTGACAGCATGCGCCGAAGACCGGCAGCACGATATGGATCCCCGCCAATATGCAGCATCGTTTCCTGAATGAAAGCAATGGATTGATGCAGAGTTTCAGGAATCATGCCACGGTGAACACGACCAACACCAGGGTTGAAACCGGTATCGAACAGTCGATTGATGACGAACATGAAAAGGCGAAACAGCTATGATCCGTGAAATCGCAACACTGACAATCGACCCCGCCAATGCCACCCCGTTCGAGGCGGCACTGGTCAAGGCCCGGCCGCTCTTCCTGGCCGCCCAAGGCTGCCACGGCATGCATGTCGAACGGGTGATCGAAGTGCCGGGCGAATATCGGCTGGTCGTCGAATGGGAAACCGTCGAAGCCCATACGGAAATCTTCCGCAATGCGCCCGCGTTTCAGGAATGGCGTGCCCTCGCCGGGCCATATTTCACCGCACCACCCAAGGTTGTACATACCGAACAGGTCGTCTGAAAGGGGATCAGAATATGGCAATAATGACTGTCACACCCGCGCTCAGGCAGCAATTCGCCCCGCAGGGCGATTTGCGCGTCGCGCTAAATCACGGCAATCGCATCCTTGTCGGGCGCGATGATCAGGGGCAGCCACAGGGGATTTCGGTTGATCTGGCGCAGCGTCTGGCGGATTGGCTGGGTGTCACCCCACGCTTTGTCGAATTTGATCGCGCCGTCGATGTCTCCTCCTCGGCAACAGAAAAGCTGTGGGATATCTGCTTTCTGGCCGTTGATCCGAAACGGGCGGAGGTCCTTGATTTCACGGATCCCTATGTCCGGATCGAAGGACGTTATCTGGCTGCGGCGGGCTGTGTGGCGCGGGATGCGGCAGAACTGGTTGCCTCGGGTGCCAAGGTCGGCACGGTTGATGGTTCGGCCTATACGCTCACCTTGCAACGCAAGCCGGGGGCCGAAAACCTTGTTATCTATCCCGATATCCATGCAATGCTGGCCGCACTTGATGCGGGTGAGGTAACTGCAGCCGCCGGCATCGGCAACGTGATGGCGGCCGAAGCCACCACCCGGCCCGGATCACGGGTGCTTTCGCCGCCCTTCATGGAAATCCGCCAGGCCATGGCCATCGTCAAAGGCAGGCCCGAAGCGGCTGAAGCGCTCAAAACCTTTATCACCCACCTTGCCCGAACCGGCAAAACCGGCGATATCCTCGAACGTCATAACGTCGCAAGAAGCTGTGCAATCCTGCCGGAATAAATGGCCACCCCGGAAATATTGTTGCAACTGCATGTCGCAGTGACATCGGGGTAAATTTCAACCCTTTTCCTTATGGCTGGTCTTTCCTGTCTGACAATTGGGCCTTTCCCACCGTCAGACAGGAGGTTTCGGACCAGAGAGGATCAATACCGGTAGTGGTCCGACTTATAGGGGCCATCAACCGTGACACCGATATATTCAGCCTGATCCTTGCGCAGTTCCGTCAGCTTCACGCCGATCTTCCCCAGATGCAGGCGGGCTACCTTTTCATCCAGTGCCTTGGGCAGGATATAGACACCGGGCTGATATTCATCACCCTTCGTCCAAAGCTCGATCTGCGCAAGCACCTGATTGGTAAAACTTGCCGACATCACAAAGGAAGGATGGCCCGTTGCATTGCCAAGGTTCAGCAACCGGCCTTCGGACAGCAGGATGATACGACTGCCGGAAGGCATTTCGATCATGTCCACCTGCTCCTTGATATTGGTCCATTTGTGGTTCTTGAGGCTTGCCACCTGAATTTCATTGTCGAAATGGCCGATATTGCCGACGATGGCCATATCCTTCATCTCACGCATATGTTCGATGCGGATCACGTCCTTGTTGCCGGTCGTGGTGATAAAGATATCGGCGTTAGCAACCTCATCCTCCAGCAGGACGACCTCAAACCCATCCATCGCAGCCTGAAGGGCGCAGATCGGATCAACTTCGGTCACTTTCACCCGGGCCCCCGCACCACGCAGGGAGGCCGCGGAACCCTTGCCCACATCGCCATAGCCGCAGACCACGGCAACCTTGCCGGCCATCATCACATCGGTTGCGCGGCGGATGCCATCCACAAGGCTTTCCTTGCAGCCATATTTATTGTCGAATTTCGACTTGGTGACGGAATCATTGACGTTGATCGCGGGGAAAGGCAGCAATCCCTTCTTGTGCAGATCATAAAGCCGGTGAACACCCGTCGTGGTTTCCTCCGACACGCCCTGAATGGCTTTGCGTTGTTGGGTAAACCAGCCCGGGGAGGCTGCCAGACGTTTCCTGATCTGGTTGAAAAGGCAGATTTCCTCCTCGGAACCGGGATTTTCAATCAGATCCGCTTCCCCGGCTTCGACACGTGCGCCAAGCAGGATGTAAAGCGTCGCATCCCCGCCATCATCCAGGATCATGTTCGCCGTGCCGCCTTCACCACCGAAATGGAAGATACGATCGGCATAATCCCAATATTCCTCCAGCGTTTCGCCCTTGACCGCAAAGACGGGCGTTCCACCCGCCGCGATTGCCGCTGCCGCATGATCCTGGGTGGAAAAGATATTGCAGGAGGCCCAACGCACCTCCGCGCCCAGCGCGGTCAGCGTTTCAATCAGGACCGCCGTTTGCACGGTCATGTGCAAGCTGCCTGCAATCTTCGCCCCTTTCAGCGGCTTGCTGGCGCCGAATTCTTCCCGGCAGGCCATCAGCCCGGGCATTTCGGTTTCGGCAATGGCAAGCTCCTTGCGTCCGAAATCGGCTTGGGCGATATCCTTGATGATGTAATCCTGCGGCATCTGCCGACTCCTTGGTCCATATCCAGTTTGCGCGGGGGATAGCACTGACGCCCTGCCACGGCAATGACCTGCCAGGGATGGGGTATGTTTGGAAGGTAAAGGATGAAACAACCCAGAGCCTGGCAACGGATGTTATCGGGGCGGCGACTTGACCTGCTGGACCCGACACCTGTGGATATCGAGATTGAGGATATCGCCCATGGGCTGGCCTTCGTCGCCCGCTGGAACGGGCAGACCAAGGGTGATTTTCCCTATTCGGTGGCGGAACATTCCCTTTTGGTGGAACGGATCTTCGCACGGATGAATCCTGCCGCCGGGCCACGCGAAAGGTTGGCGGCACTCCTTCATGATGCACCCGAATATGTAATTGGGGACATGATCAGCCCGGTAAAGGCGGCAATTGGCGCGGGATATGGCGATCTTGATCACCGCCTGACAATGGCGATTCATATCCGGTTCGGATTGCCAGCGGAACTTCCACATGCCTGGAAAAAAGCGATCAAAACAGCTGATCGGATTTCCGCTTGGCTGGAAGCGGTCCAGATTGCGGGCTTTACGTGCAGAGAAGCCGACAAGTTTTTTGGCAGACAAAAACAGGAAACACTGGCTGATTTGCAGGTAGAGCTTCGCGAACCCGCCATGGTACGGGAAGATTATATCGCACGGCACGAAAAACTATTATCCGGATTTTAAAGGGATTCAAATAAGCCCAATCCGGAATTCAGGGGCAATATCCCCTAAAAAACAGATACTGGATACATCTTTCAACTCAATAACATCGCCAATGCGGATTTCAGTCAGAGAGCCAGATCTTCCGGTGTTTTTCCTTCAGCCAGCGCATCAAGAAACCATTTCGGTTTCCGGCCACGACCCGACCAGGTATCCGATGGATCAATGGGGTTTGCATATTTCGGAACCCCGATGGACCGCTTTCGCCCCGGTTTTGCACCGGTCAATTGTGCAAGCGAAAAACCCAGATCCTTTGCCTTTTCTTCCAGAACAGCAAGGGCTGCCTGTTTTCGCCGGTCCTGATAATTTGCAATCGCCTTCGTTACTTGTCCGTGAAGGTCGCGCAATTCCTTGAGCGACATTTCGTTCAGATCGATACTCAATTTTACGCCCCTTGTTAATATGAACCAGTACCAGAAAGAATCCCTCTGATTGCCAATTATATGCAGGATAAATCGAAAAATAATCTTTTGGGCGAAAATTTATTATCTGGGACTTCTTTTGGCAAGAATTCGCTGCAAGGTCCGGCGATGCATGTTCAATCGTCTTGCCGTTTCCGAAACATTGCGATCACACATCTCATAAACGCGTTGAATATGTTCCCAACGGACCCGATCCGCGGACATCGGGTTTTCCGGCGGTTCGGGCAATGTCTCCCCACGCGAAAGCAGGGCGTTCACGATCTCATTCGCGTCGGCGGGTTTTGCAAGATAATCCGTCGCGCCGATCTTCACGGCTGCCACGGCCGTGGCAATGGCGCCATATCCTGTCAGCACGACAATCCGGCAATCCGGGCGCCTGTGGCGCAGCACCTCGACAACCTCAAGGCCATTGCCATCTTCCAGCCGCAGATCCACCACCGCATAGGCGGGCGGGCGGGATTGGGCGATGGCCTTGCCCATCGCGACACTCAGCGCCGTTTCGGTGGCAAAACCGCGCTTTTCCATGGCACGGGCCAGCCGTCTTACGAAAGGTTCGTCATCATCAACCAATAGCAGCGTTCGATCTTCGCCCAGACGAGCGGTCATTTCATCAGCCATGCCCGTTCTTTCCCCTTATCGTCCCCACTTATCCCGCTTCCAGAAAACAGGATACCTTGTCCGCCATCTGATCCGGTGTTGCATCCCGCCTGAAGAAATCGGCAAAACCACTGCCGGGCAGCATCAGATATGTAAAGGTGGAATGATCGACGAGATAATTCGCATCCGTGGTTTCCGGCACCCTGTAAAAGGCCTTGTACGCTTTCGTGATCCGGGAAACCTGATCATCCGTTCCGGTCAATGCAATGGCGCGTGGGTGGAACAGTTCGGCATATTCCTTCACGACATCAACCGTATCCCGTTTCGGATCGACGGTGACAAAGACTGGCGTTACATCAAAACCCATTTCTTCAAGGATATCGACCGCTTCGACATTACGGGACATATCCAGCGGACAGACATCGGGGCAGAAGGTGTAACCGAAATAGACAAGCGACGGCTGCGTCAGCACATCAGCCTCTGTCACCGTTTCGCCGTTTTGGTTGACCATCGTGAAAGGCCCGCCAATTTCGCCGCCGCCAACCTGCCCGCCCCGGCATTGCGCAAGGGGATCGGTATTGCGTGCCGACCAGACCCAATAGGCCGAGCCACCCAGAAAAGCCGCCGTGACCGCAACCGCCAGTATCGCATAGTGTTTCATCGTACACCCACCCCCAATCCAGGTTTCCCTGCGATCCGGCCTTGCCGTTTCACCCCCGGGAAACCATAACCTGTTGCTGAATAGACTCTCAGGCGGAAATGGGCAATCGACCTTTGGCATTCGGGGCAGATCAACGACCGCTTCGCGGGTCGGAAGGGCGGCTGCGGCTGCAAACCCTGATCCTGCTGCGCTGGATGGCAATCACCGGGCAAAGTGTTGCACTGATCGTTGCCTATTTCGGATTGAGGCTGGACCTGCCCATGGGCCTTTGCGCGGTGACCATAGGGTTACCGGCCATCGCCAATCTGATTTTTCAATTCATCTTTCCCGCCTCGACACGGCTTTCGGAACGCCACGCGGTGCTGGTGCTTCTTTTCGACCTTGCGCAGCTTGCCTTCCTGCTTTCCCTGACAGGCGGGCTGACCAACCCCTTCGCACTGCTGATCATCGCGCCGGTGGTTATTTCCGCCTCGGCGCTAGATCTCAGGGCCACTGTCTTTTTGGGGTCGATGGCGATTATCATGTTGACCGCCGCCTTCTTCCTTTACGTCCCGCTTCGGTTTTTTGATGGTACCGTACTGACGACAGATCCGCTTTTTATATGGGGTAACTGGGCTGCCATCGTCATCGGGATCCTTTTTCTGGGAACTTATTCCTACCGCGTGGCCTCGGAAATCGATTCGATGTCGCGCGCCTTGCTGGCCACACAGATGGCACTGGCGCGGGAACAGAAACTGACGGATCTGGGCGGGGTTGTCGCGGCTGCCGCGCATGAACTTGGAACACCCCTCGCCACGATCAAGCTGATCAGCACGGAATTGATGGAGGATCTGGCCCCCGACAGCGATCTGCGCGATGACGCCCGCACAATCCGTGATCAGGCAAATCGTTGCCGCGATATCCTGCATTCCATGGGTCGTGCGGGAAAAGAAGACATGCTTATCCGGCGTGCACCCCTGGACACGGTTCTGCAAGAGGCGGCCGAACCGCATATGCAACGCGGCAAGGAGGTAATCATTAAAATTGCCCCCACCAAGGACACGACGGAAACCCGGCCCCAGATCCTGCGCAAACCCGAAGTGATCCACGGCCTGCGTAATCTCGTGCAAAATGCCGTGGATTTTGCCCGCGGTACCGTCTGGATCGATGCCAGATGGAGTGACCGGAACATCCGGCTGACCATTGTGGATGACGGACCGGGCTATCCGACACACCTGATCGGCCGGATCGGGGATCCTTTTGTCCGTCGCCGCAAGGACAGGCAGATCAACCCGCAAAGACCGGGATATGAGGGAATGGGCCTTGGTCTTTTCATCGCCAAGACCCTGCTGGAACGGACCGGCGCGGAGCTTTCCTTCGCCAATGCCTCCGGCCCCACCCATACGGATAAAATCGAACCACAACGCCGTGGCGCAATTGTTGAGGTGATCTGGCCGATTGAGGCATTACGGGCATCCGAGACCGGTTCATTGGGCGAAAATCGCCCCTTCCTCCCATAATTTCACACCTTGCAGTTCGAAGTTAACTTTTCGTTGATAAACTCGTCCTTAGGCTGCTTCCGGATAAATCCGGCAAGATAGGATTTCAGGAAGTGTTTGAATCTTGGGTTATTACCTTCGGCCTGCTGGCGATGGCAGCACTGGCATCCATTTCGGGTATCCTGCTGATTGCCGGTTTTCAAAGGAAATCCGGCCATTCCCGATGGGCCTTTCTGGAACCGGGTGACAGGGCCGAGTTCCTGTTTGACGATGACAACCTGCTTGATGCCACGCCCGTTGCGCTGGATTTCCTTCGTGGCGCCACGGGGCGGGCTACCGGGGCTGCGCGCGCGCAACTCATGGCCTATCTGGAACGCCATTTCCCGGGGGTTGAAGAAAATCTGCAGAACCTGTCCACGGATGGTTCCCTGACGATGACGGGGGATGGCCCGCTGATGATGCGGGCCGAATGGCATGGCGGAATGACACGGATCGCCCTGATCGACGGCGACAGGACCGACACGTCAAATGAACGCACCACCAACCGCGCCCGGCAGGAAGAACTGGAAGATCTGCGCAGGGTCATCGCACGGATCCCTACCCCGATCTGGCGCGAAAACCCCTCGGGCGATGTGGTCTGGGCCAATACCCGCTATATCGATCTGGCCAGCGATACACTTGATGAGGAAGAGGATCTTGCCTGGCCGCTGCCCCGGCTTTTTCCGCAACAGGATGACAGGACCGGCGATACCCCCCAACGGCAGGCGCTTTTACCCCTTCGGCCGGAGGGTCCGCGTTGGTTTGACGTAAATGCGACCCCCCATCGGCAGGATCGGCTTTTCTTTGCCACGCCGGCCGATGCGACAGTGCAGGCAGAAAACTCGCTGCGCGATTTCATGCAGACGCTGACCAAGACCTTTGCACAGCTTCCCACGGGCCTGGCAATCTTTGATCATGGGCGCAAATTGACAATCTTCAATCCGGCCCTTCTCTATCTCACGACGCTACCGCCGGATTTCCTGTCCGCACGGCCAACGCTTATCTCATTTTTCGATGCGATGCGTGAACGGTCGATGATACCGGAACCGCGCGACTACAAATCCTGGCGCGACCAGATAACCGATCTGGAACAGGCGGCGATAGACGGGCTTTACTGTGAAACATGGAGCCTGCCCAACGGTCAGACCTTCCGCGTTACGGGCAGGCCGCATCCGAATGGTGCGATGGCACTGCTTTTTGAGGATATCTCCACGGAAATTTCCCAAACCCGCCGTTACCGTGCAGATCTTGAACTGGGTCAGGCGGTGGTCGATGCCATGGATGATGCCATCGCCGTCTTTTCCGCATCGGGAATGCTGGTAATGTCCAACACTGCCTATTCGGAACTCTGGGGTCATGATCCGGCAGGAAACCTGGATACCGAGGGAAACGCCACCGCGATTTGTGATCATTGGCGCAGCTGTTCCGCCCCATCCGGAATCTGGGATCGCGCCGAGGATTTCATCGCGGCAATCCAACCCGAAAAACCCTGGGCAGATGAAACCCGGCTTGCCGATGGGCGGCGATTGCAGTGCCGTTTCACTCCGCTGGCCGGCGGGACCACGCTCGCCACCTTTATCGCAGGGACGGAAACACCTGCCGTTTCAGGAACGGATCAACGCACGCCAAGGCGGCGTTCCGCCTGATCGCCCCTTGCGTCGGCACCGGCAGAGGGTAAGACTGCCCTCCATGTCCGACACACCTGACCCTTCCCCCCTGCTGCCCGATGAGGCCGCAACGACCCGTATGGGCGCGCTGATCGCACCGCTTCTTGATGCCGGCGATGTGTTGCTTTTGCAAGGTGGCCTCGGTGCAGGGAAAACCCATCTGGCCCGCGCCCTGATCCGCGCCCGTCTGGACCACGATGAAGATATCCCCTCCCCCACCTTTACCCTTGTTCAAACCTATGAAAGCGATACGATCGAAATCTGGCATGCCGATCTATACCGCCTTTCCCATCCCGATGAGGTTATCGAATTGGGACTGGAAGCCGCTTTTGAAAATGCAATCTGTCTTATCGAATGGCCCGACAGGCTTGGCAGCCTGACCCCCAAGGATGCGCTTACACTGGCCCTGCTACCGGAAGGGGAAGGTCGAAAGATGGTGCTTTCCGGCGGACGGGCCGGGTTGGCACGCACCATCCTGGAAAACTGGCGGACCAGGAATGACTGACCGCCCAACCCGATTTGGCCAAAGACAAAACCGCCCCGCAAATCCGGCGGTATTGTCCCTTCATCAGATCCGGCAGACGGACGGGAACCACAATGTTCACTGAAACGGGGCCAAGGTTTTTCGGCATCGCACCAGGTGCGGATTTCCCTGCGACACTGGTTTCGGGGCTGATCGAACGGCTGCGGGACAAGCCGCCGGACGCAATGGCACGGGTGACGCTTATCCTCAACACCGCCCGAATGCGGCAAAGGGTGCAGGAAACCTTCCTGCGGTCCGGCGCACGGCTTTTGCCCAGGATCCGGCTGATTTCCGAAATTACCGCATTGGCACCGATGCCCGATTTGCCGCCTCTGCAATCACCCCTGCGGCGACGGTTGGAACTGGCACGGCTTATCGCCGGGCTTATCAAGGCTGACCCGGAGATCGCACCGCGCCATGCGATCTATGATCTGGCCGATAGCCTGGCAGTACTGATCGACGAAATGCATGGCGAAGGTATCACCCCGGACCGGATTGCAAAACTGGATGTGGCGGATCACGCGGATCACTGGGCGCGAATACGGCAATTCATGGAAATCGTGACGCCACTTTTTGATCCGGCGACAGCACCGGATGCCGAAGGACGACAACGAATTGCCGCCTTGAACCTGATCCGCACCTGGCAGGAAACCCCGCCCGAAACACCGATGATCTTTGCCGGCTTTACCGGCTCACGGGGGACGTCCGCATTGCTCCTGCAGGCTGCGGCGCATCTGCCACAGGGGGCGGTGATCGTTCCGGGCTATGATTTCGACCTGCCGGAACCTGTCTGGGAAGGCCTTGATGACGCGCTGACCGCACAGGACCACCCGCAATACCGGTTACGACGCCTGATGCGCCTGATCGGGCTTTCCCCGTCGCAGGTTCATGGCTGGCATTCAGCCACACCAAACCCGGATACAGATCGCAACAGGTTGATTTCATTGTCCCTGCGCCCGGCCCCTGTGACGGATCAATGGCTGATCGAGGGCAAAGGCCTGCCAGATCTGATCCCCGCCACATCCCGGATATCGCTGATCGAGGCGCCGGGGCAAAGGGCGGAGGCAATGGCCATCGCGCTACGAATGCGACAGGCGGCTGAGGGGCAGGAAACGGTCGCCCTCATCACTCCCGACCGGGGATTGACCCGGCAGGTAACCGCCGCGCTTGATCGTTGGGGCATCCGGCCCGATGACAGCGCGGGCCGTCCTCTTGCACAGACGGCAAGCGGCCGGATGCTGCGCCATATCGTGGAATTTGCGGGGCAACCGCTACGTTCCCGTGATCTGGTCATCCTGCTCAAACATCCGTTGACGGCAACCGGCGCGGATCGTGGTCCGCATCTGCGGTTTTCCCGCGAACTGGAATTGCATCTGCGCCGCCATGGTCCGGCCTACCCCACTGCGGAAAACCTGCACGATTGGGCCGCCAAACGAAACGATGCGGAAACGGCCATTCCCTGGGCGGAATGGGCAGGCAGATTCATAGCGGCCCTGACCTCGGCCACAGGGGCCGACCTGACGGAACTGGTTGCCTGGCATCACGGCATGGCCGATGGGCTGGCCGCCGGCCCTGGCGGGGAAACCGGTGGTGCGCTCTGGTCCACACATGGCGGCGAAAAATCCCTGGAGGTAATGGAGGTTCTGGCCCGCGAGGCACCCCATGGCGGCATTTTGCACCTTGCCGAATACCGGGATCTGTTCAATTCGGTCATCGCAGGTGAACAGGTCCGCGAAACGGTTGAGGCGCATCCCAGGCTTTTCATCCTCGGTACATTGGAAGCACGGGCGCAAAGTGCGGATCTGGTGATCCTTGGCGGGTTGAATGACGGGATCTGGCCATCGCTGGCCGCGCCCGACCCCTGGATGAACCGGCAAATGCGCAAGGAGGTGGGGCTCCTGCTGCCGGAACGCACCATCGGCCTTGCCGCCCATGATTATCAGCAGGCCATAGCCGCACCCGAGGTGATGCTGACCCGCGCCAAACGCGATGCCGAAGCGGAGGCAGTACCGTCACGCTGGCTCAACCGGCTTTGCAATCTTCTGCAAGGGTTGCCTGACAGGAACGGACCGGAAGCATTGAAGGCAATGCGGGACCGGGGCAAGGAATGGTTGGCCCTGGCTGCGGCGATGGAAGATCCGGGGCATGAACCCTCGGCCCCCCGCCCTGCCCCGCGCCCGCCTGTGACGGCCCGCCCGCGCGAACTTCCGGTAACCAGTATCGAAAAACTCATCCGCGATCCCTATGCCGTCTATGCGCGCCATATTCTGAAACTTTATCCGCTGAATTCACTGCAGCCGGAACCCGATCCACGCCTGCGCGGGTCGGTACTGCACAAGGTTCTGGAACATTTCGTGCGGGACCGAGAACCGGATCAGGCGACCGAAAGCGCCCGCGCCGCGTTGATGAAGGCGACCGATGCGGTACTTGCAACCGAAGTCCCATGGCCCGCCGCCAGGATAATATGGCGTGCCCGGCTGGAACGGGCTGCGGATTTCTTTCTGGAGATGGATCGAAAATATGGCGGCACGCCCGTCATCCTGGAGGATCGGGGCCATTCATCCCTTATCGATCCGCCCTTTACCCTTACTGCCCGGCCTGACCGGATTGACCGGCTGCCGGATGGCCGTGTTCATCTTTTCGATTACAAGACGGGATCGCCCCCCACACAAAAACAGCAGAAGGAATACGACAAGCAGCTTTTGCTGGAGGCCGCAATGGCCGCAAGGGGCGGATTTCAAAAAATCGGTACAAGTGAGGTTGCGGGCATCAGCTATATCGGCCTCGGTGCAAAGCCAAAGGAAGAAACGACCTGGCTTGACCCCGAGGCGCTGAACCAGATCTGGGCTGACCTTCACAAGCTGATCGGCGAATATCTTTCGCCACGAAAGGGGTATCTTTCACGCCGGGCCGTCGCGGAAGAACGCTTTGCCGGTGATTATGACCATCTGGCACGCTACGGCGAATGGGACCTGAGCGACAATCCCGGGCCGGAGGATGTCGGATGAAGCGCGACGATGCAACCGAACGGCAGGTAATCGCCGCAGAACCTGCCGCTTCGACCTGGCTTTCGGCCAATGCCGGGTCAGGCAAGACACGGGTTTTGACCGACCGCGTCGCGCGGCTTCTTTTGTCGGGCGTGGATCCGGGGCAAATCCTTTGCCTGACCTATACCAAGGCCGCGGCAAGCGAGATGCAGAACCGTCTTTTTGCCCGGCTGGGTGAATGGGCGATGAAGGAAAATATGCCCCTGCAACAGGCCTTGGCCGAACTTGGCGAAAATACCGCATTGTCAGACCCGGCGCTGGCCCGCGCAAGACAGCTTTTTGCCCGCGCGATAGAAACACCCGGCGGGCTGCGGATCCAGACCATCCATTCCTTTTGCGCAGCCCTTCTGCGGCGGTTTCCACTGGAGGCCGGGGTTTCCCCGCTCTTTTCCGAAATGGATGACCGCAGCGCCGCAATCCTGCGCGATGAGATCCTGGATGACATGGCCGATCATCTGGCGCCCGAGGTCATCCTGGGACTGGTACGTGACTACAGCGGTGAGGATCTGGGCGGTCTGGCCGATGAAATTGCCGCCGCACGCACCGAATTTTCCAGGTTTCTGGATGAAAAGGACTGCCGCGCCCTTTTCGGCCTGCGGCCCGATGAAACGGAAGAGGCGCTTCTTGCCGATGTCTTTCTGGGTGGAGAAACAGATCTGTTGACAGAACTGGCCCGGATCATGGCCGGTGGATCGACAAATGATGTAAAGCTGGCAAAAAAGATCGACGCCGCCGATATTGCCAAGGCCGATCTGGCCGCAATTGTCGCGTTGGAAGATATCCTGCTTTACGGAAAATCCAAGGTTGAGGGGCGCAGCCATACCGCCAAGGGTGCGGCCATCGCAACAAAGGCCACACAACCCGCCCTTGCCCCGTTGCTCGACCGGATCGAGGCACTGATGTTGCGAATAGAGGCCGCACGGCCCCGTCGATTGGCGTTTCAGGCAGCACGTCGCGCAGCAGTGCTGCATCGCTTTGCCTCAGTCTTTCTACCTGAATATGCCCGCCGCAAGGCTGAACGCGGATGGCTCGATTTCGATGACCTGATTACCCATGCGCGACGGCTTCTGACCGACAAGACAGTGGCGCAATGGGTGCTTTACCGGCTTGATGGCGGGGTGGATCACATCCTGGTCGATGAGGCGCAGGATACCAGCCCCGAACAATGGCAGGTCATCGAACTTCTGGCTGCGGAATTTACGGCGGGCGAAGGGGCCAGGGGGCCGGGGCGAACGATTTTCGTCGTCGGCGACAAGAAACAGTCGATCTATTCCTTTCAGGGGGCGGACCCGCGCGAATTCGACCGCATGCGCCAGGATTTCGCGGCGCGGCTCGCCGGTACGGACAAGCCGCTGCAGGACATGCAGATGGACTATTCCTTTCGCTCGTCGCAGGCGATCCTGTCGGTGGTCGACGCGACATTTGCCGGGGCGGATGCGTCGGGGTTCACGCCCGGGCAGGCGCACCGCGCCTTTCACGCGCAGATGCCCGGGCGGGTGGATTTGTGGCCGGTCATTGCGGCCCCCGAAACCGAGGATCCGCCCGACTGGCACGATCCGGTCGACATGCCCGCCGCCAACGACCCCGAGATCGAGCTGGCCGGACGGATCGCGGATGAAATCAAGGCGATGGTCGATGCGGGCCAGCCGATCCCGGACAAGCGGCGCGATGACGGCAGTTACAGTTTCCGCCCGATCCGGCCCGGGGATGTGCTGATCCTCGTGCAGCGGCGGCGGCTCATGTTTCATGAACTCATTGCCGCGTGCAAGCGCGTTGGCCTGCCGGTGGCGGGGGCCGACCGGCTCAAGGTTGCGGGCGAACTGGCGGTGCGCGACATCGGCGCGCTCCTGTCCTTTCTGGCGACGCCCGAGGACAGCCTGTCGCTGGCCTGCGCCTTGCGCTCGCCGCTGTTCGGCTGGTCCGAGGCGGAGCTTTACGCGCTGGCGCAGGGGCGCGCGCAGCCCTATCTGTGGCAGGCGCTGCGGGCGCGGCGGGATGAATTCCCGGGCGTGATGGCGATCCTCGACGATCTGCGCGGGCAGGCGGATTTCCTGCGCCCCTATGAGCTGATCGAACGGATCCTGACCCGCCACGATGGCCGCCGCCGCCTGCTGGCGCGGCTGGGGCCCGAGGCCGAGGATGGGATCGACGCGCTCCTGGCGCAGGCGATGGTGTATGAGCAGAAATCGGTCGACAGCCTGACCGGGTTCCTTGTCTGGCTGCAAACCGACGACATGGAGATCAAGCGCCAGATGGACGAGGCGGGCGATCAGGTGCGGGTGATGACGGTGCACGGGGCCAAGGGGCTGGAATCGCCGGTGGTGATCCTGCCCGAGACAGGTGTCAGGCGGACAGTGAACAGTGGGCAGATGATGCCCGTCGGTGATCGGGTGCTGTGGAAACCGCCGCTGGCCGAGGCCCCGGCGGCGCTGCGCGAGGCCGTCGGGGCGTCCGGCGACGCGGTCCGGGCCGAGCGCGACCGGCTGCTTTATGTGGCGATGACCCGGGCCGAAACCTGGCTGATCGTCGCGGCGGCGGGCGATGTCGGTCAGGCGGACGACAGCTGGTACCGGCAGGTCGAGGCCGGGATGCAGGGGGCAGGGGACAGTCGGCAGATGACAGGGGGCGGCCTGCGGGTCGAGGCCGGGGACTGGCAGGTGACAGGGGGCGCGGCTGTCGCGGCGCCCCCTGCTGCGGCGTCTGTCCTGCCCGGTTTTTTCCGCGCCCCGGCCCCGGCGCCCGCATCGCTGCCGCCGACCCTCAGCCCGTCGGACCTGGGCGGGGCCAAGGCGCTGCAAGGCGAGGCGGGGCAGGACGAAGCGGCGGCGCTGCGGCGCGGACGGCAGGTTCATCTGCTGCTGGAGATCCTGCCCGGCATGCCGCAGGCCGACTGGCCCGGGACTGCGCGCCGGTTGCTGGCCGGAGAGGCGGACCGGGCATCGGTCATGGACGAGGTCCGGCAGGTGCTGACCGATCCCGACCTGCGGGCGCTGTTCGCCGGAGAGGCGCTGACCGAGGTGCCGGTCACCGCGGCGCTGCCCTCTCTGGGCGGGCGGCGGATCCACGGCGTGATCGACCGGCTGATCGTCTCGGAGGGCGATGTGCTGGCGGTGGACTTCAAGTCGAATGCCGTGGTGCCCGCGGATCCCGGCGGGACGCCCGAGGGGCTGTTGCGGCAGATGGGGGCCTATGCCGAGGCGCTCGGGCCGGTCTTTCCCGGCTGCCGGATCCGCGTGGCGCTCCTGTGGACGCGGCAGGCCCGGCTCATGGTGCTGCCGCACGAGCTTGTGATCGCGGCGCTGAAACGCTCCGGGCTGCCTTGACGCAGCGCCGCCGGATGCCTAGGTTCCCGCCTGACGCCAGATATTTCAGGAGACACGGATCATGAGCACAGTCGCGGTTACGGATGCGGATTTCGATGCCGAGGTGCGCCATGCGACCATCCCGGTCGTGGTGGATTTCTGGGCCGAGTGGTGCGGCCCGTGCAAGCAGATCGGGCCGTCGCTCGAAGAGCTGAGCACAGAGCTGGCGGGCCGGGTCAAGGTGGTCAAGGTCGATGTGGACAAGAACCCGAATTCGGCCGCGGCGATGGGGGTGCGGGGGATCCCGGCGCTGTTCATCTTCAAGGATGGCGAGGTGATCTCGAACCGCGCCGGTGCCGCGCCGAAAGCGGCGCTGAAAAGCTGGATCGAAGACGCGATCTGAACCGGTCGCGGGGCCCGCACCGGATGACAGATGACAGATGACAGGCGGCGCGACGCTCCTGTCATCTGAACCCTGTACCTCCCCCCGCATGGCGAATGCCCGGGCCCGGTTTTTCCGGACTGCCCGTCCGGGCTCTTGCGGGCCGGGGATTTCTCCGCTATTCTTGTGTAAAATACTCAGGAATGGATATCCCATGGATCTCATCACCCAGACCGGCGTTTTCCGGACCGCGCATGCGGGCAAATACCTGCAGCAACTGTGCAAGCATTTCGGCCACAAGACCGAAGTCCGCCATGACGACACAACCGGAGAGGTGGCCCTCCGGTCGGGCCCGGCCCGGCTGGTGGCGGGGCCGTCGGACCTGCGGATTTCGGTCAGTGCCGCCGATACCGGCGGACTGGAAACCGCCCGGCAGGTGATCGACAGCCACCTGGCCCGCTTTGCCTTTCGCGAAGGGTTCACCGCCATGGAATGGCAAACACCCTGAGCCTGATATGGTCTGATACCAACGTTATTCCTCTAGCCCCACGACGCTGCGCAGGAGCCCTCAATTCAGCCGCAAACTTTCAGACCCTGTCCAAGAAGATCTTGCTTCCGATGAGTCCTTCATGATTCCCTCTCCAGAACCCCAAAGGAGAGGCACCGGATGTGGAACGAGGCGGAAAGGAAGCGGTATGATCGGCGTGGCTTGAGGTATCCGAGCGATTTGACCGATGCAGAATGGGCGTTGATTGAACCGCATATTCCCGCGGCGAAACGGGGCGGGCGGCGGCGCAGCGTTGATGTTCGCGAGGTTTTGCAGGGCATTCTCTACA
>JBKEDF010000019.1:0-17569 GCA_047975325.1 Pseudorhodobacter sp. | reverse complement strand
TCTCTTGCCATATGCACAACGACATCTTTCAGAAAATGGCCGAGCTCTTTTTTTGAAGGGAAAAAACTATGTTGAAGAAGTTGCAGTTGCGCGAAAAATGTGGAATTTCAGTTTGGAAATTGTGCCCAGTGTTGTCAATGCTGGGGGTGTCGTTCTGAAAGTAGGAAATATCGAAGATGTCAGACCTTCGAGTTAAACAGCCTAGAATCATTGCGATCACCAATCAGAAGGGTGGAGTTGGCAAGACGACCACCGCAATCAACTTGGCTGCAGGGCTTTGTGAGCTTGATGCTCGTGTGTTGTTGGTTGATTTAGATCCCCAGGGGAACGCATCCACGGGCTTGGGAATAGCAGCGGAGCAGCGGCTAAGTACCACATATGATCTGATAATGGATGACCTGCCACTACATGATGTAGTCCAGGGAACATCGATTACCGGTTTGTATATCAGCCCGTCTAATGCTGATCTTTCTTCTGCGGATATGGAGCTCCATTCCAACGAAAAGCGAAGCTTTCTATTGCGGGATATCCTGCGTCAACCGGATATAGAAAAACTTGGCTTTGATCTTATCCTGATTGATTGCCCGCCCTCGCTTAATCTACTGACCGTGAATGCTCTGGTAGCAGCAGATTCAGCATTAGTGCCTCTTCAGACAGAATTTTTTGCCCTGGAGGGCCTGTCGCAGTTGATGTTGTCCATTCGCGAAGTACGGCAAAGTGCAAATCCTGATCTTCGGGTTGAGGGCGTACTGTTGACGATGTTTGACGGGCGGAACAATCTTTCACAATTGGTGGAGGCGGATGCGCGCGCAACCTTGGGTGAACTGGTTTTCACAACTGTCATTCCACGAAATGTTCGCGTGAGCGAAGCACCTTCATATGCATTGCCGGTTCTGGACTACGATACCAACTCAAAGGGTGCGATGGCATATCGATTACTGGCGCGAGAGATAGCGCACCGTTACGGATTTATTGAAAAGTCAAAAAAGGAGTCGGCGTGATGGAGAGGAAAACAGAACGTCGAGGCTTGGGGCGGGGACTTTCCGCATTAATGGCAGATATCAATATATCGCCGCCTTCTGCGGCAGAACCACAGGATACACGCCGACATGTTGTTTTTTTGCCGATAGAGGCCGTAAAACCTAACCCTAATCAACCGCGTCGCCGTTTTACCCAGGAAGCGCTTGATGATCTGGCAGCTTCGATCGGTTTGAAGGGAGTGTTACAACCTCTTATCGTCCGCCTCGTTCCAGGTACGAGTGATCGATATGAAATTGTTGCGGGGGAACGCAGATGGCGTGCCGCGCAAATTGCCCAAATTCATGAGTTGCCGGCGATTATTCGTGAATTCGACGATACTGAAGTCCTCGAAGTGGCCATTATCGAAAATATTCAACGAGAAGATCTTAATGCGATAGAGGAGGCTGCAGGCTACAAGCAGCTCATGGAGCGTTTTGGTCATACGCAGGAAAAACTCGGTGAAGCGCTTTCAAAAAGTCGGAGTCATATTGCCAATCTGTTGCGCCTTTTAACCCTTCCGGAAGAAGTGCAGGTATATCTTCGTGAGGGTAAGCTTTCGGCGGGGCATGCCAGAGCTCTCGTATCAACACCTGATCCCGCTGCTCTTGCACGGGAGATTATTGCGAAAAACTATTCCGTGCGTGAGGCAGAACGACTTGCGCGAGGTGCGATGGCACCGAGCGTCAAAGCTTCGCCAAGAATGCGGGAAAAAGTTGAAAAAGATGCTGATACCCGCGCATTGGAGGCGGATCTTTCGGCCAATATACATATGGCGGTGACTATTCAGCATGAACCGGGTGGCGAAGCAGGTGTACTGTCTGTTCGCTATAATAGCCTTCAGCAGTTGGATGATTTGTGTCGCGCGCTATCGGGTTTGGAGCCGGAGTAAATTTGCATTTGATATAGTTATGCGCTGCCATTGGTCCAACCTGGATCTGGCTTTTCCTTAGTCAAGGAGCATGGCGACAACCTGATTTAACAATAGGCGCCCAGATTTTGTAGTATGTAGTCGCCCACCCTGTTCGGATAGCAGTCCAAGCCTCTTGGCTTCTTCGATTTTGGTGCGATTGAGGCGTTTTCCACAAAGAGATTTATGTCGCTCCAGTGAAATGCCCTCTGAAACTCTTAATCCCATCAATATATATTCGATGCTTCGCTCTTCAGGGGTAAGCTTGGTTCTGATCTCTGCTGATTGCATGGGGACGTTGGCAAGCCATTCAGTTGGGGCATATAATGATTCGGTTGCCCACCTGTGACTGTCCAAGGTCAAACGACCATGCGCGCCAGGGCCTATCCCGATGTAGTCGCCAGCAGTCCAGTAAATTCGGTTATGTATGGATTCATAACCGGATTTCGCATGGTTTGATATTTCATAGGCTGGGAGACCTGATGCTTCACAAAGATCTTGTGTTAGTTCATACAGGTCCGCTGAAAGATCTTCGTGGGGAAGGCCGCCGAGTAGCCCCCGATCAAAGCGGTTTCCAAATACGGTGCCTTTCTCAATAGTTAATTGATAGAGGGAGAGGTGATCAGGTTCCATCGCAAGGGCCTGCCTTAACTCCTCCTTCCACTTTGCAAGGGATTGATCCTGGCGTGCATATATCAGGTCAAAGTTGACCCGGGAAAACAGATCCCGCGCAACCGTAATGGCATGCAGCGCTTCCTTCTTACTGTGCATGCGTCCCAGACGACGAAGGTCAGTATCATCAAGTGCCTGAACGCCGATTGATATTCGGTTTACCCCACATTCCCGATATTCTGCAAAGCGGGAGGCCTCTACCGAACTTGGATTTGCCTCCAATGTGATTTCACAATCATTCGCCAATGACCAAGCCAGACGAATCCGATCAAGAATTCTGGTGACGGTTGCGCCAGTCATCAATGAAGGTGTGCCACCCCCAAAGTAGATGGAGTTAACAATTCGACCATTTGTTTCCTGCTGGATACGGTCGACTTCCTGGCAATATGCATTGGCCCAGGCTGTTTGATCTATATTGCTGGAAACGTGGCTGTTGAAATCGCAGTAGGGGCATTTTGATTGGCAAAATGGCCAGTGTAGATAGATGCCAAATCCGCCTTCGCGATTGTCGGATCTATGTTTCACGTGAAACATGCTTGAGCAAGTTTCCGAAACGCATCGGAACGATGGCTGATCCGATTTTTTTCCCAGCGGTCCATTTCTCCAAAGGTTTGTGTATGTCCCGCTGGCTGGAAAATCGGGTCATAGCCATGACCTTGGGCACCTCGCATCGGCCACACAATCTGGCCGGCCATGACACCTTCGAAAACCTCATCATGGCCATCAGGCCATGCCAGTACAAGTGTGCAGCAAAACTGTGCTGTTCTGGGAAATGGTGCTGACTTTGTTTCCAGGATGTTCCACGTCTTGCGCATTGCCTGATCAAAATCACGTCCGTCGGGTGTTTCCGCCCAATCTGCCGTGTGAATACCCGGAGCCCTGGATAGTGCATCTATGCAAATCCCGGAATCATCGGCCAATGACGGCAGTCCAGATGCCTTGGCTGCTGCATGCGCCTTGATCCGTGCATTGCCGACAAAGCTGTCTTCCGTCTCTTCAGGGACTGGCAAGCCAAGGGATCCGGCTGAAATAACCGATATACCAAAACTGCTCAGCAAATCGGCAATCTCCTCCGCTTTGCCTTCGTTATGGGTAGCGACCAACAACCGATCCCCTGAGAATTTTCGCATGTTTTACTCCACGGCTGTGCGCTGCGCTTCTATAAGCGCCTCGCAACCTTTGCCCGCAAGGTCCAGCAACTCAGACATCTCTTCCCGTGAAAATGGGGATTTTTCTGCGGACATTTGCACCTCGATCAAGCGGCCGTTTCCGGTCATTACGAAATTTCCATCTGTTCCAGCAGCTGAATCTTCGGGATAGTCCAGATCCAAAACCGGTTGTCCCGCATAGATTCCGCATGAAACCGCCGCGACATGATCCAGAATTGGATCACTGGCAATTACGCCTGCTGCAAGCAATTTGTTCATTGCCAGCCTTAGGGCCACCCAAGCGCCGGTGATTGAGGCGCAGCGTGTTCCACCATCGGCCTGAATTACGTCGCAATCAATCGTGATCTGCCGTTCACCCATGGCCTGACGGTCCACACCAGCACGCAGTGATCTTCCGATAAGCCTTTGAATTTCCTGTGTTCTTCCCGTTTGCTTTCCGGCAGCAGCCTCCCGCCTTGCCCGGCTATGGGTGGCTCTTGGCAGCATTCCATATTCGGCTGTTACCCATCCCTGGCCGGAGTTTCGCAGGAATGGTGGTGCTTTTTCTTCCACGGATGCGGTACATAATACATGTGTATCCCCCATACGGATTAAGCAGGAGCCTTCTGCATGTCTTATAATACCAGTTTCAATTGAAACCTGTCTTAGCTGATCCAACTGCCGTCCCGATGGGCGCATTTTTTAAGGTCCTTTTTCTAGGCTGCCTTAAATACAGGCCGAACTCGCAAGGATGCAAGCCTGATTGACGAACGCCCCCAATAGCCTTTAATTTTTCCTGCCTTCCGGAGAATACGGCAATGACCGATAACCCGACACTTTTTGCAGAACTCAATGACCGCTCGCGGGAGGTTTTCCGCCGTGTTGTGGAAAGTTACCTTGCTTCGGGGGATCCGGTCGGTTCCCGAACCCTCAGTCGGGCGATGTCGGAAAAGGTCAGTGCGGCGACAATTCGCAATGTCATGCAGGACCTTGAATTTCTTGGGCTTCTCGGTAGTCCGCATGTCTCGGCCGGTCGCATACCCACCCAGCAGGGGTTGCGCATGTTCATCGATGGCTTGCTTGAGGTCGGGGCGGTTGCCGAACACGATCGTGAAACCATTGAGGCAACCTTTGAACCTGGCGATGAAGATATGACCGCCATGCTTGATCGCGTGGGTTCAACGCTTTCGGGCCTGACCCAGGGCGCAAGCCTGGTCCTGACGCCAAAACATGAAGCCCCCATCCGGCATATCGAATTTGTAAGCCTGGGTTCCGAACGGGCGCTTGTCGTTCTGGTCTTTGCCGATGGGCATGTTGAAAACCGCGTTTTCGTACCACCGCCCGGGCAAACGCCCTCCTCCATGCGGGAGGCTGCCAATTTTCTGAACGCCGTGATTGGTGGGCGTACCCTTTCAGATTTGCGGCAGGTTGTGCAGGCCCAGATCGGCCAGCATCGGCAGGAAATTGACAGCCTTGCCCGTGAACTTGTCGAAAGTGGTGTGGCGCTATGGGAAAACCCCGGTGAACAAAGCGAAAGGCTGATCGTCCGGGGCCGCGCGAATCTGCTGGAGGGAACGACAGAAGCCGGGGATCTTGACCGTATACGCAACCTTTTCGATGATCTTGAACGCAAGCGCGATATCGCCGAATTCCTGGATTTGACAGAGGCCGGCGCAGGTGTACGCATTTTTATTGGCTCGGAGAACAAGCTTTTTTCACTTTCGGGTTCCTCTTTGGTGGTCTCTCCCTATATGAACGCTGATCGAAAGATCATCGGTGCCGTCGGCGTAATCGGTCCGACCCGGTTGAACTATGGCCGGATCGTGCCCATCGTCGATTACACGGCGCAGCTTGTCGGCAGGCTGATGTCCAATCGGGCCAAAGGGTGATCGACGTGATGAATGAAACGAGGAAAGACAAAATGGCGCAGGATCCGGCCACCGAATTTGCGGAAGCTCCCATCCCGGAAGATGACCTGGATGAACTGATCGATATGCCGATGGAACCGGCGGATGAGATGGAAACGCTCCGTGCCGAACGCGATGAATTGCGTGATCGGGTCATGCGTGTTCTTGCCGATGCGGAAAACGCCCGCAAGCGGGGGGAACGGGATCGGCGTGAGGCCGAACAATATGGCGGTTCCAAGCTCGCTCGCGATATGCTCCCGGTTTACGATAATCTCCGTCGTGCGCTTGACGCCGTGCCGGAAGAAAAGCGTGCCGATGCGGCCGCCCTGATTGAAGGTGTGGATCTGACATTGCGTGAATTGATGAATGTCATGACCAAGCACGGCATCACGCTGATATCACCGAAGGAAGGTGATGAATTTGATCCGCAGTTTCATCAGGCCATGTTCGAAGCTCCGGTTCCCGATAGGAAGGCGGGTCAGATCATTCAGGTGATGGTCGAAGGTTTTCGCCTGCATGATCGCCTGTTGCGCCCCGCACAGGTTGGTGTTTCCTCAACCCCGGGGTAATTCGGCTGTGCCAAGCCGTATCAGGCCGGGGTCTTGCGGCCCGGCCTGACTATCCGCGCAGTCAGAAGGCGCGGAAGGTCATCGTCGTCAGGGTGCGCATGATGCCGGGGATATCAAAAAGCCGTTCCGACAGGAAATGTCCGACATCTTCGTCCTCGGGAATATAAAGCTTGGCCATCAGGTCATATTCGCCGCTGGTCGAATAGAGTTCCGAGACGACTTCCCGGGCATAGATGGCATCGGCGACCTCATAGGTCTTGCCGGGGGTGCAGCGGAACTGGACGAAAACGCAGATCATCGGGCCTCTCCTGTAACGATGTGACGATAGGCCATGGTTTCATCGGGGGGAAGGGCACCAGTGCAAATTCCCTTTCGTGCCGGTGAATTGCCATTCGGGATTCGGGGCAGGCTGTTCATTGTGGTTCCAGTGTCAGCGCGGCTGCAGGGCGTTGCAGATCGGCCACGCCAAGCGTGGCGGCGGGTCGTGCCAGACGGTTGCGGACAACCCAGATCAGCCGGTCCTGTGCGCGGGTGATCGCGACATAGGCCAGACGCTTCCACAGTGGCAGGCCGGCCTCGTTCCGCCCGGTACGGGCGGCGGCCCAAAGATCGGGGGCAAAGACCTGTACCCTTTCCCATTGTGATCCCTGCGCCTTGTGGATCGTAACCGCAGCACCGTGCAGGAAGGCAGCACCCATCCTTGCGGCGGCGGGAATGAAGGGTTCGTCCTCATCCGGTTTTTCGATCTTGATGATGGAAGCGGCGGAAACCTGTGGCTCTTCGGCGCCGACCACATGCAGCCGCGCGAAACCGTCGCGGTTTCCGGGGCCAAGATAGATGACCTGCGCACCCTTGATCAGGCCACGTGCCTCAAGGTCGATCCGCCGTTTGCGATGTTTCAGCGGCAGTTCGATTCCGTCGCAGATCAATGGCTCTCCCGGCAGGAGTTCGAATTGCGGGGCGTTGTGGGCGAGGCGAAAGGCACTGATCAGCCGCACCCGCGTCGCATTGCGCCAGACCAGAACCGGGCTGCGCGCCATCAGATCCGAATCGACCCTTTGCGCCAGTTCCACGCGGGGATCCTGGCGCGCGGCCTTTTCCACCTGCCTTTCGAAATCCTCAAAGCCCAGATCCGGGTCCCCCAGCGCATGGGCAAGATCAAGGATAGGATTATCCTGGGCTTGCCGGTGAATGCGCTGCAGTTTCAGTTTCTGTGGTGCGGCCAGCCGATCGAAAACCATCTCCCCCGACTGGCCAACAGGGGCAAGCTGCGCCGGATCGCCAAACAGGACGAGGGTGGAAAAGATTTCCTTCAGATCCTCCAGTTGCCGGTCGTCGAGCATGGAACTTTCATCGACAAAGGCGATATCCAGCGGTTCATCCCGTCTTTTCCATCCCTTGATGAAATCGCTGCCCCTGAGGCCTGCCGCCGCCAATGCCCCCGGGATTGAGGCGACCTGATCATAAAAGGCCCGGGCGCGGTCAAGCGCCTGTTCGGTGAGGCCTTCAAGTTCCGGTCTTTCGCCCTGTCCGGCCAGCCATTCGGCGATCTTTTCGTATTGCGGATCATAGAGCGGGGTATAGAGGATGCGGTGGATCGTGGTGGCAGGGACACCCCGAAGCCGCAGGACGGAAGCCGCCTTGTTGGTCGGGGCAAGAATTGCCAGCGTGCGGCGATCCTTGCGCTTGCGCCCTTCATAATCGCCGGAGACGATATCAACCCCGGCATCTGCCATGGCCTTGTAAAGCGCGGCAAGCAGCATTGTCTTGCCCGATCCTGCCTTGCCTGTCACCGCCATAACGGAAGTCTTGCCTTCCGCCATCGGGGTCAGGCTGGCATCGTCGATATCAATTCCCATGCCGCGAAGCTGATCGGCAAGGCGGTCCCAGGCTTCGGCCTGATCGTCGGAAAAGGTCAGCATGGGGGCGGACATGGCCGAACCATAAAGGAGGGATGCGGCAGGCGCCAGTTCCCGGATGTCGCTATTGGTACCGGGCGTATAGCCTGACCGCTTTATTCTGATGTTGCGTAAATTCGATGATCAAATCTGCTTCTGTCAGCTATATCAATGGCGGCTGCGAGGCGGGCGGGGGGATGATGCGCCCGCCCGTCCGTTATCTTGTTTCCCGAACAGGCGATCTGCTGCGATTTCGGCCCGGGCTATCCGCAGGGCTTCTTCGGCCTGGGTGGCAAGCGCGGGCAGGCTGTTTCGGGTTGCATAGGCCCGAAGGTCCTCCAGTATTTCAAATATCCATTCATGTCGCATCACCGGAATCCGCCAGGCTTGTTTCGCCATCTGTCAAAGCGGATTTCAGGAGTAGGTTAAGATATAACGAAAATACGGTTCAAGCACCGCAGGTTCCTGTCGGGGCGAAGCTTGCCGGTTTTTAATCCCGGGGTTCCGGGATCTGAACGAATATTCAGCCGCGACCGATTTCCAACGCGTCCTCGAAGGTTCTGAGCCCGGTGCGGGGTGATTGTACCAGAACCGCCATATTGCCCGGTTTATGTTCGTTACGGCGCATTTTCATATGGGCCGCAGGGATTTCAGCCCATGGGAAAACCTCGGACATGCAGGGGTCAAGGCGGCGTTCCAGCATCAGGTTATTGGCCGCACTGGCCTGTTTCAGATGGGCAAAGTGGCTGCCCTGAAGGCGTTTTTGATGCATCCACATATAGCGGACATCGAAGGTACAATTGAACCCGGTGGTCCCCGCGCAGATCACCACCATGCCGCCTTTCTTGCAGACCAGGGAAGATACCGGGAAGGTTGCTTCGCCCGGATGTTCAAAGACCATATCGACATTCACGCTCTTGCCGGTGATTTCCCAGATCGCCTTGCCAAAGCGCCGCGCCTCTTTCAGCCATGCCGCATATTCGGGCGTGTTGACCGTGGGCAACTGCCCCCAGCAATTGAACTCCCGCCGGTTGATCACGCCCTTGGCGCCCAGCCCCAGAACAAAATCGCGCTTGTCCTCTTCCGAGATCACGCCAATCGCATTGGCCCCGGCCGTGTTGATAAGCTGGATCGCATAGGAACCAAGCCCACCCGATGCCCCCCAGACCAGTACGTTCTGACCAGGTTTCAGATCATGCGGTTCATGGCCGAAAAGCATCCGGTAGGCGGTGGCAAGTGTCAGTGTATAGCAGGCCGATTCTTCCCATGTCAGATGGCGCGGGCGATGCATGAGCTGCTGCGCCTGAACACGGGTGAATTGCGCAAAGGACCCATCCGGAGTTTCATACCCCCAGATCCGCTGGGTCGGCGAAAACATCGGATCACCGCCATTACATTCCTCGTCATCGCCATCGTCCTGATTGCAATGGATCACGACCTCATCGCCGACCTTCCAGCGTTTCACCTTGTCGCCGACGGCCCAGACGATGCCGGAGGCGTCCGAACCCGCGATATGATAAGGTTGCTTATGGCCGTCAAACGGGCTGATCGGGACACCAAGCGCGGCCCAGACCCCATTGTAGTTAACACCTGCGGCCATAACCAGGACCAGCACCTCATGGCTGTCGATCTGCGGTGTGTCGACGACTTCCATCTGCATTGCGCTATCGGGTTCGCCATGGCGTTCGCGACGGATGGCCCATGCATGCATCTGCCTGGGGACATGGCCCAGGGGCGGCATCTCACCGATCTCATACAGGTCCTTTTCGGGTGCATCGTAAGCGACGATGGTGTGCGGTGTGTCCAGAGCCATCGGGGCCTCCTGTCAAATTCTTTGCCGCATCGCAGAATCGTGCGGTCTCAAGGGCAGGGGTTACGGTGCTTTGCGCAATATTGCAATAGTTATGGGGCGTATTGTGGTAATTTTATGTCCGCTGCGATGCAGAGAGTGCTTTTATCTGCCATGCCGTCTTGTATCACCCTGCGCTTGGGGCAATATCACGGTACCGATTGAGGCTCATGCATGCGCTATTTCATTCAACATGGGTTGCCCAGTGACCAGCGCAGCCAGGCAGCGGCCCTTTATTGGGAAGCCTTTCACAACAAGCTCCACCCGTTGATGCAGCCCGAGGCCAAGGCGCGGCTTTTTCTGGAAGCCGCCTTGCAGCCTGATCATGCGATCTGCGCCATTGGCCCGAAGGGGGATCTTCTGGGGCTTGCAGGTGTGAAAACCGAAAACGGTGCGATGGTTGGCGGGGGATTGCCGGATCTGGCCCGGGTTTATGGTTGGCCTGGTGCGGTTTGGCGGGGTGCGCTGCTGACCTTTCTGGAACGGCAGATACGGCCCGGTGTACTGTTGATGGACGGGATTTGCGTGGCGTCCACCATGCGGGGGCAGGGCATAGGCAAGGCCCTTCTTGATGCCGTCAAATCATTGGCGGCAGAACGGGGCGACCATGCCGTCCGGCTGGACGTGATCACCACCAATAACCGGGCGGAAGCGCTTTATCGTCGTGAAGGTTTTGCACCGGTCAAACGGCAGGGTACGGGGCCGCTATGCTGGCTGGCCGGTTTTGGTTCTGCGCTGCAGATGGAATATGCTGTTGCGCAGAAAAACGCATGATGCCGCGGCGCGGCGAATTGACAAGGCCATAATATTTCGAATAGCTCCCGTATCAGGTAACAAAATTGCGCCATGAGATTCCGGAGGCCAAGATGACCCAAAAAGACAGACCCTGGCTGTTCCGCACCTATGCGGGCCATTCCACGGCCAGGGCCTCGAACGAACTTTACCGGACCAATCTGGCAAAGGGGCAGACGGGGCTTTCGGTGGCTTTCGACCTGCCGACACAGACCGGTTATGACAGCGATCATGAACTGGCGCGCGGCGAAGTTGGCAAGGTGGGCGTGCCGATTGCGCATCTGGGTGATATGCGGACGCTTTTTGACCGGATCCCGCTGGAACAGATGAATACCTCGATGACCATCAATGCCACGGCACCATGGTTACTGGCGCTTTACATTGCGGTGGCGGAAGAACAGGGCGCGGACATAACGGCACTGAATGGCACGGTACAAAATGACATCATCAAGGAATATCTGTCCCGGGGCACCTATATCAGCCCGCCCAGACCTTCCTTGCGGATGATCACCGATATCGCGGCCTATACGCGGGAACATTTGCCAAAATGGAACCCGATGAATGTCTGTTCCTATCATTTGCAGGAAGCGGGCGCGACGCCGGAACAGGAACTTGCCTTTGCCCTGGCCACCGCCTGCGCGGTGCTGGACGACCTCAAGGGCAAGGTCTCGGCAGAAGATTTCCCGAATATGGTCGGGCGGATTTCCTTTTTCGTGAATGCGGGCATCCGCTTTGTGACCGAAATGTGCAAGATGCGCGCCTTCGTGGATCTCTGGGATGAAATCTGCCTGGAACGTTATGGTGTCGAGGAAGCGAAATATCGTCGTTTCCGCTATGGCGTACAGGTCAATTCCCTTGGGTTGACCGAACAACAGCCCGAAAATAACGTTTATCGCATTCTGATTGAAATGCTGGCTGTGACGCTATCGAAAAAGGCGCGGGCACGGGCGGTGCAACTTCCGGCCTGGAATGAGGCGCTGGGCCTGCCGCGCCCCTGGGATCAGCAATGGTCGCTGCGGATGCAACAGATCCTGGCCTATGAAACCGATCTTCTGGAATATGACGATCTGTTTGACGAAAACCCGGCGGTTGACCGCAAGGTTGAGGCATTGAAGACGGGTGCGCGGGAGGAACTTTGCCAGATTGATGCGATGGGTGGTGCGGTGGCGGCCATTGAATACATGAAAGGCCGGCTGGTGGAGGCCAATGCCGAACGTATCGGCCATATCGAAACAGGTGATACGGTCGTGGTCGGGGTAAACCGCTGGACCGAGGCCGCGCCTTCGCCCCTGACGGCGGGCGATGGTGCGATCATGGTCGCTGATGAGCAGGCAGAGGCGGACCAGATCGCCCGACTGCAGGTCTGGCGTGCGGATCGTGATGCCGTGGCCGTGACGGCTGCGCTGGCCGCGCTGGCCGAAGCCGCCCGTTCGGGCGCCAATATCATGCCTCCCTCCATTGCCGCCGCCCGGGCCGGGGCGACAACGGGGGAATGGGGCGCTACGATTCGTGCGGCCTTTGGCGAATATCGTGCCCCGACCGGGGTGTCCCGCGCGCCATCCAACCGCACCGAAGGGCTGGAGCCAATTCGCGCAGCGGTGGCGGATCTTTCCGCCCGCCTGGGCCGTCCCCTGAAATTCATTGTTGGCAAACCGGGCCTTGACGGCCATTCCAACGGTGCCGAACAGATTGCCGCCCGTGCGCGTGATTGCGGAATGGATATCCATTATGAGGGCATCCGCCTTACCCCGGCAGAAATCGTCAATGCGGCCGAACAGGAAGAGGCCCATGTTCTGGGGCTGTCGATCCTTTCGGGCAGTCATTTGCCACTAATCGCGGAAACCATGGAACGGCTGCGGGATGCGGATCTTGCGCATATCCCGGTTGTCGTCGGTGGCATCATTCCGGATGAGGATGCAGCAAAGCTCCGGGCCATGGGTGTTGCCGCAGTTTACACGCCCAAGGATTTTGAATTGAATCGGATCATGATGGATATCGTGGCGCTGGTCGATCAGCCACCGGTCGCGGCGGAGTAGCGCGCAAATCGGGGCTTCGTGCCGGCTATATTCCCGATTTCTGCCAATTCGGGTGAACCCGCCCCCTTGGCCCTCCCGGATATGCCGGATAAGATCAGGGGGAAAGGGGGAGCTGCCGTGCCGCTGCATCTTATGAAACTTTGTGTCGGGATTGATAGCGTCGAATATCTTGCCGATTGGCAACAGCGGCATAGCCATCGCTGGCCCGAAGGCACCACCCGGCATGTTACCCGGATGTGGCCGCGCCGTGAGGCGGAAGTCCTTGATGGCGGAAGTCTTTATTGGGTGATCAAGGGCCATATCCAGGCCCGGCAGAAGATCCTGCGACTGGAGGAAGAGATAGGCGATGACGGTATCCGCCGCTGCGCCTTGGTCCTTCAGGCCAATCCGGTGCGCACCGTGGCCGCACCCCGGCGGCCCTTTCAGGGCTGGCGCTATTTGCCCGGGGAGGATGCCCCGCGTGATATGCCCAAAGATCGTAAGAATGACAGCACTCTGCCACCGGAGCTTGCCCAGGCACTATCCGAGATAGGATTGCATTGAGCCCGTAACCTGCTGGCGGTTCGGTGTTGGGATATTCATCACGAAGGACGTCGCCGAAATTGTCCATGGCAAGAGGGCATCTGCCAGATGCCTTCGATTACCATTCTGACCGGGGAAAATACTGGCGTGTCAGTTCATGCTGGCATGAAGGCCTGCCATCAGCGCGTGAAACTTGTCACCCTGTACTGCAACATGGCTACGCAGGACCTTTGCCGTGCCGTCCTGATCGCCCGCTGCCAACCGATCAACGATTTCCTCATGTTCGGCCATGGATTGTTTCATTCGGCCACGAAGGCGTAGCTGCATGCGGCGGAAGGGCCGCAATCGCCGGTGTAGCTGCATGGCTTTTTGTTGCAGATAGCCGTTACCGCTTTGCGCATAGATGATGCCATGAAAATGCTCATTTTCAATGAAGTAACGGTCTGAATCCCCTGCCTCCAGCGCGGCGCGGCATAATTCGTTTGCCTCGCGCATGTTGATGAGTGCGGCATCGCTGATCCTGAGTGCACTGAGGCGTCCGCAGCTTGCTTCAAGTTCGGCCATGGCTTCGAACATCTGGATCAATTCAACGGGTCCGGGCTGGCGCACAAAAGCGCCGCGTCTTGGCACGAGTTCGACCAGACCGGTATGGGCCAGCCGCTGAAGTGCTTCGCGTAGCGGCGTGCGTGACACACCGAACCGTTCCGACAGGCGTGCCTCGTCCAGACGGTCACCATCGGCCAGTTCACGGTTGAGGATCATTTCCTCAATATCCGATGCTATCCGTTCGGAATGGCTCTGTTCCATTTTCCTGCCTTCCAGAAGGGCGCATTCGGTTATACCATTCTTGCATACAAAATCGCCAACAAGGATTGCAAGTATCCCCTTAGCCTTGTGCGAAAAGGCCGTGATAGGTTTCGCGCAAGATGTTCTTTTGTACCTTGCCCATCGTATTGCGCGGTAATTCGTCAATTATGATCAGCCGCCGTGGATGTTTGAAACGCGCCAGCGACGCGGCAACGGCAGTTTGCAACAGATCAAGATCAACCTTTACACCCGGTTTGGGGATGATCAGGCCAAGAACGGTTTCCCCGAAATCGGGATGCGGCACACCGATAACCGCGCTTTCCAGGACGCCCGGCTGATCGTCAAGGACCAGTTCGATTTCCTTGGGGTATATGTTGTAGCCACCCGAAATGATCAGATCCTTGTTCCGGCCCACGATGGTAACATAGCCGTCGGCATCCATGGTCCCGAGATCCCCGGTGATGAAAAAGCCGTCTTCACGCATCTCGGCTGCGGTCTTTTCCGGCATGCGCCAATAGCCCTTGAAGACATTTGTGCCCCGTATCTCGATCTGGCCGACTTCCCCGGGTGCAACATCCATGACCGTCTCCGGATCGACGATACGCAGTTCGACACCCGGCAGGGGAAAACCGACGCTACCCGCGCGGCGTTCGCCATCATAGGGGTTTGAAGTGTTCATATTGGTTTCGGTCATGCCGTAACGTTCGAGGATCCGCTGCCCTGTCAGCTTTTCAAAACGGATATGGGTTTCCGCAAGCAAGGGCGCACTGCCAGAAATGAAAAGACGCATGTGTTGCACCAGATCACGAGTAAAGCGCGCATCTCCCAGCAACCTGGTGTAGAAGGTCGGAACACCCATCATCGCCGTTGCACCGGGCAGGGCGCCAAGGATTTCCTCCAGGTCGAACCCGGGCAGAAAAAGCATCGAACCACCCGCTGCCAGCGTGATATTCGTTGCGACAAACAGGCCGTGGGTGTGAAAGATCGGCAAGGCGTGCAAAAGGATATCTTTATCGGTAAAACGCCAGTATTCGGTCAGGACCCGGGCGTTGGACAAAAGATTGTCCTGTGTGAGCATCGCACCTTTGGATCGCCCGGTCGTGCCTGACGTATAAAGCAATGCGGCAATGTCGTGGCTCCTGCGATCCGCAATCTCGCCTTCACCGGTTACGGCTTCGATAGCCGTGACAAGCGATCCGCCGCCAATACCATCAAGCGTCAGAAGCTTTGCGCCACAATCTGCGGCGATTGTACCGATTACGGCGGCATCCCGTGGCGCGCAGATTACAAGCGCAGCGTCACTGTCCGAGATAAAATAGCGTAACTCTTCCGCGGTATAAGCGGTGTTGAGGGGCAGAAAGATGATACCTGCCCGGACACAGGCGGCGTATAGGGCCAGCGCATCGGGTGATTTTTCAACCTGTGCAACCAGGCGATCGCCGGGTTTCAGTCCCTGCAAGGCAAGCACCGCTGCCAGCCGTCCGCTCCGTTGAATGAATTCGGCATAGCTTATGCTTGTGCTGTCCGGCAGGCGGAGAAATGGCCTTTCAGAGGCCGCATGCCGTCCAAAGAGGTGATCATATAGCGGGTTGGTCATTTATTGCGCCCCTGTCTGGTTTCGTCGGCGACACCCGGCAGGCCGCAAATATCGGCGGTTGCCGTGATCTTGTGTGAAACCACATAGTCTTCCTGTCGTTTCACCGCCTTCTGCAGGTCATACAGATAATTTACCATCGCACCATGCGATTGTGCCTGACCTCTTTCGCTTAGATCGGCCCTGGCATGAATCGCATGAAGCTCGGCCCCGTTTCCAAGATGGAAACGGGCCACCGGATCAAGCGGCTGGCCATCGCCGCGCTTTGCAGTCAGCAAATAGCGGGCGGCCATTCTTTCGATTGCACCGGGTTCATCTGTATCAGCCTTCAACCCTTCGGAAACCAGCCAGCGCGCAAAACCGGGTATTGGCGAAAGGGTGACGAAGGTTCCAAGGTTCGGCAGTTCTATTGAAAGATCAGCCGCCACCTGTTTGATCAGCGAGTTGCCAAAGGAAATGCCTGCAAGCCCGGTTTGGCAGTTCGAAATGGAATAGAAAACTGCGGTATTCGCGTCATTCGGGGAAATATGTTCACGGTCCTGATCAAGCAGCAACTGGATTGAGGCCGGTATGCCGCGGGTCAGGGCAACCTCGACAAAGATCAGCGGTTCATCGGGCATTGCAGGATGAAAGAATGCAAAGCAACGCCTGTCCTCCGGTTCGAGCCGCCGCCGGAGTTCGTCCCAACTGTCTATGGCGTGAACTGCTTCATAGGTAATGATCTTTTCAAGGATATGCGCCGGACTTTCCCAACTGATCCGCCTGAGCACAAGAAAACCCCGATTGAACCACGATGCAAAAAGATGGCGAAAATCAAGATCAAGCGCCTGAAGTTTCCGATCATCGCGATTGATGCCCAAAAGATCCTGGCGCATTCGCACCAGTCGGCCTGTCGCATCGGGAATCTGATTGAGCCTGCGGATCAATTCCTGCCGTGGCGGCTCGGCAGCCTCCATGAACGCGCGATAGTTTTCCCCCGTTTCGGCCTCCCTGAGCGCATCGAGTGAAGTCAAAACCAGATCGGGATCAAAGGTCATTTCCTTCGCAAGAAAACCAAAGAAGTCCTTCTTTTCGGCGGTATCCAGCGCTTCGTATTTGCGCAGGATCTGGTAGCCGATCGCAGCAAGGGAAGCCTCGCCGGCAGGGGCAACCATGGCGCGACACAACTCATCTATCGGTTGATCCGCGATTGTTATCTCAGGCTGAGGCTGGGCCCTGCGGCTCAGTATTGCCGTCATGACCTCTGCGAACAAGCTCATGGGTTTCTCCAAAAAAGACTTGATAAACAAAGCTTGCATTATTGTATACTATATAGTAGATAAAGAATGCAATATTGACTATGGCAAGATTTAGGGAATCGTTGCCCAAGGATTCCCGGTCAGCATCATCATTGTAGATGAGGCTGTGCCAATAATTTGGTCATGGTTTGATGAGGGGGAAAGCGCGCCGTCGTCTCGACAAGAGAACGACCCATTGATCAAACGATCTCAGGATAATCGAAGCCAACGTCAGAAACGGCTCCATATTCATGACAACGGAGAGGAACATGACCTTCCAAAGCAAATTGGCTCTGGCCAGTCTTATATGTATGACGGCATTGCCCGCGCAGGCGCAGCAATCCGAACAATAGCCTGCGTTTTGCTTATGGCCAAACACTTGAAAGCCCCGACCCGTATTTCACGACGCTTCGCCTTGGTGTGATCCTGGGTCGCAACGTATGGGATACGCTGATAGTCCGTGACCTTGATAGTGGGGAGTTCAAGCCGCTGCTCGCAACCGATTGGGAATGGGTTGATAATGTAACGCTGGATATGAACCTGCGTCAGGGCGTGACCTTTCATGATGGTA
>JBKEDF010000016.1:0-27304 GCA_047975325.1 Pseudorhodobacter sp. | reverse complement strand
CATCAGTTGCATGACCGAATTGATCGCGATCTCCATCCCTCACCCCCCCAGCCAGAATGAATTCAGCGGCACCCCAAGCAGGGTAAATGCCCCATAGACGGCCAATGGGAACAGGATTGCGACACCCGCCACCACCAACGGTCGCCGCATACCCAGCACCGGCAGGGACAGGGCCAGAAACAGCGCTGCGGCAATTGGAAAATCGTGATCCGCACCGAACAGAAGGATCAGGGTCGAAAGGAGCAACAGCAATGGTCGTTTCAGGGCTGCCCAGTCCAGGCGCTCTGCAGCATGATCGCGCCCGGCAAACCACCGCCAGATCTGGGCCAGCGACAACAGGATCAGCGCGACGGTCAGCGGTATGACCATGCGCATATCCTGCTGCGGCACATGCCGGTTCGCGATCCAGTAACTGACCGCAAAACCGATCATCATCAGCGGCAGAAGCAAACCCGTGACAGAACGTTGCCCGTTCATTTCCCGAATGCGTCGGCGTAGTTGCGCATCAGTTCATCGGCCTCAGTCAGGATGCGGGTACTGTCTTCCGGCCCGCGATAGGCTGTTTCTTCGGCCTCACCCTGCGTTTCCAGGATCCCGACATAATCCGGGTTGTTCAGCACCGCTTCATAGGCAGCGCGCAGCTTCTCAAAACGTTCGGGATATTCCACCTGCGTGCCTGCCTTGACGGCAAGAAAACGGATATCGCCGGTTTCAGGCAGGGTAATGCCCTGATCCGCCACCGTCGGCAGGTCATTGAAATAGGGCGCATCCGGGAAGGCCGCGATCTTCTGGCTGGTTGACAGCCCAAGCGAACGGACCTCCGGCTTCATGGCCGCATCCGACACCGCGCCATTCAGCGAAAAATCGATCTGCCCACCCAGCAAGGCGGTGCGCACCGGCGCACCGCTGTCATATGTCACGATACGCACATCCCAGCCAAGCTCATCGCGCAACAGCAACGTCAACAGATGCGAACCGCCACCGCGCACCGTTCCCACGGAAATTCCACCGGGGTTTTCCTTGATGGCCGCATCAAGATCCGCAAAAGTTTCGTAAGGCGCATCCGCCTTCACCGTGACGGAGATATTCCCGACATTCTGGACGTTCAGCGCTTCGAGGTCTGCAAGCGAATAGGGGGCACCCTGCAAAACGATTGACGCACTGAAATAGGGCTGCGCGTTCAGCAATACGGTATTGCCATCGGCAGGCCGGGCCAGCATCTGCATGGTACCGACCTGACCAGACGCACCGGGCTTGTTTTCAACCACGATCGAGGTGCCGAGTTCCTCTTCAAGGAAGGGGGCAAGGTTGCGCGCCACGCGGTCCGCACTACCGCCCGCCGAAAAGGGAACAATCAGGGTCAAGGTACGGCCGGGCCAGTCATCCTGTGCCAGTGCCGGGTTCATGGTTACGCAAAGCGCGAGGGCCCCGGCAAGGGAAAACGCAAGGCGGCGGGAAATCGGGTTGGTCATCTTGTCCTCCATCTGGATCATGTCATGTGTGGGCTTGCCCAGCTAAAACCGTACAAATTCCCGGGGTTCCGGCTGAGGATATGTTGTTCAAGCGTCGGATCGGCATCGCACCACGTGGTCAGGGTCGATCGGATATCCGCAGGGTCGGGCACATGGCCGGTTTCGGTAACATGCGGCCAGTCGCTGCCCCAGACCAACCGGTCGGGGATCGCGGCAACCCATGCACGGCCGACCGCCCGCCAGTCTGCGCTGTCATGTTCGCTCCGACGGTTAAGGTATGGCCCCGACAGTTTCACCCATGCGCGTCCATCACGGGAAAGGCCGGTGATGAAATCAAAGGCCGGATGCCCGACCGCATCCGGACCGGGCGGCAGACGGCCCATATGGTCAAAGACCAGATTGCAGGGCAGGTCTGCCAGCATCCGGGCCTCCGCCATCACCTGATCTGCATGCATATGGATCTGCGCATGCCAACCAAGCTCGGCCAGGCGCGGGGCCAGCGGGGCCAGCATATCAAAACGGGTAACGGCATCAGCGGCATTCCAAAGCGAAAACCTGACGCCACGCACGCCAGCCGCATCCAGACACGCCAATGTGGCGTCATCAATCGAAGGTTCAACCACGGCAATGCCGCGCCACTCCTGCCCCTGTTCCTGCCTCGACAAAGCGTCCAGCAGACAGGCCAGATCGGTACCATATGCCTTGGACTGCACCACAACCGCACGGGTCGTACCGAATATCGGTTGCACACCGCGATAATTGGCAAGCGTCGCACCGGGCAGTATTCGTGCATCCCCACTGGCCGGAAAAGCCGGATCCAGAATATGGATATGACAGTCGCAGCCGTTCATGTCGTCTTGGGATCGACTGGGGGTTCGGCGCGGGCGATAATTGCCTCCGCGCGTGTGACAATGGGGGCATCGATAAATTCGCCATCCAGCATGAATGCGCCACGGCCCTGCCTTGCAGCCTCCTGCGCAGCGCGGATCACACGGCGCGCCCAGGCCAGCCTTTCGGGACCGGGGATAAAAGCCCTGTTCAGCACTGCGACCACCTTTGGATGAATGCAGGTTGCCCCGTCAAATCCGAAATTCGCGGCTTCGCTCGCCGCCGCCTCCAGCCCCTCATCATCGTCAAATTGCGCAGCTGACCGCAAAAGGCCAAGCGATAGCTTGCCCTCGGCCTTCGCGGCGTAATGCAGCAAACGTTTGGGCAGGCGCAGCACCTCGGCGGAGGCAACAGCACCGGTATCCGTTGCGAAATCCTCCGAGCCGAGGCAGAGAGCCGCGACAGCGGGATGAGCAGCAATTTCCCGCGCTGCCATCAGCCCGCGGGCAGATTCTACTATCGCGATATTCTGTCGGAAAGACGGGGGCAGCACGTCCAGATCGGCAGCGGTATCGACCTTGGGTAGCATGATGCCAAAAGCACCTGCCGCCTGCGACGCCTGGATATCCTGCGCCAGACGGTCAGTGGCATTCACACGGACAAAAACGCGTGCAGCTGAACGACCGGCCTCCGGCACAGCCTGCGAAAGTGCGGCGCGGGCGGCATCCTTTTCACCCTCCGGCACCGCATCTTCCAGATCAAGGATAACGGCATCCGCCCCACGTTCATGCGCTTTCGCAACAAAGCGCCGCACATGGGCAGGTACGTAAAGCAGCGAGCGGAGTCTCATTCGTCCTCCTGATCAGCTGCAGCCTGCACGGTGCCGCTGTTAAGAAGCTGTGCCTTCCGGGCGGCGCCAATGCCATAATCCGCCAGGATCTCCGCCGTGTGTTCGCCAATACCCGGTGAGGGGCGCCAGATATTGCCGGGCGTCCCTGAAAGGCGCGGCAACGGCGCATGGGTCGGCACGCTACCCAGTTCCACGTCCGGAATTTCCGTGAATATACCGCGTTCCACAAAATGCCGGTCCCCGATAATATCATCGATCGAATACAAGGGGGCTGCGGTAATGCCCTCACGGTCAAAGATTTCAATCAGGTCGGCGCGATCACGTTCACCCATCCACGCCCCGACAATCGCGTCGACCTCATGGCGATGCGCCACGCGGGCCTCATTATTCGCATAGCGTGGATCACTGTTCATGTCATCGCGCCCGATGGCGCGAAACAGCCGTTCCGCCGTGCTCTGGATCGAACCCGAGACGGCAATGAAATGACCGTCACGGCTTTTATAGACATTGCGCGGGCTGGACGTGTTGGACCCATTGCCCACACGCGGCTTCGGCGTCCCGGTCAGGCGGTAATCCAGGGGCTCCGGCCCCAGCACCGACACCATGGCCTCCAGCAATGACAGGTCAATAATCTGTCCCTGTCCGGTCTGATCGCGCGACCGCAGCGCCATCATGATCGCATTGGAGCCATAGAGGCCCGAAATCATATCAGCAAGTGCCAGCGGCGGCAGGAGAGGATCACCGCCCGATTCGCCATTTCGATGGGCAAAGCCGGACATGCCTTCCACCAGGGTTCCGAAACCGGGACGCATCGCATAAGGGCCAGTCTGACCGAAGCCGGATACCCGCAGCAAAACCAGTTGCGGAAAATCTGCCACAATCACATCGGGGCCAAGACCCATGTTTTCCAATGTGCCGGGCCGGAAGCTTTCGATCATCACATCCGCCTGCGCCATCATGTCGCGCAAAAGGTCGATCGCGCCATCGGCCCTGAAATTCAGACCAAGGGAGCGCTTGTTGCGTCCATAGGTCCTCCAGAATGTCGCCTCACCGCCCTGCCGCCAGGCGCGTAGCGGATCACCGGCCGGAAGCGCCTCGATCTTCACCACATCGGCGCCGAAATCCGCAAGTTGAAGCGAGGCCATGTTGCCCGCGACCAACCGGGACATATCCAGCACGCGGATCCCCTGCAACGGACCGGTCGGACCCTCCGCAATTGCGGTCCGGGTCCAGTTCTGCTGACGGCTCATTCGTGCGCCTCCCCATCGCTGGTGGTCTGGGACACCACCTTGTTGCGCCCACGCATGATGAATTTCAGACCGAAAGTCGCCGCAACCGCCAACACCATGCAGATAATGATGGTCAGTGAAATCGGCCGTTCCCAGAAGATCCCCAGACTGCCCTGACCCAGCATGACAGACTGGCGAAAATAATTTTCGGCCAGGGGCGCCAACACCACCGCCAGGATGAACGGGCCGGTCGGATAGTCGTTCTTGCGCATCAGGTAACCCAGAACGCCGAAAACCAGCATGATCCAGATATTGAAATTGGAATAGGCCAGCGAATAGGCACCAACAACGCACAGCGCGATCACCACCGATGCCAATACGCCCTGAATGCCCCGCAGGAGATTTACGAAAAGCGGGATCAGCAGGACATTGGACAGCAGCAGAAAGACATTGGCCAGCACCAGCCCGGCAATCATCGCCCAGACGACATCACCTGATTTGATCATCAACAGGGGGCCGGGTTGCAGACCGAACATGATCAGCGCACCAAGCATGATCGCAGTCCCCCCCGAACCCGGGATGCCCAGCGTGATCAACGGGATCAGCGATCCGGGTACGGCGGCATTGTTCGACGCCTCGGGCCCGGCCAGCCCGGGCACGGCACCATGACCAAATTTTTCGGGCGTTTTCGATATCCGCTTTTCCAGCGCATAGGCCAGGAAAGTCGCAATCGTCGCGCCTGCCCCCGGCAGCAGCCCGATCCCCGTCCCGAGGGCGGAGCCCCGAACAGCCGGCATTGCACTTTCCTTCAGGGTGGCGCGATCGGGCACATAATCCGACGCGCGGAAACTTGGCTTGCCAAGGTTCAGCATCACCTTGTGTTCCAGATTGTGCAGCACCTCACCCAGCCCGTAGAGCCCGATGATGATGGCAACGAAATCGATCCCCTCAATCAGTTCCGGCGTTACGGCAAAACGGACATGACCGGAAATATAGTCGGATCCGATTGTCGCGACGAGCACACCAAAACACGCCATCAACAGGGCCTTCAGCATATCCTCGCCTGCCAGCAGGACGATGGTCGACAGACCCAGCAACATCAGCAGGAAATATTCCGGCGGTCCCAGAAAGATCGCGTTGCGTGCAACCACCGGCGCGAAAAAGATCAGGACCAGAAGGCCGAACATGCCGCCGATGAAGGATGAAACGGCGGAAATTCCAAGCGCGATCCCCCCCCTGCCCTGCTGCATCATCGGATAGCCGTCTATGGCCGTGATAATGGCGGGCGCGTCGCCGGGCGTGTTGATCAGGATCGCGGTAATCCGCCCGCCATACATGGTGCCCATATAGACGCCGGTCAGCAGGCACAGCGCCGAGGCGTGGTCCATCCCCACCGTCAACGGCAGCATCAACGCAATGCCCGCCGATGGCCCGAGTCCCGGCAATGCGCCCACGACCGTGCCGATCATCCCGGCCAGAAAGATCAACGCGATGTTATATGGGGTCAGGATCGTCTCAAACCCGCCGCCCAATTGGTAAAGTGCATCAAGCATATCTTCCCCTCAGCGCAGCGGGATCTGCAGCCAGAGGCTGAAGATCGCATAGATGACGGCAATGGTTGCCAGCGTTGATCCGATGGCAACCAGCCAACTGCGCCCAAGCAGGAACCTTGTCACGGCAAGGCTGCACAGACCAAGCGGCAACAACAGGGAGCCATAATGCGCCGCAAAGACCGTTGCCGCGATCAGCGCAATCGCCACGATGACCGCGATCACGCCTTCACCGGATGCACCTTCCGTCCCGCCTGACGTTATCGCCTTATGGGTACGGAACTGGCGCAGAACCAGCAGGGCACACAGGATGAGGACGGCAACGGACATGTTCAGCGGCACAAAGCCCGGCCCAAATGTCTGGCCCGAGCTATAGGGCATGTTTATACTGGGGATCAGGGTGGCTATCGCGAATGCGGCCAGCCCCCCCAGAAAGATCATTTCCGACGTCTTCATCCTGTGGCTCCGATTTTACTGACCCAGACCGAGGCTGCTCAACGCCTCTGCATACATCTGCTGCTGATCGGCCAGATGCACCTCGAATTCCTCGCCCGGCAGGAAATCCCCCACGACACCATTCGGGTCGAGGTATTTCGCCTTCCATTCAGGATTTTCGCTCAACTCCCGCATTTTGGCCGTCAGCCATTCGCGGGCTTCGGGGGTGATATCGGCGGGGGCGGTCACGCCGCGAAACAGGCTCATGGTGATATCGAGACCCTGTTCGGTGAAAGTTGCCACATCAGGCATCGCCTCGATCCGCTCCTCGGTCGAAATCGCGAGCGCCCTGAAATTGCCGGCTTCGATAAAGTCGCTCGCGGTGCCCGGATTGCTGACGATGAAATCGACCTGACCCGAAAGCAGCGCGGTGACCACCTCACTGTCACCCTGGAAGGGCACGAAATTCACGTCGATCCCGGCCTGTTTTCCGATTTCGATGGCCACAATATGTTCGATCGACCCGGTTGCGGTACCGCCCACATTCAGCGTCTTTCCGGCAGCCTTCAGATCCTCGATCGACTGATAGGGGCCATTGGCGGCAACAAGCAGAAGTTCCGGATCGATGCCAAGCCGTGCAATCGGCGTGAAGCTGGTATACTCCAGACCGACATTGGAACTGAGCGGCGTCGTCACATGCGACGACGTGACCGCCATCAGGTAGTGGCCATCGCCTGCCCGGGAATTCAGATAACCCATTGCCACGGCCGAACCGCCACCGGGCTTGTTGACCACGGTCAGCGGCACCTCGATAATGCCCTGATCCTGCAAGATGGTGGCCATCGTGCGCAGCAACGTATCATGCCCACCGCCGGGGCCGTAGCCCGCAACCAGTTCGATCCCGCGATCACCGGGAAACTCCTGCGCGGTGATCGGACCGATGCCAATCGCGGCGATACCTATTGCGATGGCCGCGATGGTGGAACGGCGATTGAAGTCAAGTTTCAGCATTGGTTTCCTCCCTAAGGCTGAATGGGTGTTTCAGTCGTCCGGACTGGTTAATCCGGCGGCATGCGGTTGCAACCAGCCAAGCGATGCGGAAATCGCATCGGCGGCCTGGCGTAAAATGGGTTCTATCTTCTTGGCGGCCGCTGACAGTCTTGACGAGGGTCCGGCAATATTGATGGCCGCAACGATTTCACCGTCGCGGTTGCGGATCGGTGCCGCCATGCCGCCCGCGCCTTCCACCACGCCCTTGCGGCTGAGCCAGATGCCCGTACTGCGCGCCCTGGCGATATCTGCCCGAAGCTGCGCCGCACCCGCCTCCACCAGCCGACCGGCGGCAACCTCAGCAGTGATATAAGCGTCCAGACCGGCATCGGTCAGCCCGCCAAGCAGGATGATGCCGGATGAAACCTGATGTGGACGGCGCGGAACATCGATATTGCGGTCGTACCGAATTTCCCGGGATGGCAGGATCTTGGCAATATACTGGACCCCAAGATCATCATCGAGGGTCGCAATAAATCCGCTTTCCCCGCTTTTCTCAACCGCACCGCGCAGATACGCATCGGCACAGCGCAGTAACGTTCCATGACCGCGCCCGGTGGCGGTCGGTTCCCCGGGGCGCCGGACAAGAAGATAACGGCCGTCATCCTGCCGTCGGACATATCCGGCATCATTGAGAATGCGCAACAGTGCAAGGGCACTGCTTTTGGGAAGGCTCAGCGACTTCACGGCATCTGTCAGCGAGACAGGATTCACCTGATCTGCCAGCCATTCGACAAGCTGAAGAACCCGCTCCGCACCTCTGCCGCTCATATTCCCCCTCCCGTATGTTCTGTATTTTGAACAAAATTCATAATACGGAACACTCTTTGAGTAAGCGATACCGCCGCGCCCGTCAAGAAATTTTGACAAGCCGCCTCAACCCTGACGAAATCAGTCCTGTACCAGATACGGAAATATGGGCGCTTGCATGTATCCCGATGCCCGGCGACCATCATAACCCTGACGACACCAGCCGACTGGATCATCATGGGCCAGGCGGGTTTCTGCCACGGTCACGCAGATGCGGGGCGGGTATCTTCCATCAGCGCGTGGGCGGCATCCCCATCAATGATCAGGGTTCGAATAATGCCGCTTCTAAGCAGCGCGCGCGTGGCAAAGGACTTTTCCATCCCGGCCGACAGCAGCACGGTATGGCTTCGCCCAAGCGCGGCAAACCCCACCGCCAATGTACGCGCATTGAGATCATGCGCCACCGGCTTGCCATCAGCCCCGAAGAAGATGCCGTTGGTGTCACCGACAGCCCCGGCTTCACGCAATCCGCACAGTTCCCCGGCACTGATCATTCCGGATTGCCGCAGCAGGCTTGTTTCGGTCAGTTCCCCAACCGAAATGAAGGCGATATCGGTATTGCGCGCCATGTGCAGCACATCCTTTACCGTACGCTGCGACATCAGGATTTCCCGGTCTTCCGCACTGTCGGCAATGAAGGGCACGGGCAGGAAATACCCCTCCCCCCCCGTTGCCCGGGCCAGCGCCTGAACCACCTCAAACGGATTGAAGGCGCTGTTTGCGGTCAGCGAACCCATCAGGCTGACGAAACGCGCACGCTGCGCGGAAAGCCCGGCAATCTGCCGCGTGATCTGATCGAGCGTACGGCCCCATCCCGTTCCGATCAATGCCTCCGGCTGACCCGAAAGGATTTCCCGCAGCAGCCGTGCCGCCACAGAACCCACGGCACGGCGCGGGAATTCCGCCAGTGCCGGTTCCCTGGCGACAGCCTCCGCCAGGCCAAGCGCGGGGGTGCAGATGCAGCGTTCCAGACCGAATTCGGCAGCGATGCGGTCCTCCAGTTCCAGCATGCCATTATCCCGCGTATCGATGGTAATCGATACGATCCCGGTTTCGCGCGCCTGCTGCAAGATCCTGTTGACCCGCGCCCGGGTCATCCCCAACCGGGCCGCCGTTTCTTCCTGGTTCATGCCCCCCAGAGAGTAGAGCCAGGCGGCACGGCTCATCAATTGTGCATCTGCTGAATCGGTCATGCCCCCTCATACACATTATTTTGCGGCCGGGCAGTCAAAAGCGGCCTGACCCAAACTGGATATTACAACTGTATTGATGATTGACAAATGTAATTTCCGGAGTCACCTTGCCACCACAAAGGCACGCTGGGGGAGCTGCCTGCCGAACCTGGCAATCTGGGAGGAAACAGATGTTCAACACGAAATTCACTGCCGCAATCGTCGCCGGACTGGCGATGGCGGCGGCATCAGCGGCCAATGCGACCGATATCGCCTGGGTCCATGCCAATGCTGCGGCACAGTCCGAACAGCGCGTGAAAGTGGGGTTTGAGGCCTGGCTTCAGGAAACCGGCAAGGACTGGAATGTCAGTTTCCTTGATTCCGGTGGTTCCGGCGAAAAGACCGCCACAAATATTCAGGATGCCGCCTCACGCGGGGTGGATGCGATCATCATCACCATGTCGGATCTGCGCGCATCCCGTGCGGCAATCGATGTGGCCGTTCAGGCCGGAATCCCGATCTTCGCGGTCGATAGCGGCTATGTGGAAGGTGTGATGGTGGATATCACCACCAACAACTGGGCGATGTCGGCCGATGTTTCCCCCTATCTGCTGGATCAGATGGGTGGCACGGGCAATATCATCTTCCTGCGCATGGCAGAACATCACGGCACCCGCAAACGCGGCGATGTGATGGAAAAGATCCTGCAGGAATATGGTGATATCAAGGTGCTGGCCGAACATAATATCGACTACACCGCCTTTTTTGAGGATACGACCTCCAGCATGCAGGATTACGTCGCCCGCTATGGTGAGGATATCCAGGCGGTCTGGGCCCCCTGGGATGAACCCGCACAGGCCGCGATCAATGTGCTGAATGCTGCGGGTATCACCAATGCCAAGGTGATCGGCATCGACGGCCACCCTCAGGCCATTGCCGAGGTTTGCAAACCCGACAGCATGATGATCGCCACAGTCAGTCAACCCTTTGAGGGCATGGGTGCGCAGGTTGGCGACTGGATTGCCGCCATTGTCGAGGAGGGCAAGCCACGCGAAGAAGTCATTCCCTCGGATATCGTCTATCTCGACGCGCCGTTGGTGACCAAGCAGAACTGCGCGGAATTCCAGTAATTCCGTTCATCCGGCGATGCGGGCCGCAGGTCCGTCTCGCCGCCATTCCGGTTTTGACAGGGGGCGCGCATGACAGTGGTGCTTTCCAATATCGTCATGGAGTTTCCCGGCACACGCGCGCTTGACCAGGTCAGCGCCGAGTTCCGGTTTGATGAAGTCCACGGTCTGGTCGGCGAAAACGGCGCGGGCAAAAGCACCTTCGTCAATGTACTTGGCGGATCGCTGCAGGCGACTTCGGGACAGGTAGAGGCCGAAGGCAAACCCGTGCATCTGGGATCCCCCCGTGAAGCCCTGGGCCAGGGCATTGCCCATGTCAGTCAGGAAGGATCCCTTGTTCCCGCCCTGACGGGGGCCGAAAACATCATGCTGGGCGATGAACCCAAACTTGGACTGGGCATCGTCAACCGCCGGGCCTTGAAGGCGCGCGCGCAGGAACTGGTAAACCGCTGGTTTCCCGAGGTGCATCTGCCGCTCAACCGGCCAGTGGGGGATATGCCCATGGCCGAACGCAAGGTGATCGAGATCGTCCGGGCCCTGCGCGGCGACATCCGCCTGCTTATTCTTGATGAACCCACAGCCACGCTGGAGGCCCGCGAAAAACGGCAGCTATGGAAGATCATCCGCCGCCTGCCCCAGCAGGGAGTGGGGGTCGTGCTGATTTCGCATTTCCTGTCCGAAGTCGTGGAACTGTCCGACCGGATCACCGTATTGCGCGATGGCCGCGAAGTGGCCACCCTCGCCCGCACCGAGGTCAGCGAGGCCATATTGACCGACCTGATGCTGCGCCGGGATGCGGGCATGGAGCGCGAGGAAAACACCAGCAATGCCCGACACACCCTGGGTGATGAGGTGCTTTCGGTTCGCAACTGGCAGGTTGGCGAGGTTTCGGTTCCCGAATTTTCGTTGCGCGCCGGGGAAATCGTCGGTCTGATCGGGCTGACCGGGGCAGGCCATTTTGGACTGGCGCGCACCATCTACACCCGGCAGGGCGTATCATCGGGCGAGGTTCTGGTTGCAGGCAACAAGATTTCCGCAAGGGGGGTACGTGCGATGCAGCGCGCAGGCGTCGCGCTGGTTCCCGACCATCGCATGGAAAACGCCCTGGCTGGCGACAGTTCGATCGTGGAAAACCTGTCCATGGTCCATCCTGATTTCGCGGCCAATAGCGGGATCCTGAGCCGGGGCCGCGAAAACACCGAAACCGATCGGGTCATTGGCCTGCTCAACATCAAGACGCCTTCACGCCGCCAGCTTATCCGCAACCTTTCCGGTGGCAACAAGCAAAAGGTCTCCATCGGGAAATGGCTCTACGGCGCGGGGGATCGGTATCGCGTCCTGATTTTCATCGAACCGACCGAAGGTGTCGATATCGGAGCCAAGATGGAAATCTACGGCCATATGCGCAGGCTGGCCGCACAGGGCGCCGCGATCCTGATCGCATCTTCCGATCTGGCGGAAATTGCACAGATCTGCAACCGCGCCGTTCCCTTTGTGCATGGCATTCCGCAGCCGGCCATTTCTGCCGAAAACTTCTCGGAAAGCCGTTTCATCACCGCCATCTCGGGAGAAGCCGCATGACCTCCAGTTCCCCTACCACCGCGGAAACGGGGCCGCGCTCCGACTGGCTGCAACGTTATTCCACGCTGGGCGTGCTGATCCTGATGTTTATCGGCTTTTCGCTTTTCGTGGATCGCTTCCTGACACCGTTCAACCTTTCGAACATCTTTCAGCAGATCGCGATCCTGACCATCGTCGGGTCGGGTCTGACCTTCGGTTTCGCGGCAAAGGAAATCGATCTTTCCGTCGGATATACGGTCGGGCTTGCAGGCATTCTGGTGCCGGTGCTGCTGACAACAGGCTGGTCGCTTGCCATTGCGCTTCTGGCCGGGATCGCAGCCGGGGTGATCGTGGGCGGCGTCAATGGTGTTCTGGTTACCCGTGTCGGGATCCCCTCACTGATCGCGACACTGGCAACGGGATCCATCCTTTTCGGGATCAACTTCCTGATGACAGGAGGACGGGCAATCTATGGCGGGTTGCCCGATACCTTCCTGGCGCTTGGCCAGGGCAAATTTCTGGGCATTCCCAATCTTGCCTATTTCATGCTGATCGCCGTCGCCATCGCCTGGTTCGTGATGGAGCGCACCGTCTTTGGCCGCTATATCTATGCCGTGGGCGGCAATCAGAAGGCAGCGGAGCTGTCGGGTGTGCGCATCACCTTCTACCGCATGGCCGCACTGATCATCGTTTCGGTCTTCGCCGTGATCGCCGGGGCACTTCTTGCCGCACGGCTCGGCTCCGGCCAACCCAATGTGGGGGAACGATACCTGCTGGACGGGCTGGCGACAGTCTTTATCGGCATGACGATGTTCCGCCCCGGCACGGCCACAGTTCTGGGCACCTTCTGCGGCGCGCTCTTTATCGGGATCATCAATAACGGGCTGAACCTGATCGGCATGGATACCTACATCCAGAACATCGTGAAAGGCATCATCATCCTGATCGCAGTGGCCATCGTTTCCCGGACCACCAAACTGAACCTTCTCTGAGGCACGGAATGACCAAGAAAGCGAAACCCGGTCGCGGCGCAGCCCCCTCCAACAGCGATCTGCCCGGTCTTTACCGGCAGATGCGGCGCGTGCGCACATTCGAGGAACGGGTGGGGGAGCTGTTCGTGCGCGGTCAGTCGGCGGGTTCCATGCTGCACCTGTCCATCGGCGAGGAAAGCGCCGCCGTGGGCGTGGCGGGGCTGATGCGCGACGGAGATACCTTCACGACACATCACCGGGGTCACGGAATATTCCTGGCACGGGGCGCAGATCCCAACCGGATGATGGCGGAAATCGCGGGAAAGGAAACCGGCTATTGCCGAGGCAAGGGCGGCTCCATGCATATCGCCGATATGGGGCTCGGCCATCTGGGCGCAAATGCCATTGTCGGTGGCGGAATCCCGGCAGTGATCGGGGCGGGACTGGCCTCGAAACGCGCAGGAAAGGGTGCCGTATCAGTGGCCTTCTTCGGCGATGGCGCGATGCAGCAGGGCATTCTCTATGAAAGCATGAACATGGCCGCGCTCTGGGAATTGCCAGTCCTGTTCATCTGCATCAACAACCAATATGGCATGGGAACGCGGATCGAACAGGCAACCCGCGGCCGCGCCTTGCATGAACGTGCCCGCGCGCTTGGGCTTTTGGGGGAAACCGTGGATGGGCTGGATGTGCGCGAGGTGCAGCAGACAGCGGCCCGGCTGATCGATGAGGCACGCGCCGGGCAGCCGGGTTTCCTTGCGGTGGAATGCTATCGTTTCTTCGGCCACGCACGGATGGACAAGAGCCCCTATCGCAGCGAAACCGATGAAGCCGAAGGCCGCGCCCGGGATCCCGTCCTTTTTGCCCGCGATGCGCTGATTGCGGCAGGCACGCCCGAGGCGGAAATGGACGCGATCGACCAGGACATCGCGACCGAGATGGACGCGACCATAGATTTTGCCATCGCCTCGGAAGAGCCGCCGCTGAAATCGATGTTTCGCGATGTCTATGGCCCCGATGAGGCCGAACCGGAACCGGTCCGTAACAGGATCGACCGTATTCTCGCGAGGGTTTGAACCGTGGTACAGATGACTTACAGGGACGCCTTGAAACAGGCATTGCGCGACGCGATGGCCGAAGATGACAGCATCTTCGTCATCGGTGAGGAGGTCGGCCGCTATGGCGGGGCCTATGGCGTGACCAAGGGGCTTTACGAGGAATTCGGGGCTGACCGGCTTATCGATACCCCGATATCCGAACCCGCAATTGTCGGGGCAGCAGTCGGAGCGGCGATGTCAGGGCTGCGGCCGGTGGCGGAATTGATGTATGTCGATTTCATCGGCATGACCATGGATCAGCTTGGCAATCAGGCAGCCAAGATCCGCTACATGTTCGGCGGGCAGATAGGGGTGCCGATGGTCCTGCGCACCCAGGGCGGAACGGGCCGGTCAGCCGGCGCGCAACACAGCCAGTCACTTGAAGCCTATGTGATGCACACGCCGGGCTTGCGGCTGGCCATGCCCGCCACGGTAGCGGATGCCTATCATCTGTTGCGTGCCGCATTGCGCCAGCCCGATCCCGTCGTGTTCATCGAACACAAGGCGCTCTATACCTTGAAGGAAGAAGTCGACCTTGCCATCCCCGCCCCCGATTGGGGTAGCGCGGCAGTCCGGCGGGAAGGCGACGATCTGTTGATCGTGACCTATTCGCGTCAGGTACATAATGCGATGAAGGCAGCCGATGCCCTGGCCGCCAGGGGGATCGAAACCACAGTGATCGACCTGCGCACGCTCAATCCCATTGATTTTGAAACCATCCGCATCCATGCCGAACGCGTGGGCCGGGTGATGGTCCTGTCCGAAGGGGTGATGACCTGTGGCGTTGCCGCCGAACTTTCGGCGCGGATCCACGAGGAATGTTTTGACTTTCTGGCCGAACCGGTAATTCGGGTGGCCGGTGAGGATATTCCGATTTCGGTTTCGGTGGACCTGGAAACCAATTCCGTTCCGACCCCGGGGTTCATTCAGGAAGTGGCCGAACGCATCATTACCGAAAGGACCGCCGCATGACCGTCACGCTCATCATGCCCCGGCTTGGCGAGACGATGGAGGAAGGCACCGTCTCACGTTGGCTGGTTGAAACCGGGCAGAGGTTTGAACGGGGCGCGCCGCTGATAGAATTCGAAACCGACAAGACAGCGGTTGAATATCCCGCGCTTGGCCCCGGGCGTCTGGTGGAGGTGCTGGTTGGACCCGGCGATCTGGTTGAGGTCGGAGCACCCCTTGCGCAAATTGATCTTGAAGGCGGCGAGGATTGGATCAGCACCACCCAGACAGAGGAAGCTCCCCCCGCCAGACAGGCTGAACCGGTTCAGCCTGCGGTCACAGATAATGCGCAGACCGTTGCGCAGCCGGGCGGGCCGGTCCGCGCCACCCCCCTTGCCCGGCGTGCGGCACGTCAGGCTGGAATCGATATCGCCGGGATCAGGGGCACGGGGCGGCGTGGGCGGATCGAACTGGCGGATGTGAAACGCGCAGGGTCTGCCGGCGGCAGTCTGGCCGCGTCGGAATGGGGGCCGGAAACGGGGCCCTCCGTCCTTCTGATTCACGGTTTTGCGGGGGATCGGACAAGTTTCGATCAACTCGGTCGCGGGCTTGGCCGGGCCGGGTTTCACGTGCGTGCAATCGACCTGCCCGGCCATGGCGAAACGGAAATCGAAGCGCGGGATTTCGATGATCTCCTGGCCGGATTGCGCACGGAGATCCCTGCGACCGGGCACATCCATCTGGTGGGACATTCGCTGGGCGCGGCCCTGGCCATAAAGGCTGCGGAAGCGGGGAATACGGCATCCTTGACACTGATCGCCCCGGCCGGTCTGGGCTATGATATTGATGCGGAGTTCATCCATGGCATGGCCCGGGCGGAAGGCATCGGAACAATCGGACATCTGCTTCGGCGTCTTTCGCCACGCGCGGCGGCCTTTTCCAGCGAACTCATCGCGCATATTCATGCCGATCTTTCCCGTGGACGGCTTCGTGACCTGGCCGAAGCCATCGCACCCGGCGGCGGTGCGGCGCAGGGACAGGCCATCAATGTCGTCCCGGCACTGACGGCACTGGTGGCCAGGATCCCGGTTCGGACCATCACCGGTCATTGCGACCGGATTGTCAGCTGGGCCGATACCATGGCCGTCTCACCCGGCATCGCCGTCCATCATTTCCCGGAGGCCGGGCATATGCCGCATTGGGACCTTCCGGCAGAGGTGGAGGCCATTATCGTGAAAGGGATCACCCATGGCACATGAAGTGGGAAACCTGCGCGCCGCCAGAACCCGGCTTGGCGCCTTTTCCCGGGCGGCCCCTGCCGTGATGCAGGGATTTGGCGCAGTTTCAAAGGCGGCAACGGCACCCGGGGCCTTTTCTTCTGCCGAACGGGAACTGATTGCGGTTGCCATTTCGGTGGCGAAGGGCTGTGATGACTGCATCCTGTATCATACCGAAGCCGCCAAGCGCCATGGCGCGCAGGAAGATGCGTTGATCGAAGCCCTGGAAGTGGCCGTGGAAATGGGCGGTGGCCCTGCCGTCATGTATGCATCAAAGGCCCTTTCAGCCTGGAAAGAGCTTTGAAATTCAGACCGTAACCATCATTCGGGGAGGATGTGATGGCCTATTTCCTGACCGCCGATGGCGGCACCGAGAGCCTTCGGGCAAGGGTCTACGATGTGACCGGCAATTGCCTTGGCACGCAGGCCGTTCCCTACAAGACCCATTTCACCCCCGGACGGGCCGAACAGAACCCCGCCGATTGGTGGGATAATTTCGTCACCGCCGCCCGGGGCGCAATCGCCGGGGCGGGCATCGACCCCGGCCAGATAGAGGCCATCGCCTATGCCACGACCTGCTGCACCGTGGTTGCGCTGGATGAAAACGGCGATGCCCTGCGCCCCGCCATCATGTGGATGGATGTTCGCGCCCATGAGGAGGCCGATGCCGTCCTGGCGACCGGCGATCAGGCGCTGACGATAAACGGCAATGGGCAGGGGCCGGTTTCGGCGGAATGGATGATCCCGAAATCGCTTTGGCTCAAGCGCAATGAACCACAGATTTATAATCGCGCGCACCGGATTTGCGAATATCAGGATTACCTGACCTTCAAGCTGACGGGGGAATGGGCCGCCAGCCTGGATAATGCCGGTCTGCGCTGGCATTACCGCAATCGCGATGGCGGTTGGGCACGGGGAATGCTGGCATCCCTCGGGCTGGAGGATCTGGAAGGCAAATGGCCCCAGCGGGTTGTCCCGCCGGGAGAGGTGATCGGCACGCTTACCGCCACTGCCGCCAGGACGCTGGGCCTCCGGCGCAACGTGAAGGTTGTTCAGGGGGGCGCGGATGCGCTGATCGGCATGGTCGGGCTGGGGGTGAACAAGCCCGGGCAGCTTGCCATGATCACCGGGTCATCGCATCTGCAATTCGGTGTGACCGAAACGCCGATCCATGCGCCCGGCGTCTGGGGCGCCTATGCCGATATCGTCTATCCCGGGCGCTATATCGTCGAGGGAGGACAGACTTCCACGGGGTCCATCATCAACTGGCTTTCACGGCTGACTGGCGGACCATTGGACTATGACCGGTTGAACGAACTGGCGGCAGCCCTGCCCCCTGGCTCCGAGGGCCTGATCGTGCAGGATCATTTTCAGGGCAATCGCACGCCGCATACCGACCCCCTTTCGCGGGGGGCAATCGTGGGGCTGACCCTGGCGCATGAACCGCATCACATCTTCCGCGCGATCATGGAAGGTATCGGTTTCGGCACCAGGGCCATCCTCAATGCCTTTACCCATGCAGGCTATGAAAGTACGGAAATGACCGTGGGGGGCGGGGCCACTGCCTCAAACCTGTGGTTGCAGATCCATGCGGATACGGCGGGCATTCCGGTGCGGGTTCCGGCATCCCCCGATGCGCCCTCGGTCGGTTCGGCAGTGCTGGCCGGTACCGGGGCGGGCCATTTTACCACAATCGACGAAGGTATCGAGGCCATGGTGCAGCCGGGCCGGCTGATCGAACCCGATCCGGAGAATGTCGCGCGCTATGCGGAGATATATCCGCATTATGCCGCGCTTTATCCTGCTTTGCGTGAGGTATTGGGATGAATGAACGGTTTTCCACCAAGGGGCGTGTCGCAGTTGTAACAGGCGGGGCCAAGGGGATCGGTTTCGCCATCGCCGAAACCCTGACCAAAGCCGGGGCAAGGATCGTCATCGCCGATTTCGACGAAGCAGCGGGCAAGACCGCCGCTGCCAAAATCAAGGCCAGCTTCGCACAGCTTGACGTTACGGATTACGCAGCCTGTGCCACGCTGGCGCGGGAGGTCACCCCGGATATCCTGATCGCCAATGCCGGGATCGTCCATAATGCACCCTCGGCCACGGTGGATCCCGCCGATTGGCAGCGCGTGATAGATGTGAACCTTTCGGGCGTTTTCAACATGTTGCGTGCCTTCGGGCCAGGCATGATCGCACGTGGCAGCGGTGCCGTGGTGGCGACCTCATCAATCTGCGGGGAGCTTGCCGTCGTGCCGCAACCGCAAGTGGCCTATAACGCGGCCAAGGCAGGGGTGAACCTGATCGTGAAATCCATGGCGGTCGAATGGGCCAAAACCGGGGTCAGGGTCAATGCCATCGCCCCCGGCTATACCGCGACCGAGCTTACCCTTGCAGGGCGGTCACGGCCCGAATGGTTTAATACCTGGATGGAGCGCACCCCGATGGGCCGTCTGGGGGAACCACGGGAGATCGCCGATGCCGCGCTTTTCCTCGCCTCCGATGCCGCAAGTTTCATCACCGGAACGGTTCTGACCGTCGATGGTGGCTATTCCGCAGTTTGAAAGGACATTCCATGACCCAAGCAAGAACCGCCGTCGTAACAGGGGCCAGCCGCGGTATCGGGGCCGCCATCGCCCTGGGACTGGCCGAACGCGGCTATGATGTGGCACTGAATGATATCGAAGGTCAGGCAGGTGACCTGAAATCCGTGGCGGAAAAGATCACCGCCATGGGCCGCCGTACCATCACCGCCTATTGCGACGTCTCGGACAAGGCGCAGGTGGAGGCAATGGCCAGAACCGTGCTGAATGAATTCGGCCAGATAGACGCCGTCGTCAACAATGCGGGTATTCTGATTGCCGGGGAGGTCGACGGCCTGCCGGAAAATATCTGGGACAGCGTGCTGGATGTGAACGCCAAGGGCTCTTTCATGGTCATTCAGGCCTTCCTTCCCGCCATGAAAGCCCGCAAATACGGCCGGATCGTCAATATTGCCTCGATCGGCGGCAAACATGGCGCCCCCGAACAGGCCCATTATTCCGCCTCCAAGGCGGCAGTCATGGGGTTTTCGCGCGTTCTGGCACAGGAGGTCGGGCCACTTGGGATCACGGTCAACTGCGTCTGTCCCGGCATCATCCTGACAGAGATGGGCCGGGTGAACCTCGAAGATCCGGCAGTCCGGGACGCCTGGAAAGCCAAGACCGCCATGGCCCGGATCGGCGCGCCCGAGGATGTCGTGGGGCCGGTGGCCTTTCTGGCCTCCGACGATGCGGGTTTCGTGACGGGGCAGACCCTGAATGTCGATGGCGGGATCGTCTTTTCCTGACCATGCCCCTCCGCCCTGGGACAGATCACCGCAATGCGCGAAGGGGCGCATTGCGGTGACGGAATGGCCAGGCGTCAGCCCCGGGGTTGATCGCCGATTTCACCAGCCACGCGCGCACGGACCCGCAGGGCATTTCCAGGCAGATAGGCCAATGGCATATCTTCGATCTCCACCGTCTGGAGCGTATCTTCCACGGCACCGCCCGCAATGGCACGGGCCCGGGCAATGCGCACGGCCTCATCGATGGCTTCGCTGCGGGTCATGTCGGAAAAGACCTGATCGGTTTCGCCTGAAACCTGGGCAATCGCCGCACCCACCGCATTGGCACAATCACCATGGGGAACGCGCAGCACTTCCGAAACACCCTCCATCCGATCAGGCACGAGGAAGGCACCACCACCAACGGCCAGCAACGGAACATCGCCGCTTTCCATCTTCATGCGGTCCACCGCGACTTCAATCTGATCGCGGGCATCAGCCAGTGCTGCATCAATCACCGTCTTGTCCAGATGGGTCACGCGGGCACGTTCCCCGATATCCAGAAGCCCTGCCGCCACCGCAATATCCGATGCCGTAAGCTGCCCCCCGCCAAAAACCAGTGCCTCCTGCGGTAGCCGATAGCCCACCGAAAGCGGCCCGATCCGTGCCCCATCAGGGGTAACATGGCTGCCACCCCCAACGCCGATCGACAAAAGATCGGGCATGCGAAAAAGCGTGCGGACGCCGCCGACCTCAACCACGGAATTGGCCTCACGCGGGAAACCGTTGCGCAACTGCCCCACATCCGAGGTCGTCCCCCCGACATCGACCACCATCGCATCACTCAGCCCCGAAAGATGTGCCGCCCCCCGCATCGAATTGGTCGCACCGGAGGCAAAGCTCATTACCGGGAACCGGATCGCCTGCGCCGCCTGCATCACGGTGCCATCATTCTGCGTCAGGTAAAGCGGCGCCTGAATGCCGGATTTCGCAATGGCCTCCTGAAAGGCATTGACCGTGCGCGATGCCAGATCGGACAGTGCGACATTCAACAATGCCGCATTTTCGCGCGGCAGAAGCCCGATACGCCCAAGACTGGAGGACAATGTCACTGCGACATCGGGGCAGATTTCGGCAAGGATCTCGCGTGCGGTTTCCTCACAGGACGGATCAAGCGGAGAAAAGGAAGAGGAAATCCCGACCGCCAGCACTCCGCTGTCGCGGATCGCACGGGCCGCTGATTTCAGTGCCTCGATATCAAGCGGCATGAAGGGGCGGCCATCAAATTCATGTCCGCCCTCGATCTGATAGATCCCGCCATCGACCAATTCGGCCAGATCGGCAGGCCAGTCGCAATAAGGCGGCAGTGAGGCCGAGGCCGGAAGTCCGATCCGGATCGCAGCCGTCTTGACCAGATGTTTACGCTGTACCACCGCATTGATGAAATGGGTGGTGCCGATCACCACGGCATCAATGGGCCCCCTGCCCGCCTCACTGTCCCGTGCGGCGGTCAGCGCATCCAGGATGCCACTGGTTACGTCATCCGTCGTGGGGCGTTTGGTGGCGAACATGACCTTGTCGCCTTCGAGGAGCACCGCATCCGTATTGGTGCCGCCAACGTCAATTCCGATCCGTCTCATGCGCGGGCCTCCCCGATTGCGCCGTCAAAGACGGATTTGAAGGTGATATCATATCCAAACGCCCGCGGCCCCACGAATTCCAGCCCCCGTTCGGTTGTCAGGATCTCCGGTGCGGGCAAGGCAAGGATAGAAATCCGCTGCCCATAGCGGATGGTTTCCGTTCCAATTCCATCGCCGGTTTCGGTATCAAGGACGCAGATCAGATCCGGCGTGGTGGCCAGGGGTCGGTTTGCCTCGGGATCGCCATCCCAGGCCACAACCCATTCATTCTGAAAAGACAGTGTCAGGCTGCGCCCGGCATCACCGTCAAGCCCCGCCACCCGAGCCGTTCCGCGCAAAAAGCCCTCGGTCGTGCGTCGTTCCACATCGGTGATCTTTCCGGTGAACAGTTTCTTGCCCCCCTGATTGCGGATCAGCGCCTCAATCGGGTCGCCATGGGCCTTCAGTGTTTCATCCAGTACCCGCCCGATTTCGATCGCCTTGGTCGTGGTGAAATGGATGCCCCATTCCTTCACCTCTGCCCCCGTTCGCGGCGCCTTGCAGGTGCAGGAAGTGGACCCCATTTCCGCACAGATCTTGCGGCTGACACGTTCCACCCATTTCCAGCTTGGTGCCGTGCGCACGGTGGCCTCGATCCCCCGGCAATCATAAAGCATCATCGGAACGGGGGAGAGATCACCAATCGCGGAAGAGGTCATCTGCGCCTCGGGATAGGCACGGCCCATGAAATCGCTATCGACAACCGGAATGCCCAGATGCGCGGCAACCATCAGCGGCTGCAACCCGTTGCCACCGCCGATTTCAACCGACATGACCGCATCGAACCGGATACCGCAATGTTCCTGCTGCAATTCGACTGAACGAGCGGAACTGCGGCTATCGACCAGCCTTTCCTGCCCCACGAGCGGCGCACCCATATTCGAGACCACCGCAACATGCGCCGTATCGGGCAAATCCATGGGGGACATCAGCCTCACCCGTTTGCCTTCGGCATAAAGCCTGCGCATGTTCAGAAGCGCCATATAGGGGCTGCCACCACCCCCCGTTCCCAGCACCCAGGCGCCGACAGCCAAAAATTCGATCTCTTCCGCGGTCAGTTCCCGCGATGGCACATCCTGCATTCGTCCCGTTCTCCCAACTTCCTGCCGCGCCCGGCGGCTGTGCCGTCTTTCGGTCGAATAGCTGCGCAGGTCAAGCACCCGAACCCGAAATCGGGCCGGAGCCTCCATTCCGGTCAGGGTCACATCAGCCGTAATTGCTGAAAACTTGTCAGATGCGCATTCTGGGCACGTCATTCGGATCAAGGCAAAGTTCGATCAGAAGCGGCCGATCACGGGTTTCAATTGCCTCGACGGCCAGTGCCATATCCTCACTGGACCGGACCTGGACCCCCTTGCCACCAAGCGCCGTGGCAATACCGGCAAAGCTGGGCCATTCGAATTCCGACAGGCCGGGATCCATGCTGCGATCCAGAAACTGGATATGTTCAGCGCCATAGGCGAAATCATTGGCGACGATCACGATCAGATCCTGTTTCAGGCGCACGGCGGTGTTGAATTCGTTCACACCACCCATCATGAAACCGCCATCCCCGGTGAAAAGCACCACAGGACGGTCCGGCGCGGCAAGGCTGGCCCCAATGGCTTCCTGCAACCCAAGGCCGATGGAGCCAAAATTCGCGGTCACGATGAAACTCTGCGGGTCCGGAACGGAGATGCGGCACCAGACCTCTGTCATGAAGCGCCCACCATCGGTGGTCAGCACGCGGTTTTGGGGCAAGGCTCCCTCAAGCCGTTCAAGCGCATGGACATAGTTGATGCAGCCCGCAGCGGCCTTTTTGTCGGAGCCGGTGGGATGCCGGGTCAGGACCTCCATATCCAGTTCCTTCGTAAAGCCGGTTGGGGGAATTTCCGCCTCACCCAGCCAATAGACGATATTGTCTGCCGTAAGTCCCGCATCCGCGACAAGCGCCGCATCAGGATGGTAATTCTTTCTGACCTCGGTCGGAGCATCGTTGATCTGGATGACATGCTTGCCCTGCATCAATTTGCCCTTGTCGGTCGTGAAGTGATGAAGGCTGGTGCCAAAACAGACAAGGCAATCCGCATTCGCGATCGCCTCATAGGCGGCGGGTGTGGACAGGGTCCCGAAGATACCCATGTCAAAGGGATGCCCATTGAAAAGCCCCTTGGCCTTCAGGGTCGTCGCAAGCGGCGCTTCCAGACGGTCAGCAAGGCGGATAATTTTTTCGCGGGCCCCGACAGCGCCGCCCCCGGCAAGGATAATCGGTCGTTTTGCGGAAGCAATCATGCCGATCGCTTCGTCCAGATCCTTCCCTTCCGGCACATAGGCGGGGGCCAGAAAGGGCTGGAATACCATTTTCTCATGGGGGACTTCCTGCCACATGTGGTCGGCAGGCATGTTCACCACGATCGGACGTTTTTCAATACGGGCGCGGTAGAAGGCATGGGCGATATCATATGCCGCGGTTTCGGGTGCGCGGATCTGTTCAAATCCCGCCCCTGTCACACTGACCAGTTCACGTTGATCTATGTTCTGTGGGTTATGCGGGTTTGTGACAGGCGTGTCGCCTGCCAGAAGCACCATTGGTATATGGCCGCGTGTGCCCTCCGTCAGCGCGGTCGTGCAATTCGTCAGGGCCGGCCCATGCGTGACCGTTGCAACCCCGATCTGGCCTGAAACATGGGAATAGGCCAGTGCCATCAGCACGGCACTGCCTTCATAGGCAACCGGGACAAAGGTTCCTTTGCACTCTCTGACATAGTGATCCACCATGAACATATTGGCGTCTCCCATCAGGCCAAAGATGGTCTGAATACCATGATCTTCGATGGATCTGGCAATGGACTGGTAGGTATAGGATTTCACGTCAGACATATCTGCCCCCTGAATATCTTGCAGCGCCTTCTGTCCCGATAGCCAATAGGAAAGCCGACAATCAGGAAAAAATCCATGGTCGATTTGAAAAGCTCCGGGGCTTGCACGACCTCTCTACGCCGACAGGGGGCAGGCCATATGCGCGGCAGCCTTGGATGCGCCTTTCAGCAAATGACCGCCTGACTGGCCGAAGCCTTACCTGTCTCAAGCACGCGCCAACGGCAAACATTCTTACTGACCCGGAGAATCATGGAGGACCTGCATAATGTCGACAGTTGACTTAAAACAAAACTTGGGCATAGATACCACAATGATGGGCGCTGAAGAGGCGACCATGGTGAAATTTGACTGGCGTGCCCTCTGCGGGAAGAAGGAGATGAAAATTGAGCGAATATGACGTAATCATCGTCGGCTGCGGAAATGCCGCCCTCTGCGCCGCCCTGTCAGCGCATGAGAATGGGGCCAAAACCCTGGTTCTGGAACGGGCCCCCGAAGACGAACGCGGAGGCAATTCCTATTTCACTGCCGGCGGTTTCCGTTTCGCCCATGACGGTCTTGAAGATGTCATGGAAGATATTCTTACAGATCTTTCCGAAGCAGAGCGCAACCAGATTATCCTGCCTCCACATTCCCGCGAATTCTTCATGGAACAGATGCGGGAGGTAACACGCCACCAGACGGATGAGGATCTGGCCCAGTTGCTGGTCGACCGGTCGCGCATGACGATGGGATGGCTGCGAGGCCATTCAATCCGCTTTGTACCAATGTTCGGTCGCCAGTCCTACCTTGTGGACGGCAAGCACCATTTCTACGGCGGTGTGAATATTGAGGCAGTTGGCGGCGGCGCAGGCCTTGTCGAAGCCGAAATCCAGCGCGCCGAGAAACTTGGTATCGAGATCCGTTACGGCACTGCGGCAATCGGACTTCTGCAGTCCAATGACCGCACGGTAACCGGGGTGAAGACAAGAACCAAGGAAGGTTACGGCGAAATCACCGCCAAAGCCGTAATTCTCGCCTGCGGTGGCTTCGAATCCAACCAGCAATGGCGCGTGCGCTATCTTGGTGTTGGCTGGGATCTCTGTCGTGTCCGGGGCACCCGCCACAATATGGGCGAAGGCATTCAGGCTGCACTCGATATCGGTGCCAAGCCTTATGGGAACTGGTCATCTTGCCACGCCTGCGAATGGGATATTTCGGCCCCGCCCTACGGCGACCGGTGGGTTCTGGACAACTTCCAGAAGCATTCCTACCCTTTGGGGATCATGGTCAATACCGATTGCGAGCGTTTTGTCGATGAAGGCGCGGATTACCGCAATCTGACATATGCCAAATACGGGCGCGATATCATGGCCCAGCCAAACCGTACCGCGATCCAGATTTTCGACCAGCAAACCATTCATCGGCTACGTGACGAATACCGGATCAAGGAAGTCACCAAGGCAACGGCAAACACAATCGAGGAACTGGCCGTACAACTGGATCTCGATCCGGAGAAGCTGTCCCAAACGGTACAGGAATATAATGACGCCTGCCAGGGTGGGGACTTCAATCCTTCTGTCCTCGATGGGGTAACGACCAAGGGCCTTAACCCAAACAAGACAAACTGGGCCTTGCCGATCAATCAGCCCCCCTACGAAGCCTATGTTTGCACCACCGGCATCACCTTCACTTTTGGCGGACTTCAGATCAACACCAAGGGCGAGGTGCAGGATATGACCGATCAGTCCATTCCAGGGCTCTATGCTGCTGGCGAATTGGTCGGCGGTCTCTTCTACGAAAACTATCCCGGCGGCGCCGGGCTGATGTCTGGCTCGGTCTTTGGCAAGCTCGCGGGCGAAAGCGCTGCCGCCTATTGCGGTACTGAGGGAGGCTGAACACAGCCCTTTGGTCGGACACCGCTATCATGCGAATACGGCAAATTGCTGAAATGCGATCCGGGCCTTGGGCGATTTTACCTCTGGTGGGGCGGTCACGCCATCAATGGGCGTTGTCACGAAGCCCTGCCTCTGGGGTGTAACACCCCCTGCCGGCGGCAAAGATAGCCGCCGGAATTCTTATGCGTATGACCCGCAACGATCCGAATTTTGAAAACCGTCTTGAACAGGTCGATATTCGTTACATCTGCCGGGGTAGTACGTTGATTCCTTCAGGTATCGAACGATCATACCCGCCTCCCCGCTTTTCCTTGGCTCCGCCACAAGCCTCCAGGTCAGATCCGCGCGGGAACAGTATCGTCGCCATGTTACAATAAATTTACACCTTCTTCACATATGCGACAATCAACCCGTCTACGCGGGGGATACTTTCAACATCCGGAGTATCCCATATGAGATTTGCAGCTGCCACCTCGATCGTCACGATCACATTCGTATCCGGTGCCCTGGCACAGGACCTGCCGCAGGCAAGCAGCGACTGGTTCACCGCCGCGCAAAACCTGGTTCAACAGGAAGCCGCCCGACAGCCGAACACGAAACGCGCCAAAAACGTGATCCTCCTGATCGCGGACGGCAACGGCGTCGGCACCAACTATGCCACGCGCCTTTATGCCGGCCAGAAGGAAGGCAAGCTGGGCGAAGAGCATGTCCTGCCCTACGAGAGGCCGGAATTCCGCTCCGCTTTGGTAAAGACCTACAATATCAACGCCCAGACCCCGGATTCGGCGCCCACTGCCGGGTCGATGAATACCGGCGTCAAGCAGCGTTTCAACCTGATCAACCTCGGCGAAAACGCAATCCATGACGATTGCTCGACCGTGGCGGGCAACGAATTGACAACCTTCTCGGAAATCGTGTCCGGCATGGACAAATCGGTGGGCATCGTTTCAACCGCGCGTATCACCCATGCCACCCCGGCAGCCGTCTATGCCAAGACCGCAAACCGCAATTGGGAGGATTCGGTCCCCGAGGGCTGTACCGCCCAGATGGATATCGCCCGGCAACTGACCAATGCGATGGAGGCGGGCAGCGTCGACTTTGCGATGGGCGGCGGCGGCCGATACTTCCTGCCCGCCGATCTGGAAATGAACGGGCTGAAAGGCCGGCGCGCCGACGGGCTGAACCTGATTGAAAAGGCCACCGGCCTGGGCG